>JADKIH010000003.1 GCA_016721305.1 Bacteroidota bacterium
GGCTAACGCGATGCTTCTCCACATTCTTCCGCGGAAAGCGAAACGAATTTCGCCACATCGGTGATGAAGTCGAGGCCTTCGCCGAATTCGCCGCCACCGCCTTTGCCTTTGGATTTGAGAGTGCCGATGATTTCTCCGGTTTTGAGATCGACGGCTGCGATCGTATTGCTGCTATTGGTTTCTTTTCGGAGGAAGAAACGATTTCCTACCTGATGGAAGCTTGTAACTCCGCGGAATTTATCGGTGTTGTACACTTTACTTCCGTCTTTTCTTGCTGTATGCAGCCATACCATTATCATACGGGAAACAACATTGTCGCCATTATCAAATGCCCACATTGTTTTTCCAACTTTTCCTTTTGCATGATCTACGTTTATTTTCATTTCACCTGATTGAACATCGAAGCCATAAAACTCATCGCCGCTTCCTGCGAAAACAATTCCGTCGCCGAAGACGAGATTGGAAATTCGTTTGTCAAATTTTTCTGATCGCCATGCAATTTTTCCGGTCGCCGGATCGAGCGCCATGATTCCATAGCTTCCGAGGAAAATCCACTCATTATTATAGTACGTTACATTCACACTTCCCGACGGGCCTGATTCTGTTTTGTTCTCCACCGTTTGCTGATTAACCAGTCCTCCGATTTGACAAATCAATTTCCCATTGTTTAAATGAATATGAGGAAGCGCATCGGCTTTGGTAATTTTTTCCGATTCCCAAATTTTATTTCCAGTTTCGACATCATACTTCGCAATAAATTTGTTCTTGATTTTGTTGCTTCCGAGAACCAGATATACTTCTTTGTCTGTAAAAAGTGGATCAGCAATAGCGTGATAAATTCCTCCCTTTACTACTCGACCACCGTGAGGACCACGATTGAAAAAGCCTGTCTTTGCTTGTTCATCCGTTTCGTACACAGCGCTCCAGATTGGCTGTCCGTTTTTATAATCGAAAACCTGCAAGCCATCGAGCTGAAGAAAAACTTTGTCACCTTTGACAAATAATTTTACAAGCGAGCGACGAGTCACTGCTTCTTTTTCCACAAAGCCTTTGAACGTCGTGTTCCAGATAATTTCACCTGTCTTCGCGTTAATTCGTACAAGTTGATTTTTGAATCCGCTAAATAACGCTGCGAGTCCGGTTGGTTTGTAATTCACCATGAGCAATTCTTTTGCATCGGAGAAATACATATAACCTCCAATTGATCCTTTGAATTTATCTGTCTCCCATATTTTTTCACCTGTACGCGCATTGATAAGCACGGTAGAATTTTTGAGAGAAAAGAAAAACGCATCGAGATCCTCGATGTATTCGATATTTTCTTCTGTCAGATCCTGATACTGGTCTGTTGTCCACATTGCAGCACCTTTTTTAATATCGACAACGGTAATTTTATCCTTACCGATTTTTTTGTCGAACAGAAAAAGAAGATTTGCTCCCCAGTACACATTCTGGATTTCGGCTGTCTTTACACCTTCTTTATTAGTAAGCTCTTTGTATTTAGTTGACCAAAGCACTTTAGCAGATTCGTCGAGCAGCGTACACTGATCTTCATCCGTTCCCATGATCATTGATCCATCGCTATTGCTTACCGAGAGAACGGTAGCGCGATTATCAAATTTTCCTTCCCAAACGGTTGGAAGTTCTTCCTGAGCCATTGTATGCCCGGAAATAAATGCTCCGATGAGCATTACGCAGAGTTGTTTTTTCATTGTGGGTATGTTGTTATTGTATTTTAAACGTGTGAATAATTTTTATGCGTTCTCCTTTTTTCATTTTGAATGCGAATGTGTGCTTCTTGAGCAGGTCACTAAAGGCATTGAAGAAAGCGATGCTATTAGTAGAGTTATCCTGATTAAAAATCGTTTCGATTTTCCCATTTCCTGAGACACCGATGGCAACTGTCAGCGAACCTTTGATTTCCGGAAAATGATGTTCTTTAAATTTGAGATACGAGTCGCTTGAAATCCACTGCTCGAGATCGGTATGAACAGCCGATTCGATTTCAGTCGAATTAGTAAGAATAGGATCTTTAGAAGCGAATCCCGATTGCGTTCCAATGAACAAAAGCAGGAAGAACACCTGAATAGTGGCAATTCGAAGAGTAAACATGGCAGCGGGTATTATGGTCGGTGCAAAAATGCGACGAGCGGGGCTCCGTTACAATGCCGTGTGGGGGGTAAAGTGTATACCCACCAGCACTTAGGTGATTAGCTGATTAGTTGATTAGCTGATGGGGCTGCAGCCGAGGATTCAGCAGTTGGGCATTTAGTGGGCGGTGGTAATCTGATTAGCTGATTAGCTAATTAGCTGATGGGGCTGCATCCGAGAATTCAGTTGTCGGTCATTTAGTGGGCGGCGGTAATCTGATTAGCTGATTAGCTGATGGTGCGGTATTTAAGAATTCTGCCGTTTCTCATCTTCCAAGCGGCTATTAGCTAATTAGCTAATCAGCCAATCAGCTAATCCAACCAAGGTTGCGAAAATCAGCCCCCAATGCGTATCTTCGCGGCCTATGACACTGAAAGAGAAAATCCACGCACATTGCATTATGCTGGTTGAGGAGAAGATTCGTCAACAGAAACTTCAATTGAAGGACCTGGTGGATGATGCAGAGAATGATTCGAAGAGTTCGGCCGGCGATAAGCACGAAACGGCGCGGGCGATGATGCAATTGGAGCAGGAGAAGATAAACAACCAATTGAATGAAACGCTTTTTATTAAATCGATACTCGAACAAATTAATATTGAACCGACATTAGATCAGGTTGTACCGGGCAGTTTGGTAAAAACGAATAAGGGATATCTCTATCTGAGTGTCGCTTTAGGAAAAATAGAAATTGACGGAAAAACTTTCCTTGCTCTTTCTCCAAAATCACCTTTGGGAATGAAGTTGATTGGTAAGAAAAAGAAGGAGACGGTGGATATGAAATAATGTGAAGTATCTGATTGAAGAGGTTCACTAAACATCTAACACCATTAGCTGATTAGCTAATTAGCTAATTGCATTATGAACCGCATCGACCGCCTTTTTGGAATCCTCACTTTTCTACAATCGCGAAAACACGTGAGTGCAGAAAAGATTTCCGAGAAATTTGGCATCAGTGTTCGCACGGTTTATCGTGATGTGAAAGCATTGAACGAGCAAGGAATTCCGATCGGCTTTGAGAGCAGTAAAGGCTACTACATCGTTCCGGGATATTTTCTTCCTCCCGTAAAATTCAATGCCGATGAAGCGAATGCGTTTTTGTTAGTCGAAGCACTAGTAGAAGGTTTCGCTGACGAATCGATACGGAAAAATTATTCAGCGGCCCTGAGTAAAATCAAGGCCGTATTGAGTGAGAAAGAAAAGAATCGTGTCGAGCAATTGTCGAAGCAGATAAAAATGCAAGTGCCTGCATGCTTTAAACTCAATTTCGAGTTCATGGGCATTATTCAAAATGCGATTGCTACAAAGACAATTCTCTCGATCGATTACATTAATAAAGGTGAAATCGCCAGCACTCGCAAAATAGAGCCTATCGGTTTAATTTTTTACGCCCTCCACTGGCACGTCATCGGCTGGTGTCACAAACGCCACGAGTATCGCGACTTTAAACGCAACCGAATTCAAAAACTACACGACACAGCGGAGTCGATTTTTTTTCGGATCATATGTTGCTTAGTGGCTATATGGAGAAGGTGCCTGTTGAGTATTAAATTAGCTGATTTGCTGATTAGCTAATTAGCTAATTTCAAATAGGCTGCCATTGGGTTGTCATTTCGATTTTTTATCGGGGAAAACAGGTTTTGCAGGAATGATTCCGGGGTGAATAGCCAAACAGTTAATCAGCTAATTAGCTAATCAGCAAATCAGCTAATTTTAAAACAGACTGCCATAGGGTTGTCACTCCCCCCCCTCCATCTTTGTCGGAAAATAACACACCTATGGAAATGATTCCGATGTTAATGAAAGAGCTGGAAATGGAAGCTCAGACTACGCGTAAGATGTTAAGTATTGTTCCGAACGACAAGTACGATTGGAAGCCGCACGAAAAGAGTATGACGATACGGTCGTTGGCGACTCATATTGCTGAATTGCCGACTTGGGTACATATTACTTTTACCACTAGTGAATTAGATTTTGCCAAAAACGCATATGATCCAAAAGTGATCAATAACACAAATGATCTTCTTGCGTATTTCGAAACGAATTTGGAAGAAGCGAAAGCATCCTTTAAAAAAGCGAATGAGAAAATGCTCGAGGACTCGTGGACGATGCGCAATGGCGATCAAATTTATTTTACAAATTCGAAAGCAGAAGTGCTTCGGATGACATACTGCCAGATTGTTCATCATCGTGCACAGTTGGGTGTTTTCCTGCGCTTGTTGAACATTCCTATTCCGGGAAGTTACGGACCGAGTGCAGATGAAGGAAGTATGTAATCCTTAGTCTTTATTATTTAGTTATTAATCAAATCCTGGAATTAGTAGGCCCTCTAGAAATGCCAGTCTTAGTGTCTTAGTGTTAAAAATAAAACACTAAGACACTAAGATTACGAAATTATTTGTCTCGCCCAAAGTCAGCAGACTAATCCAGGTATCCCCGCTCCCGTGCCCACTTCAGGAGGCCGACAACGCCTTTAGTTTCTGTTGTACGAAAAATATTTTTTCGATGTGTTTCAACGGTGCGTTCGCTGATGAAAAGTTGTTCGGCAATTTGGAGATTACTCATTTCTTTATTGATGAGTTTTACAATTTCCAATTCGCGCGCCGTTAGTTCAGGTTCGTTTGATTTTGATTTGCGTTCGTTATCAGAGATGGCGCGCATCATTTCGGCGCTGATCTCGTCGCTGAAGTACATTCCTCCGGAAGCAATTTTTTTCAAAGCGGAAATTAATTCTTCTTTCCCTGTATTTTTCAAAATGTATCCGTCGGCACCGGCGTCGAGCATATCGTGAATCATTTGGCGATCGCCGTGCATTGATAGGGCTAGTATTTTTATTGTCGGAAATTTTGCATGAACGGCTTTTACCAACTCAACGCCTGTCATCCCCGGCATATTGATGTCGGTGAGAAGTACCGTCGGTTGAGCGGCTTCAAGTTTATTGAGAGCATCTAGTGCGCTGGTTGACTGACCGACAATTTCAAAATCGGATTCAGAGCTGAGCAAGGCACGGATGCCGTCGATGAGCATTTGGTGATCGTCGACTAGGTAGAGTTTTATTTTCATTTATTCACTTCATTTGTTTCCCGCAGATATCGCAGAAATTTCGCAGAATGCGCAGATATTGTTATTGATATTTTCATTTATTCCTTTCATTTGCTTCCCGCAGATATCGCAGAAATTAGCAGAAACCGCAGAAACGCTTTGAATTTTGAATTTTGAATTTTTAATTACAAAGGTATTTCGATATTCACTGTGGTTCCCTTTCCGACAGTTGAATCGAAGTTAACCGTTCCGTTGAGGTAAGCGACGCGTGATTGGATATTTTTCAGGCCGATTCCGCTGAAGTCTTTGACGTGTGATGTGTCGAAGCCGATGCCGTTATCTTCCACCATGAGAACGATTTCTTCTTCGTGACGGAGAAGCTGGATATTAACTTCGCTTGCTTTACTGTGGCGGATGATATTACTTACTATTTCCTGAATGACACGATAGAGAACGGTTTCGATTGTCGACTCAAGTCGTTCGTCGAGGCCGATGACTTCGAGATGAAATTTCAGTCCGGGATTATTGAGCTTATTGATAAACTCATGAAGCGCTTTCGACAAGCCTGACTTAATCAGTGCATTCGGCATCATGGCATGCGACACGCTTCGCACTTCGCGAACTGATTCATCGACGAGACTTAAACTATTTTCAATCAATTGCTTTTCTTCACCGCCTTTAACATTAAGTTTATTCTCAAGATTAGAGAGATTCATTTTCGCTGCTGAAAGCATTTGTCCAATACCATCATGAAGATCTTTTGCAATACGCATACGTTCTCGCTCTTCAGCCTCGATCACCTCACGTGAACGCAACTCGCGTTCTTCGAGTAAAGCTTTATTCATAATCTCACCTTGTATAGCTTTATTTCGAGAATAGAAAAGATAACCAACGATGATGATCAGAATAATTGCGCCGAATAAAACATACTGCTGGATATGACTTCGCTGCAATTCCAAATCTTTGATACTATTCTCTCTTGCAAGAAGCTTGTTTTCGTTTTCCTTTTTTGCCGTTTCAAAAACAGTTTGCAGCTCGGCCATTTTATTGGCGCTAGATTCATTTATTAGTGAATCATTATAGATAAAATATTTTTCATGAAACTCATAGGCGTTTTTGAAATCACCCTTTTTAAAATACGCCTTCGATTTAATTTCATATGCATTTCTAATATGGCGCTTCGTTCCAATTTCATTTGCGATTTCCAAAGCACTATCGGCGTACTGTATGGCAAGACCGGTATTTCCTCCGGTCAGATACATTCCTGCGATGCTGTTGTATTGATCGGCAACTGCTTCAGCGTTTCCCAGAGAGCTAAAAATATCGAGAGCCCCCAGGTAATTATTTAGTGCTTCCTTGTCTCTGTCGAGCACAACGTAAAGATCTCCCAGTCCGGCGAGACACATGGCAATTGCTTCATTGTTTCCTGATTGCTCGGCAATTTTCTTCGCGTCGAGATAATATTTTTCGGAGAGCTTATAGTTCTTTTTATTGAAATAGACATTTCCTACGTTACATAAAACCTCACAGATAGCGCCCGGTTCTGTTGCATCTTTTTGAATCGTCAGATATCTATTAAAATAAACAAGTGCCTGGTCAAAATTATCCATAGCCAGGTAAACATCGCCAACGTTCACATAACCTTCGGCAATATTTCTCTTCGTTCCAAATTTCTCTTCAATACGAAGTGACTGCAAAAAATAGTCGAGCGCTCGTTCGTAGTTACCGCGATATAATTGAACCGTTCCTAAATCGTGTAAAGCAGCAGCAACACCGGTTGTGTCTCCTTGTGAAGACCGAAGGGCTCTGCATTGTTCATAGTTGATAACGGCCGAGTCGTAATTTCCCGTCATCGAATAATAAACTCCTTTTAAAATAAATCCCTTTGAAATACCACGATTAAAATTAATTCGCAGTGATTGCTTAAGAGCGCTATCAGCTAATTGAATAGAACGATTCATATCTGACGTACGATACTGCCAGGAGATATCGTTCAACAACATGATCTTTACCGTATCGACCTTTTCATGCGAGTAAGCAATGAAAAGACTATCGATCAGTTTTTGATCCTGCGCCTTTGTGAACCTGCAGACTAAGAGTAAGGAGAATAGCAGAATTACCCGTTTCATATCGGGTAAAAATAGGAAATCTGCGTGGGATTTGAGTATTATTTTAACACTATCACACTAAGAGTGTTAGTTGATGATGAAGCGCTTTGTAGATGAGCCTGCTCTAACGAAATATACTCCTGCCGGCACATTGGAAATATCCAATTTGACTTCCTGACCGCCACTAGCCGAAAGCATCACGCGCCCGGTGATGTCGCATATCGTGAATGATTTTGCGAATTCGGAAAAGCGAATCGTCATTTGAGAATGAGCAGGGTTGGGATAGATTTCAATTGTACCGTTGTAAATTGAAATTTCATCGATACCTACAGGACAATTTTCCTTTGCGAAAGTAGTCGAAGGAAGTACCTGGAAGTTTCCGGTGCCATTAGGACAACGGCCCCATGAAAGATCGTTTGCCTGCGGGCCGAATGTAAGACTGTCGAGTACATTTCCATTCAGGTCGCTTAGCATAAGCTCCTCACCTGTTCCGGCCAATTTGAAATTTGTGTGGATGTACGATGACGTCGTATTTTTTTCATCAGCCCAAATAATAAGATAGCTGTTTGCCTGAATAATTGTGTTTTCGGGGAATGCGAATTTTGTCGGATTCGTAAAATCATCGGTGATGTAAAGTCCGAATAAACTCAGATCGCTGTTTGTTGTATTGTAAAATTCGATCCAGTCTTCGTTCTTTCCATTCTCATTTATTGTATCGCTCTGATTAACGGCTAAAAATTCATTGATCACTACTTGTCCCGCCGTAGCAACGGGTACATTTGCCGTTACATGGTAGAATTCATGCTCGGCACGCTCCGGTGAAAACATACCGGCATCAGTATTCTCTGCGTAAATGTAGTAGTACAATTGAGCGGCATCCATAGTAACGGAAACACCATAAACTCCATCGCCTGCAGATCCGTCGCCATGTGCACCATCGTCGAACATTGGAATACGGGTAAAGTGCAAATCGTTATCATAGCGATAGCCGAGATACACGCCTAATCCTGCATTTGAAATGGCAGCTGTAATGTAAATGGTACTATCAATTTTCGGAAATGTATCACTCACAAGAATGTTATTGATATCAGGCAAAGTATAATTAAACTCAGTTGAAGCAAGAAGGAAAGAATTCCTTGCAGAGCATAAATTATTAATCCCCGGAACGGTATAACTTCCAATAGATATATCTGTCGTGAGACTATTTTGATACTGGGTATCAGAAAAAAACTTATTTGTATCGGCAGTTACAGACGGATTAATTATTCCTTGAAGATAATTAGCCATTACACTATACCCAAGAGTGGACAAAAACTCATTGGTGATTGTTCGTGCATGAGCGAAATACATTCTTTTAAATTGAGCGTTATTAAAAATATCGTTAATCAGTGGCCAATAAGGATCAGTTGAATGGGCATTGAGCGGGAATTGCGTCATCGCAGTGACGTTGAGCGAGCCCATTCCGGTTGCACCTCCGCCGGCAAATGGAAATCCGCCGAGCGACATATTCAAATCCCATACAACCGGATTGAAGAGTCCGTCGTTATCGCGGTACAGATAGTAGTTCTGACAAAAAACACCGGAGTAACTATCGAGATTCACCATTACATTATTAAATGCAAGCATCCACGCTACACGATCGATGTCTATAATTGAAGAGAGAGCAGCAGGCGTATTTGTTACCGTATCGCAGAGATTCACCAATTCGTTCCACCCGTAATCAGATTTTAATTCATAGTAATTCTGATATGATGAAGAATCGGCATTGATAAATTTCAGATTGCATTTTGTAGTAGGACCCGGATTGCCAATCGGGTTACATTTGAAAAAGGCGTTTTGAGAAGACAGAAATTTAGCAGAAATAAATTTCTTGTCGACGCTTTCTATATTAGAATACAAACCGATGTAAACTCCATTTATGAACACTTCCGCAAAACTCGACTGAGGGCAATCCATATAATTGCGAAGTACATTGTAAGAAATCACTTCACGAATCATGGAAGGATCTGCATAGCCGTTACCCAATTTAATACTTGTATATCCATCGTACGATTGATTCTTGAATTCATCGAGTGATAGATGTAACGGATTCTTTGCGTAAGTAGAATCGTAAGAACTGTTTCCTTTATATTTCACTCCGACACTGTCGAATTGAATTCCGTTGATCAGCACTGTTGAAGCAACGATAAAAGTATCCGTTCCGATTTTAGCCGTATCCATCTGATAATCCCAATTCGGCTGATCGAATATGATTTCAATTCGTTGAATTGTTGTATAGTCGTAAAGAAATTGAGCTGTTGCCGTTGCCGAGCAAATGCTCAACAACAGGAACAGCCCTGAAAGACGTTTTATCATGATAGTATTAATGTCTTAAAATAAATTCGATTGAACTGGAATTGCAACCTGAATCGATTATTCAAATATCAATTTAGTCTGAAGCAATCTTTCTCCTGAGTAATTTTTTACTGAAATGAAGTACATGCCTTTGGACAAGTTCCCTCTTTCGATATTCATTTTACTTCCCGCGAAACCATTGTATGTACGAACGATTTTTCCGTTTTGGTCAGTGATGGTAATTTGCACCGGAGCAACAGCATGTTCGAATTCTATCGTTGTTGATTCAGCAGCAGGGACCGGATATAATGAGTAAGCAATTTTCGGAGCGTATTCGTTGATGCCGATTGCACACAAACCACATTCAGAGAAGCAGTATGGAGTCATGACAGAATCTTTTGTTACATCGACAAAACGATTTCCATTGGAAGCGCAAGTTGAAGGAACGGATTCCGCAGCGCCTGAAGTATTTCCATTGTAGAATTTGTATTCGTAAGTACCCGCAGCCATGTAACTAATCACTTCGTAAATTCCGGGAGTGAATGAATACAGATAAGTAGTTGCAGGATTGTTTCCCTGAAAATCGCCTGCTAAGTGAACACCGGCAGGATCAACAGCAGGGAGATTTTGCATATCGACTAAAGAGCGAAGAAGAAATAAATTCGCCGGAGCATTTGCAGCGAAAACAATGTTTCCGACGAAAGTAGTATCGTCGCCAAGTGAATCAACATACAACCAACGATTATCGTCGAAGTTGTAACCTACACGAGATTCAACAGGCACGAATTCCGCTTCGTAGAATTGATCACCGTTTAAAAATTTATATTCGTAAAGACGGAATGCAGGAATATCGACAACGATGCTATAGATATTTGTATCGGCACTTTCCTGAAACAATGAAGTTGAATCAGACACCCAATCGTTTTGCAATCCGATCTCCGTTTGAAAATCACCGGAAATGTGCATGCCGGTTGTATTGATTACAATACCCGTCATGTCGACAGCAAACTTTACTTTTTTTGCTGACACTTGCAGAGCGCAGGCCAACACCAACAATGACAATACTAACTTTTTCATCCTCTTTTATTATTTTCTATTAACGTACAATATTAACCTTTTTGATCATTACATGACCGGCTGTTTGGATTCGGACCATGTATAATCCATTTGCAACTGCGGACAAATCAATCTGAGATGCATTTTTCGACTCAGAAACAACTTTTCCATGGATATCACTTATAGTAGTAAGATTGATATTCTCAGGAGCAATTCCGCCGATGTGAATCATTCCGTTCGATGGATTTGGGAAGAGCGTTACAGATTTACTGAATTCGTCGTTTGTGATACCTGTTGTGATATAAATGTAAGGTGAGGAAAGTGCAGAGCGGCAACCATTCGGGTCGATGATCTGTACTTCGTAATTTCCATCATGCGGCGGATTGTACGATTGATTCGTTGCACCGGTAATTACCACGCCGTTATCATACCATTGATACTGATAACCCGCATCGGAAGTAAGCGTTCCGCCATTCTGAGTAATATTAGGTGTTGCCGGCATTGTTCCACTGATATAGCAAGCAGAATAATGATGAGCCTGCGGAACATTTCCGGAAAGCGTTTTGCTGAACAATGTTGTACCGTTTGAGTCAACTTCATAGATCGTTCCTGAAGTAGCAACAGCGACTAACATATTTCCGTTCGGCAATTGTTCTGAGCTTCCCATATTTGAACTGTGCCCATTACAAGTATGGCGCAGAGAGTAAGACGTCGGTTGGTAGGCAGTACCTGCGGTGTAAGTGTAATTATATCCGTCGTAAGGAGGAATCACGAAATCCACGGCCGACTGATTATTTGAAATTCCATTGTTATTGAACGCAACGAGTTCATTTGCGCGAGGACAATCCTGTGGAATCCAATGAGCGTCATGAACAACATTCAGTATTTGCGATCCTGAAGCGCCATAAGAAGCGGGATTTCCCCAACGATACAGAAAATCGCCACCATGTCCTGAATTTCCTCCGGTATGAGTCGCAGCTTCGGCCGTTGTCGTGCTATGATCGATTACGAAGAGCTGATTAAGATTATGAGAGCTGAAAACAATCTGATCGAGCACCGGATTGTAGTCGATACCATTCATGTGCATCCAGTCCTTTGTATTTGACGAGTTTTGATAGTTAATGTTTAACAGTTCCGGATGATCCAGGATGGAAGATTGATAATTATCTCTCGTTGAATCGATATTTTGAACCAGGTGATCCCACACGTGCCATTCCCAAACGATGTTTGCGCCATTGAGTCCGTTCGGTTGAACTTCAACAATTTTATCAGGCCACATCACATGAGAAGTTGATGCGCCTGCTTGTAAAACTTCGGATGCGGTTTTTAGCTCGTATGAAATGAGGAGTACGTTTCCATTCGGCATTGGGCAGATATCGTGGTGCATACAATATTGAGTGGTAGAGTACACATAGTCCCATACCAGATTTCCGTTGTAGTCCACTTCCTGAACACGACCGGTGATTCCTCCGCCGTTGAAAGAGTTTCCACTATTCATTACGGTACGAATCAAATTTCCACCCGGACGTAAGTACACACTATAGCCTGTACCTCCGCTCAGATTTGTCCAATTATGATAAGTAGTTCCGTTTGTGTCAATTAGCACAGCACCTGTACTATTTTGGATACTATATAATGTATATCCGTCCATTTGCTGGGCGTTTGCCCCAAAAAAGTCCGAAAGAATAAGGGCAATAACAGCTACCAGGAATAAGTTCCTTTTCATTGATTTAGAAGGTTTTGTTTAGGTCGCCAAAGATGAATTAATAATTGAAAACAGGCAAAGAGGGTTAGGTTAATGTGGGGAAAAAGTAGGCAGGCTTCGACAGGCTCAGCCCGGCGGGTGCGGGGTTCGGAGCCTGCTCACTCACCCTGTTACTCAAACTCGCACTAAACTTTCTCTTCATCTCTGATTTTTTGATGCTTAAATCAATGCAAATGACTAGTATTCAGTTATTTGATTGTTTCCATTATTGTGTGAGTTTGAGTAACAGTGCGGGTGAACAGGGTCCGCAACCTGCCAAGCAGAGCCCACCAGGCTGAGCCGGTCGAAGCCCAAAAACTTCCAGCCAAGCAAGCAACCAAGCAACTAACCAACTACCTTTGCGCCCATGTTTGAAAACAAGGAAAACCGTACAGAATTGACTGATTTAGGGGAATTTGGGCTGATTGACCATTTGGCGGCGGCGATTTCTCTTACTAATAAAGAGAGTGTAAAAGGTATTGGCGACGATGCGGCTATTATCGACAACGGCGACAACATGACGGTCGTAACTACCGACATGCTCGTTGAAGGCGTTCACTTCGATCTGACTTTTCATCCGCTCAAGCATCTAGGCTACAAAGCCATTACTGTAAACTTAAGCGATATCTATGCAATGAATGCCGAGCCGAAACAAGTAGTTGTTGGGCTAGCATTGTCGAATCGTTTTTCACTCGAAGCCATTGAAGAATTGTACGCCGGAATGAAAATGGCGTGCGATCGTTACGGTGTAGATTTAGTTGGCGGTGACACAACGTCGTCGAATCTCGGATTGATTTTATCAGTTACAGCTATCGGTAAAGCACCGAAAGATAAAATTGTATATCGCAACGGAGCGAAAGAAACGAATCTCATTTGCGTGAGTGGAGATTTAGGCGGAGCGTATGTAGGTTTGCAATTGCTCGAGCGTGAAAAGAAAATTTTCCTGGAGAATCCGAAAATACAACCCGACTTAAGCGGAGCCGATTATATTCTCGAACGACAATTAAAACCTGAGCCGAGAAAAGACATCGTCGACAAATTACGCGAGCTGAATGTTGTGCCGACATCGATGATTGATATTTCCGACGGACTTGCTTCAGAACTAATGCATCTCTGTAAGCAATCCGGCACAGGTTGTGTTTTGTACGAAGACAAATTCCCGATCGATCCGCAGACATACGACAAAGCACGCGAGTTCGGTCTCGATGCAACGATATGCGCATTGAGTGGCGGCGAAGATTACGAATTGCTTTTCACCATTAAAGTTGAAGATTACGAAAAGCTCCGAATGAATTTAGACTTCTCAACGATTGGTCACATGACATCGGCATCGGAAGGAATGTACTTGCAGGATAAGTCGGAGAATCGGGTGACGTTGGTGGCGCAGGGGTGGCGAGCCTTCTAATTAGCTGATTAGTTAATTAGTTGATGGTCCTTACTAATTGCATCTTCTGTGTTTCATATTTGGAGTGCGGAGAGTATGGGTAATTTGTTAGCCGCTCTAAAGTTATGACATATCGTTTGATTCATTTGATGTGTAAGCACCTCTCTCTTTCTATGATCAATTCGCCAATGAATAGTATTTAACTCCCCTATGAAAAACCGAAGTCGTGTTTAGTAAGAACCATCAACTAATCAACGAATTTACGAATCAACGAATCAGAAATAATGAAACCTCAACTCATCTCCTATTGCCATTTTACTTTATGGGCAAACCGACTTATTCTTGACTACATAGAAAAGAATGTCAGCGACGATAAAATACAGCAAGAACTGGTAAGCAGTTTTCCATCTTTGCAAAAAACGCTTTTTCACATTTGGGATGCTGAACAGATCTGGCTACAACGTTTGCAAGGTGTTCAACTTTCGAGCTGGCCGAGCAAGTCTTTTAACGGAACGTTTACGGAAGCAAAAAAACAAATGCTTGAAACGAGCAGCAATTGGATTGCGCTGATCGAACGTCTTTCGGAACAAGAGCTCGAAGAAAAATTTCAGTTCAAGACAATGGACGGCACCGAATTCAATCAGCCTCGCTGGGAAGCAATTCACCATTGCCACACCCACTCTACTTTTCATCGCGGCCAGGTAATTACTTTGCTGCGTCAGCTCGGGTTTTCGGATTTGCCGGGAACGGATTTTATTCGGTATTGCAGAACCCAATCAGCTAATTAGCTAATTAGCTGATTAGCTAATTGACTAATGAATAGCTCGCTTCTTAATCATCCCCCCTCTTGTATCCTTTATCGAATGCGTAATCAGAAACGCCTGCCCGTCGATTTTTTCTATTTCGGCTTTTAGGCTGGCCATTTCGAGACGGGTAACGACGGAGAAAATAATGTCTACTTCCGTGAGTCGGTGACCGTGTGTGCCGTAACCGCGTTTACCTCGATAAATCGTTACGCCGCGACCCAATTGCTCGGTGATCATTTTTCGGATCTCTTCGCTTCGTTCAGAAATAATCGTCACTCCCGTGTACTCTTCAATTCCGGAAATGATGTAGTCGACGGTTTTGGCTGCAGAGAGATACGTCAGAATTGAGTATAAAGCTTGCTCAAATGACAATACAAAAGCTGCGATTGAAAAGATGATGATGTTAATGACAAGAATGATGTCACCGATTGTAAGTGATGATTTTCTGGAAAGACTGAGTGCTAAAATTTCTGTTCCATCGATCACACTACCACCTCGCATGGCCAAACCGATTCCGGCGCCGAGGAAGAATCCGCCAAAAACAGAAACTAAAAGTTTATCGCTCGTCACAATCGGATAAGGAATGAAGACTAAGCAGAGTGCCAATCCGATAATTGCCGTCAGTGTTTTGAGTGCAAAAGTTTTGTTGATCTGTCGCCACCCGAGATAAATAAAAGGCATATTGATTACAATGATCAGAATCGGCAAGCTTATTCCCGTGAGCTCGGTAATCAAAAGCGAAATACCCGTTACTCCCCCATCGATAAAACCATTCGGCAATAAAAAACCTTTCAAAGCCAATCCGGCCGAAAGCATACCCGCAACAATCAAAAACCCATGAATAATTTGCGTACGAACGTGCACTAAAAAACTCCGATAATCCGACTTCCCCGCCCGACGAAAATTCGTCCCCCGCTTTCTAGCCTGAGCTTTTGCGTAAGTGATGAAGTAGGATTGGAGGAGGGGGTTCATGTTTCCGGATTAGCTGATTTGACGATTAGCTGATTAGCTGATTAAGGCTGCAGAACTTACGTAGCGAAACTTGTGATGACAGAAGATAAATTAAAGACTGTATGTTGAAATAATCAACAGACATTAATCCAAGCAAAAGGCTTGTACAGAATTGAATAGTTCAATTAAGGAAAGACCTCATCAGCTAATCGTCAAATCAGCTAATCAGCTAATCGCAAAATCAGCTAATCGTCAAATCAGCTAATCAACCAATTGTTTAGCCATCAACGCCTCAATCTCCTCAACCTCCACCGGAATAGCGGCCATTAAATCTACCGGACCCTTGGCAGTGATGAGGATGTCGTTTTCGATACGGATACCTAAATTCTCTTCAGGGATATAAATTCCCGGTTCGCAAGTAAAGACCATTCCGGCTTGCATTGGTGCGTAACGGTTTCCGATATCGTGCACATCGAGTCCTAAGAAATGTGATGTGCCATGCATAAAATATTTTTTGTAAAGAGGTTGCTTAGGATCTTGTTTGGCAACATCGGCAGCTTTCAATAATCCGAGTCCGATTAATTCCTGCTCCATGATACGACCAACTTCTTCATGATAGCGTGGAATTGTATTTCCGACAACGAGCATTTTCGTTGCTTCGCGCATCACACGGAGAACGGCATTGTAAACATCGGCCTGACGTTTAGTGAACTTTCCATTCACCGGTACGCTGCGTGTTAAATCGGCTGCATAGTTTGCATATTCAGCACCGAAGTCGAGGAGAATTACATCTCCGTCTTTGCACTCTTTGTTGTTATCATTGTAATGCAACACACAAGCACTTGCTCCACTCGCGATGATCGGATAGTAAGCATGACCTGTAGCGCGATTCTTCAAAAACGAATAGGTGATTTCCGCTTCAATTTCATATTCCATTACACCCGGACGAAGAGTTTGCAATACACGGTGAAATGCTTTATTCGTAATATCGATTGCTTCGCCCATGAGTTTAATTTCCTCATCAGACTTGATCGTACGTAAACGAGCAAGCACCGTAGCAGAGCGTTCGTAATTATGATTCGGATATTTTTTCTTCAACTCACGCGCCATACGTTCGTCGCGATATTCAACTTCAGAAGAGAAGCGATCGTTTTCATTTAAATTAATATAAACGTTCGCTGAATGATGCATGAGCACAGGAAGAATTGCAGCATAATCATCAACCCAGAAAACAGATTGAATTCCGCTGGCCTGACGAGCTTCGTCTTTCGTGTATTTATGTCCTTCCCAAACGGCGATATGTTCGTTCGTCTTACGCAGGAAAAGCATCTCACGATATTCCGGCATTGGATGATTTGGAGCAATAACAAGAATTGTTTGTTCCTGATCGATACCACTTAACCAAAAAAGATCCGATTGCTGTCGGAAAGGGAAATTACAATCACCATTACGAGGCATTTCATCGTTTGAATGAAAGATCGCGATTGAATCCTGCAGCAACTCGGCAGTAAATTTCTTTCTGTTGCTGATAAAAAGCTGGTTGTTGATTTGGGTATATTTCATGTGAAAATTTTATGCTCCAAAAATACGCATTTTTCGAATCAATAACCTTCAAATCATTCAATTTGTAACCAATTTCAACGCAACCAAACCCGCTACCTCTTCAATTTTTCGCGTTTTTACAATAATTCGTTTTTTAAGCGATATTTATCTGTAAACAGTTTCCATATTTGCCATGCTTGCTCGCCTTCTCCTTTTTTTGCAAATTCTGTTCAGCATATCTTCAAGTTATGGACAATGTCTGACCGGAAGTACATCTTTGATTGGAGCGAATTCATCAACAACGGGCAGTCGAAGTTTGGATGAGAAAATACGATCAAGCAAAAATGCAATTGAGAACACATTTGGAATTACCACCGATCTGAAAATAAGTACGCAGATGGGTAAGAATAAAATATCCGTTCGTGCCTATCCAAACAGATTATATACGGCACAGGTAATTATCGATTACTCTCTTCTTACCGATTTTATTTGGAAGTCGGATGATCGCAACCTATTTACCGATTACATTCTTGCGCATACGATAACGCATGCTTTACAAATTAAAAAGCAGTGGCAGGACACTGAAATACAAAGTGAATTAATAGCGGACTACTTAGCAGGATATTTTCTCGGAAAAGAAAACTACACCTCCGATTCGCTTGAAATACTTTTCAGTTCGATAAAAGAAATTCAAAGCCTGGCCTTCTGCTGTGAGGAGCACCTCCCTTCTGTTTCTCTAAAGCACAAGGTAATTCTGGCAGGATACGAAGCCTCCGGAATCGACACATCACGCATTTTTGAAACAGCGTTAGACTATCTCATTACATATGCAGACGATTCAGAGAAAAATCAGGATTTCGAAATTTGTCAGAAGTGCAATGGTGAGGGGAAAATAAAAGTCCCGACATCTTGTTACAACTGCAATAGCTCGGGACGAAAAAATTGTCCGGAATGCAAAGGAAGTGGCGGGCATTATGAAACCACTTACGACTCGAAAGGTGTTGCAACAACTTTTTTCGCTGCATGCTCCTTTTGCGCCGGAATAAAAACAGTGAATTGTGAGTTTTGCGAAGGAACGGGCGTTTACCGGTCTCCGGTAATTTGTGATTTCTGCAATGGAAGCGGGAAAATTCAGCTGAAATAAAATTCCGAAACTGAGTTTCAATCTTCATTCATCGAATTTTCAGGATAGCATGTACAGATGTTTCCAAGAACAACGGTTTCAGTGTAGAAAATTCAAATATTTTCACGTCCTCTTCTAAGCAAATCATCCAATCAATGAGCTCGATCAGTTGAAACAAGCCGGGAAAGCTCTACCTTACATTTTTCATTTTAACGTAGAACTAATTCAGGCGGGATGGCAGTCAGCAATTTTGGCATAAAAGGACTCAACGACAATGAAGTAATTGCGTCGCGGACGAAGAATGGCGAAAACAAACTTTCTTATAAAAAGGAAAACGGTTTCATAGATGCAGTAAAAAGTCTGGCAAAAGAGCCGATGGTCATTTTACTCTTTGTTGCAGCGACCGTCTATTTTATCAGCGGTGAATATGGCGATGGCATTTTCTTAACTACTGCTATATTTATCGTTTCCGCCATTACACTCTATCAAGACTCCAGAAGCAGAAATGCTTTGGAGAAATTGAAGAGTTACTCTCAGCCTCATTGCAAAGTAATCAGAAACGGTATTGTTACTGAAATAGCCAGCGACGAAATCGTTATTGGCGACAGTCTTATTGTAGAGGAAGGTTCGCTCATTTCTGCAGATGGTACAATCGTTCATTCAAACGACTTTTCCGTCAACGAATCGATTTTAACCGGCGAGTCGATGGCGGTTTACAAAGATTCGGCAAAAGACGACAATGCTATTTTTTCGGGTACAATGGTCGCAAGCGGATTAGCCATTGCCACTGTTACAGCCATTGGAAATAACACCAAGCTTGGAAAAATCGGAACAAGTCTGGCAAGCATCAAAGAAGAAAAAACACCACTTGAAATTCAGATCAAGAACTTCGTGACAAAAATGGTCATCATTGGTGCTATTGTATTTGTGATTGTTTGGGGAATTAATTACTACATGTCGAAAAATTTCACCGACAGTTTACTAAAAGCCCTCACGCTGGCGATGAGTATTCTTCCTGAAGAAATTCCGATGGCCTTTACGACGTTTATGGCTCTTGGTGCGTGGAGATTGATGAAGATGGGAATTGTGGTGAAGCAAATGAAGACAGTAGAAACATTAGGAAGTGCTACCGTAATCTGCACCGACAAAACCGGAACGATCACTGAAAACAAAATGAGTCTGGCAAAATTGTTTGTCATTTCCACAGAAAGAACGTTGAACCCCGAAGACATCAATACCGACGAGGAGAAAAATCTGATTCATCTCGCCATGTGGGCCAGTGAGCCGATACCATTTGATCCGATGGAAGTCGCACTTCATAAAACATACGGTGAAATCGTGCTTCATGATGAGAGATCGTCATACAAGATGATTCATGAGTATCCTCTCGGCGGGAAACCTCCGATGATGACACATCTTTTCGAAGACAAAAATGGCAAACGCATTATTGCTGCTAAGGGTGCTGCTGAAGCATTAATGGCAATATCCAATTTAACCGAAAAACAAACTGCTGCAATTAACTCCGCCATTCAATCAATGGCTGCCGATGGTTATCGCGTTCTTGGTGTCGGAGAAGCCATTTTCGACGGTGCTGATTTTCCGAAAACACAGCAGGAATTCAAGTTTGCTTTTAAAGGCTTGGTCGCATTTTATGATCCTCCAAAGGCAAACATTAATGCAGTATTCGAAGGATTTTACAAAGCCGGAATTGATTTAAAAATTGTGACCGGTGACAATGCACTTACCACCACTTCTATTGCAAAGCAAACCGGTTTTCATGGCTACGAGAACAGCATGAGCGGTGATGAACTGATGAGCTTGGATGAGGCAACGCTGAATAAAAAAGTAATGGAAACAAATGTATTTACCCGCATGTTTCCCCGAAGCGAAATTAAAAATCATCAATGCTCTGAAGGCTAACAAAGCCATTGTAGCTATGACGGGCGATGGAGTAAACGACGGTCCTGCTTTGAAGGCTGCACATATTGGAATTGCGATGGGAAAGAAAGGGACGGAAATCGCAAAGCAGGCTGCATCACTTATTTTACTTGAAGATGATTTGTCGAAAATGCTCGATGCCGTGGCAATGGGCCGTCGCATCTACACTAATTTGAAAAAAGCAATACGCTACATTATCTCGATTCACATTCCGATTATTCTCACTGTAATTATTCCTCTCGCGCTCGGCTGGATTTATCCGAATATTTTTTCACCCGTTCATATTATTTTTCTCGAATTGATCATGGGCCCTACCTGCTCTATCATTTACGAAAATGAACCGATGGAAAAAAACAGTATGCTGGAAAAACCGCGACCATTCACCGACACCTTTTTTAATATGCGCGAATTAACCACGAGCATAATACAAGGCTTGTTTATTACAGCGGGAACACTTTTTGCTTACCAATACTCCGTACGATCAGGCTATGATGAGGAACTTACAAGAACTATGGTGTTCACCGTTCTGATCTCTGCAAATCTTTTCCTGACTTTAATTAATCGCTCATTCTATTATTCAATCCTCGAAACAATTCGTTACAAAAACGGAATGGTTTCATTTATCATTCTTCTTACTATCGTCATTTCCGCCCTTCTTATTTTCGTTCCACCCTTGGCCAAATTCTTCCTGTTCGAAACATTAAACTTAACTCAACTCCTGATTTGTATAGCGATTGGGTTTGTTTCGGTGATTTGGTTTGAGGGGGTGAAGGGGGTGAAGAGAATTAGCTAATTAGCTGATGAAAATTAGTTCCTGAATGAGTCAAGACGACTATTTATCGATAGAAGTATTAATTCAAAAAAAGGAGTTTGCTCCATAGAAGCAAACTCCACAATATTATTCGACATCATTAGCTAATTAGCTAATCAACAAATTAGCTAATTGTTAAAACTTCGTCACCTGCTTCACCTCCCGATGTCCGTCAGCTTTTACGTCGACGAAGTAAGATCCGGCAGGGCTTTGAGTGAGATCAAATGAAAGTCTATCGCCAGGCATAAATGTTTTTTCAAGTACTACACGTCCGGCGATATCAGTTACCTGAATTTCTGTTTGCGAATTAATAAAGCCGGTAGTGAATTCGAATTCACCGGCCGAAGGGTTTGGATAAATAGTCAAACCGATTTTCCCTCCCGGCGATAAAATAGATGTCAATACGGAGCAGCCGATTGATGTAAGTAGTCCCGGACGACCGCTTGTTACGCCTGCCTGCATGCGCGTTCCCTGACCGGGTGTAAACATTGCCATACAAGCATCATCGGTATAGTCCATATAGTTCATGAACATGGAACTTGGATCGGAAGCATTACAACGGCCTCCAGATTGACTAGTTTGCGGATACGAAGGGCAACCGTAATTTTCACCTTTTTGTTGTGGAGTATCAGTCACACCGTCGTCGGCATTGCATGCAGATTCATCGGCCCAGATGTGTTCGAGATTCAAATAGTGACCTACTTCGTGAGTTGCAGTACGGCCAAGATTAAATAGTGCCTGAGCAGTTCCTATAGTTCCGAAAAAATTGTAGTCGATTACCACGCCATCGTAAGCCGCTCCTGCAGTACCCGGCAGGTATGCAAAGCCTAATGTCCATCCTCCATCGATATCACAAATCCAGAAATTGAGATATGAGTTACGATTCCATGCTGCTAATCCGCCCTGAGAATATTGATAATACTTACTGGTGTTTCCAATTTGTGAAACAGAAACCTGACGACGCTCAATACCATTTGTTAAATTACCACTTGGGTCAGTGCTGGCCATACAAAATTGAATTTGTGTATTTGCCATCAACGGTTGAAACGCAGCAGGTGTAATTGTTGAATCAGCATTACGATGCGCATAATCAGCATTCAGTACTTCGATCTGTGAAAGAATTTGTGCATCCGAAATATTCTGAGTCGCATTCTGATATAAAACGTGAACAACAACCGGGATGGTTACAAGCACTGTGTTTGTTCCATTTGATCGTTGTGATGCATTATTGGCAACCCACTCCTGAGTTTGTTGCTCAAGCACGGAACGTTGTTCCAAGATAGACGGATCCATCGATACGGCTTGTAAATATTTTTCATGAGTGCTGCACGTACGGTGACGCTGAGCCTGAGTACCGGCACTGCATAAAAGTGCAACGGCAAAACTGAGTAGAATTTTTTTCATCTGATTGTTTAGAATTCCGGCTTTTTCGGACGCTCAAAAGTGAGTCGATTTTTCGAATTTTCCAAGCGGAAAATCAGGAACAACGCCTGTTTCAGGCACTATCGGAAAAAATATATTTCTACCTCCGGAATAGGGACAAAACAATGACGGATTCGTCTATGGAATGACCAATTTCACCGATTCTCCATTGAGTATTCGTATATAATATACACCGGAAGCCAAGCCAGACACATCGCTTTCTCTGCAATTTTTGGCTTCCAAAAGCTTTCTTCCGGTTAAATCGAAGAGTTCAAACGTCACAAGCTTATTAAAAAAGATATGCTTGCCAATTGCAGGATTCGGAAAAACTATCAGATTTCCATGTTGTGGAATTTCATGTACTCCTATCGATAGATCGATATTTGTAGAATTTGGTGTAGGAACTTTGAACAAACGCCAATTTGCATTGCCATCTCCTGCCCTGCCGAATGAAGAATCGACAGGAATCACAGCGTAACAAATCTGATCATCTTGCACAGAATCCGGTTTTAGCAAATACAAACAGCCGTTAGAGTTGCCGTTCAACAAGAAATCCAAATGATTCTCTCCTTGCGCTCTTTGCTGATCAGCCCAGAAAAGTTTAAATCCGAATGGAGGAATCATAGTCATATCACTGCCTGACGGTATCACATAACTGAATCGGCATTTGGATTGTACAATTCAAGCCATTGATCATATTCACCAAATTCATCAGCAACGACAGATTGATTATTCGTTGACAGTTCATTGATAAAAACCATTCCTGAATTATACCAGTTAGTTGCATCAGGTGTTGATTGCGCAAAATTAATCCAATGCGAAGAGCCGTCTGATCGTCGGCCGAATGAAACATCGCTTAATGAATTTGTAAATCGGATTGAATCAATTATCGTTTCGCCATCGCTCCCGACTAATGCAATCATGCTAAACTGTGTAGAGAGTTTAAAATTTGTGTGCAAAACACCCTGCGACGCATCATCATCGAGCCAGAATATTTTGTAACCATGCGGAGCAATCTTAGTACTGTCGTTCCCCGATGCAATTTGAAAACGCGTCGGCAAAACCAAATGATCAGTCAGATACATTCCGGCCAGATCCAGAGTATCGCCTCCCGGATTGTAAATCTCCAGCCAGTCGTCGTATTGTCCGTAATTATCGGCGATTGAATTTGTATTCGATGCCATCACTTCGTTGATCACTGGAGGTGAGTAAGAAGACACATTCGGATCCACATCAAAAACGGCAGTGAGAGAAGTGTTATTATTCAAATTAAGAATCTGCGAAGGATTCGTATTATTTCCCGGCGTCCATCTTACAAAACGATATCCCGGACGGGCAATCGCAGTTACGCGAACTTGCACACCTTTGAAGTAATCGCCCGTCCATGGAAAAGTATGAGCTGTCGTTCTCGGAGTATTCTCATCGAGGAGAATCGTATTGATCTTTATTTTACCCTTCAACGAATCACTAACATTCAACGTCACACTAACTGTCTGTTGAATTCCGAACGTTGAAAGAATCTGTTGCTTGCAGAATGACGGACGCAAATTCACCCACCACTTCATGCTATCAGTTTGTGCCTGCCAGTTGTAATTTGTTTGCCAGCGCAAACGATACTCCGACATATACGGATTCAGTTCGTCGCGCATTTGATCAACACGTTTCTGAGCAAGCAGCGGAAGGAAATCTGTATTCATATAATCAGCGAAGAGATTTATGAAATCAGATTTGAATTCATCGTTTGCCAGAAGCTGATTTAAAATCAATGAAGGACCATAGCCACGACTTCCGGTTACGACCTGATTAAACATATCGTACCACGGGTTTAGATAATAAGCCGATGTATTATCCATATCCCACAAAATCCATTTCCACTTTGCTCCTGCAATTTGCGGGCGCCATTTTGCTTCATTCTGATCCGGCCAGTCGGCGCGAGAAAAATAAATGCTCGCCATATAATGCAAAATGAAACTCTGAATATCGATTCGTGTTTTTACATAATCGTAATTCGACTGAATGGAAAGATCGTTTGCGGCGAGATAATTGGTGAGATCATCCCAGTCGTTCGAATTTCCTTCGATCACATTATTTCCTGCCCCATCAAGAATATCTATGGCTTTACTGTCGACTAAGTAATGACTTTCATAATATTCACCATCGCGATTACGCTCACGCATTTCCTGCAAGCCCCAATATTCGCCATCGATGAATATAACGCACGGCTGATAGGCTTCGAAGTCGAGCGTTGACTTAGCAAAGAAAGAAGCACAATATGCATCGCGAAAGAGTCCACGATCGCGATCACTTCCCCAAGCACGGAATTTTATTTTGTCGAACTTCTGTATATATCTCGCCGTTCCCCGAGTATTTTCAAAAAGCGGATATTCAAATTTTACCGGGCCATAATCAGGTGAGGCATTTATATTCAAACCCTTTTGCGGTGACGAAGGCGAGCTTTGCCCGTTAACACCGATTTCAAAATTCCCGTTTACCGCTTGCAATCCACCCGGCAAAAACAATTCGACATTCGCCGGACGATTCCAGGCTTTGTAATAGTTCGCATGAAAAGTTCCGGGCTGATAATTTATACCGGGTACATAAATACCCGTAGTATCGTTGAATAAATTTTTCGGATCCGAAACCAATGAGACTACAGGAAGATTTCCATATCGTGCAAAAATGTTCGGGTCGACAAAATAAGAATGAGTTTGAATCGGTCCCGGAAGAAAGTTTGGGCGAATCGCTCGCGCTCGAATGATATTACATTTGAAAACCTGATTTGCCGGCGGGTTCCAGTCGGGCAACCA
This sequence comes from Bacteroidota bacterium, assembly GCA_016721305.1. Taxonomy (GTDB): domain Bacteria; phylum Bacteroidota; class Bacteroidia; order AKYH767-A; family 2013-40CM-41-45; genus JADKIH01. Next base: position 25,218 of record JADKIH010000003.1, read on the forward strand.
AGGATGAACATTGTAACAAGTACGAATCATCGAATACAAATTCGGATCACCGACACGACTTTGTATGGAAATCGGTCCGGAATAAATCGGAGAGTTCTCATCCGGATCAGATCCGTCGGTTGTGTAATGAATTACGGCATTCGGATCAGAGTGCGACAAAGTAAGTGTTTGCGCAGAAGTATAAAATCCACCGGCTAAACTAAACACCGGAGGAAATTCTTCCGCTCCGAAAAAAGGTAATGAGCTATTGTTCGATTGATTCGGTGAGGCAGAAGAAAGATAATACCAATTAGCATCGCCATCAGTATGTCGTCCATATACAACATCGGCTGAAAGCGCAGGTACCGAAACGTTGTCGATTACATTTCCGGAAGCGTCAGAAATAAAGATTGTTTTTCCAAGAGAAGAAATAGTAAAATTAGTATGCAGATTCGGCGTCGTTAAATTTTTACCGGAGCACCAGATGAGTTTAAAACTATTAGGTCCAATAAGTGTCGGCGGAAAAAACCATTTCTGCAAAGTATCGGGGGTGTCTGACAAAGCATATCCACTCAAATTAACAGAAGAAGAACCGGCATTGTAAATTTCAATCCAGTCGGAATAATCTTGATTCAGGTCGACAAGAGTAGACTGATTATTACTCATCACCTCATTAATGAGGATCTGGGCATGGGATTGCAGCGAACCGAAAAGGCAGACGAAAAGGAAAAAGCGCTTGAGCATGAGATAGCCGACCGATCCAAAGTCGGTTATTGTGAAAGAATGTTTGAAATTTCGATGAAATCAGCGTTTCTTATTCGAAGAAACGAGACATTTGGGTATATACCAACGGTGCAAATATACGGAGATATTCAGCTTATTCCCATCACAATCCAACCAATTTCCTTGCTGGTCCTTCAGGACAATTTGCAGCTTTCCCTCCAGAATAGCCTGAATGATCATCGCCCTCATAATCGTCGTATCGGCTCCCGCTTGAAGTGAAGCCAAACCAATTCCGGTTCCGACCTCATTATTCCGCAAATCCATAACCGACATGAGCGAATCAGTCAGTACACCCTCCTCGTCAGCTTTCTGCTTTTTGAACGACAAATAATTTCCCTTTTCGTGAGCGCGCCCGAGTGAGAGAGCCTTTTTTGCACTCATATGTCGTGACAACAAAGCCATCCAGTAAGCATGACGAAATGCATCGACTTGTCCGCCCAACGGATCCTGATCGAGCAAAGAATCCGTTTCCATCTTCTTGCTCTCCGCCAAAGCCAATCGCGAAAGCTTCAACGCCTTACAAGCCACAAACGGATGCGTAAGCGCCCACCATTTTTCAGGTCTTGAAAAGCGTTGTGCCGAACCGCTCACGCTCAATACTGTTAAGAAAATAAGAAGAATCCCTTTCATTCTCCGCTAAAGTACATATTAGCTAATTATCACATCAGCTAATTAGCTAATCTATAATTTTGTGACTGAAATAATCGCATCAATTACTAAATTGCGTCCATGAAAGTAACCCGTCTCCTCCTCCTCATTGCAGCACTACTCGTTGCGGCTTGTTCGACTTCTAAATTAATTCCATTAACAGACGATCAGGTAAAGGCAAATCTGAAGAAACATATTACAGCTTTAGCTTCGGAAGAATTTGAAGGACGCGAAACGGGAATGCCGGGAGAGATGAAAGCCGTCGATTATGTTGTCAAAGAATTTAAATCGGCCGGACTGAAAGCGAAAGGTGAGAAAGGATTTATTCAACCGTTTAAATTTACTACCGGTGCCGCCTTTGGATCAAGTACACAACTCATCATCAATAATTACATTTTCAAAACTGATACTGATTTTTATGTATTGCCTCATTCATCGAATGGCATTGTGACAAATTTCATCACTCGTGTCGGCTACGGAATTTATGATCCGAAACTTTCGCGTAACGATTATGAAGGCAAATTAAATATTGCGAAAAGAATTTTCGTGATACAGTCAGGCGTACCTGATGGAAGCAATCCACATGGAAAATTCGGCGACTGGACAGACGTTCGCAAAAAAGTAGAGCAAGCTGTTTTACACGGAGCGCTTGCAGTGATCTTCATCAATTCCGACACAGCACAAAGTGATCCGAAAGCAGACTGGAAAAATCACACCAGTCCGATGACGATTCCGGTGATTTTTGCAAAAGGCAAAGCTGCGGAATTACTAAAAGACAGCGTGATTACAAATTGCACCGTTGGTACCGACATCATTCACATCGAAAAAGAAGGTCATAACGTAATTGGTTATATCGACAATAAAGCTCCATACACTGTTGTGATCGGTGCTCACTTAGATCACTTAGGTTACGGTGACGACGGATCATTGTGGAGAGGCGCGCCTGCCATTCACAACGGAGCCGACGACAATGCCAGCGGAACGGCAGCATTGATTGAACTCGCGCGTTATGTGAAGGCGGCGAAGCTTACGAATAAGAATTATCTATTCATCGGTTTCAGCGGAGAAGAGAAAGGATTGCTAGGGTCAAATTATTTTGCAAAACATCCGACGGTAGAATTATCGAAGATGAGTTGCATGATCAATATGGATATGGTTGGTCGTTTGAAACCGGAAGAAAAAACATTGCTCATCAACGGGACAGGAACATCTCCAATGTGGAAAGCATGGTTAGACACGATTGCAACCGGCGATATGAAATTGAAAACAACTGAATCGGGAGTTGGGCCGAGCGATCATACATCATTTTATCTGAAAGACGTTCCTGTGCTCCACTTCTTCAGCGGAACACATAACGATTATCACAAACCAAGTGACGATGAGAATCTGATCAACTATGATGGCGAAATGCAAATTATTGCTCTTATAAAAAATCTCGTTCGCAAAGTTGACGCAGCCGACAAATTAGCTTTTACAAAAACGAAAGACGACAATAACGAAGATGCGCCGAAATTTAAAGTTACGCTTGGCGTAGTGCCCGATTACGCTTATGACGGCGAAGGAATGCGCATCGACGGAGTTACTGAAGGCAAGCCTGCATCGCATGCCGGTCTCTTACCCGGCGACGTTGTCCTCCAACTAGGCGAAGAAAAAGTAGCCGACATGATGAGCTATATGAAAGCTCTCAGCAAGTTCGCGAAGGGCCAGACGACGAAGGTGCGATTTAAACGTGGCGGGGAGATGCTTGAGAAGGATATTACTTTCTGATCTCCGATTAGATGATTAGCTGATGGACTTACTAAATTCAGACTGCTTTCTTTTAGTGAGACAATAGCGCCGCTACTAATTTCTCAAGTACTCACAGTTTACCCACGATCATTAGCTAATCGGCTAATCGGCGTTCAGCTCAGCTGCTCCGAAAGCAACCGCATCTCTATCCTCGGCGATATCTTTTCGTAAAGCACATGATACACAGCAGAAGTGATCGGCATGTGAACTTTAAATTTCTTATTGATTTCGTAAATGCATTTTGTCGCGTAATAACCTTCGGCAATCATATTCATTTCAAGTTGCGCGAATTTTACGGAGTAGCCTTTTCCGATCATGGTGCCGAACATACGGTTACGACTGAAAGATGAATAGGCAGTTACGAGTAAATCGCCGAGATAGGCGGAGTCTTTGATATCGCGTGTGATGGGGCTAACTGCTTTTACAAAGCGATCAATTTCCTGAATGGCATTTGAAATTAAGACGGCCTGATAGTTATCGCCGTAACCAACGCCGTGACAAATTCCGCTGGCAATTGCAACAACGTTTTTCAAAACTGCTGAATACTCTGTTCCGAAAATATCGTCGCTCACGCATGTTTTGATATAGCGGCACGACATCAACGTTGCGAGCTTCGTAGCCGTGTCTGTATTTTGCGAAGCAATCGTCAGATAAGAAAGACGCTCCATTGCAACTTCCTCCGCATGACAAGGACCGGTAATGACGCCGATGTTTGAAACAGGAATACCGATAGTTTTATGCAAGTAATCACCAACGATGAGTAATTCGTCGGGAATGATACCCTTGATGGCAGAAAAAACAGAACGACCTTTGAAATCGTCGGCTGTGATTTTATCGAGCGATGCTTTTAAGAAAGCTGAAGGCACGGCGAGGATGACGATATCCGATGAAGTAATCGCTGAGCGCAAATCAGTTTGCACCTGCACTTTTGCCGGATCAATTTCCACATCGCTCAGGTAATTGGGATTGTGCTTGTACTTGCGGATGAATTCAGCCGTTTCATTCGAGCGTACCCACCAGTGAATGGTATCGACATTATTCGAAAGAATTTTGACTATCGCTGTTGCCCAGCTTCCTCCGCCGATGACGGCTATGGTTGGTTTGGTCATTTGGGTGATCGGTGATCGGTTCTGGGGTAAAAATAGTTAAAAAGAGGGTTCATGGGAATGGTTTTTTTTCACCACGAGAACACGAGTGCCACGAGGAATCACAAGAAATGCTTAGTTTTTTCACCACGAGAACACGAGTGCCACGAGGAATCACAAGGGGAAAGTATGTGTAAACAAGAAAAATAGTTTGAAGAAGGGAGCCGAGGACACGAGAAAATCTTGGACCTTGTCACTTGGTTCTTGTGGTGAAAAAAGTAAGAATGTCTTGTGATTCCTCGTGGCACTTGTGCTCTCGTGGTGAAATCTACTCCTGACTAGGATGAAAATAAGCAAACACTAAGGAAGCCCGATGCCCGCCAATCACCTCCGCTATCTCCTCCAACGTTGCTTCCTTGATACGTTTCACGGATTTGAAGTGACGAAGCAACTCATCCTTCGTCGTCTCTCCTATTCCCTTGATGTCGGATAATTCGCTTTTGACAACGCCTTTGCTTCGGCGGTTGCGGTGGTGTGTGATACCGAAACGGTGAACTTCATCGCGGAGATTTTGTATGACGCGGAGCGTTTCGCTTTTCTTGTCGATGTATAATGGCGCACTGTCGCCGGGATAATAAATTTCTTCCAATCGTTTGGCGATACCGATGACGGCAACTTTTCCAATCAGTCCGAGTTTATCGAGACTGGTCATAGCCGAACTTAACTGTCCTTTACCACCGTCAATCACGATGAGCTGCGGAAGCGGCAATGCTTCGTCGAGCATGCGTTTGTAACGACGGAAAATAACTTCTTCCATCGATGCAAAATCGTCAGGACCTTCAACGGTTTTGATATTGAAATGGCGATACTCTTTTTTAGCAGGTTGTCCGTTAATGAAAACGCTCATCGCAGCAACAGGATAAGCTCCCTGGATGTTCGAGTTATCGAAACACTCGATACGACGTGGTAATTCGGTTAAATGAAGATCTTTTTGCATCTTCTCCATCAGTCGTTGCACTTTGTTTTCCGGGTTTTGTTTTTCGAGTTGCAAATCTCGCTCACGAATGTAATTGCGAACATTGCTTTCCGATAAGGTGAGCAAGTGTTTCTTATCACCGATTTTCGGAATCGTCATTGTTACTCCGGTAATTTCCGTTTCGACTTCGAATGGCAAAATGATTTCAGTGGCGTCGCTGTTGAAGCGAGTTCGCATATCGGCAATGGCGATTTCTAAAAGCTCTTCCTTCGTTTCGTCGAGTTTCTTTTTCAATTCAACGGTGTGGCCTTGAATAATGGCGCCGTTCATGATACGAAGGAAGTTGACGAAAGCAGAATCTTCCTCGACGGTGATGCTGTACACATCGGTGTTGTGAATCGAAGGATTTACAACAACCGATCTTTGCTTGAATTTCTCCAGCATTTCCAGCTTCACTTTTATATTGTGTGCTTCTTCGTATTGAAATTCGGAAGCGAGCGTATTCATCTGCGTTTTGAGCAATTGAATAACGCTATTGATATTTCCTTTTAAGATCTGGCGAATTTCTTTAATCGTCTGATCGTAGTCTTCTCTTGTCTGCAATGCTTCGCATGGCGCTTTGCAATTACCGATGTGATATTCCAGACAAAGCTTGAATTTCTTTTTGGCGATATTGTCTTCCGTCAAATTCAGCGAGCATGTACGGAGCTTGTACAATTGTCCGATGAGTTCGAGCAGAGTCGTAATCATTTTCACCGGAGTATACGGGCCGAAATACTCGGAGCCGTCGCGAATTAATTTACGCGTGGAAAAAACTCTTGGGAATGGTTCGTTCTTAATACAAATCCACGGATAGGTTTTATCGTCTTTGAGATTGACGTTGTATCGCGGCTGATGCTTTTTGATGAGCGAATTCTCGAGCAGCAGCGCATCCATTTCTGTATCGACGACAAGTGTTTTGATGTCGACGATCTTGCGGACGAGGACGTTAGTTTTTCCGCTGTCGTGTTCTTTCTGAAAATAGGAGCTGACGCGTTTCTTGAGCGACTTGGCCTTGCCGACGTAGAGTAGCGTTCCTTCCTTATCATAGAATTGATATACTCCCGGGGAGTCGGGGAGTGTGGAGAGAAGTGTGCTTATATGATCTTGTTTACTCATTCGGGTGATCGGTGTGTCGGTGATCGGCAATCAGTTTAATTTTTTTTCCGCTGAAAGCGGAGAAATTCTGTCTTTTCGTGTGCTTGGTGTTTTTTGTTTCCCGCAGATCTCGCAGAAAAATACGCAGATCTCGCAGATTTTCAGGTGGTCTTTTCGTGTGCTTAGTGTAATTAGTGGTGTATTTTGTTTCCCGCAGATCTCGCAGAAAGATACGCAGATCTCGCAGATTTTCAGAGTGGTCTTTTCGTGTGCTTAGTGTAATTAGTGGTGTATTTTGTTTCCCGCAGATCTCGCAGAAAAATACGCAGATCTCGCAGATTTTCAGAGTGGTCTTTTCGTGTGCTTAGTGTAATTAGTGGTGTTTTTTGTTTCCCGCATCTCGCAAAGAGGGTCTTTTGGAGGTAATTAGTGGTGTTTTTTGTTTCCCGCAGATCTCGCAGATTTTCAGAGTGGTCTTTTCGTGTGCTTAGTGTAATTAGTGGTGTTTTTTGTTTCCCGCAGATCTCGCAGAAAAATACGCAGATCTCGCAGATTTTCAGAGTGGTCTTTTCGTGTGCTTAGTGTAATTAGTGGTGTTTTTTGTTCTCACAACGAATCGTTCACTGATTAACCGATCACTCCTTACAATCCATGCATTGCAATCAAATACGCCAACGCCGCCATGGAGGCTGATCCCAAAAGCAACTCGCGCTTGTTTACTTTATCAATCGTATCCGAAGCCGCATGATGGTAATCGAAGTAACGCTGTGAATTTACATTGAGGCCAATGCAAGGGATATCGTATTTTTCCATGAAGCTGATATCGGTGCCATCACCATCGTTGTCGAAATTCCAGAGGCCGTAAGGTCTGAAGAGCGGAATCCATTTGCGAATGAGCTCGCGCTTTTCTTCTTTCATATTCAAGCCGAAACCTACAGGGAGAAATGCCCCGGCATCGCTTTCGATAGCGGCAACATGTTTTTCACCGTTGAGATTTGCAGCGTATGTCTTCCCTCCTTTTGCACCATTCTCTTCATTCATAAAAGCAATTACTCTGATAGTTCTTTCAGGTGTCATCTTTAAGGCTTTCATGGTTCGCAGTATTTCGATCGACTGAACAACGCCTGCACCATCATCGTGTGCGCCACTGCAATTGTCCCATGAATCGAGATGACCGCCGACAACGATTACTTCATCGCGTTTTGATTTGCCGAAAATTTCGCCGATCACATTGTACGATTTTACCGAGTCGAGCATCTGGCAATTCGTCTGCATATAGAATTTCGTTTCCTTATTGGCACGAATAATACTGCTTAAAAGATTTGCTCCGTTTGTGCTGATAGCAATGCAAGGCAATTTCGGAAGAGAATCATAGTAATGCATCGCTCCGGTGTGCGGGAAATCGTCTTGTGCATTTGTCATCGAGCGAACGATTGTTCCGACAGCGCCATAACGAGCCGCTTCCGAAGGACCGGCCCAGCGGTATTCGACAGCTTCGCCATAGGCTTCGAACGTATTGATAAATTTCTCATCGAACGGATGATTATAGAAAACGATTTTGCCTTTTACTTTTTCAGTTCCCAATGCTTTGAGTTCATCGAAATTGTGAACTTCAATTATGTTAGCCGTAATTCCTTCTTTCGGCGTGCCGACAGAATTTCCCAGAGCGATAACAGGAACACTTTGCTTTTTGCCATTTGCTTCGATAATCGTTCCTGTTTCTTTCGCCCCACGCACCCAATGCGGAACCATTACTTCCTGCAGATAAACCGAATCGGCACCTGCTTCTATCATCGTCTTCTTCGCCCACTCCACAGCTTTTGCTGCCGCATCCGATCCTGCCAATCGGCCCGGACAAGTAGTCGTGAGATCACGAAGCCAATTGTACGCTTTGCTGTTCTCAAGCGTTTCGGAGTAAATGGAACGAAGCGCGACTGAATCTGAAATTTGCGCGTAAGTAGTGAGCGATACTAGAAAGAGAGCTATAAGCGCTGAGAGATTTCTGAGCATGGAATGTATTTTATGTAAAAATAGAATTATTTGGGAGTTGTCAGTGGTGGTTCTATGTGATTATTTTACCACTAAGACACTAAGGCACTAAGACTGAAACTGCGGGAGTCTCTTCTTCCTTTGCTTCTACCTTTTGTGTAAAACGCTTTTGGAATATTAAGAGGAGGAAAACACCGACGGAAATTGATGAGTCGGCAATATTGAAAATAGGACGGAAGAAAAGAAAAGTGTCGCCGCCCCAAATTGGAAGCCAAGAAGGAAATTGTCCGCTCATGATAGGGAAGTACAGCATATCAACTACACGACCATGCAGGAAGGTTGCATAACCTCCGCCGGCAGGCATAAATTTAGAAACGCCTTCGAAGCTGTCGGAGAAAAGTAATCCGTAAAATGCACTGTCGATGATATTACCAATCGCTCCGGCAAAGATGAGCGAGAAGCACGTAATCATTAACGGATGCGCTTTTGTTTTGATGAGATGCCACAGGTAGTAACCGATACCGAATGAAGCGACAATCCGGAACACACTCAAAAACAATTTTCCGAATGAACCACCCAGTTCCAAACCGAAAGCCATTCCATTATTCTCTGTAAAATGAATCTGAAACCAATGCGTGATATAAATCTCCTCACCCAAATACATATGCGTCTTGATCCAGATCTTAACGAACTGGTCGAGTAAAAGGACGGCGAGGATGATGAGGGAGGCGCGCTTCATTGTGGGTTAGAGGGTCGGCGGTGGCTTTGGAGATTGAATATTGAATATTTATCGGGCGAGACGGTTACTGTTATCGATGATTAAAGGTTAGGAATGAGTCGTTCGTTTTTCGAATTGAATATTTAAAACAGAAAAAGATTGCAGATTGAATAATATAAATTATCACTATTCAATTTACAATCTTAATTGCCGAGATCAATATTCAATTTTCAATCTTCAATATTCAATCCATAGAATATTCAATAGCCTTAGTCACGGTATTGGTTCAACTTCGCCTCAATACTCTGTGTAGTATGCGGCACAGCGCGGAGACGTTCTTTTGGAATCAGCTTGCCGGTAACGCGGCAGATACCGTAGGTTTTATTTTCGATACGCACGAGTGCGTTTTCGAGTTGCTCCATAAATTTCTTCTGACGTCCTGCCAATTGGCCAGCTTCTTCTTTTGCTAAAGAGTCTGAACCGTCTTCGAGAATTTTGAATGTACTTGCTGTATCGTCGGTGCCGTTATCGTTGGCAGCCGTCATCTGAGCTTGAAGATTCGTTAATTCTTTACGAGCATCTTCCAGTTTCTTAATAATGATTTCGCGAAACTCTTCGAGTTCTGCATCAGAGTAACGATTTTTTCCGGGCTCTTCCACCGGTTTCGGTGGCATATTTTTCGCCGGCTCAGGTCTTCTGTTGATAGGCATTGGTCTTGCGGCAGGAGGTAAAGTTCTTCCAACGTTAGGATTGGAAGGAATATTTGGTTCTGCTTTTTTTTACCGGTGGCTTCACAGCTGCAGGTTTTGAAGCCTGTGGCTTTGCCACTACCGGAGCAGTTTGTTTAGCAATTGGTTTTGCGGGAGCTTTAGTCGGAGCTTTCGCCACAACTTTAGCAACCGGTTTTGCCGGAGCTTTTTTCGCCGGAGCTTTTGCAACTACTTTCTTAGCAACCTTAACCGCTACCTTTTTAGCAGGAGCTTTCGCCTTTGCTTTCGGTGCAGGTTTCGCAGTCACTTTCTTTGCAGGGGCTTTCTTTGCAGGAGCCTTTGCTTTTGCTTTCGGAGCCGCTTTTGGCTTCGCTTTAGATGTCTTCTTACTCATGACAAAACGGTATTAAAAAATAAATTGCTCAGGACTCAATTAATTAAGTCCTGAAGTTGAATGCTTTCGGATGGTGATCTGGGTTTGAATCTGATCGTCTACCTCAACGCTTACTGCTTCTTCTCCGTCGAGCGAATCGACCAGGTCCAGATTGGCAGCTAAAATTTCGGCGCAAATATAATCTTTATTCTTTATCAGGGAACTGCTGATTCCTGCGTGCTTAACTACCTTTAAATCAATACGATCGGTCACCTCGAAACCCTTGTCTTTCCTGAGGTTCTGGATACGGTTGATAAATTCGCGTGCTACGCCCTCTTCTTTCAACTCATCGGTAATCGTAATATCGAGAGCCACTGTCAGGCGGCCTTCGTTCGTAACCTGCCATCCGGGGATGTCTTCGGAACTGATTTCTACGTCTTCTTCGATCAGTACAATTTTCTGTCCGCTTACTTCTGCTTCATATTGCTTGTTCAGTTCGAATTCCTGAATCTGCGATTGATTCATGGCCGTAACATAAGCAGCCACGTCTTTCATCAATCCGCCGACTTTCTTTCCGAGTACTTTGAAATTCGGTTTGATTTTCTTCACGAGAATTCCTGCCGTATCGGTGATGTATTCGATGTGCTTCACATTTACCTCGGCAAGAATTAAATCTTTTACTGCATCAACTTTCTTTTGGAATTGATCGTCGAGAACAGGCAATAGAATTTTATTCAACGGCTGACGAACTCGGATATTTACTTTTTTGCGCAACGACAATACCATCGAAGAAATTTGCTGCGCCATTTCCATGCGCTCTTCGAGTGCTTTATCGATCAACTTCTCATTGCAAACAGGGAAGTCGGTAACATGAACCGATGTTGCTTTGCGTTTCTTGCTCGTTGCATTCAAATCGCGGAACAATCGATCGCTATAGAACGGAGCGATTGGCGACATCAAAATCGCAACGGTTTCCAAACACGTGTACAATGTTTGATACGCGGCGATTTTATCGGAAGAGTATTCGCCCTTCCAGAAACGTCGACGGCTCAAACGCACGAACCAGTTCGACAAATGCTCGCTCACGAAATTCGAGATCGCGCGTGCAGCACGTGTTGGTTCGTAATCGTCATAGGCTTCGTCGACAACTTTGATCAGAGAATTTAACTCTGACAAAATCCAACGATCTAATTCCGTGCGTTTCTCCACCGGAATTTCTGCTTCGGCAAAAGTGAATCCGTCGATATTCGCATAGATGGCGAAGAAAGAATACGTGTTGTAAAGCGTTCCGAAAAACTTTCGTTGCACTTCACCGATTCCTTCGAGATTAAATTTCAGATTGTCCCACGGCTGCGCATTGCTGATCATATACCAGCGCGTCGCATCGGGACCATATTTTTCAATTGTCTCAAACGGATCCACGGCATTACCGAGACGTTTCGACATTTTATTTCCATTCTTATCGAGCACCAATCCGTTACTCACTACATTTTTGTAAGCAATCGAATCGAAGAGCATTACAGAAATCGCATGCAGCGTAAAGAACCAACCGCGAGTTTGATCAACACCTTCGGCGATGAAATCTGCAGGGAAGGCGTTTTTGAATTCAGAATTATTTTCAAACGGATAATGCCATTGTGCGTAAGGCATAGCACCTGAATCGAACCAAACATCGATCAAGTCTAATTCGCGCACCATCTCTTTTCCTGAAGGAGAAACTAAAACAATATTGTCAACATACGGACGATGCAAATCGAAATCCGGTTTCGAAGGATCTACATGCTCGAGATGCTTGGCATCCATGAATCCTGCAGCGATGGCTTTTTCCATTTCGCTGCGTAATTCTGCGATAGAACCAATGCAAAGTTCTTCACTGCCATCTTCACTACGCCATACCGGAAGAGGAATTCCCCAGTAGCGTGAGCGTGATAAATTCCAGTCGACCAAATTCTCCAACCAGTTTCCAAAACGACCGGTACCTGTTGATTCAGGCTTCCAATTAATCGTCTTATTCAATTCCACCATGCGATCTTTCACCGCCGTCGTACGAATGAACCACGAATCGAGCGGATAGTAAAGAACAGGTTTGTCTGTTCTCCAGCAATGCGGGTACGTGTGTTCGTAACGCTCCGACTTAAATGCCTTGCCTTCTTTTTTTAATTTGATAACGATACGATCGTCGACCGACAAATATTTTTCTCCGCCCTGTTTTTTCTTTTCAACGTCTTTCTCTTCATCGGTGAGATACGCTTCTTTCACATATTCATTTGCAAAATCAGTAACCTCAGAAACAAAACGACCTTGTTTATCGACTAGTGTCAACGAACCGATTCCGTTTTGTTTGGCAACACGAAAGTCGTCCGCACCAAAGCTCGGCGCGATGTGAACGATACCTGTACCATCTTCCGTCGTTACGAAATCGCCAAGCACCACACGGAAAGCATCGCCATCGGTAGGTTGAGCGTAAGGAAGTAATTGTTCGTAGCGAATGCCGGCCAAATCTTTCCCGACAAATTCACCAACGATTTTGAAAGGAATATTTTTGTCGCCCGCTTTATATTCGTCAAATGAAAGTTCTGCATTTTTCTCCGGAAAATATTTTCCGACAAGATCTTTCGCAAGTGTAACCACGACACGTTGTGCGGTGTATTGATTGAACGTCTCAACAGCGACATAATTAATTTTAGCTCCAACTGCCAGCGCAGTATTAGAAGGCAACGTCCAAGGCGTAGTAGTCCACGCCAAAAAGAACGTCGGCAACATTGAACCTTGAACCTTGAACTTTGAACTAAAAACCGAAGAGTCCAAAACGCTGAACATCGCCACAGCCGACGTATCCTTCACCATCTTATAAGTCCCCGGCTGATTTAACTCGTGCGAACTAAGTCCGGTACCTGCAGCAGGAGAATACGGCTGAATCGTATAACCTTTATAGAGTAATCCTTTTTTGTAAAACTGTTGAAGCAAATACCAAACAGTTTCGATGTATTCATTTTCGAAAGTCACATACGGATTATCGAGATCGACCCAATAGCCCATTTTACGTGTAAGATCATCCCACACGTTTTTGTACTTCATGACTTCTTTGCGGCAAGCTTTATTATAATCTTCGATCGAAATTTTTTTGCCGATATCATCTTTACGAATGCCGAGAGTTTTTTCGACAGAGAGTTCGATTGGTAATCCGTGCGTATCCCAACCACCTTTACGTTTCACTTGAAAACCCTTGAGCGTTTTGTAACGGCAGAAGATATCTTTAATCGAACGTGCCATCACGTGATGGATTCCCGGCAGACCATTAGCCGAAGGAGGACCTTCATAAAAAGTGAACGCCGGTTTTCCTTCGCGGCTCGTCACACTTTCTTCGAACGTCTTTTCCTGTTCCCAGGTTTTGAGGACATCCTTAGCCACGGAGCTCAGTTCGAGCGATTTATATTCGGTATATTTCGACATATTCATTCCTAAAATGGGGGGCAAATTTAGCAAAAAGAAACGGGTTTTGGCTTTGCCAATTAGCTGATTAGCTGATTAGCTAATTAGCTAATTTTGTAGCACTTACGAGCATGGAAAGTAATGAAGCCGGCCGGTGGTTTGGCCGAGAAGAGAATGCCATTTCGTAATTGACTTATAACGAATAGATTACGGCGTGTTGAAAATTGGCAATTTTTGGCAGATCGGTACTAAAAATACTCCATCGGAGAGGCTGTACTGACCAAGGCGGGTTATGATCGAAATCAGCCTTCAGCTCTTTCGAATTATTTAGGTTTGGGGGTAGAGAACGTTGGAAATTGAAGTTATTTGCAGGATTACATTTTGAAAGATGGAAAAGAAAGTCTCGAATAAAATTGACCATAATCTTCGCAGCTGGACGAAGTCATTTACATGGCGCTTCATCGGCATTTTGATTTTGTTGCCGTTGACATATGCGTTTACAGGAAAATGGGAAAGTGCTGCAGCATTGACGCTTTCATTTCACTTGATCCGAATGGTTCTGTACTATTTCCACGAGCGCATCTGGGAAGATATTTTGTGGGGCAGAAGAAAAGAATTGAATCGGATGCCGTTTTATGTCTCACTCATTGTATTGATTATTTCTTTTGTTCTGACATTTTTGTTATTCAGAGAATAAATCTACTTCACTCATCAATTCAGAAAGCTTAGGTCAAAAGGCTGAACGCACATTCTGGTTGTAAATCGCCTTCAACACCAATTATTGACAGACGAATATCATTTCAATTCAAATTTTTTGTTTATTCGTTTCACCATTCAAATCCACACAAAAAATGAAATCACTAAAATCACTTTTAACGATCGGTTTAATTTTCGGTTTATTCAACGTCAACAAATCAAACGCACAAGCTTTTAAAATGAATCAGAATTCCATTTCCGTCGGCTACGGTTTTGGAACAATTATCGGAAGCGTACTAAACGATATAGCCGATCAAACAAATTATCATGTAAGTTATACAGGCCCGCTCTACTTTAAATTTGAGAATGCTGTTAGTGAAAGAGTAGGTTTTGGAATTAACTTAGCATACGCTCAATATGTGGCGAGCTACAATTATAATTCCGGCATCGACTATACCGAAACCGATACGTATACAACATACAGCATCTTAGGTCGAATCAATTTTCATTTTGGTTCATCTGAAAAATTCGATCCTTATTTTGGATTTGGAGTAGGTTATCGTAATGGTGAATTCAAATATTCAACTACAGATCCGAATGGTCCTCGCGATAGTAACTATTCATTTCCCTTTCCTTTCGGTTTCGAAACAACAATCGGAAGTCGTCTATATTTTTCGGAAAATATCGGAATGTATGTAGAATTCGGAGCAGCGAAATCAGTTTTGCAATTGGGATTGACAGCAAAGTTTTGATTGACGAATTTTGGAGTCTGTCGAAACTCGTAACTCGCAACCCGAAACTCGTAACCCGCAACTCGCAACTCGAAGTAGTGGAACTTCAAGTTTCCTCCGCAACTCGCAACTCGCAACCCGCAACAGAAGCCTTAGTGTATGTGTAAGAGTAAGTGGAAGTTTAAAGTTTCGCTCCGCAACTCGCAACTCGCAACCCGCAACTCGCAACTCGCAAACAGTTTCAAATTAATTCACCGATTTCCCACAGGAATCCCTACCTTTGCAGGGTTTCGAAAATCCGCTTTAACATTTTCGGAGTCACACTACCACCTGTGCAGGAAAATCCTATCCCACCAAAACCGGAGAATACCGTTGGAAAACAGCTCTATGCCTATCAACAAAAGGCTATAGACGAGATTTTCAAGCGTTTGAAGGATCATCCTACGCGCCATAATCTGCTCTATCAATTGCCGACGGGTGGCGGGAAAACCGTCATCTTTTCGGAAATCACACGTCGATTTATTGAGCTCACCGGCAAAAAAGTCATGATTCTCACCCATCGCGTCGAGCTTTGTAAGCAGACGCATGAAATGCTCAATGAATTCGGAGTAAAAAACAAGGTGATCAGTCGTGAAGTAAAGGAACTTCCCGTTCCGAACGATTACATGTGCTTCGTAGCCATGGTGGAAACCTTAAACAATCGTTTGCGCGATAAAATCCTGGATCTCGACAATATCGGATTAATGATTGTCGATGAAGCTCACTATAATTCGTTCGGAAAACTTTTCAAGTTCTACGAAAAAGGTGTGTTGATTGGAGTAACTGCAACCCCGTTAAGCTCGAATATTCTTTTACCGATGAAAGACAATTACGATGAGCTCATCGTAGGTGAATCAATTTCATCGCTCATCGAAATGGGATATCTGGCGAGAGCAACTACGTGGAGCTATCACGTCGGGCTTACATCGTTGAAAGTCGGTCGGAATGGTGATTACACGGTGAGTTCATCGGAGCGACTTTATAACAATCACGCTATGCAGGATAAATTGCTGCATGCATATCGCGAAAGAAGTTTAGGAAAGAAAACACTCATCTTTAATAACGGTATTGCTACTTCGCAATATGTGTATGCAACATTTACCGAAGCAGGATATAAGATTAAGCATCTCGACAATACACATTCGCCGAAAGAACGTCGTGAAATTCTCGACTGGTTTCGCGAGAAGCCCGATGCAATTTTAACATCGGTGAGTATCTTAACGACAGGATTCGATGAACCGACAGTTGAGAGCATCATTTTAAATCGCGCTACAAAATCGCTCACCTTGTATTTCCAGATGATCGGTCGTGGCTCGCGTGTGATTCCCGGTAAGACTGAATTTACGGTAATCGATTTGGGAAATAATCTGAGTCGTTTTGGTTTATGGGAAGAAAGCATCGACTGGGATTATATTTTCCGTCACCCTGAAGCTTATCTCGAAAGTCTGCGCAGTGACGAAGAAATCGAGCGTCATTACAAGTATCTCATGCCTGACGAGCTTCGCGAAAAATTTGCAAAGTCAGAAAACATCGAATTCGACATTAAAGAAGAACATTACAAAGCACTGGCAGAAGGACATCGTCCGAAAATTGTTGTTGACCGCTCGATCGAGCAACATCTACGCATGTGCAAAGAGAATAGCGAAACACTCGACGAAGCAATTGAGCTTGCCGATCTTTTAAAAGAAGAAATAGATTATCGTGTTCGTGTTTACTCGCGTTGTCTGAGTAAAACATCGGAGAGCTATGTGAAGTGGTTGCAGGATGATTATCGTCGCAAGTTGAAAGCAGGCTTACTTCGTGATTCGCATCATGATGATGAGTCGTTTGAGGTTTTTCCGGAGATGGGGGAAGAGTGATTCGTTTAGTGTTTCCCGCAGATTTCGCGGAAACAGGCAGAAATCGCAGAAATACCTTGTGGTATCCTTGTGAAACTTGTGAACTTGTGGTAAAAAAAATAACTACGAGAAGATAAACTGCATTCAGAAAGATCAAGTTAGTAACTAAGTCAAATCAGATTATAACGATTCTTTTAAAGTACTTTTCTCTATTCACCGTTTCGACTTCGATGAAATACAAACCGGATTTTAATGAAGAAGCATCCACTCTATTAAAATCACATTCCTGCCAATAAACAATCTTTCCTGTAACATCGGTGATTCGTAAATGAGCTATTTCATTATTCATTGGCAATTCAACTGCAAAAACACCGTTAGTAGGGTTAGGGAAAATTAAAATTTCATTATTCAAATTACTCTCGGGAACAGAAAGATTGATTCCATTAATATCTGTCTTCCAAACTCCGATTCTACTGGTCCCCCAGTACAAAAATCCACTTTTGATTTCCAGTGCTCCGCCCCAGACTTGTGTTGTGTAATACGGCACGCCATAGGAAATGTACGTCCAATTTTCACCATCATCTATCGAAGCATAAACAGCGTTCTCAGTAGCAAGAAAAATATAAGTCGAATCGTAAGCAAAATCTTGAATCGCATTTACTGATGCGCTATTGTAACTAGGGAGAGTTGGACCGACAGGGTGCCAATTTTGTCCGCCGTCAACTGATTTATACAAGCCATTATTGCAAGCAGCAAATAAATTGCCGCGGCATTCGCTTAGATGGTAAACCTCATAGAGCGGAAGGCCTGAATTTGCCATAGCCCACGTTTGACCATTATCAGTCGTCTTAATAACTTCACCATATCCACAAGCAGAGAGATAAATATCATTGCCGACAAAAATTACATCGCTGTAATTATTACAAACCATTCCGACAGGAGGATTGATGTTTACCCAAGTGAATCCTGTATCGCTACTAATGAAAATAACATCATCTGTAATTGCGGCCAGCTTAGTTCCATTTGTTGCTATAAAATATGGATCACCGTAATTCGTGAGATTCGCCGTAGTATACCATGTTTGTCCGTAATCATGCAAAAGATAATTCAAGCAAGCACCGCCGCCGGTATTAAGAGGGGTTGCAGAGAAAAAAAGCGAGTTGTATACATTTACTGAATTATAGGTGTATTCAATCGGCAATTGATTCGTAGAATTAATCCAGTTTCCTCCACCATCATTTGTAGTGTACAAATCGCTGAGAGTGGTTGCAACAATCATTGAATCAATTTGAATAAGATCCATTATATCCGCACAAATCATATTCACATTTGCAGGACTCCAGTTATCAAAGTTTCTAGACACCCCATTATCGTTACTTGCAAAATAAATTCCGGAGAGCTGGCATATCCCTGTTGCATTCAGAGAAGTCAATCCGGAATTAGCCGTATTCCAAAAAAATCCATTATTAGTTGAAAAGTAAATGCCTTCCTGAGCTGTTAATGCAAAAAGCGTATCGTGAATGTTCTCAAATTTCTTTACTGTTGAAGTTGAGGATAACGTAAGCACATTCATCCATGTGCTGCCATTGTCGCCTGATCGATAAATTACATTTCCTGTGGCCGAAAATATGATTGAGTCATTGCAGAGAATTGCATTGACACGATCATTTGTGACAGACCCGAAAACATTTGTCCATTGTGAGCCACTGCGATCGGCACGATAAACACCATCCTTTGCACCACAAAAAGATAATCAGTGTTTCCGTCAATAGCGAAGACAGAAGTTGTATAATAAACATAAGGGAAAGAAGGCATGTAATTCGTATCAACGGGAAGTCCATTGCTTATTGCCAAAAAAGTTGTCCCGTCGGGCGAAAAATTTACTCCTGTATATTGGCTAGCACAAAACAATGTATCATCGTCTACATAATAATCATTTATTACAGGTAACGTCCCCGGCGTATTATTAACAGACACCCAATTGATTCCATCGTAGTACAATTTATTGAGATTATTTGAGGCTAAACAAATCGTATCCTGAAATACAAAAGCGTGATCAAATGAATTATAATCTAAATATGTCCAGCTGTTGCCGAGATTACCGGAGATGAATGTGCCACACTGTGCCGATGAAACTATGATTGAATCAAATGCTGCAATACAACTAACTTTCGTATCTCCGTATGGGCCGTTTGTTTGTTGCCATTGAGAGTATGAATTAATAGATAAAAAAAGAAATAGAAGAAAAGTTAAACACTTGGTTAAAATCGGCATGTAGTTTTTCATGTAGAAATCTGAATCAGTTAAACGGTACACAATTTATCGGAATATCCTGAAATTTCAAAGGAAATGCTACAGCCTGTCACTTACCGACAAACTAAAAACTTTTCAAAAAAACCACATTGCCTTCCCAAACCATGACACTTTGAATCTCCGAAAGATTTGAGGCATTCAATGGATCTATTATCCAAGATGCGAATCACTAAAAAACAATTTCTTGTTTATCCTACTTTTTAACCTAATTACAGGATTTTACTTTAAAAGAGCTTTCTAAACTGACTATAATCATAAACCCCTATCACTTTCTCTCGCACTTTTGCTGATTATATCATTCCGCTTTACAAATCATAAAAGAGAATGATATATCCCGGAGATTTCTTGTGTCATTTCTTTCGGGCGTCCGTTTGATCCCGGCACACAAAAAGGCCTGCACATGCAAAAGACAACAATTTTTCTTGTCTTATTTATCGCCTTCTCTTTTTATTCGTTTTGGGTTTATACCGACGGAACGAATACTGCGTCGACTACGATGAGTGAAAAAGCCATTCACGGAAAAGTACTATACCAAAAATACAATTGCACGGCGTGTCATCAAATTTACGGCTTAGGAGGATATCTTGGAGCCGAGCTGACCGACATACTTTCAAAGCCCGGACGCAATCCGGAATTTTTGAAAGCGATGATTCAGTCAGGTGCACGACAAATGCCGCAGTACGGATTGACAGATGACGAGTGCGACGATTTAATCGCCTTTATCCAATACGTGAACGATTGTTCGCCTAACTATAAAAAGTCCAGATGAAAGAAAATAAAATCGGTCTGTACTTTATAGCGGCTTCGCCCTCGCCCTTCTTCTCGGATTAATATTCGGAAATATCGGTGGCTTTCAATATGTGATTCCTGATTTTTTGAAAACGTCATTGTCTTTTCAAAAAACAAGACCACTTCATGTTACTTTAGTCATCACATGGATTTTCAACGGAGCGGTCGGCGGAATTTACTATTATCTGCCTCAGGTTAGCGGGCGAAAATTATATTCGGAGTTTTTAGCACGAGTTCATTTTTTTCTCTTCATCGCAACCGGCTTAATAATTATTCCTTGTTACTTCATGGGAATTTTCGGAGGAAAAGAATATTTAGAATTTCCGCCGTGGATTGCCATTCTGATGCTGATAAGTTGGCTTTTGTTTCTTTTCAACTTCTTCATGACGATTCCAAAGAATTTCAGTCAGTGGAAAATTTACAATTGGATGTGGGCAACGGGAATTATTTTCTTCCTCATCACATTTGGTGAAGCGTATCTATGGACGTTGCCGTTTTTCAACAACAATGTTGTGCGCGACACGACGGTGCAGTGGAAGGCCATGGGCTCAATGGCCGGCTCGTGGAATATGCTCATTTACGGCACTGCATTTTTTGTGATGGAAAAAATCAGCGGCACCGATAAAACAACGACAGCCAAACGAACTTTCTTTTTTTACTTTCTCGGCTTAACAAATCTAATGTTTAACTGGGGCCATCATACCTACATCGTTCCGGCGTCAGGATGGATTCGCAATGTGGCTTATGCAATCAGCATGACGGAACTGCTCATTCTCGGATCTATTATTTACAGCTGGAGAAGAACGGTGAAAGACATGAAAGACTACTATCAGAATATACCGGCCCGATTTTTATCAGCTGCCGACGTCTGGGTTTTTCTGAATTTAATTCTGGCCATCATTATGTCGGTTCCTGCAATTAACTTTTACACGCATGGCACACACATTACAGTAGCTCATGCGATGGGAGCAACAATTGGCATAAACACAATGATTTTACTCGCTTCCATCTTTTATATTGTGTCAAAAGAGTTTCCTGCCTTAATCCAAGTACATCTACGAAAAATCAAGATTGGCTTTTGGGTGTTGAATATTTCGCTTTTTTTCTTCTGGATTTCACTTATCGGAATGGGAATCGTAAAAGCCGGTGGAGAAATTGCCGACAAAGATTTTTCAACAATTCTTCAGATTTTGGAACCTTGGTTTTTCTACTTTTCGATCGCCGGAGTGGGAGTTTTCATAGGGGTTTTACTACTTGTGTTCACTTTCCCGTTTTCAACAATCAAGAATATTTGAACAACTTTTCCTAATAAGTTTTGGCGAGTAGTGACTTGAGTCATAATTTTAAAAGGCAAGCTTTAGGATGTTTGTTTCATCCAAATAAACTTTTATGAAAAGCGGAAATAACAAAACACCGAAAAAGGGATTGAAATTCGAACGACTTTTTACCAATGACACCTCTTCTCCTTATGATCAGTTTCAATACGAATACAGAACGAGTGTAATTCGAGGAGCGGACGGAAATGTCGTATTTGAAAAGAAGAACGTAGAAGTTCCTAAAGCATGGAGTCAGGTTGCGACCGACATTCTTGCTCAAAAATACTTTCGTCGATCAGGCGTCCCCCAAGCGGATGGTTCCTTAGGCGGAGAAAATTCAATAAAACAAGTTGTTCATCGACTCGCTGACTGTTGGAAACAATGGGGCGAATCGAGAAATTACTTTGCCACAGAGAAGGACGCACAAATTTTCTATGACGAAATCGTGTACATGCTGCTCGGACAAGTTGCTGCTCCAAATTCACCTCAATGGTTCAATTCAGGTTTGTACACAGCTTACGGCATCAAAGGCAATGGAACAGGAAACTGGTATGTAGATCCGGTTACGGAAGAACTCCGCACAACCACTTCATCGTACGAGCGTCCGCAACCACATGCATGCTTCATTCTTTCTGTGAACGATGATTTGTTGAACGATGGCGGTATCATGGACTTACTCATTCGCGAAGCAAAAGTTTTCAAATTCGGTTCCGGTGTCGGTACAAATTACTCAGCAATTCGTGGCGAAGGTGAGCCACTGAGTGATGGTGGTACATCATCGGGATTGATGTCGTTCCTCCGCATCGGAGATCGCGCTGCGGGAGCAATTAAATCGGGCGGTACAACTCGGCGCGCTGCCAAAATGGTGAGCCTCGATATCGATCACCCCGAAATCGAAGCATTCGTTAACTGGAAAGTTCAGGAAGAAGATAAAGTTGCTGCGTTGATAGCAGCCGGCTATCCGTCCGATTACGAAGGTGAAGCTTATCGTACCGTTTCCGGACAGAATTCAAATAATTCCGTTCGCGTTTCCGATGCATTCTTTGCAGCACTCGAGAAAAACGGAAACTGGAATCTGATTGGTCGCAAGAATAAAAATGTGATGAAGACGATTCCTGCGAAAAAACTGTGGGATCAGATTGCTCATGCAGCGTGGCGTTGTGCCGATCCGGGCGTTCAGTTCGACGATACGATTAACGCATGGCACACTTGTCCTGAAGGCGGCGCATCAATGCATCGAATCCTTGCAGCGAATACATGTTCCTTGATAATACAGCATGTAATCTTGCTTCACTCAATCTCCGCAAATTCTTCAACGAAGAAACCGGAATTTTCGATGTAAAGAGCTTCCAGCATTCTTGTCGTCTATGGACCGTTGTTTTGGAAATTTCCGTTTTGATGGCGCAATTCCCTTCGAAAGAAGTAGCTCAGCTTTCTTATGATTACCGCACACTCGGAATCGGCTACGCGAATCTCGGTTCGTTACTGATGGTTTCCGGTATTCCGTACGACAGTGACAAAGCACGTGCAATTTCTGCAGCGATTACTTCGGTAATGACGGGAACATCATATAAAACTTCGGCAGAATTAGCAGGTGTACTCGGGCCATTCAAAGAATACGATAAAAATCGCGAGCACATGTTGCGCGTAATTCGTAATCACCGTTATGCCGCTTATCATGCCGAAGACGCTTTTGAAAATTTAGCAATCAAGCCAATTGGTATTGAATCGAAAGATTGCCCGGACTACTTGTTAAAAGCAGCGTGCGACATTTGGGATGAAACATTGAAAGCCGGAGAAAAATTCGGATTCCGTAATGCGCAAGTATCCGTTATTGCTCCGACAGGAACAATCGGTCTGCTCATGGATTGCGACACGACAGGTGTTGAGCCCGATTTCGCTCTCGTGAAATACAAAAAATTATCAGGCGGCGGTTATTTCAAAATCGTGAATGAATCCATTCCGGTTGCATTGAAAAAATTGAAATACAATGCCGGTCAGATTCAGGACATGGTTGATTATGCAAAAGGCAAAGGATCATTCCGTGGCGTTCCGTATATCAACGAAGAAAGTTTAAAAGCAAAAGGCTTTAATAAAGAAGACATCGATAAATTAAACAAAGCAGCAGGTTCGGCATTCGACATTCGTTTTATTTTCAACTTATGGTCGCTTGGAGAAGACTGCATGCATCGCTTAGGTTTCGCTCAAAGCGAATACACTGCAACTGATTTCGACGTCTTAACAGAATTAGGTTTTACGAACGAACAAATTGAAGAAGCCAATCAGGCCGTTTGCGGAATGATGACGCTCGAAGGAGCACCACATTTGAAAGACGAGCACTTGCCTATTTTTGATTGTGCCAATCGTTGCGGAAAAATCGGCAAACGTTTCATTCATCCACACGGACACATTCGCATGATGGCAGCTGTACAGCCTTTCCTAAGCGGAGCGATTTCTAAAACGATCAACCTTCCGAATGAAGCAACTGAAGAAGACATCGAAAATTGTTACATGCTGGGATGGAAAGCAGGCTTGAAAGCAGTAGCAATTTATCGCGACGGAAGTAAGATGTCGCAACCATTGTCTACAAGCTCAGCGAAAGCGAAAAAAGAAGACGATATTTTATCGGCCGACAATATGAAAGCCGAAGATGTGTTGAATGCAGCAGCAAGAATTTTGCAGGATTCATCCGACACCGTTTTCAAACGCCAGTTGTCGAACGTTGTTCACAGAAAACGTCTGCCTGAAAAACGCAGCGGCTTTACACAAAAAGCGAAAGTCGGCGGACATACAATTTTTGTAAGAACGGGCGAGTACGATGATCATACATTGGGAGAAATCTTTGTGGACATGCACAAAGAAGGAGCGTCGTTCCGTTCGTTACTTAACTGTTTCGCAATATCTGTTTCGATCGGATTGCAATACGGAGTTCCGCTCGAAGAATTCACCGAGAAATTTGTGTTTACACGTTTCGAGCCAAGCGGATTTGTAGATCATTCGAATATTAAAAATGCAACTTCCGTGATTGATTACATCTTCCGCTTACTTGCATTTGAATACAGCGGTCGTGAAGATTTAGTACAAGTGAAGCCCGAGCATTTACCGGCGCCGAAGAAAGCGAAGATTGTAGGCATTTCGCCACTGGTAGAGAAACGCGTTGAGAAAGCCGTTCCTGCCGATCAGACACAATCTTATCTCGGCAGTATGATGGGCGATGCTCCGTTATGCGGCACTTGCGGACACATTACGATTCGCAGTGGTTCATGTTATAAATGCCTGAATTGCGGTACAAGTATGGGATGCAGCTAATTTGTTTGTGATAGCGGCGGTGTCAGGAGCAGTTCCTGACACTGTTGCCAAAGGGAGAGTCAGGACGGTGGTTCTGACTTTTTTTTTGAGGAAACGTTGATGTGGAAAGCTCTGCTCGACTCTACCAAGTCGATGTAGTTGTGCATTGGTTTGATACCATTGTGTGATCCTCCGGGTCTGTGTCCTACCAGCAATGTCAGAGGAAATCGAACAACTTACTACTACACAATTTTCTATTCTTAATATTAATACACAATCCAAATAACAACGCTGACCCGTAGGGTCAAACAATTGTATTAGACAGTGAGCTCAGCGGAACAGCGACTCGGCAGAGTCGCACCAAGTTCAATGCCCGGCAGCTTCTTTCAAAGTAGGCACAAAAAAAGACTGCCCGGTTTTCCAAGCAGTCTTTTTCAGTTTTTTAAAGCAAACTCCTAGTGCCGTTCGTTTGCTTTCATGATTGAATCCAGCTGCGGGAACAAAGCTTCCTTATCAGGTTTCGCCATCCCACGGTGGCAAGTATAGCACATCACTTCATGAATAGTATCCGGTTGCGTAGAATGATCGAAGTTGAAAAAATTCGCATTGATGGAAGCCGTCATCTTCATCATTTCGCGGGCTATCTGCTTTTCTTCCTTGGCATCACTGGCAAAATCCAAATGACGACCTTGACTACTATCAGCAGCAACGGCATGACAGAAAGAACATTTCACACCTAAAGATGCTTTGAACGCATCCATGATCATGCCCATTCTTTCATCGCTGATATCTTTAGGAAGAATTTTCAGATTAGTATACTCATGCTTATTTGGCGGGGGAACAGAATTTGTTGCAGAGATCGAGATGAAGGCAATGAATACGGTTAAGACGAGTAGTTTTTTCATATTAGATTTTCTTGAAGAAGTTTTGGAGTAAGATTCGTGCTTTATCGCATGAAAAGTAGGAAATAGTTTTGAATAAATGAACGGGCACTAAGTATTCGGTTCGCATACACATTATATGAAGAAGGAAGTTCGCTTATAATCACCTGCATTTATGCGGTTAGAATCACGATTTCAAATCGAGTCCTTTGTGTATTTAAATGCTCTACCCGCCAAGTGCGGGTAGTCCGGCTGGGGAAAAATCGGGGTAAATTAATTGCCGGGCAATGGCCCGCCTCATTAGAGGATAAAGCGTGTGAGTCTTAGAAGATTGAGCACGTTTTTCGGGCGAATCAGAATAAATAGTTTTTGTGGGGGAAATGGATATTTAAGGTCGCAGTGGTCCAAATAACCATAGTTACAAGGACAATGTACTTTCCCCTTGGGGCAACTCTAATCATTTGCCCCCGGGGCGACGTGTGTCCGATGGAAAACGAACATCATAATAGTACACACCCTCCCCAACAAACCAAAATCGTGTACTCCTCCCCGCCTACAAATTCTATTTACGCCTCCACGAAACTCTTTCCAAATTATCTCTCCCTTAACTTATCCACCCTTCACTAATCAGGTCGTTTTCCCTATCGAAGAACTCAATCCAATTTATCAATCAAACAAAGAATGACCTATCTTGCAGTAGAAATATCTCCCATGAAAGCTCTCCTCGCTCCCTACATCGACGAATTACAAGCCATCCTCAAAAAATCAACGCGTCAACCGGATCCGGCGCTTGCGTTTTACAAGAGTGGTGCACGGAATACACTCTTTCGTCTGGAAGCTTTGGCTCGAATTGGAAGAGGAACGACGGACAAAAAGAAATTCGACTTGCTCTACAATCGCTTCAAACAATTGGAAGATATTCTAGGTGCTATGGACTATGCAGAGGCGATGATGAAATTATTTTCATCGAAAAAAGGATTGAGCACTCAGGCAAAATCATATTTCGGAAAATTGTTTACTGAAGAATTGCGTCAGCTGAATTTAATTCTAAGCGAAGATGGCTGGTTAAATGGAGAAGTTTTTTCCGGCATGCTTGGCCAGCTCGATTCATCATTCGATTTCAAGGATGATAAAAGCAGAAAGTCCCTATCGGAATTTTTATCCGACGAACTGGAAAAAGTAGAAAAGCAATATCGCAATGGCGAATTAAATCCGCACGACACAGAAGGTGGCTTGCACGAGTTCAGAAGAAAAATTCGTTGGTTCAGTATTTACGCCGCTTCGTTGAATGGATTAATTCAAATCAAAAAAGTTCCTGCAACAGAGGAGCGACTAAAAAAATATTGCACTCCGGAAATTGTGAAATCCCCTTTTAACAAATTGCCTTCGGTTCCAAAAGGAATTAAGCCATTCGAAATTCAGTCGACATACTTTTATGCTTTGAGTTGGATGATAGATGAGCTGGGCAAATTAAAAGATCTCGCCCTCGAAAATGAAGCTTTCGAAAAACTACTTCAACTTCTTCCCGCAGATAAAAAAGAATTAAAGTCTGCTTTGAAAAAAGATTTCCGCTCCTCGCTTTCCTTCGCTCCCGAAGAAGTCCCCGTGAGAGCGGAGAGTGCCATCGATGATTTTATTTATCGTGATCGCGTCCTCATGCGAATAGGTCGCGATCTGGCTCGAAGTTGTTGATTCGTTGATTCGCTAATTAGTTGATTCGTTAATTAGTTGATGGTTCATACTAGTTCAAGCCTCGTAGTTTCATTGTACATCAAATTTTGAAAAGGCTGTCCTATGAAATACTAAAATTTACTCTGGTAAGGAAAATCAACTAATTAACGAATCAACTAATTAACTAATTAAGAAGCCTGATAAGCGCTCACAAACGTCCCTGCAAAATCCTCCAGCTTAACTTTCCCCGAAACGCCTGTGCCGTTCTTTAGCAGCTCTTCCATCATTGCACCGGAGCGCATCGCTGTACCCATCTCAACGTAATTCTTTGCAACTTCAGCCGGCAATCCTGCTTGAACCATTCCGTTGAACGAATCTTCATCTTTGAAATTTACCCATGGAAGTTCGGGCTTGCCGATTGCTTTTCCGAAAACAGAAGCAATTTCACTTGTAGTTTTTGAATCGCTGATTTGGTAGCGAACAGATTTTCCTGAGAAATTAAGTTTTGTCAATTCTTCCACTGCTGCATCAGCGATATCATTCGTATCGGAAATATAGAGCTGCGCATTCTCTCCGTAATTTCCTCCGATAATTCCCATGTGCTTAGCCATGCCTGCTGAGTTGAGGAAATTATAATAGAAGAAACCCGGACGCAAATGTTTCACATTTACACCCTCGAGCTTGTTCAATTCACTTTCTACTTGATATAAACCCGATACCGGTCCACATCCTGTTGGCATATGTGCGCCGATACTGCTCAGGTTCACAACATTCTTCACACCGGCAGTACGAATAGCGTCTGCATAATTTTTTCCGATGCTTGCGATGTGCGCTTTCCAATCGGCAGCCGCAAAAGTTGGAGGAACCATGGTGTACACAGCGTCTGCTCCGGTGAATGTCTTCGACAGAAAAGCTGAATCTTCAACTGAACCGATAGCAGCCTTCGCACCCATCGCTTCTATCTCGGATTTCTTATCAGACTTACTGCTGATAACGGTTACTTCGTGTCCGGAACTGATAAGTTTTGTAACAATTGCACGACTAATGTGCCCTAAAGAGCCTGTAATTACGTATTTCATAACTTTGAATTAGGATTTTTTTAATGATTTTCTTTTGAAATTTAGAGAACAAAAGTATATTTGTACTTACCATTCTACAAGTACTTACCCTGAAGTAAGACTACTTATAATTAAATCATGTACTTACCCAAAAGTAAGTAAAAACACACACAACATGACGAAGATTAAAGAAAACTCCACCAATCAGAAGAACAAACAAGAAGTATTGTTTAAATGTCCGATTACGTACACGCTGAGTAAAATCGGCGGACGTTGGAAACCTATTATCATTTACAACTTACTGGAAGGCACCAAACGTTATGGTGAATTGAAAAAAGCAATTCCTGCCATCACAGAAAAAATGTTGATCCAACATTTGCGTGAGCTGGAAGAAGATCAATTAGTGGTCAGAGATGTCAAGCCCGTTGTTCCTCCTCATGTAGAGTACAGCCTTAGTATAACCGGCCGAGCTCTCTCTCCTGTTCTCGACTCGATGATGGAATGGGCATTTGCCAACGGAAAACTGGAAAAATAATTTCATGCAAATAAAAAGCGGGATCCGATAAAATCGAATCCCGCTTTTTTTGGAAAATCTTTTATTCAACAATTACAGTAGAAATATAGCTATGTGCATTAGTGATTGTTTTGATGAAGTACATTCCTGAAGATTGATTGCTTAAATCGATTGTTCTTT
Source organism: Bacteroidota bacterium (assembly GCA_016721305.1). GTDB lineage: Bacteria > Bacteroidota > Bacteroidia > AKYH767-A > 2013-40CM-41-45 > JADKIH01. The sequence continues at coordinate 54,150 of JADKIH010000003.1, forward strand.
CATTAGCATCAACACCGACAGAAATTTCCTGTCCGATACTATTTGTCACATTCACAAATTCGATTTTTTCGGAAGAAGGCAAATCAAGGTTAACTTTTTCTTTCCCGGAAGGATTAGGATAAACAGAAGCGTAAATCGGTTTATTCAATTCACGCACAGCTACCGGAATAAAAGAGTAGAGCGCATACACTTCAGCAGCATTTAATTGTCGGCCGTAAACATGAATATCATCTATGCCTCCCGTTACCTGGAAGTAAGATTGATCCCATGGAGCAGCGCCAATTACAAGCGGGTCCGAATTATTTCCGATCGTATTGACAGATGCGAGCATACTATCTACTGCTAATCCGTTTACATATTCCACTAAGTAGCCACCGCTTTTCCAAGGAAATGCCAAATGTTGCCAGCTTCCGCCAACAACGCCCTGACAAGTGAATGCAGTTCGAGTGCCGGTTGCATCCCATACTTCTGTGTAAGTTGAATCGTTCTGAATTCCGAAAATAAAACCGCTGTTAAATGCATAATCACAGCGGCCAATTAATTTTTGATTCGCACTTACATCGGCAATATTAATCCACAGTGAAACCGACAGCTGTTCGCTCAAATCCATCGCTGCAGCATAAGGAACTATGATGTTGGAACCAAAACCCGGAAAGTCGTACGACGAATTAGAATTTGAGAAACGATCATTTGCCAGTGTTGCAAGTGAAACAACGCCGGGCTGAAGATGTCCGGAAGTATCGTTTGCATTACCGCTGAAAGGAAAAGCACCGATGAGACCAACTTGCAGATTGACCTGCGCAAAGGCGGAAATTGACAAAAAGGTAACGGTAAGTAGTGCGTAGAGTTTTTTCATGTATGCTAATGTTTAGTTTATACTAAGAAAGATAGAATAATCTGCAGATAAATGCAAATTAATCAATAGTAGCAATAACCTTCAATTCGATTGCAATAGGAGTTGGAAGACAATTTATTTCCAGCGTTGTCCGACAAGGAGGATTCTCGCTAAAATACTCGGCCCACAGCTTATTGTAGATAGGAAAGTCATCTTTCATATTTGTGAGAAAAACAGTTACGTCAACAATTTTCGTCCAGCTACTTCCAGCATCTTCTAAAATAGCTTTGACATTTTTGAAAACCGAATGACATTGTGCGGCGATATCGTACGACACGATTTTTCCCTGTTCATCCAATTCCACTCCCGGAATTTTTTTCGTTCCTCTTTCACGCGGACCTACGCCCGATAAAAACAACAAATTTCCCACACGACGTGCATGCGGATACAAGCCAACCGGCTCCGGAGCTTTGGAAGAATTGATCTGTTCTGACATGGGGGGAAGATACAAAAAGAGATTGAAAATGCGGAAAATTTTCGAGACGCTTTGCACCCCACAAACTTTGGGGAATCAGAGCAATTTGCAAATGGAGATCTCTTAAAAAATCATGTCGTTCATCCTTCTGATTTCTTTACTGAAATGTATTCAATGCTTGTTACTTTCGCATGGCGGAGATTGCACGGTGTTGAAACGGAAGATGAAATTTTTCTTGACAAAACGACTCGCAGATTGCTCCGTAAGTCCCGTTCTCGTTAAACCCCATTAATGCCAACTTAACTATACAGCACACAAGTTCTTCTGCTTGACGTCTTCACTTTAAAAACCCATTCCTTCCCGCCAAACTATACAACACACGGGTTCCTCTGGATGACGCGCTTCCTTTTAAAAAATCATGTCGTTCATCGCCCGGGAAAGTGTTGACGATGATAACAAACGATTTGTTCGGGCGATGAACGACATGATCTTCCCCAAAGCAGACCGTCATCCAGAAGGAACTCGTGTGTTGTTAAGAGAGGTCGCCGATTAAAATTTTCTTGCCTTTTTTATTGGATGATAATCATGATAAGGTGCAATAAATTAACCATCATATAGAGTTGTATTTGGCATTAACTGTCTAGACATTTGTATTGATGTACTACACTTACATAACTACAAATCCAAGAAAAACAACACTATATACCGGAGTAACAAATAACTTAAAGCGGAGAATGGTGGAAAATCGCATGGGAAGAAATAAAGGCAATTCCTTTACCGGCAGATATTATTGCTATAAATTGGTTTACTATGAAGAACACGAATCAATATTACGAGCAATTGAGCGAGAAAAAGAAATTAAATTACTTTCAAGAGCTGATAAATTGAATTTGATATATTCAATTAACCCCAAAATGCACACATTAAATTTATATTAATTTCAGCATTAGCTTAGGATCAGGGTTATTCCACAATAACCTTCCCTCTTATTATTAGCCTCGTTGGACTCTCCACCGAATACAAATACCCCCCCTTCCCCAATCCCCCAACTTTGAAAGACGACTCAACCTCCCCTTGAAATACAATCTTTCCGTCGATCGAATAAAGTGTAACCGTTGAACGGCCTTTTGAATTCAAGAGTGAAAATGATTCTGTTTCCGAATCGTAAACAAGATTTATTTTTGTTTGATTGATTTCATTTACCTTATTGGCAATATCTACCTGAAAGAGATACGTCTGCTGATTGACTTGATTAAAACCAGAACACTCATCAGGGCCGGTGTATGGAGCAGTGTAAATATTGATTTGACTTTGATAAGCTCCGGCAGGGAGTACTCCTAACAGAATAGTATCGGTACGGTAGCAAATTACAGTCAGCATTCCGACGCAATGATACAAATCAATTACAGGCATACCTTGCAACGATACATTGCTATGATGAAAAGCACAATCTCCGCTATTAAAAGCTAAGTCGACAACCAGATAAATCGTATCGGTCTCTGTAGGAGTTGGGGGAATGGTTGTAAAACCTAATATGTTTTGCGCCGAACAAATCTGTGTCGAAAGAAAGATAGCTACAGCAAATAAAATTGTTTTCATCGGGTCGGTTTCCTTCAAAGTTATAATATATTTTTTCTTTTTTCAAAACGGAAATCATATAAAAATAAAAATTGTCTACCCCTCCGAATGTGGCATTTGATGCGGGATACAATATATTTGTCACAGGGGAAAAGACATTGTTAAACTTAACCCGAAACACAAAAACAAACAAACTATCGGGCTGCGTACCTGATGAGCCGGTCATATCACCAACGATGACCGGCTTTCTTTTTTTTATAAAAATCCAATTCTTTCTGCCGGGAAGTTACTTTCTACATTACAACCCCTACGAGTAAATTCCGGTGTCATTTGTTGTCTCAGGACTTCCAAAAATTGTAGCTTTTTAAGATTCCGACCTCCAACCATCGCATTTTCACGAAATTAATAGGAATAACTCTAACTTTGAGCTTTACACAACTCGCACCCAATGACTCGAATTCTCCTATTATCGGCTCTTCTTATTTCCTCCATTTGCTCGGCCCGGTCTCCAAAGACTTTTGTGGCCGAAAACATTCAAAAACAAATCAATTCGTCAGGGCAAAACCGCAGTTTAACTGTGCAGGAAAACGCGAAATCCTCAACTATTCAAAGTCCTTATGCCGGTATTTCGGCCTATCAGAATTTTAAATTACCGCAAATCCCTTCGCAGATTTATTCGAACGACACTCTAATAGTAGGGTTGATTCCGAATGATACGCTTCGAATCACAGGCAATTGGACACATACCGGTCCAATCTGGGTTTTTAACGATGGTGTCCTCATTTTTGATAATGCAAACGTCATCGATTCAGGTGATGTGTATGTTTGGGGTAACGGACAATTACTTGCCGAGTCATCTACATTATTTTTTCCGCAGAATTATTTTTATGAGCGCTCACTTCTGGCGATCGGTAATTCGCAAGTTGTCCTGAACAATTGTTCGTTGAACTACAGTGGTATGTCGCATAATCTGGTGATTAGCGATTCAGCAAATGTCAACTTCAACAACGTTCATCAGAACGACTGGACTACGTGCGGATTGTGGGGAGCATGCACACTTAGTATCAATCATTGCAATCTGGGTGGAGAATACATTCTTAGTTCGTACGCAAACGTACACTTCAATAAAGTTGACACATTAATATTGTGGCATCAGTTGCCTGACACGTCTGTTATCAATTTCGATTTTCCGTCTACCGATACTGTCTACAACTATCAATTTGATTCATCCGTACCGGGAGTTGCCGGAGTGGCTTATCATGTTGATGCTGATTCGTGCACTGATGTGATGTGGGCTTTGATGCCTGTGAATGGCTCTAATGTTACAATCAACAATTCAACAATTCGCGCAATCGGTGCCTGGTTTACTCAGGGTGATTCGGTCACGATTCAAAATATTTTCAACAATTCAAATTACACCTCATACACTGCACCATTAACAGATCGCATTTTACATCTGAACAATTGCTCGGTACAAACATGGAGCATGTATGTATTCGATTCATCGGAAGTGAATATTTATAATTGCCAGCTTGGCGAAGTCGGCTGTCAGTCGCATGCTTCATCGAATTCACAAGGTTTTATACTCGACGGCTCAGGAGGATATTTCTGGGCGACCGATACTGCCACATCTTTTGCCGATCAGGTTGCTGTCTACTCTACAGTAAGAAGTGAGCGAAACGGAATATTCGTTCTCATGAATAGCTACCTACCGTTTCTTCCGCCAAGTGCAATTGGATCGAGCTTGCTCGTTTGTGTTCAAGACAGTTGCGCCGGAGACCCGGTTGCCTTCGATGGTGCAATCGTTTGGAATCAAAAATTCACCACTCCTGACACCGCTTATACCGATTCACTACTCAATATTACCGGATCAGCATGGATAGACCAGGGACCTCAGGGAAGTTGGATGGACTTTTCAAATTACAGCGTTTACTTCCGTGAAATCAGTGCATCGTCGCTCACTCCATTGGTAATCGACTCTGCTATGGAAATTCGAAATTCGACTCTTGCAAATTGGAATACTAACGGACTAACGCCTGGCTTATATGAATTAAGCCTTAAAATCAGGAATAATCTGGGCGATTCCCTCTCCTCCACCCGACAAATTGTATTGACATCAGGGCAGAACGGAATAGCAGAATTGAATTCATCGGAAAATTACATTTATCCAAACCCTGCAACGGATAATATAAAGATTGTATCTGACAACTATCCGGTCGAGTTCGAATTATTTGACAACACAGGAAAATCAATTGAAAAAGAAATCGTCAACAGCTCTTCTCAATATATTCCGATGACTAAGCATTCAGCGGGAATTTACATCTATCAGCTGCGCGATTCTAAGCAAGTCCGTCTGGGAAAATTACTTATTCAACCTTCGGGTAAAAATTAAATAATTTGTTACCGATAGTTCGACCACTTTCACGGTGCCAGGCAATAAATCAAAAAATGCCATCAAGCTCCTGAAAAGTTAACTCCTCGTCACCTTAGTGGTTACTTAAACCATTTGCATAACCGATGACGCAACTCTTCCGTGTTAAATTGCTCCTTCCGTCAAGGTCAAACGATTTAATCAAGATCAAGTATCGTCCGGGTGCAGGCAGTGTTCCTTCTTCTGTTAAACCATCCCAGTACAAAATGCCATCTGTAGAAGCGGTTTGATTTTCTACAAGCTTTCTCACATTGCGACCATATTCGTCGAATATGAGAACTGATAAAATTGTGTTTTCCCATTGGAACTGATACCGGATCGACAGCACATCATCGTACCCGTCATTATCCGGAGAAAATACATTAGGCTCGATCGTGATATTGCCATTCATCCCGCTTTCCGGAATCCATTGCGAATTACGCAAGCCCGGTGTTGCAAATCCACTCAATGAAGAAGCTGAATGCCAAATTGCATTTGCCGTATCGGCACTAAAGCTATTCAGTCGTTCGAGCGAAACTCCTTTCGGATCATTGATGAGTGCAAAATGCAATTTATCGGAATACTGAAATCCATCAATGCGCTCACCGAGAGAATTCATGAGCACTACACTCCCTTCATCGGCATTGAAGTCGGGCATGTTCTTGACATTAAGAAAACGATTCTTATTTCCGCATGTGTAAAATGGTTTTACTTTTTCTGCGTCTTCACTCAGTACGAGATACTCATTCGGAAATAAAAGTTTATGCTCGTTGCTAACAAGAGCTTCTTCTTTTACAGAAGAATCATCTTCGTAATCACTTTCTTTAATTGTCCAATGATAGAGGTCGATAATTTTTCGTGAGCTATTATACAGCTCAACAAAATCCACTCCATTAGAATACGGATCGAATAATAACTCGTTAATCAATAAATCTCCGAAAACAGCTTCCACCGGAAAACCGAATTCTACTTCTTGCGTTGTGTCGACATTATTTCCGGCACAATCAGAAAGCTTGCCATGAACTTGCAATTTACTTTTAGCCAACGAAAATCGATTTACAAATGACAGACGAAATTTTGAGTCGGAGAAGGAATCAATCGAATCCGGAAGCATTGGGCCACCAACAGAATCGCTCACCGAAAACGAAGTAACTCCTATCCCCTCCTCAATATTTTCGCTGAACTCAACATCGAGATGAGTTGAATCAGCGGGCCATACATTTAGAATGTACGGCGCAATTGTATCTCTGTAAATTCCCATAACACTATTCAGAACGCCGGGAGTTCCATGTTGTGTTGCATCAGACACTCGCCAATTGTTTTCGTCTTCGCAACGGAACGATAAATCAATTCGCTCTAAACTCCATCCGCCATTTTTCTTTGTAGCATCGTGATAAGTTTCGTCGCTGAATACAAAGTGGTCGATGATTTCGCCATTATCATTTTTCAAAGACAAACTATCGCCCGTATCATTATTCAGTCCGGGAAAATCAGAAACTCCGAATGCTCCATGAATTCCGGAAAACATTGTAGCATTTTGATCGGGGAAAATAACGGCGTAGTCTTGCGGATAAAGAACTATATCAGGTAAGGAAGCATCACTTGAGCCATCAGACAAAATCCAATTATGAAGTGAAACAGCAGAATCATTAGCATTATAAATTTCAACATACTCCGAATTAGGCAACGGACTTAACGACGACATTTCGAAATAGACTTCGGAGAAGAGCACAGTGCGAGCTTCGACAAGCTCAGATAGCGGGAAGAACGATAACGATAGCGATAACGAGGGGAGCGGGTTGGCAGATAAGTCACTTACGTTCGAAATTTGGAGATGATAGGTTAGCCCGCTTTGAAAATTTTGTTGGAAGTGCAAGACGTATCCAAGTGATATGCTTGTGTCTTTCTCAACGCTCGACGGATTTCCGATTCCGCCATCAACGAAATAATTATTTATGTTGAAAACGGAAGCGCTATCCATTGCTTCACTAAATCCGATCCGAATTTCATTTTGAGTAACGGAAGAGATTCCGGTGCATGTTGGAGGAGAATAATCGTGAACAAAGGCGCCGACATAGACGTCATCAAAATAGAAATGCTGAACATTTCCGGAGGTGTAAATGCAGTCAACTCCAAAGAAACCGGATACAGGTAAATTAGGTTCTTGCCCGGATGCCGAGAATACGTAATTCGTTCCGGCTGCATCGTCAGTGTAGATTGTCCAGAAGCCTGTTGGTAAGCGAAGCACACGAAGAGTTATATCGAATGAGCTTGCCAGCTGTCCGTCAGGGCCCCGACAAATTGAAGTCGAAACCGTCCCCGTTTGACTGAAAAGTTCAACCGCATCGGCCGAAAGAGCCTCGCCCAGTCGAAGGTAAAAGCCATTCAAAGGCAAGGAAAGATCAGGCTGATCGGCCAGCAAGTAGATTTTCGAATAATTAGAAGAAGATGGCGAAAAGGGCTGTTTCACGCGAATTCGCCACTCTATTGTGTCATTCAAGGTCACCGTCAAAGGCGTCGAAAGCCACGACTCGCCTGCATTTGCAGCATTCAGCTGGAGTTGTCCTGTCGTGTTTACGATAAAGTCAGCACTACTCCCTGACCAGAGGACCGGGGTAATAAAATCGCCATCGGAAAAGTCGTCCGACAATTGTGCATTACACACTGTAACCGTGAGTAAAAAAATAAGTATGAAGAGCCTCTGCATTGCGGGGGAATTATAAATTTGTCGTCAAAATTACGTGGGCCCCCGTCAATTAATAACCGCGTAAATGATGGTTTAAAAAATATCCTTAATGAAAGTAGCAGTCGTAGGTGCCACAGGCATGGTTGGACAGGTGATGTTGAAAGTTCTGGAAGAGAGAAATTTTCCGGTAACAGAATTAATTCCCGTTGCTTCGGAGAAATCGGTCGGTAAAGAAATTTCTTACCGCGGAAAGAATTACAAAATTGTTTCCATGGAAGATGCCGTAGCCATGAAACCAAACATCGCCATCTTCTCTGCCGGCGGAAACACCTCACTCGAGTGGGCACCTAAGTTTGCTGCTGCCGGAACCACTGTTGTCGACAATTCCTCCGCATGGCGTATGCATGCCGACAAAAAATTAGTCGTTCCCGAAATCAATGCGCATGTATTAACGAAAGACGACAAGATCATCGCCAATCCGAATTGCTCGACGATTCAGATGGTGCTTACTTTGAATCCGCTTCACAAGAAGTATAAAATTAAGCGCATCGTTGTTTCCACGTATCAATCCGTCAGCGGTACAGGAAAAAAAGCCGTTGATCAGATGATGAACGAGCGTAAAGGCGTTACCGGAGAAATGGCTTATGCCTATCCGATCGACATGAACGTATTGCCACACATCGATTCCTTCCTCGACAATGGCTACACCAAGGAAGAGATGAAGATGGTGAATGAAACGAAAAAAATCATGGGCGACGATTCAATTCGCCTGACCGCTACTACTGTACGCGTTCCCGTAAAAGGCGGCCACAGCGAAGCCGTGAATATTGAATTCGAAAATGATTTTACTTTAGAAGAAGTTCGCAGCATCCTCTCCTCCACTCACGGAGTGAAATTGATCGACGATGTATCGAATTTAAAATACCCGATGCCACTCTACGCCGAAGGAAAAGACGAAGTGTTCGTAGGCCGTATCCGTCGTGACGAATCGCAGCCAAAAACTTTGAACATGTGGATTGTGGCTGATAATCTCCGCAAGGGCGCTGCTACGAATGCAGTGCAGATCGGGGAGTACCTTGTTTCGCATAAATTAATTTAACTCCCTTATATTCAAAAATTGTCTACCATGAAACCAAAACTTAAGCTTCTATTTCTTCTGTCACTATTTTCCATTACAAATTCTGTAAACGCTCAATACTTTATTCCCTGGCCGGAATTATATGGTAGCATTTCAAACAGAACTATGGCTATCGTATTGCCGGATACAACAACTGCACAAGGAAAATCTTTTTTTGAAATTGTAAATGCACAATTGCAAAAAGACTGGAAATTCAGTACAGTAAAATGGATGTCCACCGAAGAGTATTCCGGTATTGTAGAACGTGCTGACACAAATTATCTGCTATTCAATATTTCAGATGCAAATTATGGTCATACAAAATCTATGACTTCTTGGACACCTTCAAATCAGGTAACCTATACAAATGGAGTTGCGAAAGTACAGCCTACGGAATGGACTGCGAAGACGCGACAAGTACAAGGTTTGTCTTACGATTATATGAGAGTTGCTCTAAAAGGGCCTACTACTCCAGGAAATAGTACAAGGTTTGTTGCAGTTGATTTGGTTCCAAGAGGCATGGACGAAGGTGATATGGTTTTCGTAATCCAACAGTTTTCGCGAATGGTAAACGCATCTAAAAATAGAATAAGTGGTCTTGATTATTTCGATGCTGAAAAAAATGTAGAGTATATTAAGAATAAAACTCTGCTTATCCCTCGTGAATATCTTGATGATGATGATTCATTAAAACTACCTAAAAAATTAGAGTACCCATTTAAGGTCACCTCGTTGCAGGAAATGAATCTTGCAATATTAAATTGCGATACAAACTATGTTTATCCTAAGCCAATTTACAGCACTCAACATAGAGCTTATGCCTGGATTCTTGTTGGAACTGCCGATGGCGCTATAAGAGGATTAATGGTTGATGGTGGGATTAAATGGGATAGAAACGTAGATGCTCCGCGTACAATTAAACCGGGTACGCTTTCTAGTTTTTACAACGGCTTTATGCAGAAAGTAAACAATCAATACCAAAAGCACTCATACAAATAATCAGTATACTTGAGCTTCCGCACTCTTAGTGTCTTAGTGTTAAATAAAAACTAAGACACTAAGGGTGTTTTACTCATCGCTACTGATAAATCGCAGGTTCACTTTTTCACGAATCAATCTTCGTCCCGGATACCAGGCAGCCAGCAGTCCAATCACCGAAATAGTCAGGAAGACGTACACAAAATCCATTACCAGCATCTGCACCGGATAAGCATCAATCACAAAAGATCCGGATCCGCTTATTTCGATGATACCGAATTTTCGCTGGAGGAAACAAACAATGAAGCCGATCACAAGTCCGGCGAAAGCTCCGGTAAAGGTGATGAGCAGTCCTTCGATTAAAAAAGTTTTTCGTAACAATGCTGCATCGGCGCCCATGCTTTGGAAAATGGCGATGTCTTTCTTTTTGTCGATGACAAGCATCGTGAGAGAGCTGATCACATTGAAAGTGGCAATCACTAAGATAAAAGCCAGAATGAGAAACACTGCCCATTTCTCCGACTTCATGATTTTGTAAATGAGTGCGTGTTGCTGATAGCGATCTTTAATTTCAAATTTTGAACCGAGAATTTTCTGAACCGATGCTTGAAGAGCGGAAACATCGGCGTCTTTCTTTGCAACAATTTCTACTGCCGACAATTCATTATCGTATTCAAAAATCTCGCGAGCAAAACGAATAGGCACGATAATATACTTCGCATCAAATTCCTGCTGCACAGCAAAGATTCCGGTTGGAGAAATATAACGCCGGTTAAACGCTTCCTCCGCGTGAGTCAACGACGAAGCCGAACGACGAGGTGCATAAATTTCGAGTTGAGTATATGCATCCGACAAACTCATTTGCATATTGTAAGCAATCGCTCCTCCGACAACGGCGAAATTTGTATCGCCCGATTGTAGAAGTAATCGTCCGTCTGTCATCATAGTATCGAGTCCCGTCGATGCAGCGAAACTATCGCTCACTCCTTTGAGTGTAGCGATGTATTGCTTGTCGCGATATTTCACGAGAGCTTTCTCCTCTACAACTTCATTCACAAAATGCACACCCGGCAATGCACGAAGCTGGTCAAGCTTTGCATCTTCCACATTGAAAAGCTTACCCCGACTTGCTTCCACGCGCAAATCGGCATCAAACGAATTGTACAATCGTTCGATGAGATTTTCAAAGCCATTAAAAACAGAGAGAACAATTATCAACGCCGCCGTTCCGATCATCACTCCCACCACCGATATCAACGAAATGATATTGATGACACGCTGAGATTTCTTAGAGAAGAAATAGCGTCGGGCGAGGAAGAGAGGGAGACGCATTGGTGCGGGTTGCGAGTTGCGGGTTACGACTGTAGGTACGATAACGAAACGTACAAATCAGCTTTCTGCGAATTTCTGCGTAATTTCTGCGATATCTGCGGGAAACAAATTATCACTCTGAAACTAAATTATCACTTGTAAGCCTTTACAATCAACCCTGTTCCCGTCTTATGCGTCGAGTACGTATCAAAATAATTCAACACAAAAGATATCGGGTAAGCGATGATGTAGTAAAACGGAAGAATGATGAAAAACAATTTCGTCATTCCTAAAGCAACAATCGGATATTTCATCGACAATCTCCAGCTGATTTTTCCCGGCGTACCGTATTGGTAACGCGCTTCCACTTTTGAAAATCCTACGGAGCGAAGTTTGTCTTCGATTTCTTTGATATTATATCCGTCGCGCACGTGCTCTTCGATGAAAGAAGATTCATCATCGCCATGCACATCGCTTCCGCCCTGATCAGATGGAGTAGAGATGAGAAGCATTGCACCCGGCTTCATCGATGCATAATAGTTTTTGAAAACCTGAACGTCTTCTAAGATGTGTTCCATTACATCGACACATACAACGAGATCGTAAGCAGTTGATTTACATACTTCGTCAAATCGCCCACTTCGAATTTTACATTCTTCGATCCGATTTTTTGGAAGAAGTTATTGCAGTCGGCAACTTGTTCATCTTTTACATCGACGGCTAAGATATTCCAGTTCTGATTTTTTTGATTGAGCCAATACGTGTACTGACCGAAGCCTGCGCCGCCGTCTAGAATTTTTGCATTTGCCGGAGCAGTCTTGATCCACTGACGAAGTTCTTTGTGAACATGCCATGCGCGAAGCAACAAAAGGTCGAGGAGATTATAGAAAACACGACGTAGAAAAGGGGTTTTATTGAAGACGTTTCCGAGGGAGCGCTTTATTGGATCGTACTGCATGTAATTTTGGCTTATTTACGAGTCGCGAAGATAGAAAAATCGTTCTTCTTAGTGCCTTAGTGTTTTAGTGCTTTTTGTTTCCCGCAGATATCGCAGAAATTACGCAGAAATACGCAGAAATGCCTGATTTTCAAATAGAACAGATCATCGATTTACCGATCACCGGACTCGCCTTCCGGATTCCGCGAATCGCGGAGCAGCTTTTCGATCTTATCGACCTGATCGAGCGAATCATCCAGAAAAAAGCGCAATTCAGGAACAATTCGGGCCTGGTGGCGGATGCTATTGCCTAATAAATGGCGAATTTCCTTGTTATGACTTTGGATTTGGTCGATCGTAGCTTGGGAATCTTTGACGCCGAAGATACTCAGGTAGATTTTAGCCACACCGAGATCAGGGCTTACGCGCACGCCGGTAACGGTAACAAAGGCTTTTCCGAAGAAATTATAGCCCTCTTTTTGAAAGATTTCGCCCATTTCCTTCTGGAAGAGGCGATTATATTTTTGCTGGCGCGTCGAATCCATGGGGTGAAGGTAGGGAATTTTGGGTTAAGGTGTTTCCCGCAGAAGACACAGATATTTCGCAGAAATACGCAGATAGTCCTTCAGCGCATTTCTGCGAAATATCTGTGTCATACGCGGGAAACAAAAAACAATCAATGCTTCACAAACCGCCCGACTCTTCGTCCATTCATATCAGTCACCGAAACCACATACACTCCTGCATTCAATGCCGAAGTATCAAACACGATTTCATCACTAAACGAAGTGAAAGACGCAATTAAATTTCCTGCTAATCCCGTCACTTCAACTTTTGCTTTGCCGGTAGTTTTATTTGCAATACGAATCATCCCTTGTGCCGGATTCGGATAGATTAATAATTTCTCCGAAAGATCAACAACAGGTATTCCAACCAGTGAAGTCACAATTGCATACACCTCATTCGTCGCCACGGGAGCATTCTGATCAAAGTAAATATATGCCGTATTCGTAATCTCAGTTCCCATTCCGGTCGATACTTTTCGATGAATGCGGAACTGAACATTTCCATGAGAGAGTGATTCGTTGGTCACGCTATCGATCAGATTAATACCATGAAAATTAAATCGCAAAATATTTCCCGGCAGCATTTGCGTAACTACGTCGTGTGTGGAAGAAAGAAACTCAAACGTCGATGCATCTAAATCGCTGTCGAGTGTATCGATGATGTAAATATCTTCGGCCGGAGCGTTTCCTGTGTTTTGAAAAAAGACGGTGAAATTAAAAACACGATCGGAAGTGTCAACGCTTCCTGAAGGGTACATGTATTTTTCATTCGGATCAACAGCCACACGAACAGGATAGCAAGCCGATGTATAATTGTCAAGCGGAAAAATATCGCCGATGAATGGGTAGATGCTTAAGTTAAAACAAATCGGATCATTGATCATAGCAAACGAATCGACGCGTACTTCGATGTTGAACGAGGTCGACGGATCAATAACGGAGAAGTCGTTTACATTCCAGCGCAAGCTTCCCGGAGAAACGACTGTCGGAGTGAGAGCACCGACAGCAGGGCCAACGTAGCTGATTGGTCCGGTGAAATTACATTGCACAAAACCCGTATCAGTAAAGCACGCCGTTCCGAAATGTCCAAGCAGGTCGCCGGCGTTGATATTCACTTTTACCAAACGTGTCGGACGAAAAAGTTGTTCGGGAGAAACGCTTCCTGCATAAAGGTCAAATGCATTAGGGCAGGTAAGAGCGAAATCACGATTCGCATCCATTGAATCGATAGGAGTTAATTGCGACGTGTATGAGCCGGTCGCAGGACATAGATAAGGAATTGGCAAATTGGTTGGATTAATTCTCACGCGATAATTACCAAGTCCTGTGCGGAAGGAGTAATCGCCATTTGCATTCGTGTAACAAATTTGTTGAAGAGTGCCGGCGGAATCAAGAAGGACAGGAATGTTTTTCAGCTCTTGTTCGTTGGTGTCTTTAAGGCAATCAGAATTTAAGTCATGGTAAATATTTCCGCTGATATTCCAATAAGTTGGGCAACCCGACGAGGGTTGACACAATGGAACAGTGTCGATTGCCGGATCCGGATGCGCTGAGTGAATTATATTTGGGAAGCAGGAAATGTTCGTATTTGACCATGAAAATTTTTCGGCATAAGAAAAATGAGGTACGCATTGAAGAGGGTTATGGTCGATGAAAAAATAATACAGAGAATCGGGCAAGGCAGGGAGATCTTGTAAAAAATTAAGATTAACGGCAAGATTGTGTAAGCTCGCAGGCAAAGGAGGGAGAGATGTAAGAGAATCCTGAGAACAATACAACAAATCCAGATTTGGCGGAAGAGGCGGAATTGTTCGAATCTTTGTTGTGCCACACATTAGTTGACGAATGGTTGCCGGTAACAGAGGCATGACTGAAATCGGATTTCCGTCAAAAGAAAGGTAAGATATATTGGGAGGCAAGGACGCCGGTAGAGAATCTATTGCATTGTATCCAATTTCCAGATAGATTAATGTTTGAGGAAGAGAGGGTAGAACTGTAAGGCTATTGATTCTGCACGAGAAAGTTCGTAATGAATCCGGCAATGGACATATGTGATACATCCCGATCATATTGCAACTAAAATTCTGAAGTCCCGGCGGTAGTGAATCAATGTCACCAATCGAGTTGTCTGAAACATCTAAGGAATACAAAGAATCAGGCAGAATGGGCATGCTCGATAAATTATTCTTTTTAATTAATAATGCATCTAACGATGATGGTAATGGAGGCAATGTATCCAACAAATTGTAGTTGCAAATAAGAGTTTGCAGATTAGAATCCAGTGGAGGTAGAAACTGAATATAATTAGAGTCACATATCAACATATTCAAATTCGGAGGGAGCGCGGGTAAAGAAATCAATTCGTTATTGGAACACACTAAGTGAATCAAGTTTGCAGGTAAAGTCGGAAGAACATACAATGGATTATGATCACAATAAAGCGAATACATTGTAACAGGAAGTGCGGGCAATGAGTTCAATAAATTTTTCGAACACATCAAGTAGAGAAGTGTTGAAGGGAGTGGTGGGAGTTCAGTGAGATAATTTACTGAGCAATCCAAATCCTCTATGCCGGAAAAGTACTGAATTCCCTCCAGCGATTGTATTCCCCAACCCCTGCATCTAATATATTGAGCAGACGTTACCAGAGTTGAGGTAGTATCCAGCGAATCTCCGTTAAACGCCGGAGCGTAGCCATCGCTTATTAGAAAATTTCTGAATGCAGGATCAGGAATGTAAACGTATTGCGCTTTTGAAATAGAAAGGGATAGTGAGAAGAACAAAATAATTCCCGCCAGCCGTGCGTGGAATTGGGCCATGATTAAAAGTTATGATGCTCACAATATAGAAGGATTCTAAACGGTAGCAAATAAGATTTTGGCTAATGGTTGTCAAAATACGCACAAAGATTTTACCACGAGAACACAAGTGCCACAAGGAATCACAAGATTTCTCGTGATTCCTCGTGGCACTCGTGCTCTTGTGGTAAAAAAACCCCATCAAAAAACCCCTGAAACTGCATAAATATCACTATTTTTGCCCCCAATGAAAAACTACCTGAAGCTGCTCCGTTATGTCAAGGCCTATAAAGGCTATGCAGCGATGAATATCATCTGCAATATGCTATCGGTGGTTTTTTCGCTTTTTTCGCTGACGATGGTGGCACCGTTTCTCAACGTGCTCTTCAGCCAGAATCAAACGTACACACAAATGCCGTGGTCGTTTTCCATTAAAGTGCTTCTGAATAACTTCAATTACTTTCTCAGCCACTACGTAGAAGTTCATGGAAAAATCCCTGCACTGACGTACATCTGCGGCTTAGTAGTCGTGATGTTTTTTCTAAAAAATCTCTTTCGTTACCTCGGCATGTACTTTATTTCTCCGATCCGCAATGGTGTAGTTCGCGATTTGAGAAATAAGATGTACTCGAAAATTTTAAATCTCCCTCTCACCTACTTCTCCGAAGAACGCAAAGGCGATCTCATGTCGCGCATGACAAGTGATGTGCAGGAAATTGAATGGAGCATCATGCAGTCGCTCGAAGTTATTTTCCGCGAACCGCTGACCGTTATTCTTTTCCTCGGCACAATGGTTTTTATGAGTCCGCAATTGTCGCTATTCGTTTTGTTCTTTTGCCGATTGCAGGATTGCTGATTGGACAAATCGGAAAAAGCCTCCGCCGTACTTCTGCTAAGAGTCAGGCAAAATGGGAGTTTTACTTTCAACAATCGAAGAAACACTTTCCGGACTACGCATCATCAAAGCGTTTACGGCAGAAACTTTTTTTACCGGAAAATTTCACCGCGTCAATGAAGAGTATCGCAAGTTGATGACACGTCTCTATCGCAAACGTGATCTCACATCGCCGTTAAGCGAATTCATGGGCGCCGTAGTTATGGTGATCGTGATGTTCTTCGGCGGGAAGTTAGTATTGGGAACTGAACAACAACTTGAGCCTTCAACCTTCATCGCCTTCATCGCTATTTTTTCACAGCTCATTCCCCCGGCAAAATCATTCAGCGAAGCATATTCAAACGTTCAGCGTGGATTGGCCAGCGTGGATCGTATCAATAAAATCCTTGATGCAGAAATTACGATTCGCGATAATGAAAAGGCAATCAGCATTCACGACTTCAATCATTCTGTCGAATATCGCAATGTGTCATTTGCCTATCACAAAGGCGGCACAGGCTGGGTGTTGAAAAACATCAATCTGAAAGTTGAAAAAGGAAAAACGATTGCGCTCGTCGGACAATCAGGTTCCGGAAAAACAACGCTCGTCGATTTACTTCCACGCTTCTACGATCTGGAAGAAGGAGAAATTCTTCTCGACGGAGAAAATATCAAAGACTATAAGCTAAACGACCTGCGCAGTCTGATGGGCATCGTGAATCAGGAAAGCATTTTATTCAACGATACCATTTTTAACAACATCGCTTTTGGTCTATCAAATGTAAGCGAAGAAGATGTCATGAATGCCGCAAAGATTGCAAATGCTCACGAATTCATTTCGAAGATGTCGGAAGGCTATCAGTCGAATGTCGGCGATCGTGGCGGAAAACTTAGTGGCGGACAACGTCAGCGAATCAGCATTGCCCGCGCCATTTTGAAAAATCCTCCGATCTTAATTTTAGACGAAGCCACATCGGCTCTCGATACAGAGAGCGAACGTTTGGTTCAGGATGCGATTACACGTTTGATGAAAAACAGAACGACGTTAGTAATTGCGCACCGTCTTTCAACGATTCAACATGCGGACGAAATTATCGTAATGCAACAAGGAGAGATTATCGAGAGAGGAACGCATACGGCACTTCTCGAAAAGGCCGGAGTATACAAGCGACTTTACGAGTTACAGGCGTTTGTTTAATTAGCTAATTAGCTAATTTTACTTAACAACCGGCTGCCCGCTCTCTTGCCACTTTAAGATCCCGCCTTCGAGGTGATGAACTTTCGTAAACCCCTTTTCCTCCATCAGCTTCAAAGACTCACCTGAACGATGTCCCGAACGGCAATACAAATCATACGACTTGCTTTTATCTAGACTATCGACACGTGAAGCAAAGTCGGGGCTCTTGAAATCAATGTTGACGGATCCGGCAATGTGTCCTTCGGCGTATTCTTCGGGTGTGCGAACGTCGAGGAGAATCGTTGTGGAATCGGAAAGAGATTTTTTGAAATCGGCAACGGTTAGTGTGTTGCTGTTGTTGCTACAAGATATTACTGCGAAAAGTAATGTAGCGAAAAGTAGATGCTTTGTTTTCATAGCCGATTGTTTTTTTATTTTCTTCTTGTGAAACCTCGTGCCGCTCGTGAACTCGTGGTGAATTTATTTACCACGAGTTCACGAGCGGCACAAGATTCACGAGAGTGTTATTCTACTGGTTCCGGCTTTTTTTCCGGACGCATTTGAGGGAAGAAGAGTACATCCTGAATCGACGCTGAGTTTGACATGATCATACTCAGACGATCAATCCCCATTCCCAATCCCGCTGTCGGAGGCATTCCGAATTCGAGTGAACGGAGGAAGTCTTCATCGAGGACCATTGCCTCTTCATCACCACGCTTACCGAGTTCAAGTTGTTCTTCGAAACGACGACGTTGATCGAGAGGATCATTCAACTCAGAGAATGCATTGCATATTTCTTTACCGTTGCAGATAGCTTCGAAACGCTCTACCAGTCCGGGTTTGCTGCGATGCTTTTTCGCGAGCGGACTCATCTCGACAGGATAGTCGGTGATGAATGTCGGTTGAATGAGATTCGGTTCGCATTTCTCTCCGAAAATTTCGTCGATCAATTTTCCGCGACCCATGGTATTGTCGACGCGAATGCCAAGTGACTTTGCCGTCGCCGCCATTTCTGCTTCGTCCATATTCGTGATGTCGATTCCCGTGTAGTGAGCAATTGCTTCGTACATCGTGAAACGTTTCCATGGACGTTTGAAGTTGATCGTGTGATCACCAACTTTTACTTCCGTTGTTCCGTTGACATCCATCGCTACACGTTCCACCATTTCTTCAACGAGATTCATCATCCATTCGTAGTCTTTGTAGGCTACGTATAATTCTACCTGCGTAAATTCAGGATTATGGAAACGATCCATTCCTTCGTTACGGAAGTCTTTTGCAAATTCATATACACCGTCGAAGCCGCCAACGATGAGACGTTTCAAGTAAAGCTCATTCGCAATTCGCAAGAACAAAGGCATGTCGAGCGTATTGTGATGCGTCTTGAACGGACGCGCAGCAGCACCACCATAGAGCGGTTGAAGAATCGGTGTTTCAACTTCCATGTAGCCTCTCTCATTGAGGAAAGCACGCATAGAATTTGTAAGCTTCGTGCGTTTGATGAATGCTTCACGCACTTCAGGGTTCACAATTAAATCGACGTAACGCTGACGGTAACGCAATTCAGGATCCGTAAACGCATCGAAAATATTTCCATCGGCATCTTTCTTCACAATCGGAAGCGGACGCAGCGCTTTGCTGAGCAGTCGTAAATCCTTCACGTGAATGGAAGTCTCGCCGGTTTTTGTAACGAACACATAACCCGTCACACCGATGATATCACCGATGTCGACCATTTTCTTAAACAAGAAATCGTAATTCGCTTTATCCTCGCCCGGACAAATTTCATCGCGTTTCACATAGATCTGCATACGGCCGGCGCTATCCTGAAGAACGGCGAAGCACGCCTTACCCATATCACGCACGCTCATCACACGACCTGCGAAGCTGATTTCCTTATACGCATCCGGATTCGTAGCAAAACCCGCCAGCATTTCGGCAGAGTTATGAGTAATCGGCCAAAGCTCAGCCGGATAAGGATTATAGCCCTTTTCAACTAATTCTTCGAGTTTTTGACGGCGGATGAGTTCCTGTTCGTTAAGTTCCATACGGTTTTCAAGTATTCTGCGAATGTACAGAAATTCAAAATTCATTTACCGGAAAAATGTGCGTTTTTTTACCACGAGAACATAAGGCACACAAGGAATCACGGGAGTGCTTTGCTTGCCCGCCTTGGCGGGTGGTGAAAAAAATAACTCGTATTTCCCACGGAGATCACGGAAATAGGCACGGAAATTCACGGAAAACTGAGTGGTCTTATTGTGAGCTGAGTGTTCTTAGTGGTGAAAAAAAGTTTCCCGCAGAAATTTCGCTGCAAACTCTTGTGATTCCTTGTGCCACTCGTGTTCTCGTGGTGAAAAACTTACACTATCTACTCAACGCGCACGCGATAAGCAAACCCGTACTCTCCTCCTTCATCCGAATCGGCCTCACTTCAACCTCGCCGTCTTCCCATATTCAAACTCCGGATTTCCTTTTGCCATTTCCGTAGCCTCTTCCAGATCGCGCGCATAAACATGGTAATATCCTACCTGTACTTCTTTCGAAACATTGAATGCTGTTTCCATCCATCCCGCATCCGACTTGGAAATGATTGTCCCTTCACGAACGAGCGGCTGAGCGGAAATTAATCGCTTCTCTTTTTTCAGCTTGGCAATGTATGCTTCACATTTTTTGAGAAATTCAGTATGTTGTTCGGGAGTCCAGGACGATTGATTGTTGATGTCGTTGCGGATAAGGAGCATAAATTCTTTCATGGGGGTGCAGGTTAAAAGCTTATGAAGTTAATGTTTATTTTACCACTAAGACACGAAGGCACTAAGAAGTACAAACACCTTAGTGTCTTAATGGTAAATTTAATGAGCTCCCAATCCCGGGCCTACCACTTTCATCTCGTGCCGCGCAAACACATCTGCAATAATTTCCTTCGTCGGTGGACTCGTCCATGAATCGGTCTCTTTAAAGAATGCTTCCATCTTCCCTGCAGGGAAATAGGAAACGATGACACTCGCCTTTTCTGTAAGCTGAACGAAAGCATGAGGCACATTTCGCGGAAGAAAAATTGTATCGCCTTTTGTCATCTGATATTTCTCGTCTCCAACCTGAAAAAGATAGTCACCCTCTAAAATATAAAACCATTCATCCTGATAAAGGTGAATGTGAAGTGGCGGACCACCATTGGGGGTTTGTCCCGTTTGCTGGAAAACTGCTAAAGCTCCTTCGCTGTCGCTCGATGAAATTTTAACGTCGAGCGTATTAAGAGTAACGCCTTTCATTTTATAGTGTGTCCCGAAGCGTGCTTCACCGGCATTGACCTTGAAACCTTTCTTGTCTTCCATGAATTTTAAGTTAAATGATTTGGCTAACATTTTGAATGGAACAAGAAGTAATGCTCCGAGGATGAATTTTTTTCGTTCCATTTTTGATGAGGGTTAAAAGCTTCGTTTGAAAATAGGAGAATGATAAAGCTAGTGTTTATTTTACCACTAAGACACTAAGGCACTAAGAAGTACAAACATCCTAGTGCCTTAGTGTCTTAGTGGTAAAAAAACTACTTAACAATAATGAGCTTTCCATGATTTGTTATTCCGGCGGAGCTGATCAGGTAAACGTACGTTCCTTCGGAGAATGAATGGCAATCGACAGTGAGCAAAGATAAATTCGACTTTTGTTCGTATTGCAAAACACCCTCTGTCGAAAACACTTTGATCGTATACTCTTTCGAGTGAGAATTTTTCACGAAGAAATTTTTAGTGGCCGGATTTGGATACACGCTGATCCCAAGATCTTCCTGAAACGGATGTTCGATATTTACACTCGTCGTATCGTACAAATCGCACGACCAAACGCCACGACCCATGGTAGAAACGTAGAGCTTGCTATTGGGCGAGCCATCGTTGTACATTTCCATATCCGTCACCGTAGCTACGGTAGGCAAATTTCCTGTCCAGTCCTGCCAGAGTGAATCCGTCAGTTGCTTACGAAATATTTTTGTGTCGGTGTATCGATCTCCGCTTTGCAAATAAATTGTTTCAGTCGAATTGTAATCGTCACTTAATATTTGAGTAATATCGTGATTAGGCAGATTGCCTGTAACATCTGTCCAGTTTAAACCTTGATCATTACTTCGGAATACATTATATCCGAGAGTCAGATAAACAACATTCACATCATTCTTCACCGTACAAAGTGATCCGGTAAAGTAAGAGGTAATCGGCAAGGCAAGTTCAGTTACAACAGGAGTGCTTAGAAGATTATCAATGCGGAATAATGAGCTTGTTGTTAAATGATAAGCGATATTAGCATCTGCTGCCGAGATAACCACATCCATCAATGCATCCGGTACGGAATTGATAAGCGTCCAACTTGGTAGCGAATTGCCCAGAGTGTTTGTCATCCACAAATCCTGATGTCCGATCAAAGCTAAATCGCGATGACTTGGATGAAAAGCGATTTTTGTATAATACGAAGCTCCGGACGGAATATTAAATCCGGTAAAAAAACCGGGTGGGGTAATCGACTTGCGAGTTCCTGCACTCAGGTAGTACACATAATTGGAAGGCGTATAATCGTAAGCCAATAATCCACCCTGATCACCACCCATGGTATTATACCAGCCAATCGAATCAGCATCAAGTCCGCCGTTGTCTTGAGTTCCTATCGAAAGTTGATGATTGATATTTGGCGAAGCAGCTACATGCCACACTTCCATTGCTCCTATTCCATCATTCTTCATCGTCCACGCACTATCATTTAATCCGCTCCGTTGAAAAATTCCGCCATCGTTCGAAATCAAAGTTCCGCCGGGTTATGCGGACTAAAGAGTAATTGAGAATGATCGGTATGAATCGGAACATCAGAACTGGTTTTTGTTCCCAGCTAACCCCACCGTCATTACTTTCCCAAATACAATGGGCGGCCATGTATAAATGATTTGGATCTGTCGGATCACAGCATGCGGCGAAATTATAATTGCCTTGTCCGGGATACGCCAATGTAGAATCGTAGCAAACCAAACACTTCGTTGTACTATGATACACGAGTGAAAAAGTTAAGCCCATATCGGTACTTCTAAAAACAAAACCATGGTCTCCATTTCCTACTACGTAAACGATATTTGGCTGTGTTGAATTAACACAAACACGCATTCCGTCGCCGATATATAAAATGAAATCAGGGTTGTAAATTTCCGTCCATGTGTCACCAAAGTCATCGCTTCTCCAAACGGCGGTTTCAGTAACAGCCATCAACACACGCGTTCCGGGAACTTGCATCATATGTCGGAATCTTCCTCCGCCTTTCACGACTGACCAATTGGCTCCGCCATCTAGAGTTCTCCATATTCCATTATTTGTTTCGACAATGATTCGTTGCGTATTGAGCGAATCAATTATCATGTCGATGGCAAGCACATTCGCAAGACCGTTATTTGCAAGAGACCAAGTATGGCCGCCATCCAACGTCTTGTACATCGTGTTATTTGTGAGATAAAAGAGATTATCGCATGCTGCGACATAAATAATCTGATCGTTCGACGGGTCCACACAAAAACTACTGAGGTATGAAGGAGGTAATACATCTGTGCCAATCGTTGCCCAATGATCGCCATGATCCGAAGTAGAGTATATGCCTCCATAACGAGTCAGCGCATAAATCTTATCGGAATCAGTTGAGTGAAAAGCAAAATGTTGTACACGTCCGGTTCCATGCAGATAGCCGCTGAGCACAGGGAAATGAACGGGGCCTACTTCCGTCCAAACCTGAGAAAGGACTGGAGGCTAAAAAGGAGTAGGCATAACGTTAGTTTTATTGGGAGTTTCATTGCGTTGTGTGTTTTTTTAACACTAAGTTCACCGAGAGCAATTAGATTTACACCAAAGAGGGTAAGAAATAATTTAAGAATGAGTTCATTCAGGATTGCTAAGATAAACACTAAGTGGACTCATTGCGAACTTTGTGTATTTAGTGGTAAGAAAAAGACTTGCCACGAAGGATATATAGGCAAATACTAATTCTGCCTATTGAAATAAGTAAACAATTGCCAAAGTAATCAGCGCCGGTACTCCCTGCACGATAAAAATCCGTTTCCCCGCCGTAGTTCCACCATAAATTCCGGCTACGCTCACACAGGTCAGAAAAAACATCGCAACATTTCGGCTCCATTCCGCATCGGAGATGCATAAAGACCATATCAATCCGGCAGCAAGAAAACCATTGTACAGTCCCTGATTGGCAGCCAAGGCCTTCGTTGGTTCAAACAAATGCTCAGGGAAACTTTTGAACGTCTTTTTCCCGGCTGTCGTCCAGGCAAACATTTCAAGCCAGAGGATGTAGATGTGCTCTATTGCGACTAGAGTTATAAGTACAAAGGAGATAGATTTCATTTTGTCAATTTAAATACAATATACATAAGTTGTGTTATGAATTGCGTTAATTTTTTTACCACTAAGACACTAAGGCACTAAGAAAATCGTATGGAATTACGGAAAACTATCTCAACAAAGTCATAAAATTGCATTTTTAAAGACTACCTTTCATATTTAGTTTCACGTTAATAATTATTTTTTATATTTAAATTAAAATAAACCCCCATGAAGAAACTCTACTCAATTTTGACACTTTTACTTGCGCTGACAATTCAATCACAAGCACAAGATTATTCGCAGTATTTTGATGGAGCAGACACATCAATTTACAACTCTCTTTTTGTATATCCGGATACAGCTGCAAGCAATATTTGGCAGATTGGAGTACCACAGAAAATTATTTTCGACAGCGCATCTACGGTTCCGAATGCAATTGTAACGGATACGATAAATTCTTACCCGGTCAACAATGAATCAAGCTTTGTCGTTAAGTTGCCTGTTGATTTTTGGTGGGCTTTTATGGCACTACAATGGAGACAAAAACTCGACCTGGAGGATCATCACGACGCAGGTTACGTTTACTTTTCAATGGATCATGGATTAACTTGGGAAAACGCTCTCGAGAGTCCGTATGTCTACAATCAATACGGATATGATCCTGCAAATCTTGATACATTCCCAACAAACGGAATTGCGTTTAGCGGTATCGATTCAAGTTGGCGAGATGTTTGGCTTTGCCTCAATATGCCGTCTTTAGGTATGACTGACACGCTCTATTACAAATTTACCTTCGCTTCCGATTCATCTGATTCACACCAGGAAGGTTGGATGTTGGATAATTTCATCGGGCACATTACGATAATGCATCCGGTAAAAGAAATCATGAAACCTGATCACATCAACGTCTATCCAAATCCGGCTAAAGACATCGTGAATATTGAAATTCAGAAATCAAAAGACTTCCGGGTTATTCAAAAAATGGAATTCACCGATCAGAAAGGTAGCATTTTAAGATCCTGGCAAGATGTTACACCGCCATTCTCCTTCGATGTTACCAAATATGCTGAAGGAATGTATTTTTTAACGATCACAACAAATCTAAAATCCGAATTACATCCTGTAATTATTAAGAAGTACTAGGCTAAGTACAATGAATCGCAGAGTACTGTATATTTTTACCGGCATAATCTTACTTATTTCTCTCGGCAATAAACCCGGACAAAGCCCTTATGCTTTTCCGGGTTTATTGTTTTTTCCGAAAATGCCGATCGATAAAAGTAATCCGGTCACAAAAGAAGGCGCTTTACTTGGTCGATATTTATTTTATGATTCTTCACTAAGCAGTGATAGTAGCTTTTCATGCGGAAGTTGTCATAAACAAGAGTATGCGTTCAGCGATTCGCCTAATCGCTTCAGTTCAGGACGGACGGGAGAAAAAATGCTTAGAAACACGCCGGCGCTATATAATCTTGCATGGTATCCTACTCTCTTCTGGGATGGTCGTGCATCTTCCATTGAAAATCAAATCTCGTTTCCCTTGCATGCTGTCAATGAAATGGATATTGATTGGACAAGAGCCATAAACAGAATCAAACAGAATTCAGCTTACAATCATCTTTTCGAAAATGCATTCGACTCCCATGAAATCGACAGTACAAAAATCATTAAAGCTATTGGCCAGTTTGTGAGAACACTTCTTTCGTATCAATCGAAATACGATAGTGCAATTATTAAGAACGCCCATTTCACACGCGATGAGTATGCCGGATTTGTAATTATCACTGATCAGACAAAAGGTGATTGCATGCATTGTCATCCGACCGACGGGAATTCCTTGATGACAACAACCCGATTCAGCAATAACGGTTTGGATGCAATTGACGATTTAAATAATTATTCCGACAAAGGTTTAGGAGCGATAACAGGCAATCCAAAACAAAACGGCTGGTTTAAAATTCCTTCACTGAGAAATGTTGCTCTTACAGCACCCTATATGCATGATGGACGATTTGCAACATTAGAAGAGGTGATGAATTTTTATTCCGATAGCGTACACAACGTGTCGAATATTGATCCGAAAATGGAATTGGCAACTCGCCACGGCGCGAATCTGACGGCAACTGAACCACGACAAGTTATCGCCTTCTTAAACACGATGACGGACTCAGCTTTTATAACGAATTCGGAATTCAGTAATCCTTTTTTGCCGAAAAAATAATTGCATTTCCCCGACTATTTTTGGATAAGTAAATTCACTACATTTGATAGACAAGATTTTCAAATACTAAATCAAATGCCTCTCCCTCTTCTCCCCGACTACATTCAATTAGTCTTCGTCCTCACGACATTGCTCACTCTGCTTTTCATTTATTCTGCCGTTAAAAAATCATCATCACACAGTCGCAAATCCGGAATCATTTTTCTTTGTCTTCTCTTATGGCTGGCGGCACAGGCCATGTTGACGATGAAAAACTTTTACAACACAAACACAACTTCTTTTCCTCCGAAATTTCTTTTACTCATTTCACCACCATTACTTACAATTCTTCTTCTCTTCATAACTAAAAGCGGAAAACGATTTATCGACTCTCTACCCGTTTTAAATCTGACATACTTACACATCGTCCGAATTCCCGTCGAATTGGTTCTGTACTGGCTCTGTCTCTACAAAGCCGTTCCCGAACTCATGACATTCGCCGGGCGCAACTTCGATATTCTCTCCGGTATCAGCGCGCCATTCATTGCTTACTTCGGCATTCAGAAAAAAATGTTGAAACGAAAAGTGATGTTTCTATGGAATGTCGGAGCGCTGCTTTTGCTTCTGAACATCGTCATCAACGCCGTCTTATCTGCCCCTTTCGCTTTTCAGCAATTTGCCTTTGATCAGCCTAATATTGCGGTGTTGAATTTTCCGTTTAGCTGGCTGCCATGCTTTATTGTGCCGGCAGTCCTTTTCTCCCACCTCGTCTCCTTACGCCGAGTCCTCTTAGTGTCTTAGTGTTGGAAAAACAAATACTACGCTCTGAGATACAAATTTTAATCACATTGTGGTTTTAATTTCTTTGACAAACGGCGTCACTATACAACCAACGAGGTCCCCTTCGGGGATGACAGGTGTTTTTTTGTTTTTATGTCGTTCATCGTCCGGGTTAAGCTGTGTGCGATGAAACAAAGTCTCGAACCCGGACGATGAACGACATATCAATATGCACAAAGCACTGTCATCCCCGAAGGAGACCCCGTTGGTTGTATAATTACGTCCTTTGCTTTTAAAATTTTGCTAAACACTTTTGCTATAATTCTCCCAAGAAAACCACAAAATCTTAGTGCCTGAATGTCTTAGTGGTTAAATTTTATATGCTAAAAACCAAGGAAATTTCCGTATTTTTGCCCCTCAGACAATAAACCCTGTCAAAAATGAAAAAGCTCGTTGAAAATTTCCCTGCCCAGCTGCGTGGAGCCATTACTATCGGAGAAACTTTCCGTTACAATCAACATTCGAAACCAATTCGCAACATTCTCATCACCGGCTTAGGTGGTTCGGGTATTGGCGGAACGATCATTTCAGAAATCGTTTACAACGAGTGTCCGTTGCCGATTACAATCAACAAGGATTACTTCATTCCAAAATATGTGAACGACGAAACAATGGTGATCGTTTGTTCATACTCCGGTAACACGGAAGAAACCGTTCAGGCGATGGAAGATTCGATTGCCCGCGGTGCGAAAATCGTTTGCATCACTTCCGGCGGAAAAATCGGAGAGATGGCGAAGAGCAAAAATCTCGATCTCATTACGATTCCGGGTGGATTGCCACCACGTGCTTGCTTAGGTTATTCACTCACGCAATTATTCTTCGTGATGATGGCTGCAGGATTTGTAGGCGATCATTTCAAAAAAGAATTAGAAAATTCAATTAAACTTCTGGAAACTGAAAAAGCCTCCATCTTAAAAGAAGCAACTGAGTTGACCGATTTCTTCATCGGTAAAATTCCGGTGATCTATGCAGTTGATGGTTACAATGGCGTCGCAACACGTTTCCGTCAGCAAATCAACGAAAATTCAAAAATGCTTTGCTGGCATCACGTATTACCGGAAATGAATCACAACGAATTGGTCGGCTGGACAGAAAACCATCCGGAGCTCGCCGTTATTCTTCTCCGCAGCAAAACAGATTACGATCGCACGCAAGCGCGTATTGAAATCAGCAAAAGCGTTTTCTCGAAATATACTCCGAATGTTCGCGAATGTTGGTCAAAAGGAACAACTCAACTTGAGCGTTCAATTTACTTCGTTCACCTGACTGACTGGGTTTCTGTTCTCATTGCAGAAAAGAAAAACATCGATGCAACGGAGGTGAATATTATCAATCAGCTCAAGGGACAACTTGCCAAAATATAGCATTCAAAAAAAAATCGAACAAGAACGTCAACTTTAGAAACGAATCCATAAATCTGCTAAATCCCGGTCAATAATGAGTGGTTCAACTTCTCCTGCCCCACCCTCTTCGGAAAGGATCTTACAACCTGTTGCCTTTCGCGATTTAGGTTTGATCGATTACAAAGAAGCCTGGGATTTGCAGGAGAAGTTGTTTAATGAAGTCATCGAGCGTAAAATGCACAATCGCAATTTGCCCGATGCCGAAAAAATCCAACAGCATCATTATCTCCTCTTTTGCGAGCATCCGCACGTATTTACGCTCGGGCGTTCAGGCGATGAAGAAAATCTGGTGATCAGCGGAAGCCGAGCTTCCGAATATTCGTGCAACATTTACAGAAACAATCGTGGCGGTGATATAACGTATCACGGTCGGGCCAAATTGTCGGCTATCCCATTTTCGATCTCGATTGTTTTTTCACCGACATTCACAAATACCTCCGTTACCTCGAAGAAGCCGTTATTCTCACTCTGAAAGAATACGGCATCGAAGCCGGTCGCATAGCAGGATTAACCGGCGTGTGGCTCGACCCTGAAGACAAACTCCGCGCACGAAAAATTTGTGCACTTGGAGTGCGTTGTTCTCGCTGGGTAACGATGCATGGTTTTGCTTTTAATGTGAACACCGATTTGAATTATTTCAACTATATCATTCCTTGCGGAATTACTGATAAGCAAGTGACGTCGTTGGCGAAGGAGTTGGGGAGAGAGGTTTCGATGGAGGAAGTGTCTATGAAACTTCGTGGGCATATCGGCAATTTATTCGGCATACAATTTATTTTTTAACCACGAGAACACGAGGTTTGTGAGGATCACGAGAGCCTTGTGATCCTCACAAACCTCGTGTTCTCGTGGTAAAAAAACCACACCAATCTATTGAAAACCCTGTTCAAATACTCTATAGCCGCCATGATTTATCTATGTCTTTATATTGTATTTTGCGACTATGGAAAGACAAAGACCATCCGGAAAGAAAACAGGTTTCTGGACAAAATTCCGATGGGGATTTGCCATTATTGTGCTGAGCTCAATGCTGGCGATCTGGATTACCGGCTATTCGTACATCTATAAAACCCTGATTTACACCTATCCCGACATCGACGATATTGGTTTGTTCGATGATCGGCCTATTATGGATACTGTCGGCGTTCAATGGCCAAATGCTACCTCGTACAATAAAGATTCCTTGCCAATTGAAACACGCGCCAAGCTCGAAGAAACAGAAAGTGTTGCCTTTTTGATTATCAAAAACGATTCTGTTGTTCACGAAGAGTATTGGGATCATTACTCCGAGAATCAGTTGAGCAATTCGTTTTCAATGGCGAAGAGCATCGTGAGCATTCTCGTCGGCATTGCAAGTGAAGAAGGTTATTTTTCTCTCGATGATTCTGTCGGAAAATATTTGCCTGAATTCCGAAAAGGCATGAATGCGAAATTGAAAATTCGTCATCTGCTCTACATGAGCTCCGGCCTCGATTGGGATGAAGCGTACAACAGTTTGTTTTCAAAAACAACGGAAGCCTACTACGGCTCCGATTTAAAAGGTCAGGTTTTGAAACTGAAAGTCGTTCGCGAACCCGGAACGAAATTTGAGTACATGAGTTGCAATACTGTTTTGTTGTCGTTAATCATTAACAAAACAACCGGCAAAACCATTTCCGATTTTGCTTCGGAAAAATTATGGAAGCCGATTATGGCAACCGATCAGGCCTACTGGTCGCTCGATCATAACGGCGGATTGGAAAAATCATATTGCTGCTTTTATTCATGTGCACGTGACTTTGCGCGCATCGGTAAACTGTATATGGATAGCGGTGCATGGAATGGACATCAGCTTGTATCAAAAGACTTCGTAAAATTCAGCTTGACTCCGAACGCTATTCCTGACGAAACTAAGAATCCGGTTGATTATTATGGTGCACACTGGTGGCTTATGAATCACAACGGCCACGAAATTTTTTATGCTCGCGGAATCTTAGGACAGTATATCATTTCAATTCCTGATGAGCGAATGATTATTGTTCGTCTCGGTAAAAAGCGCGGAAATAAAACAGCCGACAATCACTACGACGACATGTTGCAGTATGTCGACGGTGCATTAAAATTGTATTCTACTAAATTAGATTCTTTGCAATAGTATGCTCAAAGATATTCCTCAGTTACAGGTTGAGAATGTAATCGTAGCCGTAGTGCGCGAGATGGAAGAAGGCGAAAACGTTTGGAACGTTTACATTATCAATTTATATCCCGATGAAATTACAGGCGTGCTTGTAAGCTCAGCCGGTTACGGTCAATTCGAAGGTCGTGATGTAAAGACGAGCGTTCTTCGTCATATGATCGGGAATATCAGCTCCAACGACTACGGAAAAATTGAGCCCATCATGGAAAATCTTTTCGGCCTCACGAATGAATTCTGGGTAAGCTTTTTCCTAAACAAACACATGTACGATAAGAAATACATTTTCCTCCCCGAGAGCATCAAAGAAGAAAACTTCACGATGGTGCCGGTGTTGGGGAAAATGGGGGTGATGATACGCTGATTAGCTGATTAGCTAATTAGCTAATTAGCTAATTCGAATAATGGAAACACCTGCCAGAAGTGTAAACTTCCCCAACCTCGACCCCTTCCGATTTCTCGCGGCAATGATGGTAGTGGTGGCGCATGCTTATCAGGGGTGGAATGATTGGGTAGGGATTCCGGGCTTTATGTCGGATGGAAATTATCACCAATTAAGTAATACGGGGAAATACATTCAGAGCTTCATTTACAATCTATCTTCAGGAGTCGATATCTTTTTTTTGATTAGTGGTTTCCTGATCACATACTTATTATTGAAGGAAAAAGAGCTTGGGAAAATCAGTATAAAAAAGTTTTATGCTCGAAGGGCATTAAGAATTTTACCGCTTTATTATCTGACAATAATTATTGCGCCATTACTGATCTATTGGCTTAGTCCACAATTCGGGCAACCAAATTATTGGGCAAACATTTTCTACGTTAATAATTTCCATACGATTTATACAGGTAAGTGGGAGTATCCATTTGCACACTATTGGTCGCTTGCCGTAGAAGAGCAATTTTACCTTATCTGGCCATGGATAATTGCATTTGCATCGAATAGACGACTTCCTGCGATTTTGTTTTCAATAATAATTGCCGGTCTTATATATCGCGCCTACGCATTCATATATATACCCACGCCCAAGCTTACCATCTACCTTCACACTTTAAGCAATATTGATGTGTTGTCATTGGGTGCGTTATTTGCTTACCGGCATTATCATAAACCAATAAATCTAAATTTTAGTCCCGGCTCTCGGGTATTAGTTTACGCCGCGTCGATGGTTTTACTTTTTACAACTGATATGTTCGAGCAAAACACACTAATTGAAGTCCTATTTAAAAAATACGTCTATCTTTTACTTGCAGCATTCTGGATTGGGAATTACACCTTCAATTCAAAAGCATTTTTCGTTTTCAAAAAAGAAATATCCTTCACTACTTTGGGAAGATATCATACGGCATTTATGTATTTCACAATATGCTCTTTGCTATAATTTTCACAAAAATTATAGATCCATTTGGGATGCCAAATATGTATTTTTATCTCTTTATTCTTTTCAGTATGACAATTGTGCTTTCAATTCTCAGTTATGAATTTTTCGAAAAGAAATTCCTAAAAATGAAAACTCGCTTCGAAGTAATCCACACGCGATAATGAATTGCCCAAAATTCTAAAAAGACATCAGATCTTTCCCATCTATTTGCCAATTTGCTAATTTCCGAATTTCCGAATTTGCCAATTAAATATCCCGCATATATTGGTTGTAACCCACCCTCCCTTGTGTGTACTTTTGACGCATGCAAGACATCTCTCTCCAAAACATTCTCTTTATCGATATCGAGACTGTTCCCTTATACTCCACGTACGATGAAATGCCGGAAGCATTAAAAATTCTGTGGGATAAAAAATGTAATTCATTTCGCGAGCCGAAAGATCCGGTCGAAAATTATCCTCGTGCCGGTATTTATGCCGAGTTCGGAAAAATTATTTGCATCGGTTGCGGTTACTTCGATGAAATGAACAATTTGCGTTTGCTTTCATTTCACGGGCACGACGAAAGAACTATTTTAAAACAATTTGCAGAATTCGCCGGTAAGAATTTCTCCCGGCCTAAACATTACCTCTGTGCGCATAACGGTAAAGAATTCGATTTCCCGTTTTTATGTCGGCGTTACCTCGTCAACGGATTATCCCTTCCATCAATTTTAAATCTTTCAGGCAAAAAGCCTTGGGAAGTCCCACATCTCGATACGCTCGAGCTTTGGAAATTTGGCGATTACAAAGCATACACCTCTCTCTCCTTATTGGCGGCTATATTCGGAATTTCGTCACCCAAGGAAGACATGGACGGGAGTATGGTTTGGAAAGTTTATTGGGAGGAAAACGATCTCCTGCGTATTGTAAAATATTGTCTTAAAGATGTTGAATGTTTGATCGAAGTCTTCTTAAGAATATCGTCATCCACCATCGCAGAAACAAAGAGTGAAATGATTCTTGGATAAATCCAATTCGCCGATGATTGAAATATCCTCGACGGGCTTCTATTTATTCCTGTTCAGCGAGTTCAATTTGCTTAGCGGCTGTTAAAGACGACCTTTATATCAATGAAATTCTCATTGAAGGAGTTGCTGTTATCACTTACCCGGAAAGTTCTCACCAGGATATTTCCGGTGCTACTTTTTTGGTCGGCCGAATCTGTTTTTGCTCAAACCATTCTCAATGGAAGTTTTGAAACCAATCTTGCCGGAGCTGATCAGGTAAATCTTACCAATGCTGCTTTCAATTCAATGGTTACAAATTTAGTTGCCTTTGGAACTTACGGCGATATGGATTTGATTAGTTCCGCAACTTATTGTGGTGGCCCGCCAAATGGAAGTTGGTATGTCGCATTAACCGGTGCAGGAACCGATGCCTTTTCAATGAAATTGTCATCACCTCTAAATGCAGGTACACAGTATACATTGAACTTCGCCGACCATGGATGCGGTGCTCCGTATTCAATTGGCCCATGTCCGGTTCAGATCGGAATTTCTACAACTAGTGCGACTTTTGGAACGTTAGTCTACACTGCTCCACTTCCAGCACCTGGTATGTGGGTAAATCGTAGTGCAACCTTCACCGCTCCGGTAAGCGGACAATTTATTACCGTACAATTATCTGGAGGTGGCTTATCAAACTGGACGCAGGTTGATAATTTTGTTCTCGTTCCAACGCCGCTGCCTATTGAATTACTATCGTTTACTGCCCAACTCGAAGATAATCACACAAACATTAATTGGGAAACAGCTACTGAAATAAACAATGATCATTTCGAAATTGAAAGATCTGGAGATGCACAAAACTTCACGAGCATTGAGCAACTTCCTGGAAGTGGGACAACTACTATATCACATTCGTATTCGATAAAAGATTTTTCTGTTCCGGAAGGGATTGTTTATTACCGTCTTAAGCAAGTAGATTTTGATGGAAAATATACCTATAGCGAAAAGATTGCAATCGATAATACGAAAACTAAATCCCTTTCTTTTTTTGTCTCCTTTGCCGGTAGCAGCTCGCTTCTTATTTCACTTTCCGGTACTTTTGAATCTGAGTACTTTCGTCTTACAATATATTCGATGAGCGGCCAAATAGTTTATTCCAACAGTTTTTACTCAAACAACTTATCTGAAATACGCTTAGATAAACCATTGACAGGCATTTACTCTCTTGAGCTTGCAACTTCGACAAATGCAGTTAGAAAATTATTCGCCGTTTTAGAATAAATTATTACTGAAGTTCCGTCTATACAATTAACTCCCATTTGCATCGGCATTGGGTCCAACAGGCTATCGAAAAATAGATATAATTTAATATTGAAATCTCGAAACAAAGACGATATTTGAGGAATCAATGGAGACAGTTATCATTGCAGCCGTTGCCGCATTTGCATCTTTACTTACCTTCTTTTCCGGCTTCGGGCTTGGTACAATACTTACTCCGGTATTTATTATTTTCTTCCCCGTCGAAATTGCCGTTGCACTCACCGGCATTGTGCATCTGTTCAATAATTTCTTCAAGATTGCTTTAGTAGGCAAGAATATTAACTGGAATGTTGGTTTGCGCTTTGGTCTTACTGCCATTATTGGGGCTTTTGCCGGTGCCCAACTTTTGCTCTTGTTCTCCGGTTTACAACCTGTTTATTCGTATCACATTGGTGAAAAGGAAATTTTTATCACATGGATAAAATTAATCATCGGAGCCTTGATGATTGTTTTTGCTTTCTTCGAATCAGTTCCCTCGCTGAAGAAAATTCAATTTGACCGGAATAAATTACCGATAGGTGGATTAATAAGCGGCTTCTTCGGTGGACTTTCCGGAAATCAGGGTGCGTTGCGAAGTATGTTTCTGATTCGTGCCGGTCTGGCCAAAGAAGCTTTTATCGCAACCGGGATTTTTGTCGCCTGCTGCGTCGACATTACACGACTTTCAATTTACTTCCGTCGCATCGCCAATATTGATATGGTCGGGAACTTGACTTTACTGATCATCACAACACTTTCTGCCTTCGCAGGCGCGTACTTCGGATCGAAGCTTTTGAAAAAAGTGACGCTTGGTTTTGTACAGACGAGTGTTACGGTGATGATTGTCTTGCTGGGGATTGGGTTGGCTTCGGGGGTCCTTTGAAATACATTGTTTGAGTTTACCACGAGGGCACGAGGGGCACAAGGAATCACAAGAACGATCTCGTGATTCCTTGTGCCCCTCGTGAACTTGTGGTAAACTCAAACACCCCAATTCAAAATAATCACAGAACTACTTATATAAAAAACGGTAAATTTCTCCGTTTTTCCATTCGCCCTTGAAGAGATTCAAACCGATAGCATCAGATTAGAATATTCTAATACATTTGCTATTAAACCAATTAAATCTATCACCATGAAAACTAAATTTTCCATCCTAATTCTTACCATTGCAACTTTCATTTCAACACAAAGTTTAGCACAAGGATTCAAACTGGGGGTAACTTTCGGCTACGGATTA
This sequence comes from Bacteroidota bacterium, assembly GCA_016721305.1. GTDB lineage: Bacteria > Bacteroidota > Bacteroidia > AKYH767-A > 2013-40CM-41-45 > JADKIH01. Next base: position 89,779 of record JADKIH010000003.1, read on the forward strand.
AGCGCAGGCTCGGAGAGAGTCGGATATAAATCTGATAACTCCAGTGAAGAAAACATTGTCGGATCGTTTGGTGAAGGTTTACAATTCGGATTAATGTTTAACAATATGTTTACCGAACACCTCGGTGTTGATCTGGGAGTAAATTATCTCCTCGAAAAGAATTCAAATCAATCGATAATTATTCTACTTTTTATAATGGAATAGAAAACGTTAAAGGAAGTATGATTCGGATTATGCCGGGAATTAAAGTATCGGCCGGAGAAACAAAATCGCTGGCGCCGTATTGTCGCTTTGGGATGATTTTAGGAATTGGTTCAAAACTAAAACTACATGAAGAAAGCACAAGTAATACCACGACTTACATTTCCGAATACGAATTTACCGGTGGTACATCTATTGGCTGGTACGGAGCGTTCGGTCTTAGTTTTAAGATCGGCGAAAAAATCAGATTGATTACTGAATTAAATATGATTAATCAAACCTGGGGTCCCGATAAATTTGAAAACACTTATAATTCCGATGGTTCGCCTTTAGAAAGTCCTGTTACTCTTTCCGACACCAATTCATCTACCGATCCGAACACTTCATTAAAGTCTTATTTCCCTTTCGGAAGTATTGGCTTAAATGCGGGGATATTGATTGGGTTGTAATTCACTTCCCGGAGTTTTTTTCACCACGAGAACACAGGGCACAAGGAATCACAAGAACAATCTCGTGATTCCTCGTGCCCTCGTTCTCGTGGTAAAATCACTAACCTATATGAGAATTCACTACCCGGGTTCGCCACAAGCCCTTTCGGTTTGGCTTAAATGCGGGGTGGGTTGTATTCCCGGAGTTTTCCCCCAAAAGAGAAAGGGGGAGGGGGAGGAACAAGACATCGGATTCCTGGGTGCCTCGTGATAAAATCCTAACCCCTAATATGAGAATTCACTACCCGATGGTTCGCCTTTAGAAAGTCCTGTTACTCTTTCCGACGCCAATTCATCTACCGATCCGAACACTTCATTAAAGTCTTATTTCCCTTTCGGAAGTATTGGCTTAAATGCGGGGATATTGATTGGGTTGTAATTCACTCCGAGTTTTTCACCACGAGAACACGAGCGGCACAAGGAATCACAAGAACAATCTCGTGATTCCTCGTGCCACTCGTGTTCTCGTGGTAAAATCACTAACCCCTAATATGAGAATTCACTACCCGATGGTTCGCCTTTAGAAAGTCCTGTTACTCTTTCCGACACCAATTCATCTACCGATCCGAACACTTCATTAAAGTCTTATTTCCCTTTCGGAAGTATTGGCTTAAATGCGGGGATATTGATTGGGTTGTAATTCACTTCCCGGAGTTTTTTTCACCACGAGAACACGAGCGGCACAAGGAATCACAAGAACAATCTCGTGATTCCTTGTGCCGCTCGTGTTCTCGTGGTAAAATTACTAACCCCTAAAATGAGAATTCACGCCCCGAAAATCGCATCAATCTTTTCCGCCAATTCACGATCCTTCTCCGTAACAATATCCCCTGCATCGTGAGTGTTCAACCAAATTTCTACCTTATTGTACACATTCGTCCACAAAGGATGATGGTTCATTTTCTCAGCTTCGAGCGCCACGCGCGTCATAAAAGCAAAGGCTTCAGAAAAATCCTTAAATTGAAATTTCCGGTACAACCTGTTATTTTCTTCTGTCCACATACTGTAAGTTACGCAAATAGTCTTAGTGTCTAAGTGTTAAAAAAAATAAACACTAAGACACTAAGATTATCATAGCTATTTTATCTTTACAGGCAATGAATAAGCTCGTTTTAGAGATAAATGGCCTGAGCACAGAGTTTCCGAATGATCATGGAACAATTAAAGCCATTGATAATATCTCTTTTTCATTAAACCGTGGAGAAACCTTAGGGATCGTTGGTGAATCCGGGTCCGGGAAATCGGTAACGGCATTGTCGATTATGCGATTAATAAATGCGCCGGGAAAAATCACCGGAGGAGAAATTTTCTTTCATTCAACCAACAACACTTCTTCCAATCTCGTATCTGTTTCAGAAAATGAAATCCGTTCCTTTCGTGGAAATAAAATCGCCATGATTTTCCAGGAACCGATGACGTCGCTCAATCCTGTTTTAACTTGCGGTGATCAGGTTTCCGAAGCGATTATTCTTCATAAAAAAGTATCCCTACAAGAAGCAAAATCACAAACGCTGCAGCTCTTCGAAAAAGTAAAATTGCCTCGTCCGGAGCAGATGTTCAAAGCTTATCCGCATGAGCTTTCCGGCGGACAAAAGCAACGAGTGATGATTGCGATGGCAATTAGTTGCAATCCCGATGTGCTAATTGCCGATGAACCAACAACGGCACTCGACGTAACCGTTCAGCGAGAAATTCTTGAATTACTGCGTGATTTACAAAACGAAAACCATATGGCCATGATTTTCATCTCGCACGACCTTGGTGTCATCTCCGAAATTGCCAATCGAGTTCTTGTAATGTATAAAGGTAAAATCGTGGAAGACGGTCGTGTAGATGATATTTTTAATCACCCGAAACATCCATATACAAAAGGCCTGCTCGCTTGTCGTCCTCCGCTGAATCAACGTATGCACACCTTGCCGACGATCAATGATTTCATGCAAGAGAATGCCGATGGAACAGTGGTCGAAATTTCAAACAATATTTCAGAAATATTGGCGAGGTATGCTCAGAGTAAAAGCGATTTCGAAGAACGACAAAGAAAGATTTATTCTCAAAAACCGATTCTGGAAATCAAAGAGCTTAGCACATACTTCCCTGTTCGCGAAAGTATTTTTCGTGAAGCAAAAAATTACATCAAAGCCGTTGATCGCATCAGATTCGATGTATATCCGGGTGAAACACTCGGGCTTGTAGGAGAGTCGGGGTGTGGTAAAACAACTTTAGGGAGAAGTATTCTCCGACTGATTGAACCAACTTCCGGACAAATAATTTTTAAAGGAAAAGATTTCAGAATGCTTGAAGGGAAAGAGCTTCGAAGCATGCGTAAGAATATTCAGATGATTTTTCAGGATCCTTTTTCTTCATTGAATCCGAGAATGACGGCAGGTGAAGCCATCATAGAACCAATGGAGATTCACGGAATGCACGAGAATAATTCTCTTCGTCGGAAAAAAGCAATTGAATTACTCGAACGAGTCGGATTAAATGAATCTTATCTTTCCCGTTATCCACATGAATTAAGCGGTGGACAACGACAACGCATTTGCATAGCACGCGCATTATCTGTTCAACCTGAATTTATCATTTGCGACGAATGCGTTTCCGCACTTGATGTTTCCGTACAGGCTCAAGTTCTGAATTTGCTTAACGAACTGAAAAGAGAATTCGGCTTCACTTCCATTTTCATCTCGCACGATTTGTCTGTAGTAAAATTCATGAGCGACCGAATGATCGTAATGAACGAAGGAAAGATCGAAGAGCTCGGAAATCCCGAACAGATTTACTCAAATCCAACAAAGCCCTACACCCGAAAACTAATCGATGCCATTCCGGCCAGATCGTTTATGCTAGCAGAAAGGTAGGAAGCCTATCGAAACGGAAGCGAATGTGTCTGGTTTCGCCCCGCAACCCGCATCTCGCAACTCGCAACCCGCCCGGCTGAGCTTGTCGAAGCCCGCAACCACAAAAGAAAAAATTCCCTACATTGCGCCTATATGAAAAAGCAATGGGCGGTAGTAATTCCTATGGCCAATGAAGAGAACGATTTTGAGCCTTTCATTTCTGCGTTAAAGGTACAGCTGGATTCCATCGGGAATGGACAGGTATTTTTAGTGGTTGATAATGTGTCGAAAGATCGTACGCTCGAATTATGTGAAACGCTTTCCAAAACAGATCCACGTTTTCATACTGTATGGGCTCCGGAGAACAGAAATGTTGTGGATGCTTATTTGCGTGGTTATAAAGAAGCCTTTGATAAAACAAATGCCTCGTACATCATCGAAATGGATGCGGGCATGTCGCACGATCCTTCTGAATTAAAACAATTCTTAACATTATTGAAAGCCGGCTACGAATGTGTTTATGGCAGTCGATTTATTCAAGGCGGTTCAATGGGCGATTCACCGCCACGCCGACGAATGTTGTCAAAAACGGGAACAACGTTGGCAAACGTGCTTTTAGGCAGTCGTTTATTTGATATGACATCGGGCTATCAGGGATTTCGTCGTGAAATTGTTGCACGTTTTCTGAAATATCAGTTAAAATCGAAAGCGCATTTTTATCAAACTGAAATGCGTTATATTTTGCGTAAGCATCATGCGATAGAAGTACCCATTCACTATAAGGCACCCTCACCTCGAGTATCAAAAAATGCAATTCGTAATTCCATCAGCACACTGTGGTATTACTTTCTACGTCGTTTAACATTGCGTCCGATATCGATCTGATCATAAAATGAAAACAGCTTTAGTAGTAACCTCCATTGCAGCACCGAATGCCGTGCTTAAATCATTAGCGAAAGGCGCAATTGAAAACAATATCGATTTCCTTGTAATCGGAGACACGAAATCTCCCGAGCATTTTGAAATAGACGGCTGTCATTTTTATCCGATCTCTCGACAACTGGGATTGCCATTCAAGATTGCAAGAAACCTACCCGTAAAACATTATTCAAGAAAAAATCTCGGTTACTTACTCGCGAAAGATTACGATGTGATTATCGAAACCGACGACGATAATTTTCCGACCAATGAATTTTGGAAGCCGCGTACGGCGAATAATTTCGTCACGCACTTTGAGCATACCGGTTGGATGAATGTTTACACGCATTTTACTCCCGATAAAATTTGGCCTCGCGGATATCCTCTGCAATTTTTGCACAGCAATCAAGTCGTAAGCGGAAGCACAAAAATTATTACACACCGATACAGCAAGGGTTGGCAAATGAAAATCCCGATGTCGATGCCGTGTATCGAATGACGATGAAATTACCTTTCAATTTCAAAGAGAATGATCCGATAGCATTGGGCGAAAATTCATGGTCGCCATTTAACAGTCAGAATACAACATGGTTTAAAGAAGCTTTTCCATTGATGTACCTTCCTCTTATTGTTCATTCCGAATGACTGATATCTGGAGAAGTTTTGTCGCTCAGCGCATCGCGTGGACCTGCAACTGGCCGATCATGTATCATAACGCTACAGTATGGCAGGAACGAAACGATCACAGTCTGGTAAAAGATTTTGAAGACGAAGTTCCGGGTTATGTAAACAACGAAAAAATCTGCGCACTCCTCGAAGATCTCGAGCTGCTATCAGGCCCCGCTAATCTCCCCGAAAATCTCGTCCGCTGCTACCGCGCTCTTGTAGAAGCCGGTTTCATTGGGAAAGAAGAGATGGTTTTGGTTGAAGCGTGGGCTTCGGAGTTTTAATTAACTAATTTGCTTATTAGCTGATTAAAAATCGAGTTACAGTTTTTCGGGCTCAATAATTTAATGGCGCATATTCAAAAGAAATTCCGAGCCCACATTAGCTAATTAGCTAATCAACAAATTAGCTAATTCACTTTGCCCAGATATTATATTTCAAAATACACCACAACGTCCTAACCCCATCCTTCCAACCGATCTTTTTCCCTTCGGCATAGGTACGACCGTAGTACGAAATTCCGACTTCATAAAAACGAACACCGGGCACGCGAGAAACTTTTGCAGTAACTTCCGGTTCGAAGCCGAATCTGTTTTCTTTTAGTTTAATTTGTTTAATGACAGACGAACGAAACATTTTGTAACACGTTTCCATGTCGGTCAAGTTCAGATTGGTAAAAATATTCGACAGGAAGGTGAGAAATTTATTCCCGATCGAATGCCAGAAGAAAAGAATTCGATGCGGACGGCCACCCATAAATCGCGACCCATACACAACATCGGCAAAGCCATTTTGAATTGGAGCCAGAAGCACTTTGTATTCATTAGGATCATATTCCAAGTCTGCATCCTGAACAATGATGCAGTCGCCGGTAGCCAGCTCAATCCCTTTGCGAATAGCGGCCCCTTTACCCTGATTGACATCCTGTGAATAGAAAATAATACGCGCACTGCTATTTTTCTGCATGAATTGTTCAACGATTGATTTCGTTGAATCACGAGAACAATCGTTAACAACAACAAGTTCCTTTTCGATCGAATCAAGATTGACACTTAAAACCTTCGAGAGAAGACCCTCGATCGTTCTTTCTTCGTTGTAGGCAGGAATAATTATGCTTAGCTTATCTATTTTCATATGTGTTCAGGCCAAATTACTCCTTTTTTTCAAAGATTTCTACTTTGAAATCGTCGATATTAATTGTTGATTTTCCTCGATACCACATATAGACATAAATTTTATCTGACTCCAGGTAAGGGAAAGGTGTCATATAATCGACTTTGAAATCGTTCCACTCTCCTTTCACAAAAGGACGCTCATCAAAACGGAAGGAGCGGTATTTCAGGTGATAATCCTTATGCGGCATTTCAATCACCAAAGCAGTATTATTATCCTTGATATCGATAGCAGAATAATATTTCATAGACACACGTATCCAAATATGATCCTTTCCTTTTGGAACCAATGTCTCGTAAGGCCAATTATAGCTTGGATAATAATCGTGGCTTGGATCAATTCGGCAGGAAGCCGGCGGAGAAAAGTAGAGACTGGTATCAACAACATCATAATCGAGAGGCATCGAGTTGATATCACTGAAATTCATAAATACTTTTGTATAATGAATGTACTCGTTTTCGTTATTGAAAGATTCTGTCCCGGCCATTGATCTCTTTACTTCCTGCAATTTCCTATCTTCATCAGAGACCATCGTCTTAAAGAATATTTTTTTGTAATAGGCAAAAGTCATCTGATCATCCGGAATAATCCAGTTGATAAACTGCCAGGTTTGAAAAAGATTCAGCACTACGAAAAAACAATAAGTACAGTCGAAATGATTTTTTTAAACAATTTTCCTTCGGCAATAGATTGAAGACAAAAAGCAAAAGGGATCGACATTGTTGCATAAGATTCGGCAAAGTACCTCATCCCAAAGCTTCCTCCATTCCACCATGCAGCCCAACTTGCCAGTAAATAAAAATTTGCAGCTGCATATGCAATAATGGCAACACTTCCTTCGTGATTTTTTCTCTTCATGATAAACATTCCAATCAGAGGGAAAATCAATATTGGAGTATAAACAAGTAAACTCTTCTTAAAGCTAAAAAGCACATTGATAATATGCGGCTTTAAGAAATCAAACCCTTCCGTATGCGAGTAGCTATAAAAGAGTGCCGATCCGGTTACCGTATGCCAGTAAACAAACTGAGGAACAAAGGCAGCGATTCCACAGGCAGCATAGGCAAACAAATGTGATTTGTGATTTTTTATCAATTCCCACTTAGCCTTTAATGAGTCTTTATCATACACATTCCAAAGCAGAGGAAGCAGCAAACTCACGATTTCACTTGGCCGAGCAAGAATCATCCAACCCATTAGAAGACCACCGATAATCATGTACTTCATTTTGGGTGCTCTGTGCCATTTGATAATACAATACAACACAATAGCATATCCGCTGAAGAGCATCGCATGAGGCTGCAATTGATTATTGATAGCTTCACTAAAATAATTAGTGCCGAATCCAATTAACAAAAGTGTGATGGCGCTAACAGTATCCGAAAAATAATTCAATAAAACCTTCCTGAGAAAAAACCATCCCAGCAAAATATAAATGAAGACACCGTTGCCAATACAAAACTGATACGGAAACGAGAATCCATCTCTCATATAAGTGCTATGCTTTGCCCAATAATCGGCAATGAAAAAAAATGGGGCGTACGCATATGAAAATCCACACGTATAATTCATCACACGATTTCCGTTTTCAATCTCAAAGGCCTGATAAAACGTGGGAGATGGTGCGTATCTTGCCCAGATCGTGTCGATAGCTGCCTTGTTTGTTAGTCCCGGGTCATGATAGATAAAGTTAAAAGGCAGGTATAAATAATATGAAGTTACATCAAACGAAAGATCCTGATTGTAATAATTGTACTTGTAACGAGGATTGGTAAGATGTCCGGCAAATATTCCAACAACAATAATCCAAACAGCAAGTAGGGAAATCCGACGAGAACTAGTGTCAGCGTTTTGTATCATGACAATTTCTTAGGCATTCTAAATTAGGAAGAAGGAATATTAGTGTCTCTGACAAAATAGAGTGGTCGATTTCTAACATTAGCGCTGAGACGACTTATGTACTCCCCTATTATTCCGATTGATATTAATTGCACACCACCAATGAACAACACGGCCAACATAAGTGACGTCCAACCCGGAACATATTCTTTGCTCACTAATCGGGCATACAACGCATAAATGCTGAGAACAACAGTGATTCCGGAGACGAAGAATCCTGCCAATGTTGCAAATCTTAGGGGAAGGTTTGAGAAAGATGTGATACCATCCAAAGCTAGCCGGATCATTTTCTTATAGGTATAACCTGTTTCTCCGGCATGTCGTGAATCACGATTATAAGTAACAAATGTTTGCTTATAACCTATCCATGAAATCTGACCACGAAGAAATTTCTGTTGTTCGGGCATATTTCTTAATGCCATCACAACCTTTCTGTCAATGATTCTAAAATCACCTGTATCGACAGGTATGTTGATAGATGTGATTTTTTTCAGAACACGGTAGAATAATCGCGCAGTAAACTTCTTTAAAAAACTTTCGCCTTGTCTGGCATTTCGTTTGGCGTACACAACTTCAAACCCCTCTTTCCACGTATTATATAAATCGATAATAAGTTCCGGCGGGTCCTGGAGATCGGCATCGATAATAATGGCAGCCTTCGAATCACACTTATCGAGACCGGCGGTCACAGCAATCTGATGACCGAAGTTTCTTGAAAAATCGATATAGCGAACATTTGAGTGCTTCCCGGCCAGTTGTAAAATTAATTCCAAAGAATGATCCCGGCTCCCATCGTTGATAAAAATGAACTCTGTATCAACTCCCAATTTTTCAACTACCGAATTCAATCGGGAGAAGAGCATTGAAATATTCTCTTCTTCATTGTAAATCGGTATTATAACTGACAAATCTCTCATTCGTGGATTTTTTCAATCACCGGGCCTTTTTTACCCTGTCTGCTAAAGTTTCTGCGCAAGGCAAATATAGCTGAAAGTAGATAAAATCAAACCCCAAAGAGTAGTCCATTAGCAGAAGTCTTGCTTGAATTTAGGCTTGGCAAAATCCATTTTTATGCCCTAACGTTCGAATTTCCCGCCAATAGTTGATTAATGCAAAAAGAGCTCGCCGAAAAGTCCGACAAGCTCTTCCATTTAGACCTTGATACTTAGTTTAAGTTCATTTCAGGAATATCGCCTTCAACGATAAGTTTTCCGGCTGTAGCATTGATCACCTGCTGGGTGCTGATTCCCGGTGCCCGTTCAAGCAATTTAAAGCCACCCTGTGGCAATACTTCAACAACGGCAAGCTCAGTCACAATCTTTTTCACACAACGAATTCCTGTCAGCGGGAGCGAACACTGAGGAAGGAGTTTTGATTCACCTGCCTTATTTACGTGTTGCATGGCAACGATAATATTTCGAGCCGCAGCCACAAGATCCATCGCGCCACCCATTCCTTTTACCATCTTACCCGGAATTTTCCAGTTAGCGATATCGCCGGTCTCGCTCACTTCCATCGCACCGAGAATTGTTAAATCCACCTTTCCTGCGCGTATCATTCCAAAGCTCATCGCCGAATCAAAAAATACAGACCCCGGAACGGTAGTGATTGTCTGCTTCCCGGCATTAATTAAATCCGGATCCTCTTCTCCTTCGAAAGGAAATGGACCCATTCCCAATAATCCGTTCTCCGATTGCAACACCACATTCATTCCCGCCGGAATATAATTCGCAACGAGCGTAGGTATTCCAATTCCAAGATTTACATAGTACCCGTCCTTAACCTCGCGGGCGATTCTTTTGGCGATTCCGTTTTTGTCAAGCATTTTCGATTAGCTGATTAGCCAATTAGCTGATTAGCTAATTGGCCTTGATTAAACTTTTTTTGATGAAGAAAGAATTTTGGTTATCACTCTCTCTATGCTTTCTAAATTGGTAAATAAATCTTTGATCTCCGGATAATTCTTTGATTGACCACAAAGTATCAACCAATATTTTGTTTCATCCACTTCTTTTGCCGCAATTTTAACTTTATGTATAAAATCCGACTTGCTTTCTGCGTTTTGTGCTTCAAAAAGGTTTGCCCCTATACTCGTGGCCGCTTTCAGAAGCTGATTAGAAATTACATATTTCCTTTTACTTTCCAGCTCATCACAATAAGCTATTGCTTTTAGAGCAAAATCAATTGAAAGTCGTAAGATCAGATTCCCTTCTATTTTTGATACTTGCATAATATTTGTTTAAGAAACAAATCTCTGCTATTTATCATCTCATCACAACCAATATATGCGGTTGATTCATAGTAAGACAATCTCCGTATAGTCCCATCAGCTAATCAGCTAATCAGCTAATCAGCTAATCAGCTAATCAGCTAATCAGCTAATCAGCTAATCAGCTAATCAGCTAATTCCCTACCGCGAGCGGACGGTGCGCTGCTCAATCCTCTTCTCATACCCCGCCCCCTGGAAGATTCGGTGGATGTAGATACCGGGAGTGTGGATCATGTCGGGATCTAACTGACCAACGGGAACGAGTTCTTCGACTTCGGCAACTGTGATTTTGCCGGCCATGGCCATGAGTGGATTGAAATTGCGTGCTGTTTCGTGGAAGATTAAGTTTCCGTGCGCATCGCCTTTCCATGCTTTTACAAGAGCGAAATCGGCGTCGAAGGCCATCTCGAGCAAGTAATCTTTACCGTTGAAATTGCGAACTTCTTTTCCGATAGCTACTTCTGTTCCAACTCCTGCCGGTGTAAATACTGCCGGCATTCCGTATCCTGCGGCCAGACAACGCGTAGCCAGTGTTCCTTGCGGAATGAGATCTACTTCCAATTCGCCCGATAACATCTGTCGTTCGAATTCGGCATTCTCTCCGACATACGATGAAATCATTTTACGAATCTGTTTGTTCTGTAATAATAATCCCAAGCCGAAATCATCGACGCCGGCATTATTACTGATACAGACTAATCCTTTCACATTTTTTTTCACCAATGCAGAAATACAATTTTCGGGTATTCCGCATAATCCGAAACCACCTACCATCAAAGTCATATTGTCTTTGATGTCGTGAATAGCTGCTTCGGCATTTGCTACTACTTTATTCATGATCTTTCAATAACATATTAGAAATCTCGCTCCGTTCCTTTGTCAGATCCGGGTTGAACATATTTATCGCAATTCAATTCGACACTTAATTTTTCTTTCGGTGCATCAAAGTCGCGCTTCGAAAGATTGATCGTTTTATCTGCATACACTTTTTGCATATACAAGGCCCAAATCGGTAAGGCTGTTCGTGCACCTTGTCCAAGCTCCAGACTGCGGAAGTGAACGATGCGGTCTTCACAACCAACCCAACAACCTGAAACAAGATCCGTTTTCCATTCTTGTCTTCGATACGAAGAAGGTAAGTCGGCTGAGTCCAGACTCCTTTATCGGCAAAGGTTGAGTAAGCACCCACCATATCATAGACTGATACATCGGGTGTTCCAAGACAAATGGCCGGAACAGGATCAATAGGTGAAGTAATACCCATTTTTCTGGTAATCTCAATCATTGCTTCCGGGCCGAATTGTTTCATCAGATAAGCGGAGATACAATTGACCGATTCGGCGAGACCTTGTTTGAGCGTCAACATACCGCCGTACTTCGCGTCGGCATTTTCAGGTGACCATTTTTCGCCCGTAGGCAAATCGAATGTCACACGTACGTTTGGTATCTGATAGCATGGAGAATAGCCTTCCTGCATTGCCAGCGTGTAGAGGAATGGTTTGAAAGTAGAACCAACCTGACGCTTTCCTTCGTGTACGTGATCGTATTTGAAATAGCGGTAATCGTTTCCGCCAACCCAGGCGCGGATGTAACCTGTCTGAGGTTCCATCGACATAAATCCGCACTGCAGCATTTTCTTGTAGTACTTCAAACTGTCGAGCGGTGAAAGCGTTGTATCAACTTCACCATTCCATGTAAAGACTTTCATCTTTACTTTTTTCTTCATCGCCTTATCGATTTCCTTTTGAGTCGACTTATCTGCCTTCATGGCGATATAGCGATCGGTGTGCTTCAGTGCATCTGTAACGATTTCCGGATGTTCAGCCCATGGTTCGGAGCTTTTCCAATGCTCATTAAACTTGCGCTGAAGTTCTTTCATATGCTCACGCATTGCCTCTTCGGCGTAACGTTGCATTTTAGCATCAAGAGTTGTGTATATTTTAAGTCCGTCGCGATATAAATCGTACGGCTTTCCCGTAGCGTTATTGATATGCTCTTTACACCATTTCAGTAGTTCCGCTTTCAACACTTCGCGAAAGTATGTAGCCATACCGTTATTATGATCCTCTAATTGGAACGATAATTTAATTGGCAGTGCCTTTAATGAATCGAATTGTTCCTCTTTGATAAAATCATATTTCTCCATTTGCGACAAAACGATGTTACGTCGCACGAGAGAGCTTTTCGGATTGCTGGCCGGATTGTAACGCGTCGGAGCCTGAAGCATTCCAACAAGAACGGCTGCTTCCTGAATATTTAATTTGTCGGGAGTTTTAGCAAAATACGTTTGAGCAGCCGATTTAATTCCGAATGCATTGCTGCTGAATGGCGCCTGATTGAGATACATCGCCATAATTTCGTCTTTGGTATAACGACGTTCAAGCTGAACAGAGATAATCCATTCCTGAATTTTCTGAATCACACGACCAATTTTCGACGAAGGCTTTTCGTGAAAAAGCAATTTTGCCAACTGCTGAGTAATCGTACTACCTCCACCGGCCGTTCCTCCGCGCACTACGGCACGAACCAATCCGCGTAAGTCAACGCCGCTGTGATCTTCGAAACGAATATCCTCTGTTGCTTTTAGCGCATGAACAAGATTCGGTGATAAATCGGCGTAGTGAATATTCACACGATTCTCGACATAGTACTTCCCAAGTACAACTAAGTCGTTCGACAAAACTTCCGACGCCAGATTACTCTTTGGATTTTCAAGTTCAAGGATAGAAGGCAACTGTTGGCCAATCCATCCTTTGTAAGCCATAAAAAGTACGGTGATGATTAGCAGAAAAGGAATAGCAACCAAAATCCAGAAAGCCTTTACATACTTTCCGAACGACGATTTTGCTTTTGATTTGGGCATGGGGGTGATTGAAGCGAGTGGTTAAAAGTAGTAAAATTCGGGTTGCGAGTTGCGGGTTTCGGGGTGCGAGTTGCGAGTTGCGGGTTGCGGGTTGCGGGTTGCAGGTTGCCAGGCGAAACTTAAAACTTCCACCTACACTTACACTTACACTTACACTTACCTGTCACTAATTACTGTGTTGCGGGTTGCGAGTTGCGGGTTACGGGTTACGGGTTGCGGGTTGCGGGTTTTATCCAACTAAGAATTGAAATTGGGATACGCGACTTTGAGTATGTAGTTACGAGCTGATAAACTGATTTATTAACCCTTCCGGCTCTCAAAAAGCTATCTCCATTTTATCTATTCAACCAACGTTAGGCAGAATCAAAAATTCAACAAGGCCTACCAAAATTTCAGCTGAAAAAAGCACCGGCAAAGCCTACTTAAAGCAAACCCAAAAATTTAGCCTGAAAGCTCCTAAAAAGAAAAATGACCATCAAAAACCCCTGTTTGATTACAAACAAGGCGTTTTTGATAGTCATTTTTAGAATTATAAATTCAGAATTATGAATTCATAATTACTTCTGAAACGTCGAATCCGACCCCACAACTTTCACTTCTCTCACCTCAATCGGGTATTTCGCCACGATATCATCTTCTTCTAAAATCTCTTTCGGAAGGGTTGCTTTGAGGGCGTTGGAATAGCTCATTGGAGAAACGGCTCCTGAACGGAGAGCTTCGGCCAGGGGATCTGCTTCCGACTCATCGGTTACGATAACGATGTCCATATTCTGAACCTGCCAGTACTTTTTCATCGCCGCATTAACCTGCTCCGGAGTGAGTTTTGCCAAAAGGCCATCAAGCTCAGTGATCCAGTCTTTGCGGTTATAGAAACGGGAATCCATCATATAAGCGAGCTTACGGGAAGGCGTTTCGATGTATAATTTCGAATAGCTGCGAAGGAAGTCGCGAGTGCTTTCGAACTCTTCTTTTGACAAGCCATTGGAGATAAGCTTATCCATTTCGCTTACCGCCATGCGAATGGCATACTAGGCATGACCGATTTTGATGTCGGCCAGCTCAGGATATTGTCCTTTCAAACCTTTTGCCGTCTGAACCGGACGAAGCCAAATGCTGAAGTAATTCAATGAGCGTGGCGTTCCTGCCGGAGGCAACATATTCGCACCGCCATTCTGATACCACTCGATATACGAGTAATCGCCGTAATTCATCGAACGTGCTTCGCGGATTTTCTGATACAAGCGTGAATACGATTTACGGTGTTCACCCAACCAGCTGTTTGCAACCATTAAGGCAGCAAAATCGTCGTTCGAGCGAGTGAGATTCATCGGGAAGCCGGCCGAAACTGCCGATCCTAATGCGCCTTTTTTAGAAACGATGCTCACCGAAATTCCTTTCGGCTGTGCCGGCATTGTCAGAACCGGTGCTTCAACTTTTACATTTGGTAAAAGATTAAGATCGTTCTTCAGCTTTGTTACAATAGCAACAGGATAGTCACCTGCAATGCCCGCCATTACATTCGTACGCGTAAAGAATGCTTTGTAATGCTTCTTTACATCGTCGATCGTAATTGCTTTAAGGCTGGCAACATTTCCATCAACAAGCTGCTGATATTTTGTTCCGTCGAACAAAACGTATTCGAGATATTTTTTGCCATACTCTTCGTCCGATGATTGACGAATCACCTGCTCAACATAATTCTGCTGATTCGAAAGCAATCGATCAAAATCACTTTTCTCGAATGAAGGGTGAAGGAATAATTCACGGATAACTTTTGTATAGAATTGATCGAGATACTGAGTCGGAACATCGAAAGTAAAAATCGAAACTTCCTTATCGGTCGAGCTGCCCATATTGGCTGCCCAAGGGTAGATCATTTTGCGAATAGCTGTCGAATTCATCGCAGACGTTCCGCTTTCAATGATCATATCAGATGTAAGACTTGTCAGACCTTCCTTTCCGGCAGGGTCACAAACCGAGCCGTTGCGGAACATCAGACGAATAGTTGCCTTTCCTGAATTCGGAATCGGCAATTGAACAATGTCCTGTGCTTTTACCGCAGTAAAAAGAATCAGGAACAAACCGGCGATATATATTTTTTTCATGAGAGTCTTCGTAGGTGATTAGAATTTTACTGTTTCTGTAGGAGCAATAGTTCCAACGGTTAAATGATTAGGCACAAAGTATTTTTGTGCTACACGCATAATATCCTGTGGTGTTACCTTTTCGTACATTCCATAGTACATATTGAACGATTCAGGATTTCCACTCACCCATGTGAAGTACGAAAGATTTTGAGCAATTGCAGTAGGATTATCGATCGACATAATAACAGAGTTTCTGAAATTCATCTTTGTTTGCTCAAGCAATTTTGTATCAATCGGTTTTGTTTTAGCTTGCTCAAGTACTTTTTCGATTTCGCTTTTTACATAGCCGAAATCATCAGCACTAACGAGAGACGCTTCGATCGAAATCAGGAAAGGATCGCGTGTTGTTGTAGCGTCACCACCCATTGAACGAACTTTTTGTTCGGCAATCACGAGCTTATTGTAGATGTCTGAATTTTCGCCAAAGTAAGCTGCACATAAAATGTCGAGTGCAGGGAAGTCATTTGTCGTCGGAGAATACGCAGGTCCTTTGTAATTCAATCCGAGGAACGGAGGGAAGCCTGCTTTTGCAGATTCACGGCACGAGCTTCTTTTTGTTCCGGTTCAGGAGCAACGACAGATTGGTACGTGCCACGTTTCCAGTCGCCGAAATATTTTGCAGCTAATTCGTTCACCTGCTCCTGACGCACATCACCGACAACGATGATCGTACAATATTCAGGGCGATAGTAACGATTGAAAAATTCGCGAGAGTATTCGTACTGATTCGGCATGTCAACGATATCTTCGAAGAAGCCCATCGTCGTATGTTTGTATGTGTGTGAATCGAACGCTGTATTCTGCACCAATTCATTCAGCTTTGTATAAGGGTTCGCTGAGTTCTTTGTGTACTCACCTTTCACCGCACCGGCTTCTGTTTTAAAATCCTGAATTGAATAGTTCAGATTTTTGAAACGATCAGCTTCAAGCATAAACATCGTTTCCAATTTCTTCGAATCGCCCGTCATGTGATAAAGCGTACGATCGAGACTTGTATTCGCATTTGCCGAAGCGCCTGTCGATTTCAACACACCACTGTATTTATCTTTCGGATACAGATCAGTTCCGCGGAACATCATATGTTCGAAGAAGTGAGCGAAGCCTGTTTTACCCGGTTCCACTTCGTTACGAGATCCTGTGCGGACAACGATATAAAATGCCGCAATACCAGGACTTTGATAAGGAACCGTCACCACATTGAGGCCGTTTTCCATATGCTTTTGGTAGATCGGATAAGGGAAAACCTTTTTCGGAGCTTCCGCTTTTGGAGGTCCGCCCGGTGTTACACGCTTTGGTAATTGCATATTCGTGCCTGAATTGGCATTAACTTCTTCTTTCGGACGAGGTTTCGCTGCATCCTGAGCAAAGAGAACTGCTGTAGCCGTAAAGAGGGCGAGCAGAACAATTGAACTGACATAAATTTTACGCATGGTATTGCTGGATATTTGAGTGTATGCGAATGTATCGTTTTAGGAGGAACAAATAAACATTTTAACAAGACGTTAAGAAAGTGTTAGCACACTTCCCGCAATTGTTACATTCAGACGACAAATCGATGTATTTTTGAGGGATAATTCGCCTAAAAATGAGAAACATACTGCTTTACATCTTCCTGCTTTTGAGTCTCACATCCGGAGCAAATAAGCCCGACAGCACACGTGCGGAATTAATGCATCTTCTGAAAGACAGAGCCGAGCTGTTTCAAACATATTCGCAATCGTTGCAAAAGCACTCCGGCATTTTCGGAGGTCGAACAAAAAACGATATGCGCTATAGCCAGGATCAATTACACAGCATCATTGAGCTCGACAATAAAATTATGGGCTCACTCAATCGCGCACTCGATTACAGAAATTTCGAAAAGCTGAATTACACCTACGACTCCAAAGCTGCTGATGATAAAAATAAAACGCTCCAACAAAACAACGAAACCCTCCTCGCCCGAAATACCATTCTCGAAAAAGAAAACGATAAAATCGCTGGAGAGATTGCTCGCTACCGGTTTTACTTTGTGATTTTACTGTTGCTGATTGTCGGACTTACTGTCATGCTCGTTCGGTGCAAGCTGCGATAACATCTTAGTGTCTGTTTTTTTTGTTCGGTGTCGGAGTTGCAACTCCGACACCGAACAAAAAAAACACTAATTCGCTTTTTCAATCCGTATCCCACAATCCATCACCTGCGGCAACGGATCAATTCTCATCGCCTGCTCCAACTGAAAAGTATACTGTCCCGTTTCCGGAAAACGAAAATCTTTTTTGAAAAGCTGACGATTGTCCCAAATATCACCCATGCCGTCACCCAACCATTTTCCGCTTGGATCGGCGAGTGTTAACTCGAGAGTATCGCGTTCTTTTTTTCCGCTTGGAGTGATCGTCGTGAAAAATAAAAAGAGATTGCTGAACTGATAGCCACCGGCATTACGCAGATTGATATACAAATTGTGTGAAGTAACCGTATCCTGAATGTCGGCTTTCAGAACAATCATATTGCTCTGCGCCCAGCGATTTTCGGGAAGCTTTACATTTTCTTCGAATACAACTCTGCTGTCGCATGCAGACAGTGATGCTATCATAACGATAAGCATACATGCACCGATCAGTTTAGCACTGATTTTTCCCGGAAAAAAATTTGTCATTATTCAGATGGTTTATCCTGACGCGGAACACGCGGAACACGATTCGGATTCGATGGCTGTGACGGAGCTGCCGGTGTCGACGGAGAAGGATTCTCTCTCTTCGGCTGCTCACCCTGAGGCTTCGGCTGATTCGACTGCTGTTGCGGACGTGGCTGTTGTTGTGGACGAGGCTGCTGATTTCCCTGCGGACGATTCTGTTGTCCGCCTTGATTCGCTCCCTGCTGTCCACCTTGATTCGGCTTCTGTCCCTGATTCCTCTGCTGATTCGGATTGCCTTGCTTCTGTCCTTGCTGTCCACCCTGCTGCGCACCTTGTTGACCACCCTGATTAGGCTGATTCGCTTTCGGTCCTTGATTCTGCTGCGGACGGTTTTGTTGCTGCGGACGATTCTGCTGGCCACCTTGATTCTGCTGACGAGGTTGTTGATTCGGATTAGCAGATTTATTTTCATTCGAAGCATTCTGTGTTCCGCCTGCCTGTTGAGCACGCGCTTCTCCTCCGCCCGATTTTTTCTTCTTTTTCTTTTTCTTCTTCAGCTTATCCATCCGGTCGATACTGTCCTGACCTACCACATTTTCATAATCCGGTTGTGCCTCTTCAATTTCGATATCTTCAGGAAGAACTAAATCTGTCGGTCTGATTTTTTGCTTATTCAGATTTACGATTTCATTTACGCGATCCACACGAATCATCACCCAGTTTCCTCCGACTCCGCCTTCCTGCAATTCGCGTTGTTCTTTTTTCTCGTCAATCGTATATGCATACCACATCAAACGTTTGAAAATATCCGTCTTGCGATGAAACGCTCTTCCTTTTTCTGTTTCGAGAACAATATTCGTCGAAGGAAAATCTTTCAGCGCATCGATGTAAGAATCTAATTCGTAATTCAGACAACATTTCAATTTTGTACACTGGCCTGCTAGCTTCGCCGGATTCAATGCCAAATTCTGATAACGTGCCGTACTTGTAGAAACCGTTTTGAAATCGGTCAGCCATGTTGAACAACACAACTCACGACCGCAAACACCGATACCACCTAAGCGACTAGCTTCCTGACGCATTCCGATCTGACGCATTTCAACGCGGATCCGAAATTCTTCAGCCAGCTTTTTAATCAGCTCACGAAAATCGACACGATCATCGGCCGTATAAAAAAACGTTGCCTTTTTTCCATCGCCCTGATATTCGATATCGCTCAACTTCATTGTGAGTTTAAGCGACTGAATAATTTCGCGCGTACGATGCAGCGTTGGTTGTTCTTTATCTTTTACTTCGTTGTATTTATCAATTTCCGATTGTTTCGCTTTACGATAAAGAGCTTTGATCTGATCCGAATCTTCAGTGAGATTTTTCTTACGCAATTGAAAGCGCACTAATTCACCCACCATCGAAACCACACCAACATCGTGACCAGGTGATGCTTCAACAGCGACTAAATCGCCAACTTTTAATTCAGCGTTATCTTTATTACTATAAAATTCTTTGCGAGAACCTTTGAAACGAACTTCAACAATCGGGTAAGGAGCTTGTCCATGAGGCAGTACCATATCGGTAAGCCAATTGTACACATTCAGCTTGTTACAGCCGCCCGTACCGCAAGTGCCATTACTTTTGCACCCTGCAGGAGCACTGTCTTTTCCCGTACTACACGTATTACAAGCCATATCACTTTTCTAAGAATGACAAAAATAACAATTCTGAAGCCTTATGCACTACAAAGTCAAGCGGTGGCTTGTAGGTAGTTCGGGGTCAATGGGTTAAGGTTCGGGCTTCGACAGGCTCAGCCTGGCAGTTGCGAGTTGCGGGTTGCGAGTTGCGGGTTACGGGTTACGATGTACGAATGCGCTAGAGATAACGAAGCTGTTTCTAAACTTTCGCGTACGTAACTCGTAACTCGCAACCCGCAACCATTCCTCACGCCTGCGGAAACACCTTAAAAACCCTTCCTCAAACGAAGACCCTATAGGAATTTCATTTCCGGCAACGGTGAGTGTTTTATTGCGTAATTTTTCAATGCGCTTAATCGGAACGATAAAAGAACGATGCACTCTCACGAAATCATTGGCCGGAAGTTTTTCCAGAATGTTTTTCATCGTCATGCGAGTGACAATCGTTTTCTGATTTTCGACGTGGATTTTCAGATAATCATCGAGGCCTTCGATGTAAAGTATGTCGGCGAATTTTAATTTGATAAGCGAGTAGTCGGCACGGAGATACATGTGCTGTTCTTCCGACGGAGTTTTTTGTTGCAGATAATTGTAGTAATCATTAGCCTTAATTACAGCCTGCATAAATCGTTCTTGTCCGAATGGTTTGAGCAGATAATCGACGGCGCTAAGATTAAATCCTTCGACCGCATAATCAGAATAAGCCGTTGTAAAAATCACCATCGGTTGGCGTTCGATCGACTTATACAAATCGATGCCCGTCATTGAAGGCATTTGGATATCGAGAAAAATCAGATCCACCGGAAACTTCGAAATATAACGAAGCGCTTCATCAGGGCGGGTGAAGGATTTCTCCAGAGAAAGAAAGGGCGTTTCTTTACAGAACGTCTCGATCACTTTCAGAGCGAGAGGCTCGTCGTCGATGGCGATGGCTTTAATCATGACAAATCTATTTTCAAATATACAGAAAACTCCCCAGCACTTTCTTCAATTTTTAATTCGTGTTTTCCCGGATAAAGAAGCTTTAATCGATTGCGAGTGTTTTCTAATCCCAACCCACCCTCATATTCCCTGTCTTTGATCGTATTCACAATGGCGTTAGAAACATTTAAAACTACGTCATTTTTCCCAATATCAATATTTATATGCACGCCTGATTCCTTTTCCGGATTAACGCCATGCTTAAATGCATTTTCGATAAATGGCACCAAAAGAAGCGGCGCAATTTGTTTGCCCAGCCAATCTCCTGTTACTTTATATGTAAGATTCAGTGTGTCGCCAAATCTCATTTTTTGCAAATCGATATAATCGAGCACGTAATTAATTTCCTTCTCCAATGAAACGCGCTTTTTCTGTGAATCACCGGTAACATAGCGCATAATCGCCGAAAGCTTAACGACAGCAATTGGGGCAAGATCGGATTTCTGAATCGACAATGAATAAATACTATTCAGCGTATTGAACAAAAAGTGCGGATTGATCTGCGCTTTCAGTAATGATAATTCTGAATTCAATTTCTCTTCGCGTATTTTCTTCAACTGATCGTTAAACACGAAAAGTAGTGAGAACCCTGTTATCGAGAGAAAGAGAAAAATCTCATGACTCATTTCAAATAACGAAGGAATGATTCCGTGATGATGATGCGGACGCATTGGCCCGTCAAAATCTTCGTGGCCTTCGAAATTTTTTTCGTCATCCATATCATGCATTGGCCTCTGATGATTAAACCCGTCACCCCCGATTCGTTCCATATGCGGAGGCGGGCGGTGTGGACCGTGTTCAATCGTGACAGCAGGAATTAGTACGATGCCGGCCAGACAAAGAATTCCAATCAGAGCATATTGCGAATATTTTTTCTTGTTAAAAAAACGAGGAATGAATACATAGAGATTCACATAGTAATACAGCACCAGGAGGAAGTAAGAGAAAAACTCTTGCTGCGTTTTGTGATTCGAGATAAGATTGGAATACGAAAAAGTCCCGGGCGCAAAAAGAATGGGAAGTGAAAGAAACACTACACACCCGACAACATTCCACCAGATAATCTTAACTCGACGACTCATTCAATAATTCTAGAATGCAAAAGTACCCCGTTTGGCTGAGTACCAATAATTATTGAGGTGAGATCTACTATTAATTCGGTTACACCGGCCGACAAACGCCAAAAAGCTTATGTTTTAGATCATAAAAGCAATATTTCAATGTTGGGAGCAGAGGATTTCCACTTCTTGGACTTTCTTAAGGCTGAAATTTGACCGGCCATGAAGCGTCCGTTTCTTTAATTTATCCAATTTTACGAGCCGTTTTTAAGCATTTTTCGAGGGTGGAATTAATAATAGATGAAGGTTTTCCGAAAATAATTATTTTAGATGCTCTTAATACGAGTTGTGAATTGACGTAGGGTCACACTCGGCTTCTGAATTGTTGAAATTGTAATTTCTAAATCATTTTAATATACATAACACAAACCCACATGAAACTCAAAACCCAACTTTACCTTTTATGGGCGATGCTACTATCACTTCCATCATTCGGACAAACATCGTTCATCAGTACTTACCCAACAGCAAATGGTGCTCGCGTTGCTGCGACAATTGCATTATCTGACGGCAACATTCTTAGCGGCGGAAAAACTACAAGTTTTACTACCGGCGACTACGACATTCTGTTAATGAAAACCGATCCGTCAGGAGATGTTTTGTGGACAAAAACCTATGGCAATTCCGAAGACAATGAAGTGTTGTCGATGGCAGCTTTAAGCACGAACGCCTATGCTGTTCTTGCAAAAGACTATTCAGGTGGAGTCCCCTATTACACTCTCATGATCATAGATCTTTCGGGAGCCATTACTGCTCAACGAACATTTTCAGTAAGTACAGGTCTCAGCTTTCCAAAAATTTCGGCTTTGTCGAATGGAAATGTGCTTGTGTGTGGAACTACAATGAATAAAATTATTTTGACTTGTCTTGATAATACCTGTGCTACTGTTTGGACAAAAGATGTTTCAGTGGCTGCTTCCGGTGTTACCATAAATAGCGTGAAGGCAACAGAAATGACAAACGGAAACATCGCTATTATTTGTAATACTGATTATGGCACTATGCCAAATCTTTCATTTTATTTAAATATTGTTTCAAATACCGGTTCAATTATCAGCTCTCAATTGTTTTCCACAACATTTGATATAAGTTCAAATAAAGTATACTGTTCTCCAACAACCGGTAATTTATATATCTGTGGAACTGCTAACTCCAGCCGTTTTCTTATTTTAAAACTGGACAACTCCGGAAGTCTTACATGGGTTAAATCGTGGAACACTACACATCTTACCTATGCAGGAACACTTGATGCAACATTTGACCCTGCAACAGATGACATTACCATTTTAGGTTATACAATAGCTGCGGGATTCGAAGTTGACCACTATGATAGCGATGGAACTTATCAATGGAGTAACGGCGGGCCAACCTTTTCAGAAACTCCCATTGCTATTACCGGCGACGCAAACGGAAACTTTTTGTTTCCGGAACTGGTGCTACCGTTGCTACCGGATTCCAGGATATCCTTCTTTCTTATGTTCCGGCAAGCGGGCATTTATGCTCACATGCTCCCTATACCGTTGCTCTGATCAGTAATTACACGGCAACGGCTTCTACCGTTTCATTTAACGATAATGGCAGCCCTACATTAACAGACAATCCGATTACCTATACTTCACAATCGCCAACGCTTACAAAATCCGTATCGTGCACATTTAATGTTGGTGTAGACGAATCATCATTCGAAGAATTTTTCTCCTTGCGTTCAAATATTATATCAGACCAATTAATCATCGATTCAAAAACCGGCTTTAGCGCAAACGAATTGATATCGGTTTCTGATTTAAGTGGACGAGTTGTTTATACCGTAAACGGAGTTGAAGGCAATACTCAAATGGCGATAAGTACCAACAAGCTATCTGCAGGAGCCTATCTCATTTCAGTGATGAAAAATGGTTCGCGTATGACGAAAAAAATCATCGTTCAAAGATAGGTGCCGTTGAAATTAGACTAAAAACGCGGTTAAATTTCGCTGAACACGAAAAAAGCCTGCTAAGCCAAAAGCTCTGCAGGCTTTTTTTGTGTTAAAAGTTATTTCGTTTCATGACGCATCTCACCTCGCCGTTTGCCAATGTGGCATAATTTAGAACCTCCTACAGAATGCTCTGTGGGGATGAACTAGTATGGCATACCCAAAATCAACAATCATGATCCGCAAAAATTACTTACTGATCGCATGCGCAATGCTCTTAACGCTGTCGATGGCCGGACAAACTACATACTTCAATACATACGAAGCTCCAACTACCGGAAACAATGGGAGAGTTAGTTTGAATTTGCCGGGAGGCTATTTGCTTACGGCCGGAAACGTCCCTGATTTCACTCGTGGTGACAAAGAAATCTTGCTAGTGAAAACTGACACCGCCGGATCTCTGCATTGGACAAAAACAATCGGAACCACAGACGATAATTATTTTGTCGGCATGGCACAAGGCGATGGAGGACGCATTGCGATTTTATCGTACGACTCAATTCAAGGTCAATGCTATCACAAGTTGATGTTAATCGATACGACAGGAAGTATTTTATTTGAAAAAATATTTCTTCTGAACAATGGAGTTCAGCTGTCTCACCAAAAACTACTCACACTAACCTCAGGAAATATTATTGTTTACGGTACCTATTCAAATCATGTTTTGTTGATGAATATGAATATTTTCGGAATCCTCAACTGGACACGCGACTTATCATCGACGATCTCGGGAGTTTCTCTGACTGATGTTGATTTAACTGAAATGTCAAACGGCGATCTTGCTCTGATCGTAAACATGGAAGGCGGAACGCTTTTAACAAAACAATTTGGCTTTCTTCTGCTCAACAGTACAGCTAACATTATGTCTTCACAAAGGTTTTCTACTACGGTAGACCTTAAAGGGAAACGAATTTACTATTCACCTACTACCGGCGACCTCCTTATTGGAGCTATTGCCGATAATGCTTCTGCTTTGCTTCTTCGTCTTGACAGTGGTGGATTATTATACTGGACTAAATCGTATATCTCAACCTATCTGAATCATGCGACCTTGGTTGACATGGCTTTTGATCCATCGAGCGATGAGTGTATGACATTGTCGGCCGATAATACCTACGGTCTGGAAGTAAATCGTTTCAATGCCAATGGAGACTTTATGTGGAGTATGGCCGGACCATATCACAATGAAGAGCCCAAAAGCCTTGCAATAGAAAATTCGGGTGCGCTCATCGTAACCGGCAATATTCAATCGACAGTCAGCACTTTCTACAATTTCTTCCTTACTCGAATTATGTCGGATGGTCTCTTGTGTGATAACAGCATAAACACAACACCTTCTTTCGGAACTTATGTCGCAGTGCAAGTCAATGAAGCATTTTCGATTAATCCTCAAGTCACACTTACCGACACAACTATTGCCGATACGAGTCGCCTCTACCTACTTGTTCCCACTGAAAAATGTCAAGCATACGTTGGAATCGTGAATCCTGAGAAATCATTTACGTTGCATTCGAATATCGTTTCAACCGAATTACACCTCCGTACACTTGAGCCATACAATAAATCCGATCAAATCATTTTGACTGACTACAGTGGAAGAATCATCACAACACCTCCGCCCGTATATGGCTATTATGAACTTACGCTTAACGTTAGTCGGTTGCATGAAGGTTACTACATCATTTCGCACTATAAAAACGGTGTAAGTCATCGGGAACGCTTCCTCATTGTTCGCTAGCAAAAGGCACTTCCGGCGGGAAAAACCTGTTGAAAAATATCATGGAAATGGGCAATTCCTTCAGCGAAATGTCAATTTCTTATCGGTTATTATACTTCTTAAAATAATTTCCTATCTTCCTTCTGGATATTGAAAATCCTATATCTCATGAGACGATTTACTACTATCATTTTGTGTTCAATTCTGACGCTTACTATTAGCATCAGTGCTTATTCAAAAACCCTGACAGGCACTGCACAGGCAACAGCATTCGAAACTAAGTTGATTAGTCAGTCCGGAAATACTTCTGAAATCCGATTTACCATTCAGGGATTTTCCCAAAGTACAATTAGCACACCACAAGGAAATGCCGTATTGATAGATGTTAAAAAAGCTGCGCGTCTTCTCGAAGCCGGTTCGCCTGATTTATTAAAACTAACCACGTCGGTAATCATTCCGGATAATGATGCGATGACGGTTACAGTTGTTTCTTCTCATTACACCGATTACACAAATATTAAAATTGCTCCATCGAAAGGCAATCTGAAACGCAATCAAGATCCTGCCACTATTCCATTTACATATGGCCCTTCATATTCGGCCAATGCTTTTTACCCGGGTAAATTAACCGACTTGAGCTCGCCTTACATTCTGCGTGATTTCCGAGGACAAACTGTAAATGTTTATCCTTTCCAGTATAATCCGATCACACAAACACTTCGGGTTTATGATGAAATTTCCGTAAGAGTTACTCCTGCCGGAACATCGTCTTCAACAAACTCTTTTCAACGAACAAAAGCTCCAATGCCAAATGTGACTTACAATTCCATTTACTCGTCACGTTTTATAAATTACAATCAGACAAATTATACTCCCACTTCCGAGATAGGAAATATGCTCATCATTAGCGATGCTACGATGATTCCGACGATGCAATCATTTATCGAATGGAAAAATCTGATAGGACAGCATACAGAGATCGTGAGCATCGATAGCGTTGGTGTGGATCCATCGTCAATTCAATCGTTCATTCACGACAAGTACATGTCCGACGGGCTCACTTTCGTTTTATTCGTCGGCGACGGAACACAAATTCCTCCATATCCTTCTTCAAACGGTCCGTCTGATCCGTATTACGGTTACATTTTGGGTAACGATGCGTATGCTGAAGTAATCATCGGTCGTTTTTCTGCAAATACTATTCAAGAATTACAGACACAAGTTGATCGTACCATTTCCTATGAAAAATTCCCTGACGTAAGCGGAGCCTGGTATTCGAAAGCAGTCTGCATCGGCTCTGATCAGGGACCCGGCGATGATAACGAATACGATTTTGAGCACGAAAGAAATATTCGTTCGAAATTTCTCGCTTATACCTACACTGATGCCGATGAATTATACGATGGTTCTCAAGGAGTGGTTGACAATGCCGGAGATCCTACTCCTGCCGATGTTATAACTTCATTGAACGACGGAAGAAGTGTGATTACCTATACAGGCCACGGTAGTTCAACAAGTTTTGGTACAACCGGATTTAGCAGCTGGGATGTTGCATCTCTCACCAATACGAATCAACTTCCCTTCATCTGGTCAGTTGCCTGCGTAAATGGTGATTTTGAATTTGGCGATTGCTTAGCGGAAGCACTGATGCGTAGTACAAATAATGGCGAAGCTACAGGGGCGATTGCAACATTCATGTCGACAATCAATCAGAGCTGGGATCCTCCAATGGACGGACAAGATGAGATGGTTGATCTTTTGATTGAATCTTATCCGAGCAATATCAAACATACTTTCGGTGGACTTTCTGTAAATGGTTGTATGCACATGAACGATCAATACGGAGTTGCCGGTGTTGAAATGACAGACACGTGGACTTGTTTTGGTGATCCTTCTCTGACAGTTCGTACAGCAGCACCACTTCCGATAACAGCTGTTCATGATCCCGTTATCGATGAAACAGAAATCGTATTTCCATTATTGTGCAATGTCGACGGCGCTATCGTTTGCATGAGTCATCATAATCAAATCATGGCCACTACAACAGCATCGGCCGGTACGGCAACGTTAACAAGCTTGCTCGGCTTAGTTGTTGGTGACACTCTTGATATTACGATAACAGCCTACAATCATATTCCGTACTATGGAACAGTGATTGTTACCGCTGCGGGTTCTACGTCTATTAATACGCTTTCTCAAAATCCGTATCAGCTATCTGTAAGTAGTTTGTCTGCCGACGGTAAAGCGCAGATGAATTTCACAACGTCAGAAGGAAGCACATTGTCTGCCGAATTGATGACGATAGGCGGTCAGTATGTTAAGCAAATTTTCAGCAGCGAGAAATTCAATGCCGGGCAGCATTCAATGTCATTCTCTCTCGACGGAATCAGTTCGGGTGTTTATGTTGTTAGAATGACAGGTGCTCAGCAGAACTCAACTTGCAGATTTGTAGTTGCACGTCGCTAACCCCTAATAGTTCAAAAACACGATTTCTGATATTTGCAGTTACACTTCGTTAGCGTCGATTCTTTGTCGCGCTAAAAAAGTAAACAATTATCGGCAGAAAAACCATCGCAAGTAAGACCGGTAGCAGCCATGGCTTAAATGCATGAGCCATTTTTAATCCGATCAATACCGATTCAATTCCTATCGCGGTAAAAATTAATATAATTCCTAGTTTTATGTAACGAAGCATACGTACTGCGAGCGTGTATTGACGCAGAGCATTTTCTTGCGTAATGACAACAGGATAATTTAACCGATCGGGATGCTTTGATATGAAATTAAAAATTCCGGCGAGTATAGTCGCTACGCCGGGCAATGAAAATATCAGCCACTTGCGTGAGTAATCATCTACTTCGCCGACGGCATTGAAATGTGTCGGGATAATATCAGGCAAAGCGCTATATTTTAAAATCACAACGACCCAAAGCGAAAGTAAAACAAGCCAGGATACTCCTTCGATAATTCGGTCAAGAGAAGTTGCTTCAGTTTTGAGAATCGGGCGATTTCGTTTCATCTACATATGATAAAGGGCGAAATATACTATTCGCCCTTATATTTTCAAGAATGTTCCGATAATTTTTATTCAGAGATGGTCTAATTTCCTTTCACAAATCGCATAAAAGCAGCCTGACCGTTTCCGCTTACCGCTTTGAGAAAATAAATTCCAGAGCTAAGAGATGAAATATCAATCCGATTCATAACAGAAGCTCCACTTAAACCTGAAACATTTTTCCCATCGAGAGAAATGATATCAATCGACTTCAATATTTCGTCAGTCTCAATTTGAATGAACTCATTTGCCGGATTCGGGAAAATGGAAACGCTACTGAATCCGTTCGTTTCTGAGATTCCCGTTGATCCGGAATTGGTACGAACAGCAGTTGCAGCGATACAATTTCCGAAATTCCGCATCAGATCAAAATAATCGCCGTCGGCAAAATTGAAATTGTTATTACTCACCATCGCTCCGCTGGCCAAAGAAACACCAACTATTGCGGCTCCATTCGAGTAATAATAAGTCATCGTCGAAGGGTCTACTACCGAACCGGCGTTGAGTGAATACCCGCCCTGATCAACTGTTGTTGGTGAAACAATAATTACAACACCTGTATTAGGATCTATTTTTCCAAGACGAAGTGTTGCAGAGTCGAGAACAGCAACCGAGTCGCCGGGAAATAATGTGTCAAGCACATAACTAAAGAAATTTTGGCGAACAAGTCCGTAGATTGTCGAATCGGCACAGCTGTATGTGAAGTTATCGAAATACGTTTGCGCAGGAAGTTGAATAGAAGGATTACTAAAAATTGCTCCGTTGTAAATATCAATTCCCATCAATGTACTTCCTGTAGAGAAGTAATACACCATTTGATACGGATCAATAGCACTACCCGACATAGCATAGCCCTGTGCTACCGATGTCGGAGAGATTTGCGTAATTGTTCCGGTAAGCGTATTAATTTTTGCCAGATAAACTTCTCCGGTATTCATCATTGTTGTAGAGTCGTAAATTGTTCTTCTGGCTAATCCATACATCGTGCTGTCGGAGTTATTAAATCTGAAATTATCGAAATAACTTGCTGCTATCGGATTGTTCAGAGTAGCACGATGAAGAATCGCACCCGATGAAAGGTCGAAAGAGATGATGTCGGCGTATCCGATAAAATTGAAAGTATTGTCATACGGATTCAAAGCCGCTCCGGTAAGATTCACCGGTTCGTTATAAGCGGTAGTGCTTATATTGGAAACTGAGCCATTTGAAAGATCCAGATTGCCGAGTCGAATCGTTGCCGAGTCGAATTGTTGTAAAATTATACTTGAGTCGATCGGATCGTAAACAGTACCATAATAGTTCTTCCGAACGATACCGAACAGATTGCCACTTTGAGCAAAACCCGTAAAAGACAGAAAACAGAGCAAAATGAAGAGTAGGGGTTTTTTCATGGTGTTGTGAGATATGAGTTTAATCTATACCATTCCTAAATGAAAATACGAATAGAGAATGGTATATCCGCCGTGGCGGATCTTGGTTCATTTATTTCGTAAACTGATGTAAGAATGATATAGAATGACAATTAAGAATGGAAATTGTTTAGTTAAATTAAACAATTTTGAGCAAGAATCCGGCTCTTCCTCCGATAGAGTTTTTAACAATTTATCCTGAAGCCTGACGGCCTCGCTATAAGAGTAAATTATTGCTATAAACTCAATCTGTAAAATTCAATTTATTTTGCCATTTTTATCTTTTTATATACACATGACGTTGTTTGATATAAATTATATCATAGAATTATATATATTTCAAAACTGAAGTCATTCCATTATCAAATTCCGGCCGAAATTACGTTTCGATTAGTCAGGGTTTTGCACTTCACCAATCTCAATAAGTTAAATACTATACAAAAAAATCAAATCTAAGTTTTATGAGATCAGTTTTACTCGTAGTCTTCTTAATGGTCACCGCTATTACACATGCACAAACAGCCAATTGGCAATGGGTTAAAAGTGCCGGAAGATATGACTCACATGACAAAGCCTATGCCGTCGCTGTCGATCCGAACGGTAACAGTTATGTTACGGGAGAATTTCAGGATAGTATTGATTTTGGATCATACACATTAGTGAATAACGGTACGTATAATTCTATAATGTACATTACAAAATACGATCCTCAAGGAAATGTAATTTGGGCAAAGACTATGGGTGGATCCAACGAGTCGGTTGGTAAAGATATTTGCACCGATGCCGGCGGGAACTTTTATATCACCGGAAATTTTCATGGCAGCATTGATTTCGGAGGCACAACTTTCAATACATCAAATTTGGGCAGCATGTTCGTTGCAAAATTCGATTCGAGCGGAAATGCTCTTTGGGCTCACAATGCCACCTGCTTCTGGTCGAACGAAGGAAGAGGCATTGCTCTTGATCCGGAAGGAAACGTTTTTGTAGCCGGAATTTTTGAAGACAGCACTCTGAATTTCGGTTCAGGAATTTCAATTCAAAGCGTCTTTTCATCTGATTGCTTTCTGGCAAAGTATGACAATAACGGAAACATCTTATGGGCAATAGGTGGTGGTGGTTCGGCGGCAGATTTGTGTAATGATGTTGCCGTCGATAAATCAGGCAATGCCTATGTAACGGGAGAATTTCGAACATCGATGCTCTTCGGGAATCTCACGTTGACTGCCAATAATAGTGGAGCAGCTTCGGCCTTTGTTATTAAGGCAGATCCGACAGGAAACGTATTATGGGGAAAAAATGCCGGACTTTATCCTTCGTCAGGAACAGGAAATTCCATCTCCGTCGATGGTTTCGGCAATTCATATGCAACAGGTTTTTTTAACAGTCCAATCATCATATTCCAAAACGACACACTTTATAATGCCGGAGCCGATGATATTTACATAGTAAAATATGACAGCACAGGAAACGTAACATGGACGAAAGGAATCGGTGGAGTAAATTATGATCAGGGAAAAGGAATCGTCAGTGACTATAACGGGAATATTTATGTTACAGGAATGTTTAAGCTAAATGTATCATTCGGGACAATTCACATGACAGGAACGAACGGCGAAATCTTTGTTGTCGAATATGATTCGAGCGGAACAGCATTGTGGGGCCTACAGTCGACCGGAGCATTGAATGAGCTTTCAAACAACATTGCTCTTGACGAAAACAATTACGTTTATATTGCAGGAGATTTTTCAAGCCCGTACTCTACTTTTGGTCCAATCACGCTTACGAATTCAGATCAATTCCTCGGATCATATGATATGCTCCTGGCTAAAATCAATGTGAGTCCTGTTGGTGTTTTTGAAAATAGTTTGAGTCAGTTCAAATCAACAATTTTTCCAAATCCGGTTGTCGACAGAGCGACAATTACATTCAAGAATCCTCTTCACAAATTTCATAATCTTGAAATCTATAGTGCCAATGGGCAGTTAATCCGTACGGTATCTAAAAACAGATCGGAACAATTCCAATTTGAAAAGCAGGGATTAAATGCCGGACTGTACTTTTTCCGCATCACCAATGAGGAAAATGAATCGTCATGTGGTAAAATCATTATCGAATGATCGAAAAAATGCCAAATAACAGATTCGTCTGATAAAAGTCCTTGCATATTGTGAGCGGAGTTCAGTATGTTTCATGAAATTTTATCAATCATGAAAAAGATCCTGCTCACACTCATCGTTCTCATATCCGCACTCTCAGGGAAATCGCAAAATCTCTCCGGCACACAATGGCTCGGAACCAATGCTCCAAGTCCTAACATTTGGTTCAACTTCGGAAACGATACAGTATATTATTCTTTCACCGGAGGAGGATTCTCAGCGCTTAGTTTATACACTGCCGCGTCGGGACAATTTGCGATTATGGATTTGAGCGGAACAGCGCTTTGCACCGATACCGGGTTTTACAACTACACTTACATTGGAAGTACGCTGACTTTTACTTTGATTTCTGACGGTTGCGCGAGCCGGCGTAACACATTGCTGAATTACAATTGGATGTTGATCGGAACAACAGGAATTGAATCGACAAATAATCACTCCTCCATCACTATTTCTCCAAATCCGTCTGCGAGCGGGATATATACGGTAAATACAAATTCTGCATTAGCGTTAACTCTTGAAATCATTGTCACTGATCTGAGTGGAAAAATTGTGTTTGTTCAACAAATAAAAGAAAGCGAAACAAGAATTGATTTATCGCTTTTAGCAAAGGGAACATACATGTGTCGACTGAAAAATAATAACTCAGCTAAGTCGATACTATTGATTCGATAATGCTGTATTTTATACCAATCTTACATCAGTATACGAAATAAAGGAACCAAGATCCGCCACGGCGGATATCCCATTCTCTATTCGCATTTTAATTTAGGAATGGGGAAATTTCCCGTTAACGCCGAATCATCACAGTAATAAAATAAACACCGACGATTAATCCAACCATAACCAATACCGAAAGCGGATTCGCAAAATTAACCGTCCACCCAAGTCCAGGAATTCTCTTCGGCGGAAAAATTCTTTTGTCCTTCGGATTAAAATAAAAAATGCCAAGCTTCCAGCAGTTAGGATCGGCATGGCTTTGATCTAATTCTTCTTGAGTTGGTTTGCTATCGTTTGCCATAAGAATAAACTTACGACAAAATTATTTTATTTTTTAATATGAAATTGACTGGCATCAATTTTTGTTATGAATAAAAAATCGTTAGCATTTACCACATGATAAATACTAACGATTCAAATTATATTGCTTCTAATAAAAGCTCGCAGCCGACTAAAGACTAAGAACTAAAAACTATTTCTTCCTCGGCTCCCCACCTTTAACCTTGCCCGGTACCGGTCCATGATTCGGAGGAAGCACCGGTTGTGGCCTGCGAGGTGTTGGTTGAACACGACTCGGTGTCTGTTGCTGCTGAGGAGGCTGAACTCTTGGTGTGGTTTGATTTCGCGGATTTGTCGGACTTACATGTGCAGGCTGGCTTTGAGGCTTTGCCGGAGCTTCGCGCTTAGGTGCAGGTTTTGCCGGCGGAGTTTTGTTCGGTACAGGATCAATTCTCAATGGTTTTAAAATTACAGGTTCGTCGCGACGAGCAGGTTTTGTCGGATTCGCTTTTTGAGGAACGCTTCGATCCGGCTTGCTTTGGCTAGGTTTAGCTTGATTCGGCTCGGCTTTCGGTTGGTTCTTTTGTGGTTGTGGGCGTTGTACATCCTTTGATTGCGGATTTCTTTGCGCTGCAGGGTTTACATCCTTGATATTTTCCACACGTGGCGGAACAGGTCTGGCTGCTCCGGCATTATTCTGTTCAACACGCGGACGATAAATCTGCAATTCACCTTTATCGATTCTTTGTCCCGGCTTATCATTTTCACGAACTCGTACCGGATTAAATTTCGTACCGGTAAATTTCTGCACTTCATTTCTATCGGGCCCGGTGTTGTACGTTGCCCTACTAGTATTATCGATACGCGGATTATTGAGTGCCGTTGATTTTTGCATCAGTTCCGGATTTCTCGAAGAGTGTACATAATATTTATTAATGTCCCTGCGACCAAAATCTCTGTCGCGTACAAACCGCCATTGATCTCGTGGCCCATGATAGCTATTACTGTAAGCGATATTGATTTCAATTCCCGGCTCAATCGGAGCCCAGCCGTAATAGCCATCGCAATGTCTCCACGTTACCCAACCCGGTCCCCAAACATTTCCCGGAACCCAAATTGGTCCATACATCGGATCCGTGTACCATCGTCCGTAATGGAAAGGCGCCCAACCCCAGGCATAAGTAGAAACCCAAGTCCATCCGTATTCTGTGTAGACCCAGTATCCATTTGTCCCGTAAGGAGAAAATCCGGGAGCAACATTCGGAACCCATACATATCCATAATTTGGTGTTTCAATCCAATCACCATATGGACTCAGGTCATCATAAAAAACCTGAAAGCTAACATACGTTTGAGCGCTTGCTTTTTGCACGCTCATCTGCATTCCTGCAAAAACGAGCAGGAAAAGCATACTTATTCTAATAAACGATTTCATGGGATATATTTTTTTCTCTCATTCAAAAAGTCAGCCAAAAACAAAAGCGCAGACTATCTGAAGGGTACAAAATTATCACATGCTGAAAGAATACTCATTATAAAATTCCGAAAAGAAATTACATGATTCACAGATTTGAGCTCATCCTATGAAAAGAAGGGAGATAATCGGTTTTTCTCTGCGACTACTTATGCGAAGAATTGAAAATCGAAATTGCTTTTTCTATTGTCAAATTGCAAATCGTTATTCGCTTTGCAATTGGCAAACTCTGATCGCACTCCAAGGTCAAAACAGGGATATTTTTTGTTTGTCCATACCACATCAAATCATGTAGCCCGGCGATATCATTTATTTTTTCTCGATATGTGCTCCGCTTTAGCCAACCCGGAAACGGAAGACTTGTATCGAAGGCATAGTCTGTTAAAGCAATTCCATTTTCACTAAGGCTTTGGCAAAGTTGCTTTCCCATCTCATCGGAAATTAATTTATTGACCATGACGCAGGTTTCCCAGTTTCCGTTGTTCTCGTGCAGATCAATTATCAGATCAGGTTGAAAATCTTCAATGTGTTTAACGATATTCTTTGTTTCAATTTGAGTCGGATTTAAATAGTCGCGATTAATATTACATCCGCATTCATTCTCTCGTGATTCCAACATGAATCCTACCGGGTTCACAGGGCAAACAATTCGGATGGCCGTATTTCCTAAAACACTATTCGTTTTTTCCAATTCATCCAGAATGTGTGGAATGGATAAGACACCTGCCGGCTCATCACCATGTACACCTGCAAGAACCAGTACTTTTGTACGATAATCTTTCGGCTCAAAATAGAAGCTTTTGAAATGATAATACCTATTCTCGTGTAAAATGCTATCCGTTTTTGTAGAAAAGAAAGAGGAATAACGGTTCAATTGGTTGTCAACTATTGCTAAATCCATTTTACCAATACTGCCGCTTTGTTTCAGGTATTCACTTTTGTGAATTGTGCCAAATGGGCAAACGACCGAATTCCGTTTTGCTTTGGCAACATCGGTAACAGGCACAGATATGACAGCCAAAACAAGGATAAAAAATACATGAGTCAAGAATTTTTTTAAGGCACTTTGATCGCCACTCTTATTTCGCTTAATAAACTGACGAATAATAAAAATGAAAGCGAGCAGAAAAACCACCCATTTCAAAAATATGAGAGGGGGAATGTATCCGGCACCAAATGAGATTAAGATAAATAATACTAAAAGAGTTGCCGAAATTTTATTCATGATAAGTTTACTTTCAAAATAATTATGATAAATAAAATTTCGTTCCGAGAGGAATTAAATATCTTATAAAGACGTAAACTTAATATATTATTCGATTCACTTCACCGTTACAATCGGTCGAAATCCAACAAATGGTGATGGGCCGGAAAATTTGGAAGTTGATCGATTCATCGCTTCCGTTTCCGAAGATGCCCAGGAGCCACCAACAGCTATTCCACGCTGAGCGATCATTTCAGCCGCATTTCCATTCATATTAAATAAGCCGATTGAATTGGGCATATATGACTTTGCCGGACTCGTATATGTTACATTATCAAAAACGGAGCGCTCTTGAGTTGAGCGATTACACTGACATAACGTACACCCCATTTCGTTCTTTGCCTTAGGTCCACCCCAAGCATAATTCACAGAGTGTAGTTTACCTTCGGCAGCTCTTACCCATTCTTCACGAGTTGGTAATGAATACTCGTACTTGTGTCCGGTCTTATCTTCGCTATTTACTTTCGCTTCCATCCATTTGCAATAAGCCATAGCAGCATCGTATGAGATATTCACTACCGGATAATATGCGTAAGCTTTCTGATTTTGATACCAATCAGTAAGGGGTTTATTTTTGCAAACAACCTCCCATAGACATTCATCAGGCAAACATGCGTTATACAAATCACTGTTTCCTGACGCTTTGATGTCTTGTAAAAAACGATTGTACTCTTCGTTTGTCACTTCTGTTTTTGAAATGTAAAATGATTCTACAGATGTCAGATCTCCATCGACCATTACATCGCCTGATGGAACGAGAGCATATTTTTGTTTAAAACACTTTGTTTCAAAAACTGATCTTTCCTTTTTGTTGACAAATGAAAAGAGTGACAAAACTAGACAAAAGCCAATTGAACCAATGATGATCTGTTTCATTTTTGAGTGTTTTTGGTGGTTAAGCTTTCAAAACGTATCAGGATTAAATATATTGGAAATTTCCTATAATCCGAAATCGCCTCGCCTCATTTTTCACACAAAATTGAACAGAAATAAACTAAAAAGTGCTTTTAGACATTTTCAAATCAGCAGTACACAATAGAAAAGGTGCAATGAAAGTATTTTATAACTCTGCAGAAATATTTTATAATCAGATTGCGAAAAATTTGTTGACCTGTTTTCTTTAACACTGCTACTAAAGGCAGGAATTAATCTGTCGTGAAAACCGGAATGTGCTCTCTTTTGGTTTAATGAAACAAAACCGGAAGAAGGAATTGTAGGCGAACCTGAAATTTGTCCTTCTGTTGTTCCGGCAAAATTAAACGCAGAAATCTCCGTCGGCTGCTCCGTCTTGGCAGACGAACTCGCCGAAGCCTGATGAAAGGCAAACAGCAATGCCTGCAAAAGCAAGATTGCCATTAAAGCGGAAGCGGATATTTTCTGTTTGTTGAACATTGTTTGATCTGTTGCAAAGATAGTCAATATTTAATTGATCTAATTTCCGGCGAATCCTATCAACTTCTGCCCCTTTTACTAAGATAATAGTGCCATAAATAAAAAGATGCTAAAGTTCGGTTAGGACGCCATGTTTCTGCAAGCTCAATTATCTCCTCTTTTGTGTCGGCTTTCGTTAATTCACGAACGGTATTCACAAGAGCGATATCACCTATTGGAAAAATATCTTTCGACTGTAAAGCAAACATGAGATATACATCAGCCGTCCAATTGCCGATGCCTTTAATTTTGATTAGTTGAGCTCTGGCTTCTTCTTCCGGCAACTCTCGTAATTTTTCAAGAACAATTTCCTTTTTCAAAATTGCCTCTGATAAAGCACGGAGATATTTCGTCTTCTGCCGACTAATCTGACATGCACGCATTTCCTGATCCGAAAGTTTTAAAATTTCTTTCGGACTAAATTTCTTTACGTAAGAGTTTAATTTTTCGAAATGCGCTTTTGCTGAAGCCAGACTTACCTGCTGTTCGAGAATAAACATCGACAACGACACAAATCCCTCCGGCCGCGACCACGTCGGCGGCGGGCCATAGAGTTTATGGATTTTTTTGAATAGCGGTTTTGAAAGAAGTGTCATTTTTAATCGGAGAATTTTTTTACCACAAGATCACAAGGTCCACAAGATTCACAAGAATATTTCCGTTTTTGGAGCCTGTCCCCTTGGGGATGTGTATTTCCGTGATTGGAGCTTGTCCCCTTGGGGATGGGAAACACAAGGCACTTTCTGCGATTTCTGCGCGAAACAAAAATCACTTCACCTGCAACAACCTATACAACCGAAACGACAAATCCGTAAAAACCATCTTCGAATTCGCATTTCTCTCTATATGAAAAGCCGCATCATTCAACTCATGAATAAACTCCTCTGCATTATTCAAATTCACAAAAGGCGCAAAGCGTTGTATGCTGTCGAGATCTTGTCCTTCGAGACGAATGAGTGAACGATCGGCATAGTTGATGAGCAAACATTCACGAGCAATCTCCAATGAATGCTTTAAAAAATTCTTCTGCGACTCGCGACTTTCGGAGCTAAACTCCCCTGCCATCTCACTAATCTCTTTTGCATTCAACTTCAGACAATGACGCATCCAAACTAAAAAGCGATTATTCAAATCGTTGTCGACTTCCTGGTTTTCGATGAGCACCATGGCCTCATTGTAATTACCATCGGCGCGATGAACCATTCGTCGTGCGGCAATCTTGTCGAGATTATGCTTTTCATGCAAGATGCGGAACATGTCTTCGTCGCTCACGCGGCCAACTTTGACAAGCTGTGTACGAGAAAGAATCGTCGGCATAATTTGCTCGTAATTTTCTGCAACAAGAAAGAACAAAGCATCTAACGGCGGCTCTTCTAAAATCTTCAGCAATTTATTCGCTGCTGAAGTATGTAATTTTTCAGGAAGCCAGATGATAATGATACGATACGGCGCTTCAACAGCTTTTAAGTTGAGACGACTGATAATGTCCGTACTCTCATCGACCGAAATCAATCCTTGTTTGTTATCGAGATCTAAAGCCTCCATCCAGTCGTTGTACGACAAATAAGGATTCGCCAAAACAGCCTGACGCCATTGAGCAACGAAGTCGACACTGCGAGGTTTAGTAATTTTCTCCTTCGAAGCAACCGGATAAGAATAAGTAACATCCGGATGAACCATCTTAGCCATCTTAATACAAGCCGGACAAGTTCCGCACGAATCCTTCTCGCCCGGATTTTCACAAATCATATACTGAGCAAAAGCCAGCGCCATCGGCAAATTCCCCGATCCTTCCGGTCCCAAAAACAGCAATGTATGGCTAACCCGCTTATCCCGAGCCGCATTCATTAACCGCTGTTTTACCGCGTCATGGCCGATTACTGTAGCAAAATTCATCGTGGCAAAAATAGTATTTAATTCGTTGATTAGTTAATTCGTTAATTAGTTGATGGTTCTTACTATTTGGAACTGCAGTGTTTCATAGGTGTGCCGGAGTCATCCGCTGATTAGTTGATTCGTTAATTAGTTGATGGTTTTGATTGTTCGGAACTGCAGTGTTTCAAATTCAGGATTTTGGGGATTCGATCATAGAAACTACGGAATTCTGTGGATTCTATTAAGTCATGCTCTTTTTATCAATGAAAGCACTATAAACACGATATTTGCGTTAAAGATAAAAGGAAATAAAATCGAAGAAAGAAGCCCGAAAAGCTCCCAATGAAACACGGCCATACAATCTAGTATGAACCATCAACTAATTAACTAATTAACGAATTAACTAATCAACGAATTATCAAAAGAATGAAAAAAGCCATCTTCGCCTTCCTGTTACTATATAGCCTCCAGGGTTATTCGCAAGAAATGTGGGGCATTAGTAACAGCAACTACAGTGGCAACATGGGTATCTTCCTCAATCCATCGACGATTGTGGGGGCGCCTTATAAGTATGAAATCAATTTTATTGCGGCCGATTTTTTTGCGGAGAATACTTACATCTACTTTCCGCAACGGTATAAAATTATTCCTCGCACAATTACAAACGACGTTGCTCCCGGAAAGCAATACTTCTTTCGCACGGGAGGTGGTCTTCAGCAGGGATACTCGCACATTTTAATCATCGGTCCTTCGTATATCAAGAATCTTGGTGATCATGCGTGGGGATTGCATTCCGCTTTCCGCACGGAGGCGAGTTTAACTGATATTCCAACTTCGCTGGCTTATGCTTTCTATGGCAATTTCCGCACGCCGGATATTTTTGGTATTCGCACATCAGCGCCAAAATTTTCATTAGCCGAAGCCACATGGATTGAACTCGGCGGTACGTATGGAAAAGTGCGCTTCGATACAGAAAAGCATTATTTAAAATGGGCAGCAACAGGAAATTTACTGATTGGAATGAATGGTCTCTATGGTGATTTCCGAAAAACAGAATACACCATTCTCGATACATTCAACACCGTATTTCATAACGTCGACGCAACGATTGGAAATGCAATCGACAACGACGGCTTGATTTCATTCCGTGGCGCCGGATTGAGTACGACGCTCGGTGCAACCTATATGAAGAAACATAATTCCGGCGGCTTCGAATGCAATCGCTCGAACGACAAGATTAAAAAGTACGATTATAGAATTGGCGTATCGCTGATGGATCTTGGAACAATTCGCTATTTCCGCAAATCGCAAGTCGTGAATGTGATGACAACAACAGATCGTTTGTGGACGGGGATTGACTCTGCTGATTTTTCAGCAGGTGGAATTAATCCTTTGATTGCAACAAATCTGACGGCAACGGTAGAGGACAAAGGATTTTACATGTGGCTACCGACGGCGTTGAGTGCGCAATTTGATTATTCATTCACATCGAAGATCTACGGAAATTTATCTGTTGTGAAAAGAATTCATTTCACAGCGAATCAGATTGCCCGCGCCGATCAGGTTAATTTATCAGGCCGCTACGAAACACGAAGCTTCGAAGGCAATGTCAATTTCTCTTTATACGAATTCAAACAACCATCGATGGGAATTGGATTGCGATATAAATTCTTCGTGATTGGCTCTGATCGATTGCTTCAGCTCATTGGCTTGTCCGATGTACAGGCGTTTGATTTTTTCTTTGGGTTTAAGTGGCAGTTTTGTAAGAGGCCGTTTTCGCCGGGGCCGGATTGTGCGCTTACAACTAATATTTTCCCGCAGAAAACGAATTTTTTTCCCGCAGAAAGCGCAGAAATTTCGCAGAAATCGCAGAAAGCTTGTGGTCTTTATTGATTGTGCTTAGTGCTTATTGGTAATTTTTATTTTTCAGATTGAGATTAAGTCAAGAGTTTACAGGCCAATTATTAAAACAATCTTGTCTTCCAATGATTTTCTGATTCACACAAATTTCTGCGCTTTCTGCGGAAAAAATATCTTTGCCCTATGAAAACAATCGACAACCACAACTTCAAAAACGAAAAAGCCCTCATCCGTGTTGACTTCAACGTTCCTTTAGATAAAGAGTACAACATTACCGACGACAATCGCATGACGGCAGCGGTGCCGACGATTAAGAAAATTTTAGGTGATGGCGGCTCGGTGATTTTGATGTCGCACTTAGGTCGTCCGAAAGAAGGACCGGCGGAAAAATATTCGTTGAAGCATTTGGTGAAACACTTGTCGGATCTTTTAGGTTGTCCTGTTCAATTCGCCGACGATTGCATCGGAGAACAAGCGATATCGTTATCGTCATCGTTAAAGCCCGGCGATGTACTCTTACTCGAGAACTTACGTTTTTATAAAGAAGAAGAAAAAGGCAATCCTGACTTTGCGAAAAAATTAGCAGCGTTAGGAACTGTATATGTAAACGATGCTTTCGGAACAGCTCATCGTGCTCACGCATCGACAGCAGTGATTGCCGATGATTTCCCCGGAAAAAAATATTTCGGTTACGTAATGGCCGGCGAGTTGAAGAATGCCGACAAAGTTTTATTGCACGCCGAGAAACCATTCACAGCCATCATGGGCGGTGCGAAAGTTTCCGATAAAATTCTCATCATCGAACAACTGCTGAATAAAGTTGACAATTTGCTTATCGGAGGCGGAATGGCATTTACATTCATCAAAGCACAAGGCGGCACGATAGGTTCATCGTTGGTTGAAGCCGATAAATTAGATCTCGCATTAGAAATCATCGCAAAAGCAAAAGCAAAAGGCGTGAACTTAGTTTTACCCGTCGACGCCATCATCGCCGACAAGTTCGACGCCAATGCCGAATCCAAAACCTGCGACATCAATGTAATTCCCGACGGCTGGATGGGCCTCGACATCGGTCCGAAATCCGAAAAACTTTTCGCCGACGCCATCAAAGGCTCAAAAACTATTTTGTGGAACGGTCCTGCCGGCGTTTTTGAATTTGAAAAATTTGCGCATGGAACGAAGTCGGTTGCAGAGGCAATTGTTGCTGCAACATCAGCCGGAGCATTCAGTCTCATCGGCGGTGGAGATTCTGCAGCGGCGATTAGCAAATTTAATTTTACGGATAAAGTTTCTTATGTGTCTACCGGAGGTGGTGCGCTGCTTGAGTATATTGAGGGGAAGACGTTGCCGGGGGTGGCTGCCATCTTGAATTAGCAAATGTGAAAATTGGGCGGTGGTTATTTTACCACAAGAACACGAGGGCCACGAGGAATCACAAGAATCTTGTGCAATCTTGTGCCCTTCGTGTTCTCGTGGTGAAAAAATCCACTCACACCACTCACTTCACCCTTAGCAAATTCGGAAATTAGTAAATGTGAAAATTGGGCGGTGGTTATTTTACCACAAGAACACAAGGGGCACAAGATTGCACAAGGTCCTTGTGATTCCTTGTGCCCCTTGTGTTCTCGTGGTGAAAAAACTCCTCTCACCTCACTCTCTTAACCCAAGCAGGATTAGCAAAAACAACCCATGGAAACAAAAGTAAAAATAACTACAACGTTCAATTGTTCCCTGGAACGAGCTTTCAAAACACCTCTTCTCTGCGATGTTTCAAAAATTCATACCGGCTATGGCCTAATGCCACGAGTAACTCATTGCACCGACGATGAGAACTGGGGAAAAGTCGGATCAAATAAAAAAGTCTTTGCGGCCAAATCATTGACACAAAAAGGCGGCTTTGTTTCGGTCGACACGATTCTTGAACGAAAAGAAAACGATTACTGGAAGTTTGAAGTCAGCGATTTTCAGTCGTGGATGCTGGGGTTTTCGCGATTCACTGCAGTATGGAAAACAACAGAGATCGAGAAGAACAAAATACTGATTGAATACACGTATACTTTGCATTCCGATATTGCGATTTTTTATCCGTTAAATTTGCTATTTGCAAACACCTTTTGGAAAACCTATATGAAACATGTGTTAGAGAATGTGAAACGTTTGGCGTACGCTGAAGAACCATACATGTATTCATAATTAATTCTTACATTGTGAATACAACCAAATTTTCAAGCGTAAGCAAAAACGGTATCGGTATTTATGGCAATGACCTATATACAATTTGACGAACCTATAAATCCTATTGAAGCATCAAAGGAAGGCGCAGTAAAACGTACGTTAAAAAAGGTATTTATCGGTATAATAGAAAAGGTAATTCCAAAAGCAAACCCCGATTTTGAAGTAAAATTGCATCCGTAGTACGTTGGATGTTGGAACTTGAACGGAAACGGGAATTCCTCAAAGAGAAATTGGAATAGATAAAGAAGGGGAAGTAATAATGATAATGCCATTCAAGAACAACTACGGTTATTGGACGGATAATAATTTACTACTGAATGATTTTATAACTCGCTTTAATGCTGCCGAGATCAGCAGCGAAACTTTTGAGAGGCTTTGGAATGCAATAGATAAAAATGTGTAAGAATAGAACACATGGCTAGTAGGAATCTTAAGTGACAGGACTTTCGTTCTCGCCTTAGGTTCGGCGGAATGTTAAGCGGAAATTAGCTTCATAGTCACAAATTAGGCAGATCGTCAAGCGTCATTCTTGTCAGAAATTAAGAATGCGCAGCGTGGTAAATGCTAATAGGTAGATTATCACTGATGGGTTTCGTAATCTAATGTGAGTCGGTAAATCTGATTAACATTGCGCCGAGATAGAGTACGCAGAATTCTATAGAAGTTATTCTGATTGCATATAAGTAATAAGTACCCGCGCTACGCATATTTCCAATTTATAAATGAAATTCTCTCGGGTCCGGAAATTTGAAAACAAAATCCAATTCCGCAATCAGTTTAGCAGACGAAATTGTTTTTCCTCTTAACACGCTCATCCCTGAAGAATCAATATTGTTTTGAGCATTTATTACTTCGGCCTTCGTTGGATGAATTGGGGCTACCACATTGTATAACTTCGACATTAATTGTCGCTCCATCATTTTTTCAAGCACCCTACAAATATCTGCGTAATGAATGTGGTTGACAGCAAAATCTAAATCGCCTACGTTATAATTTCTTAAAAGTCTATCATCGCCCATCAATCCTGCCAATCTTAAAATATTTACTTGTGGATATTTTTGTTTTATCCTTCTCTCGACCGTAAGATCGTCGGAGAGACATCCGCTTCCAAATACTCCTTTTCAATATTTGGATAAACTCCTGTTGAGCTCGTGTAAAATAACTGACCTTTAAAATCACCTATAAATGAAAATAAATTATCCAGTCTATTATCTACTGAAGACTTCTCGGAAAATGGAATAGTGATAATGACTACGTCTAAGCTTGTAAGAACATCCCACTGCACGATATCCTTTATTATTATTTCATCAGAAAAATCTACAATCGTTGGCTTAAACCCCTTTACTGTCAATTTTTCAACTTTTCCCTGAGTAGATGTTGTTGAAAAAACTTCATACTGACCGGAAATCTTTTCAGCAA
The DNA here is from genome assembly GCA_016721305.1 of Bacteroidota bacterium. Lineage (GTDB taxonomy): Bacteria > Bacteroidota > Bacteroidia > AKYH767-A > 2013-40CM-41-45 > JADKIH01. The sequence continues at coordinate 134,516 of JADKIH010000003.1, forward strand.
TTCGATAGCCAAGCCAGCCACAACCGATGATACCCACTTTTTTCATTATTTACTTTTTAAGGAAAATCAATTCAACGAAATTAGAAAATAAATGGGTGGCATTAAAATATTCTTCAAGCATATACGCCGGATTTCACTTTGCCTTCCATGATGCAACGCAGCCCAATGTTGATCGGAAATTAACTTCATAATTTGAAATTTGGTACGTCATCAAGCGGCATTCCTGCCGGAAATTAGCGAGCCTCTTTGTGGTATATGCTAGGTCCTGCGGAATGACGCTTGAATGTTTACCTAGCGAAAGTTAGTGGGCAAATACGTTAAACATTGCGCCTACCAGTGATGCCTCTAATTCCCGCTTGCTTCCTCGCAAAGAAAATTCTATCTTCGATTGAAGAGAACGGGGTGTCCGTCAGGAAGGCTAAACGTTAGCTGAAATATTTGAAAACGCATGAACAATTGACAAATGAGAATTTTACAAACATTAGTTTTCGTTTTTATTTTTTCCCAAGCGTTTTCTCAGACATGTGAGAAGTATAATCGAAAACTTTTCCATATACTACCAGACTCTATTCCTGACTCTATTAATTGCAAAGACATTTATGGAAACAAACAGGGCTGGTGGATTTACTACACTGTTCAATACAATCCTGCCGACAAACCGGACGAGCTGGAAAAAGGAGATTTCGTTCAAGACTATGTGTATGGACAATATAGAGATGATATAAAAATTGGCGAATGGCGGACAATTGAAAATGTTCATCAAATCTATGAACGTCGACTAGATACTTACTATTACAGCAGTGACACAAATCTAATAATGTCACGCTTTTTGAACGGGGGATCGAATGAATCAATGCTTTACTACAATTCGGACAGCTCTATAATTAAATACACCAACGTCTATGATAAAGGACTTAAAGATATTTGTATTGAGTGCAACAAAAACAATACCCCGAGTTCAACAAATTGTACAATGACCTATAGGAAAAAACTAATTAAAACTTTTCCTTACAACCAATTTGAAATCGAGCTCGACAAATCCTATTTTATGTATGGCCGGGAGAAAGCAATAATTGACAAAGCTTATGATAAGTAGCCTAGATAGTATTATTGCCAGCTTCCGAAACATCGGTACCTAATTTGCAAACTAATCTCAAACAACAAAACCACGATTGATAAATTCATGAACGTCCCAAGCCCTCTACAAATTTTAATGGACCCCGCATCCATCATCGTGATAAGTATTTTCGCAGTTCTTATGATTGCGGAAGAGTTATTTCCCGGAAGACCTTTACCGAAAATAAAATACTGGAAAATTAAAGGAATATTATCTTTTGTGATTTACTTTTTCCTGTCTACTTATTTTCCGATGTTTTGGAATGATACACTTTCACAATACCAACTTTTTAATCTCTCGTTCCTTGGCGATTTAGGAGGGGCTATTGTCGCACTTCTGATTTATGAATTTGGAGTATACATTTGGCATCGTTCAATGCATAAGAGCGATGTATTGTGGCGCATTTTTCATCAAATGCATCACAGTGCGGAACGTGTAGATACTTATGGTGCCTTCTTTTTTAGTCCAATGGATATGATCGGTTTCACATTCTTAACAAGTTGGCACTGGTTGTTGCAGGCGGGTTTACTGTTCAAGCAACAATTTATGCAATTTACGGAATGGACATTTCTTGCCGTTATCCAGCATGCAAATATTAAAACTCCACAATGGATGGGATACATTTTCAAAGACCCGAATCGCACTCTGTTCATCATGAAAAAGGTGTTCATGCATTCAACTATTCTGACCTTCCTATCTTTGATATTCTTCTCGGCACTTTCAATAACCCAAAAGAATTTGCAGCCGAAACCGGCTTCTATACAGGAGCTTCCAATCGAATCGGCGACATGATCGTATTCAAAGATATTAATCGTGGCGTAGAAACACGTTAAGGAAATAAATTAATCTGCCATAAACACATTTGTAACTTAACAGCGCTTCATGCTCCGAAAATGTTTTTATTCTTGTAGAATGCAAGCTCCATTGGATAAATATCTGCTCTCAAAAACAGACTAATTAAAAAACACAAATTGATATTCGTCAATTCTTAGATACCGCTAAAGTGTCTTTGCGCGAAAATAAATCATAAAGCTAATACATCAGCCATCTTCCCGTTGAATGCTTCAACTTCGAATTTCTAAAATGTACGTCAATGAATAGATTGATTCTCCTCCTGCTTATTAATATACCTCTTTTCGCCATCTCTCAAGACACAATCCAAAAATCTGACTATCTACGTAAAGGGGACTTCGTTTATTACAATGATCACCTATTTACCGGCACAGCAATCAAAAAAGCAGAGTCCGGCCAAATTGTAGCTGAAGAACATTTTACTAATGGACTTGCCAATGGGATTTGGAAAGAATGGTACATAAGTGGAGAAAAGAAATTTGAAGGTGCTTTCGTGAATGGGAAAATGAAGGGGTTTGGATTCAATGGAACAAAGATGGAAGTGTGCAGCGGAAGCTTGTGTTTAAAGACGGGCAACTCGTAAGTGAATAGTATACTTCCTATCCGGCATAATTGTTAACCTTCACCAGCTTTGAGAACTCCCTTTTTTCACCACAAGAACACGAGGGGCACAAGATTACACGAGGCTCTCCTTCAATAGCCCCAATATCCTGTAGAGGAGTACGAGAGTGTAAAGCTACATGCTGATTAGAATCACAAATGCTTTATCGATACACTACAACTCGTGCCATTTCAACACTTACTGAATTCGATATTTTAAGGAAATAAATCCCGCTTTGTATTTCTTCGAGGGATAGTGAAATATTTCCCTTTTGATTTTTCCACTCCTTCACAAATTGGCCTTGTGCATTCAACAAAGTAAGATTGTATACTGAGTGTTCGTCGTTCAGCTCGAGGGTAACTTTGTCTTGTGTAGGATTTGGGTAGAGAAGGTATTCGTGCTCGATATAAAAATCTTGTATGCCTACGCTAGGATTGTTGAGCGACTCTAATTTAGCAACAAAAGGCTCCGTTGTATATATGGTTGAATTACTTGCTGTAACGCCATCCATCGTATAAGTTTGTTTAAAGAAAGTGCCTCCTAAAAATAATATGCCTTGCTTCGAAATATCAATATCCGCTTCTGTATCTCCGTAGCCAACGTGATCGGCTTCGCCAAAAGTTTTTTGCCAGATGATATGGCCATTCGGATCATACTTTAATAACAAAGTAGCGCTGTTTGGAAGATTGTATTTCATTATTGTGTCAATCAACAAGGTATCGCCGCGGCCAAATGCAGAAACAAAAATATTATCCTGCTTATCCGTTTTTACAGATAGTCCAACTTCCTCCTTGGAGATTGAAATTGTTTGAAACCATTGAAACGTACCAACACTATCAAATTTAATCAAGAAAAATCCGGAACCACTTGTACAATTAGGGTTACTGATTTGATCGCCGGGAAAAACATAACCATCGATGTCTAGGTAAAAATCTGCAAATCGGCCGGTAATCAGCACGTTTTTTTGCAGATCGACAGCCACTCCTCTCACATAATCGGGGCTTAGCAATTCGCCGTGTTTGTCCAGATGACATTCCCATTAATATCCATTTTCGAAACATACACTTCAGTTGTTGGAGAGCCGTCGAAATTTGCCGGCAATAATGTTCCAATAGTCAAGTTTGATTCTCTGTATTCACCTGTAAAATAAATGTAGCCCTGTTTATCAGCGCAAATATCGTTGACGGTTTCGCTGAGAGAAGAGCCAAATACTTTTGTCCAAATTGCAGTTCCTGTGCTTGAATATTTCGTTATATAAATATCATCATCACCAACTGAGGAAAAAGTATTCGCGCCAAAATTAACATTCGCACTCCAGAAAATGCCACCCATATAGATATTATTATTTTCGTCAGTTGTGACCGTTCTGCCTTCGTCAGGTGCTGAGCCTCCAAAACTTTTAGCCCACAACACATTTCCATTTGGATCCAATTTAAAAATAAAAGCATCGAACGCTCCTTGAGTTGGCGGTTTTGTAAGCACAATGCTTCCGACAACCATCGTTGGGCCATTGAATTTTCCTACTACGATAATATTGTCTGCCTCGTCGATAGTAACACATGCGGCTATATCAGTGCTATCGCCACCAAATGTTTTTGTCCACAGAATATTCCCAACCGAATCATACTTACTCACAAAAACATCCGAAAGCATATACTGGTTTATAATACCTCCTGATGGATTTACATTTTGAAAATATTGTCCGCCGCAGGAAATTGAGTCGCTGAGAAAGTCGCCTACAAGAACGACGTTCGATCTGCTATCAGTAGCAACACTTCGTCCGTTATCATCCTTTGGACCTCCAATCGTTTGCGCCCATTGCCAGTTTGGAATTTGTGCATCGCTTACAAGGAAAAAGCCACATAGGAGAATTGCCAAAAGAAAGAAGTTTTTCATCGGACGAGGATTTGACGTAAAAATAATATTATTTAGGAAAATACAAAGGGGGATTGAGGTTAGAGGGTTTAATGTTCAAGGTTTAAAGTTCAAGGTTTAAGGTTTAAGGAGTTTTTCACCACGAGAACACGAGCGGCACAAGGAATCACAAGAAGGTCTCGTGATTCCTTGTGCCGCTCGTGTTCTTGTAAACTCAAATATCGCCCACTCTCGCAGTAAACTCATAATTCTACGGACTCAAAAGTTTGTATCAGGCAAATAATGATTAATTTTGACCACACATAGCATACACCATTCCCACAAAATCAGAATGTTGTTTCTCCAACTAAATACCCTTTCAAAATGAAATCTCACTTCCTCCTACAAGACGATATTACCTTTCTCAACTTTGGTTCCTACGGTGCTTGTCCGAAAGAGATTTTCGACGATTACATTCAATGGCAGTATATACTCGAGAAAGAACCCGTGCAGTTTATCGCCGTGAATGGTCCAACATATGTAAACAACTCCAGATTGGCTTTGGCAAAATTTATAAACTGCGATGCAGAAGATTTGATTTTTATTCCAAATCCAACATTCGGAGGAAACATCATAGCAAAAACATCGGCGGAAAAAGGGCGATGAAGTCCTGAGTACCGATCTGGAATATGGCGCCATGGACCGTACTTGGAAATACTACTGCAAACAAATCGGCGCGTCCTACATCCAGCAAAAAATAGATCTGCCGATTACTTCGAAAGCATCGTTCATTGAAAATTTCTGGAAAGGCTACACAGATAAAACGAAAGTTGTTTTTATCAGCCATATCACCAGCAGCACCGGTCTCATTTTTCCGGTGAAAGAAATTTGTGAAGAAGCGAAGAAAAGAGGATTGATTACCATCGTCGATGGAGCGCATGTACCCGGACATATTGACCTGGATCTTTCGACACTTCAAGCCGATTTCTTTGTCGGCGCTTGTCATAAATGGATGATGACACCGAAAGGTTCGTCGTTTCTGTTTACAAGGAAGGAATTTCAGAATCAGCTCGACCCGCTCGTTGTTTCGTGGGGATATGAAAGTGCGACTCCTTCCGGCTCACAATATTTCGATTATCATCAATTCAATGGTACACGCGATTTTTCGGCCTACTTAACAATTCCGAAGTCCATTGAATTTATGCAGCGAAATAACTGGGCAACCGTTTCCGCGAAGTGCAAGCAGAACGTCCTGAATGCTGCTCCTGAATTTTATAAAGTTCTCGGCACACAACCGCTTGCTCCGCTGACAAATGAATTCTACGGACAGATGTGCAGCGCCGAAGTTTACACGACAAAGCCCGAGCAATTACAAAAACATTTATTCAAGCAGTATAAAATTGAAATTCCGGTGATGCGACTTCGCGAAAAAAGCTTTTTGAGATTTTCTTTTCAGGCGTTTAATACCATGGAGGAATTAGCGTATTTGATGGAGAGTTTGGAGAGAATTAAGAAGGAAACAGATTTAATCCAATACTAATAGTTTTTTCACCACGAGAACACGAGGGGCACAAGGAATCACGAGACCTTCTTGTGATTCCTTGTGCCACTTGAGTGCTCGTGGTAAACTTAATAAGCGCCTTTTACAACCAGCCCGCCATTAAAGAACATTTTCCTATCTTAGATCTCCATCCTCATTAAAACGGAAACGTTTATAATCCCCAACAGATGAGTTTTCAGAAATACCTGCCCTTTGAAAAATTTGTAATCACCAGCAAACTATCTTATGAAGAAGTAATGAAACGTTTAACAGATAATTTGGAGCCAAAGAGAAAAGGGATTGGATCTTATTTTAACATAAAATCAAGTAAGCCTTATTTCGGAGTGTTGACAGAAAATAAATTCGAAATTCATCGGATTATTAATTACAGAAACTCCTTTCTCCCTCAGATCAAAGGTACGGTCTCCTCCTACCTTGGCGAGACCGAAATTTCGATTTATATGAGACCTGCGAAGGTGGTGATTGGGTTTATGATATTTTGGTTAGGGATTGTTGGAGTTATCTGCATGGCAATAATCATTAACCTTCTGCAACGTCTCAATGAAATAATGAATCACAAAATTACACCCGGAGCATTTATTCCATTCATTATGTTTGTTTTTGGCTATCTGCTGATTTACTTTGGGTTTAAAGTGGAGAGCAAAAAGTCAAAAGCTTTTTTAACTAATTTGTTTGAGGGTACGGTTAAGCGGTAGCTGCTCGTTGTTAGTTGAGATTTTCACCACGAGACCACGAGGTTTGTGAGGATCACGAGATTCTTGTCGGGGGATTTGTTTCTTAGTTAAATTTTTCACCACGAGAACACGAGGTTTGTGAGGATCACGAGATTCCTGTGGTGGGATTTGTTTGTTAGTTAAGATTTTTACCACAAGAACACGAGGTTTGTGAGGATCACGAGATTCTTGTGGTGGAATTAATTTGTTTTTAAATTTTTCACCACGAGAACACGAGGTTTGTGAGGATCACGAGAATCTTGTGATCCCTCGTGGCACTCGTGCTCTCGTGGTGGGAAAAAAAAACGAGCCGCGAGAGGATCACGAGGGGTCTTTTAACGCCAGGTAAGCTGTAGAATTTAGAATGGAATCGCGGTCGACAAACCCTTTTTGCAATAACAAAGTCTTTTGCCTCACCTTTTCTAATCTCGTATATAAATACATTAGAATGAAATAAAAATCGCACCTTTACAACACCCGGAATATATTTCATTCCGAAATTAAATATCAGACAAACTATGTGGTGGAAATATTTGTTGGTTTTTCTGGGGTCGTTTTATTTGATGTAGTTCCTATTCCGTTTCCTCCGGCTTTTTCCATTATGGTTCCTTTGCAGATCATGTTTCACTTGAATACATGGCTGGTAATTATTATTGGCGTGGCTGGATCGATTCTTGGCAGATATGTGCTTACGCTTTACATCCCATACTTAGCCGATAAAGTATTCAAACCAAAAAAAAACAAAGAAATTCAATTTCTCGGCGATAAAATGAAAGAGAAGGGTTGGAAAAGTCAATTGATCATAATAGCTTATTCACTTTTACCATTACCGACAACTCCCCTATTTTTAGCAGGCGGAATGGCACGAATAAAACCAATTCAGATTATCCGGCTTTTTTATCGGCAAATTTATTAGTGATTCTATCGCCGTTCATCTTGGGAAATTTGCATCCGATAATTATGAGGGCATGATGTCCGAAGCAATTTCCTGGAAATCGATTGCCAGTTTGGTTATCGGTGTCCTACTCATTGCGCCTTGCTTTTTATTGATTGGTTTTCGTTGCTGGAAAGAGGAAATTTAAGCTGAATTTTAAAATTTGGAAGTGACCATCCGTTTCCAATTTAATTTTTTCGAAAATCTAATTGCATCCTTTCGGAAAAGGTGTACATTTCAATCAATAAACTCGAAAAATAACTTTCATGAGATTACTAATAACTCTCGGCATTATTTTATTCTGCGCATCATGCACTCAAAACAAACCATCGAACGGATCTCCGGTTACTGACTATTTCAACTATGGCGACTCAATTGAATCGGCCGGGGTAAGAATGATTCCAATTCAAACACCTGTTGGTGATTTTAAAGTTTGGACAAAACGCTTCGGGAATAATCCGAAAATAAAAAATACTTCTGTTGCATGGCGGTCCTGCAATGACTCATGAGTATATGGAATGCTTTGAAACATTTTTTCAACGACAGGAATTTGAGTTTTATGAATACGATCAACTTGGATCATATTACAGCGACCAACCAACGGATAGCAGTTTATGGACGACGGAACGATTTGTCGAAGAAGTAGAACAGGTACGTCGGGCAATTGGCGCCGACAGTACAAATTTTTTCGTGCTGGGTAGTTCGTGGGGAGGTATTTTAGCAATGGAATATGCGCTGAAATATCAAAACAATATAAAAGGATTGCTGATTTCAAATATGATGGCCAGTGCTCCTGACTATGGGAAGTATGCTGATGACGTTCTTGCAAAACAAATGAAACCGGAAATTCTTGCTGAAATAAAAAGTTTAGAAGCAAAAAAGGATTTTGCTAGTCCGCGATACATGGAGTTACTCCTGCCAAATTATTATCACGAACATATTTGTCGCTTGAAAGACTGGCCGGATGGGTTGAACAGATCTATGAAACATGTCAATGGTGAAATTTATACAATGATGCAGGGCCCAAGCGAATTTGGAATCAGCGGTCGCCTGGCAAAATGGGACGTAAAAAATCGTTTACATGAAATCACTGTTCCTACATTAATGATCGGAGCTAAATATGACACAATGGATCCGAAAGCAATGGAAGAGCAGAGCAAACTTGTTAAGAATGGACTGTATCTGTATTGTCCTAATGGGAGCCATTTATCTATGTGGGATGATCAGCAGGTTTATATGAACGGAGTGATTGGCTTCATTAAAGGAGTAAGCGGTGCTACTCAGTGATTCTTTTTACCACAAGAACACGAGGTTTGTGAGGATCACGAGAATGCTTTGTCGAATTGAATAGTTCAATGGCATTGTTTGCGTTTTTATCTTCATTCGATGGAAATTTAATGGTCAGTTCATTCTCTCTCGTAAAGTTGGATAAATTTACAACTATAATAACTGCAAGTAATCATTAATCTTTACTCTCCCATTAATGATAATTGATTGCCAAAAATATCCGAACAAGCGTACTTCAATTGTAAATATAAATTTTCCTGCTTAGGATATTGCTAACCTATCATACCTTAAATGTCAAATCACAGCAACCGATGAAATGGAAACTAATATTTCAACTTCTTTTTCTTTACAATGTCTTCTTTGCGCAAAACATTGATAGTATCCGCTATGTAATTGACAGTACTTATTCCGCATCACCATTTTTTGGAAATATTTTAATCACCAAAAACAAAAAAGTGCTTATTGAAAAAAGTTATGGATATGCCGATGCCGTAAATAAATTTCTCCTATCTAGTAGCAACTCATTTCAAGTCGCCTCCATTTCAAAACAGTTTACTGCATATGGAATAATGATTTTGAAAAGCAGGAATTTATTGAATTATGATAGCCTGGTTTGCTCGTATATCCCAACATTCCCTTACAGGAATATCACCATAAGGCATCTTCTTACACACACTTCCGGGCTTCCGAATTTTTGGGATGAGATCAGGCCCAATTTAGATACAAATAAGTCGAATGGAAATAAAGAAGTATTAGAATATTTGATTCAACATAAAATGCCACTGCAGTTTGAACCCGGTACGCAGTTTCAGTATGCAGACATTGGTTATGATTTTTTAGCTACCATCATTGAGAATGTTTCAGGCATGAGTTACCGGGACTTTATGGATCAGAACATTTTTAAGCCATTAAAGATGAATAGCACATATGCTTACATGGTCACGGATATTCGCAGAATACAAAATAAAAACCTTGCTATCGGTCACGTTTTTGATGCCGGTGAATTTAACTATGCCCATCTTCAAAATAAATACAATTTCGTTTTTTACTTAGGAGATTTTTATGGCGATGGCTCAGTAGTTACAACGGTAAGAGATTTGGCAATTTGGGATAATGCACTTAAAGAGTGTAAACTTTTACCTTGTGAAATCCAACAAGAATCTATCACTGAACCTAAGTTTAACGGACAGATCCTTTATGCACGAACAAATCCAAACATCAGCTATGGTTTTGGTTGGTTTATCAAAGATACGCCATCGGGAAAATTACTTTACCACACCGGCGGCCATCCCGGAAATTCGCACATAATGTGTCGATTGCCGGATAAGGATATAACATTTATTTTCCTGTCAAATGCCGAAACTGCAAATATAAAAGCACTACGAAATAGAATATTGCAAATGCTTGAATAAGCAATTCATTTTAAAGTATGGTATGGTCTAATAAAAGTGCATAGCAACGTAAACATTGAAAATTATATTCTTTGGAAGAAAGTCCAAATAAACTATCGCAAATATGACTCAGGCACTCGCTCTTGAAATACGGGATGCTTCACTCCCATCCGATATTGATAATATTCGTCATCTCTGGACCGAGTATCTGACATGGGGAAATGGCGAAATGCAACGACTCTTTGGTGTACATCCACACAATCCAAAAGAAACTGTTGAAGAAGATATAAAACTGATTGCAAAATTTCTTCCTCCGAACGGACGATTAGTTCTTGCTTTCATCGATGGAAAAGCCTGTGGCATTGGATGTCTGAAAGCTATTAATTCAGAGATAGGAGAAATCAAAAGAATGTATGTTGATCCTTCGTTTAGAAAAGTTGGTGCCGGTCGCGCGATCCTCACGTCTTTGTTAGATGCTGCGAAAGAAAAAGGTTATCAAAAAGTTCGGTTAGATAGTCCGAAGTTTATGGAAGCTGCTCATGCGCTCTATCGTAGCTTTGGTTTTAAAGATATTCCTGTTTATCCGGAGGTTGAAATTCCGGAGGAGTTTAGGCAGTATTTGCTCTTTATGGAGATTGCTTTCGATTAATGCTTTTTTTACCACGAGAACACAAGGTTTATGAGGATCACGAGAGCCTCGTGATTCCTTGTGCCACTCGTGTCCTCGTGGTAAAATATTACACACTATCTCGATGTGCTCGATAAATAAGCGTCCGTAAAAGTGTAACTCCTTATTTTTTCACCACAAGAACACGAGGTTTGTGAGGATCACGAGAGCCTCGTGATTCCTTGTGCCACTCGTGTTCTCGTGGTAAAATATTACACACTATCTCGATGTGCGCGACAAATAATCGTCCGTAAAAGTGTAACTCCTTTTTTTTCACCACAAGAACACAAGGTTTGTGAGGATCACGAGAGTCTTGTGATTCCTGTGCCCCGTGTTCTCGGGTAAAATCACGTGTAAATAAGCGTCCGTAAAGTGTAACTCCTCTTTTTCACACGAGCGGTTTGTGAGGATCACGAGCCTCGTGATTCCTTGTGCCACTCGTGTTCTCGTGGTAAAATATTACACACTATCTCGATGTGCTCGACAAATAATCGTCCGTAAAAGTGTAACTCCTTATTTTTTCACCACAAGAACACAAGGTTTGTGAGGATCACGAGAGCCTTGTGATTCCTTGTGCCACTCGTGTTCTCGTGGTAAAATATTAAACTATCTCGCCACGCGCGTATTCTGCAACAACGAAAGCTGAATCCTCACCAATCCCTCCAATGCAGTAACTGTACGAAGCTCTTTTGAGTCTAGGTTATCAGGGCAATGGCGCCATTCCGGGAGAAAGTTTTTGATTGTAATTGCTTAATGAAGTACGCAACTGATCGATTTTATTGCTCATCTCTGTTTCGCGGCTGAAATAGTCGTTGGCGATAGATTCGGTGAGAATAATTTTATCATCGTACGCTGTGGCAGGATTAATCTCCAGGCCGGTATCGAACTTGATAAGCTTTTTCTTGATGTCATCACATAACTGATTAATCGATTTTGCTTCTTCGGCCAGAACTTTAGCGGAGTCGATGCTTGTCAGCATTCGTTCATGAGCAAGTAATTGTTCTTGCTGAAGGTAATCGCGTGTACGATCGGCCTGAATACGCTGCTGATTTTGATTCGTTCTGACTAGCGTAAGGAAAAGTCCGCAACCCATGATGATGATGAGCGAGTTGACGATTACATTTTCTTTGTTCATTGGATTTCTGATGCCGGTAAAGAAATACAGCGGAAGGAAGAGCAGGGCAAACATGAGGACGGCTGAGAATCCCATGATATTTGCGAAAGGCCAGTGCTGAATTTTAAACAGTACAGCAAGACTTAACATGCTACCGGCAATAACACCGGTTACAACGATGATTCGTTCTTTGATTTCTTTACGTTCGCGAATTCGCAGAGTGAGTAACAGTGGAAGAAAGACCAGACTGAACGAAACGATACCGAGAAGAAGCAGAAACGCTGCTCCGGGGAAATGCATAAACTTAAATAGAATACCTAATGCAGTGAGGGCAGCGGAAATGGTTCCGCTTGTCATCATTATTTTTTTCATTGTGTAGTAGTTTTTAAATAGTAGCAGAGATTGAGTTTCCTCCTCTACTTCCATCAGCTCTCGTTTATAGAAGCGAGTAATGATGGTTGAGTAGAATTGCCCGAAGTCTCCGTTTTCTTCGAGTTCACCTTCGACGATACAACAAATATGATCCAGGAGGTTTAACTGCAGGTCCTCCGTCTCGATGCCACGACGTCTCAAGTCATCGAGAATCCAATCTATTTGTTGATCGGTAAGTGAGTACATTTTTATTAATTCGTTAATTAGTTGATTCGTTAATTCGTTAATTCGTTGATTAGTTGATTAGTTGATTAGTTAATTAGTTGATGGTTGTTACTAATTGGAATGGCAGTGTGTTATCGGTGTATATTAGTTGATTGGTAAAAATCTGTCGAGTATTGAAATCGATTTTTTTCTCCATCAAGTTCGTAACTATGAAACAAGACAATTTCAAATAAGTAGGAACCATCAACTAATTAACTAATCAACGAATCAACTAATCGAAGTTTGGGCGCCAATCAGAAACTTCATCGTCTCCAAAAAATCCGCCAGCTCCGAAATCTTCTCTTCGCCTTTGGTTTTTCCTTTGGGAGTGAGTGAATAGTATTTTCGTACACGCTTGCCGATGTATTCGGATTCGGTTTGAAGAATTCCTTCGGCTTCCATTGCGTGCAAGGTTGGGTAGAGAGCGCCTTCGGTGAGTTGAATTTTATCGCCGGTGAGTTCTTTCACACGTTGCGTCATTTCGTACCCATACATTCTCGGATTATCGCGAAGCAATTTGAGGATGATTGTCTTTAGCGTTCCCTTTATTAATTCAGAAGAATAGATCATGGCCATTTGTTTACCTAACGCAATTATACATCTGTTTCTTATGTATTAGCAAGAAAAATATTTCCTTTTCCGATATTTTACTGATATTCAATACTTTAATTTTATACATAACCGCAGTAATCCCGACCGTAAACTAAGAAATGACGTCCCGGCCGATTAATACCGTCCGTCAACTTGGCCCTCTTTAGAGTGCCATACTCTCCGGAAATCTAAAGAGACACCTTACTCTACCTCCAGTTGATGTCATAGCAAATGAGTATTTTTCCTGCAGGAATGTCTTCGACTTGATACTATTTAAAACCTTTGAATAAATTTCCCTCATGAAAAAAGCCGACATCTACGAAATCTCTCTAAGAATACTTGGAATCTACCTGTTTGTGACAGCCTTCCTATCCACGGTGACTATGCTCGTTATGACGGCTGATTTTGCCGTTCAGGCCGGAAAACAGGGAATGGAAGACGCGGCTGACTGGGGAATGTCATTTGTAATTTCAGTCGTAAACGTTCTAATCAATTTAGCTTTTGCGTTATTTATTTTTTTGAAAGCAAAAATGATTGTGCGAAAAATTTGCAAAGCCGAAGATTTTGAAGAGAACATTCAACTCTTTGCGGAACCTGTTGTCATTTATGAAATAGCTATGCTCATCACCGGATTTATTCTTGTTGCCTGGACGTTGCCGGATTTCATTGTCAAGTTGCGAGCATATATCCAGGCTGAGAAAACGGCCGGTTGGCATGCAGCATATGATACAAGCTCTGTTTGGACAATGGCGATAAAAACCATTGTGGGACTCTTTGCTATTGTTTCCGCACGACCGCTGGCTAATCGGTTTGTAAAGCCAAAGTCAGGGAAATATACTTCGGCATTCTAGAGGCCATCTAAAATTAAAATGAATAGAGAATGGTATATCCCGCAGGGATGACTCTAGATGCTGTCGTTCATCGTCGCGGAAGTTTCGTTAGGCAGCTGGGGATGTAAGATTAGTATAAATCTTGCTTCGTGCAATTTTTGAGATTTAGTTACATAGTAGCGAATATCATTACTACTGCTTTTTTTTGCTAATGATTGTTTACCACGAGAACACAAGCGCCACAAGGAATCACAAGTTCTTCTCGTGATTCCTTGTGGCACTCGTGTTCTCGTGGTGAAATTAAATTTCTACATTAGCATAGTCAACCACACCTGAAAATGGCTTTTCCACAAGACCGAACAGAAGAAATCCTTGCACTGCTAGCCGGTATATTACTCGTCATTTCCCAACTACTCTACATCATCAACACATTCAAAGGCAAAGTACAGCCGAGTATACTCTCCTGGATTGGTTGGGCCATATTAACAGGAACAAGTTTTGTTTCACAGTATATGATTTCCGGATGGCAATGGAACTTTACAGGGCTTTTGCTTTCGACCATCGGGTGCGTAGTTGTTTCTACTGTTGCATTAAGCACGAATAATTTTTCCATTCATAAAAAAGACTGGCAATTCGTTCTTCTTGGGCTTATTTGCATGGCCATATATCTCATTTCAAAAAATGCATGGGCGACAACAGTCTTCGCGATTCTCGCCGATTTCCTTCTTGGACTTCCGACACTACTTAAAGCGTACAAAGATCCGTTGTCAGAAAAATCACCTGCATGGATTTTAGGACTTGCATCATGGTCGTTTTCCTTAACCATTTGCGTTAAACATGATGTCCTTTATTCTTTGTTTCCGGTGTATTTACTTTTGTTTAATGTAATAATGGTATATCTTACGATGATTAAATCAAAAATCATTTTGAAGTGATCATTTTCCAATAATTGCTTAATCCTTTGTCAGTTCGTTTACCGTAGAATAATTAATCATTTCATTTTGCTCTATCATTTCATCTAAGCTATGAACTCCATTTCAGAAAAAGAAACACTCAAACGTGAAATTGGAGTTCGCTCACTCACTTTAGCAATAGTTAACACGACGGTTGGAACCGGAATATTTGTGATACCGGCAATTGTTGCAGAGAATCTTGGCGCTGCGGCCATTGTTGCCTATCTGGTTTGCGGAGCTTTGATGTTTCTGATTGCTTTATGTTTTGCGGAAGTTGGCAGTAAGATCACTACGAGTGGTGGAACGTATGCTTACATCGAAGCAGCCTTTGGTCCTCATGCAGGCTTTATTGCGAATAATCTGTTTTGGTTCGGGTCAAGCATGCTTTCGGATGCGGCCATCGCAAATGGATTAGCAGATACTTTGAAATATTTTTTTCCGCTACTCGATAATCCGATTGCAAGAGCTTTGTTTTTTGTTTTCATTTTTGGAACGCTCGCATTGATCAATATACGAAGCGTCAAGAGTGGAGTTCGATTTATTGAATTTGCCACACTTGCCAAATTGATTCCATTGGTCTTATTAGTTTTTGTTGGTACCGGCTTTATTTCAGCAGAGAATCTGCGATGGACGACAGCACCGACTATCAGCAATATCGGATCAGCATCACTGCTTTTGATTTTTGCGTTTATGGGACTTGAATCACCGATTACAAATAGCGGTGAGATAAAGGATCCGAAGCGGACAGTTCCTCTGGGGCTGTTTTTCGGAATTATCTTCGTTCTCATATTATATATTTGTATACAGCTGGTAACTCAGGGAGTACTGGGTGATTCATTATCGGCGCATAAAGATTCACCGCTTGCCGCAGTCGCAAATATTATTTTTGGAAAAGCCGGCGCCATTTTAATAATTATCGCTACATCGGTATCTATGCTGGGAGCTTTAGGCGGAGAAATTCTTTCCATTCCACGTGTGCTCTATGCCGGAGCCGTAGATGGTATCATGCCGAAAGTATTTGCAAAAGTTCACCCCCGTTTTTTCACTCCCTATCGCGCCGTTATTTTCTATGCATTGATGGGATTTATATTTGCCGTATCAGGAGGCTTCAAACAATTGGCCATTATTTCGGGAGCTGCAACTTTACTCATCTATTTAGGTGTAGTATTGGCCACGATCAAACTCCGCAAAGCCAACACCGGAACGACTGAAAAAACATTCCGGATTCCCGGAGGAATTGTGGTTCCGATACTCGCAGCCGGCACGATTGCATGGTTACTCTCCAACCTATCGAAGCAAGAATTTACGAGTCTCGTAATTTTCATTGCTGTGTTTTCGGTAATTTTCTTGGCGATTAAATTTCTAAAGAAGAAGTCGTAGAATTAATTTTTGCAGAAGGACCATTGACAATTCATCCCACTGCAACAAAAAACACATAAGCAAATCTTTTCCTGAGATACCGCAAGGAATACAAACTATTGTCGTCAAAGATCATGGTTGAAGCAAACAAGCTTCGACACATACTTCAATAGTACTCAAATGCTGCGATTTCTCATTCTGATTACCCTCCTACCTTCCTGTCTTTTTGGTCAAAACAACACTCAAAATATACGCGGCGTTGTGACAGATAAACTTTCACAAACGCCTCTGTTTGGGGTAATTGTGCAAATTTCTTCCTTACAAAAAGGCGTCAGTACCGACACACTTGGGAATTACGTGCTTTCAGATATTCCACCGGACAGATACGACATAAAAATATCGCTCATCGGTTATAAGAGCATAGCCATATCCAATGTGGTCGTAACTTCCGGCAAAGAAGTAATTTTAGATATCGCAATGGAAGAAGCATTCAACAATCTGAATGAAGTTGTGATTACATCACATAATAAAGGTGGCACGATAAATAAGTTAGCAAGCGTAAGTGCGAGAACGTTTTCAATGGAGGAAGTAAATCGTTATGCAGGAGGCAGAAGCGATCCGGCTCGTTTGGCGGCGAATTTTGCAGGCGTAAGCGCTCCCGACGATAGCAGAAATGACATTGTAATTCGAGGCAATTCTCCCGTTGGAGTACTTTGGAGAATAGACGGTATGAATGTCACCAATCCAAATCATTTTGCGTCCGTTGGCACGACCGGTGGCGCTGTGAGTGCGCTTAATACCAACTTGCTTAAAAGTTCCGACTTTTTCACCTCTGCATTTCCAGCCGAATATGGAAATGCAACATCCGGCGTTTTTGATTTAGGATTCAGAAATGGTAACAATAAAAAAAGAGAAACTACATTACAAGTAGGTGTTATCACAGGCTTAGAAGCAACTACCGAAGGTCCGTTTAGCAAAAAAGGTGAAGCGTCGTACCTCATTGGTTATCGGTATGCCCTTGCAGGTGTTGCACAAAAACTCGGAGTGAATATTGGTACTACGGCTACACCATCATATCAGGATTTGTCTTTTAAATTAAACAGCGGTACTTCCAAATGGGGAAGATTCTCCATGTTTGGAATTTTAGCGACAAGTACAATTGAAATTGGTGGCGGTAATTCAAGTACATTGTATGGAAATGGCAATCAGGTTGATTTTGCCAGTAATATTGGAATTATAGGAGTAAATCATTTTAAACAAATCAATCAAAAATCATTCATCAGTACGACAGTCGGTTTAAATTACTCCTCTTCAGACCAAACCGGATACAACTTCGACAGATTTACAAATACAAATTATATCAAAGAAGTACGTAACGTTGCCAAAACTGCTTATACTCTCAGCAGCACATATCAAACCAAAATTAATTCGCGCCTATTTTTCAAAGCAGGTTTCGAAGATGAAATTATTGGTCTCGGCCTGTTCTACAAATCAAAAAACAACATCAATGAAGAATACAAGCAAATTTGGGACTATAAAAGCAGTACCAGTTTGGCACAGGCCTTTATTCATTTCAAATATAATTTAAGTGAGAAATTAGCCCTTAATGCAGGGCTTCATGCTCAGATGTTCTTTTTGAATAATTCCAACTCGTTAGAACCAAGAATGGGCCTCGTTTACAATGCTACCGCCAATAGCAGTTTCAATTTGGGCTATGGATTACATTCGCAAATGCAGCCGATCAACACTTATTTTTTGCAAAATATAAATGCAAGTGGAGATACCGTTTATAACAACAAAGAATTAGATTTTACCAAAAGTCATCATTTTGTTTTAGGATACAACATTCAACCATTTGAAGAATGGCGAATAAAAACAGAAGTCTATTATCAGACCATATACAACGTACCTGTTACTTCCTATTCAAGCAGCTATTCAATGCTGAATACCGGTTCGACTTTTAAAGCTGACCTGCAGGATAGTTTAACGAATAATGGCACCGGTAAAAACTACGGAATTGAATTAACTGTTGAACGTTTTTTCAGTAAAGGATATTATGGCCTCTTCACATCCTCGCTTTACAGTTCAAAATATACCGGAAGCGATGGAGTCGAAAGAAATACAGCATTCAACGGAAAATACGTGTTCAATATTTTGGCAGGAAAGGAATGGAAAGTTGGCAATTCAAAAAGAAACAAATTTTCAACAGATTTTAAATTTACGAATGCAGGAGGAAGAGCTTATACACCAATTGACCTAACAGCTTCGAAACTTCTTCAACGCGAACAACTATCTACCGATGCGTATTCAAGCTATTACGAAAATTATTATCGTTTAGACGTAAAAGTTGGTTACACACTCAATAGTGGAAAGAGAAATATATCGCAATCATTCACGTTGGACTTACAAAATGTAACGAACCATAAAAATATGTTTTCACAAAGCTACGACGACCGCTCGCAAAGCATAAGTACAACATATCAGCTAGGCTTTTTTCCCAACTTCATTTACAAGTTGCAGTTCTAACACCCCTATATCACACTTTGTTTTAAATTTCAAGCTGTCAACTCAACAGCATTTCAAAGTGGTCGACCGTAGCCTAATATTTCCTAGAGAAGAATTGTAAGCTCAGGTCTGGAACGCTGCCTGATCGCAAGCGAACTCAAAATTATACCCTTCCAAAATTAAAATCAGAAGAGAATGGTATATCCGCGTGAGCCTATCTTGTTACCATTCTTTCGGAAATTCATGTGCGAATGGTATACATGAAATGAGGAGTGGAAATCGAAAAGCCATTCCAAGAGAAATAAAATCTCGTAAAGTCCCTGCAGAATCATTAAAAACAAATTTCGGTTCCATGAATATAGCACGGGCAAATTTGCTAAATGGTATGAGTACTACAGTGTCGGCCCGACGCGAAAGGAGTTATTTGACAGACCAAACTGTACTACTTGAATCCCACTAAAAATTGCAAATCGAAACATATTGTAGTTTTTTTACGAAATACACGTGCTCAGAGTCGAAAAGGGAGTAATTGTGTTTCGGGCTTGGCAATTGACTATCTTTGAACATCGACTTGATGTCCATACAACGGGCCAAGGAACACCTTCCTTCACTTTTTGCCGGCCTTTGATTTTAGATGAATCACTTGTTAAAACTAAAATTTACGCACATGAAAATTTACGTTAAGAATATGGCTTGCGAAAGCTGTAAAATTGTTGTTCAGGAAGCATTGCAAGAACTTGAGATCGATTCAGCAAAAGTTGAATTGGGAGAAATTATAACTAAGGAAGATGTTTCTGATTCTGAAAAAAAGAAATTGAATAATATCATTCAGAAAGCCGGTTTAGAATTGCTGGAGAAAAAGCAAGGGGTACTTATTGAAAAAATTAGAACCGTTGCGATTGAATATGTGTATAAGTCGGATGAACGGCCAAATATCAAGTTTTCAGTTTTACTTGCTGAAAAGCTAAATCACAGCTATACATATCTTGCCAATTTCTTTTCGGAAGTAGAAGCTACAACGATCGAACAATTTGTTATATCGCTGAAGATTGAACGAATTAAAGAACTCATTATTTTTGGTGAAGACACCCTTTCACAAATTGCAGATAAATTGCACTACAGTAGTGTTTCGCATTTATCGTCACAATTTAAAAAAGTAACAGGATTAACGCCGTCACATTTCAGGGAGTTGAAAGAAAAGAGACGCATCACAATTCAGAATATATAATTTGATGCAGTAAGATGGCAAGTAACTAGCCCTACTATTCCATGATTTTGTAGTTCGGCAGTCGGTTGATTCAATATATTTGTAATTTTGAATTTGAAAGCAATGCTTACTTGTATTTTACCAACATCAAATGAAATTAAAATTACTTCTCTACTTCCTCCTCATAGAATTCGCGGCCCACTCACAAGCAAATGTTGAATGGTATAACTATCCCGGAGGAGTTTCAGTGGCTACAAATAGTACTTACGATGTTTATACGGTTGACTGGGACTTTAATCCGGCCGGTGATATCACATTAACGAAAAGAGACTCGTCAGGAGCCATCCTTTGGGACACGGCCTATGACAACACAGATCCTTCTACTCATGAGGTAGCAACCTGGGTTGAAACAGATAATTCCGGCAATATTATCGTTTCAGGCACTATTCGTTCAGGTATTTCGAACCCTGTTAATGCGGCAAGTCTTTTAATGAAATTTGATTCTGCAGGAACTTTACTTTGGAGAGTAGTATATGAAAGTTCTTTTGATGGTTCATCGACAAAAAAAATACTAGTTGATTCAAATGATAATATCTATGCATTAGGCCTTGGAATTGGACCGAACGGGATGGTTACCA
Organism: Bacteroidota bacterium; assembly: GCA_016721305.1. GTDB lineage: Bacteria > Bacteroidota > Bacteroidia > AKYH767-A > 2013-40CM-41-45 > JADKIH01. The sequence goes on from JADKIH010000003.1 coordinate 155,326, forward strand.
AAGTTAAAAAGTTTGATGCCGGCGGTACTGCTGTTTGGTCATACTTTGACACTACCGGCATTGGAAGTCCATTAAACATAAAATTTACTCCTGATAACAATCTATTGATTATTGCCCGAGGAGTAACGGGTTCTGCAAATGGCTTTTCCAAAATTGATTTGAATGGAAATGAAATTTGGAGTTTAGCTCCTGTAAGTAGTAATACCATAGGTGATGCAGCAGGCGATGCTTTTGGAAACACTTATTTAGTGAATGGTGAATATGTAATTTCAAATTCAGGAAGTGTGATCCAAAAATTATCCCCTGGCGGAACCCAGATTTGGGCTGATACAAATAGCATAACTGCGTTTAGAGTAGAAGTCGGTACAGATAATTTCCCTGTAATTTGTGGTTTTCCCAACTCAGGCACTCCCGGAGCATCATTCATAAAATATAATGACAACGGTATTGTACTATGGCAAAATCTTGATGGTGACGGACCGTTATACGCACTTTTGCTGCATGCACAAATGGGAATGGATATTAATAATGCTATTTATCTAGCTGCAGGTACTCTCACGCAGATGGCCCTTTGCAAAATTAGTAGCGCCGGAATTTCTGAATGGACGCTGGCTATGCCGGGCAGTTACTCAAACGGATTTGATTTTCGCACGAACGATGTAATTTACCTTGTTGGAGGTACTACAGCCAAAATTAGCCAAAATGTAATTACTGCTACCTCTCAACAAACCCCAAATGAATCAGAAAATAATATCAGAGTTTTTCCAAACCCATTCCAAGGCAAAACGAATCTAGAATTTATCAGTTCTACAAGAAGTAATACATCTGTTTCAATATATGATATGGCGGGACGTAAAATTCAATACAATTCAACGGAAGAACTTGATCCGGGTAAAATCACCATCACACTTGATATGTCTGAATTCACCAATGGAGTTTATTTCTGCATAATACAATCCGGTGAAACCAAGCGCAGAATAAAACTTATTAAGAACTAAAAATCAGATTGTCAAAATAGAAAATTAACACTTTTAAATTCAAGGTTGGACTCGGATTTTCATTTGTCCGGCGAAATGCTGTCGACTGATTTTGGTTAGATAGAAATAGAAAAGAAAGTTCGGTTTATCGTCGGTATAAGTTAACTCTTTCTCCCGGTTTAAATGAAAATAGTGCTTTCAATTATAAGTATTTTTTTTTCATTTTGTTTGTCGGCACAAGACTTTGTCGGCACTTACAAGGATAATCCCGATTCCCTAACTTTTAAATCCGATAGTGCATGGTTTAGTTTCGGCGGTAATAGCGGTTTAATTGTGAATCATGTTGGTTTCGGATTTTATGAAATTATCAACGACTTTCTGGTGATAAAAACCAAATCATTTAACGGTGTAAAATCTGTCATAACGATTTCGGAGGGTAATAGTCAAATGATCGCATTTAGCATTCAAGACAGAAAGGGTCAGCCATTGCAAGGGGTAATCATTACTCTGCTTGACAAAAAAGGTAAATTCATTTCAAATGCAGCTACCGATCTAAACGGTAAAGCAAATTTGAAGCGGTCGGATGAAATAAAGAAAATATCAATCGGAGCAATGGGCTATGATTGTATGTATATTAATTATTCTCCATCGAGTAATTACACAATTGAACTCGTTCCTTATGATGTAGTGGAAGACGAAGTTGTGGTGTTTAAATTTTCAAAAGGAAGTACGATCAGCATTAATCTTATTCTATTATCCATTGACTCGAGTCACAGCGAGATTTCAAAGAAATCATTAGATAAGCTTTGGCGAAAGAACCGAATTTACGGATTTCGGGAAAGAGAGTTTCTAAAGCAGTAATCTATTCATATCTTCCTTTTCATCTCTTGGAATAAGTGAATCATGCAATTCTTTTTAATAATTCTATAAGCAGATTTCGGTCATTTCGGAGCAATTTTGCACTTTAATCGCCGAATTTATTTCCTATCGAAATATTCTTTGCGCGACAGAAAACAGAAGTTCAATCAAAGTTGTTATTCATAATAAGTTCAATCCGCTAAAATGAAAATCTTCCTCATCATAATAGGCATCACCATCGCCCTATTCATCACAGTCCAGATTTACGCAGCCATGACAACAAAGAAATCCTCCATACAAGCCTATAAAGTTATTCGCACTGAAGAAGATTTCGAAATTCGCTTTTATCCTTCGGTAACGATGGCGACTATTACGTCATCTGCAAAATCGTATAAAGAACTCAGCGGACCGGGATTCAGAAAATTAGCCGGTTATATTTTTGGCGGTAATAAAGGAAGTCAGAATATCGCAATGACTTCGCCGGTACATATGGATATAAATGATTCCGCGTCAAAGATGAGCTTTGTAATGCCGGCAGATTATCACAAAGACAACTTGCCTCAACCGAATGATTCATCGGTAAAAATTGAAACTACAACAGAAGAGTATGTCGCGGCACTAACATTCGGAGGATTTGCTTCCGACAAGGTTATCAAAGAAAATGCAGAAAAACTAGAAAGCGCTTTAAGAGCAAAATCAATTTCCTATTACGGTAACTTTCGATTTCTAGGGTACAATCCGCCGTTTCAACTTTTCGGAAGAAGAAATGAAATTATTGTAAGCGTTAAGCTTTAAAATAATTTCTAGAAGAAAAATATAGTATGGAAAAAAATAAAACCGGAGAAGATCTCAGAAGTTTTGAGTTTCTTGCGCTTGACTCAAAAGAGATAATCGAAAAACAAGTAGCCTCTCACCGACAGCAGCATTCGTATGCAGGAACCATAATAGGATTTACCGTCTTATTCATTCCGTTTTTCTTAAACAATCTTTCCTCTGCCAATCAGGTTCTGCAATTAATTTCCATCATCCCTGTCGCTCTTTTCATTGGCTCCATACTTTTAATGCTGAGCATTTTCAGAGGGAAGCCGCTTGATCAGGCATTGTCGGTCAGTAAGTACAATGTACTACTTGCCAAAAATTATAAAGAAATTTTGCTTTATGAAATTGAGGCCAACAAAACCTCTTATTTAAAAAACAACTCAACTACTCAATATGGTAACAAACGATATAGCCAGGGAATTGGCTTAACTACGATCGCGATTTTGCTGTCAATCACTCTTCTTTTAGTAAGTACTTTTATGGAAATCGAAAAAGCACCGACAAAAGTGCAGGTTGTTTCTCCGGTGAAGAAAACCACACTACAACTAAAAGAGGGTAACATCGAAAAATCGAGGTCAGTAAATATTACCGACACCTTAAAATGAGGTGCTATTCGTACACTGCACATTAGTTTCCTCTCAGCCAGCGTTGTCCGGAAGCAATGGCGCGAAAAATGTTTATTTTTTCTATATTCGTGTAATCGAATTCTTGTTGCATGCGCTTTACATGTAACGATAAAATTCATAAACCGGATCAGTTCAATCTTTCATCCTGAAATTTACAGTCTGCAAAAAATGGCAATTCCTAAAAACAAGGCCGAGTTGCTAGAGGCCATTCTTGAAAATTATCAATTACTGAAAAAAGAACTTGTGAGCATTCCCATACAACTCACCAATAAAAAAGAGTTGGAAGGCCATGCAAAGAACACCGTTATGAGCATAAACGACTTGGTTGCCTATCTCCTCGGTTGGGGCCAGCTTGTTTTAAAATGGAATCGTAATAAAAGCAAAGGCCTCGAAGTAGATTTTCCTGAAACAGGCTTCAAATGGAACGAGCTTGGTCAGCTTGCGCAAAAGTTTTACGATGATTATAAGAACGATGATCTTACTACATTAACCAAAAAGCTTGATAGGACGGTTAATGATATTATAAAGCTTGTCGAGAGTCGATCCAATAAAGAACTTTATGGAACACCATGGTATGACAAATGGACATTGGGCAGAATGGTTCAGTTGAACACTTCGTCGCCATACAAAAACGCCAGGGCCAGAATCCGGAAATGGAAAAAAGCAAAATCGCTTTAGAACTTAGTCTAAATGCATTTGACGTTTTAAGACAAATGATTTAAATTCCATCATCACAGATTAAATATTAGTCTCAATATTAAAAGCGATCATATTCTTTTGTAAATTAATTTTTATTGAGTAGTTTTAAAAATGCTCTCACAGATCCATCCTAAGTTACCAATGCGAAATAAATCCGTAACCGGGGAATATTACATCACTCAATTAGGCTTTGAAATATTTGGCGGTGATTTCGCCGGTTATTTAATGATTCAAAAAGACAATGTCCAAATTCATTTTTTCGAATTCAAAGACCTTGATCCGAAAACAAATTATGGTCAGGTGTATATACGTGTGAGTGATATTGACCGGCTTTATCAGTCATTTGTGGAAAAGAAAATTCCGATTCATCCGAATGGTGCACTAGAAAGCAAACCATGGGGACAAAGAGAGTTTTCCCTTCTTGATCCTGATAATAACTTGCTGACTTTTGGTGAAAGTATTAATGTTACAATTGCCAAATAACTATTCACACAAAGAATAGTTTATGCTGCAGAAGCAAATGCTACCGGCTCTATGAATTTTGATACAATTATTTCCGAAATGTCAGAATCAGAACGGACCATCACTTATTTTCGGGAGTCATAATAACATCAGTTTTCGGGTGACTCAAAAACTTTTCCGGATTTCTCATAAAATCCTCTTTACAGAATTTTGAGCAGAAACCGTACACTCCACCGTTATAATGCGCCGAATCGCTCACGCCGTAGGACAATGGCATTTGGCACATAAAATCAACAGAATTCGTAAAAGTTACATTGTTGAATTTCGTTTTATTCAGAGCGGCTTCTTCATACATCATTTGATTCTTATCTGCGACCTTTTGGCAAGCAAATAAAGCGAATGAAGCGACTAATAAACAGAGTGTCTTTTTCATCTTTTTATTAATATATATTCAAATATACTTCACCCGAAAGTGAAAGGCAATCGATTTTTTAAAAGTGCAAGCTTTAGAATAAAATAATATTATTATGGATATGAACCATCGTTTTGGGCCTATTTTCAGCTACTCATATAAAAACAAACTAATTCGATCCGGTATGATTTTCATTCATAACATGTAATTGTTAGTTAAGTACAGGAATTAGGCCGATACTATTTTACATTCCAAATTAAAGCATTACTAAAACAGGTCTAATTATAGTTAAGACTATTTATTCAAGCTTAGTTGCCAGATTAGGATAACATTTCCGGCGAATTGATTCACAGTATTCTCTATTTCAAGTAGGCAATCGATGTGAATAGATTTTTTATCAAATCGCATTTTTTAAATCAGATATTTTCGATCTTGTTGATTCATTGATGAAAAACTGTTTTAACCCGAAGCAATCATATCAGAAAATAAAATTTATGCCTGATCAAACGTATCTCCGGAATTTACGAAACCCTTCCAAAGAAAACCCCTTACGGATTCTTGCAAGTGCATGTTTATTGGGGCATAAATGTGGTGTAGACGGTGACACTTATGGAGAGTATCCAAGTGTATTAACGCTGTTAAAATATGACAATGTAAAATTTACTCACTTTTGTCCTGAAGATTTTTCATTCGGTACGCCAAGAGAGATGTGCGACATTCATGGGGGCAACGGTCTGGATGTATTGGAAGGCCGGGCGAAAGTACTTACGGCTTCGGGAATTGATTGGACGGCGGGAATGATCAGCGCCTCTGAAAAAATGCTTGCTCTTGCGAAGGAAAACGAGATCGAATTAGCCATTATGATGGATGTAAGCGCTGCTTGTGGCAATCACGTAATATATGATGGAAATCGTTATGCAGATATTAAAAAATATCAAATAGGTATGGGTGTTTGCGGGGCCCAATTACACAGAGCCGGATTCAAAATAATAAGCTGGAGAGAATACGCCTCTTTAGAAATCTTGTACTCCCGAATTGATCCTACGCACGTAATAGATGTAACGGCAAAAGACTTCAATGAACACGAATGGTATAAAGACTATTTTAAAATCAAGTAGTTTTCTTCACATAGGGCATTTATTCATTTGGAGATTTTCGGAGGAATCGTTAAATTTCGTGAATACTCGTATACAAACTCCGGCAAAAAAAACCTATACACTTTAAAAGATCCAAATTGTTATTTAGAAAAATGAAATTTGTAAACCAGCTAAGCACTAACCGAAAAGAAATTCTGACTTACGGAATTTCCATGTTCGCAGTATTATTCGTGCTTAAATATTTGGAGGCAAATTTCATTGTCATCAATTATCGCCTCGACTTTTTCATTGGCTCCATTGCGATTCTGTTTACTGTATTAGGGATTTGGTTGGCACTTCATCTGGTAAAACCAAAAATAGAGACTCGAATTGTAGAAAAGGAAGTTTACATAGACTCATCTATTGGCACTGAAATCAATCAGGACGAAATTGAAAGATTCGGACTCAGCAAGCGTGAGCTAGAGGTATTGAATCTGATGTCGGCCGGCTTGAGTAATGAAGAGATTGCCGAAAAGCTGTTTATCAGTTTGAACACAGTGAAGACACATTCGTCGAATCTTTTTGTGAAATTAGATGTGAAAAGAAGGACGCAAGCTGTGGAAAAAGGCAGAAGGCTTAATATCATCGCTCAGTAATTTTGCAATATTCCCTATCAATTATATTAATAGAATGCGCCCCGGGGGCCGGGGGCTCCGGTGACGTTCTATCATTAAGTCTGCAAATTGTTGTCTCATAAAATCGTTGGCGACACCTGGTAAGAGTTTCCGCACTTTTGCATATTAACTCTTACTAGCGAAGAGGAATTAGAATTCGGATAAACCGTTCGATTTAGAAACTCCCCGGCTCCTGCCAGGTAAAAGTTTTCCGTTCCTCTCTTGTTTGAAAATTTGTCATACCCGGCAGCAACTACCAATCAACAATCCCTTTGTTTTAAAAAAAGCGTTGCTTACGCCAGGCAAGAGTCCCTCCCGTTCCACTCTTGCATGGCAATTCGCCGAAGCGAACAGCAACATTAAATAAACAAAGGACCCTTTTTAAAACGAAAATTCTAACTCCATAAATGCAGGTTCTTTTATTGGCATAAATATTTCCCGCAGACATCGTAGAAATGTTTGAGGTTTTTTCCCACGGAAAGCACGGAAATTTTCACGGAAAAGCACGGAAAGGTAATGCGAAGAATCTTGAGGTCTTCTTGTGAAACTTGTGATCTTGCCTGCCCGCTGTGGCGGGTGTTGAAATTAAATACCGGCACACAGCAGTATTATTTTGTGCAGACGCGACCCGGAGGATCGCACAATTGTTGACAGCCGGTTTAACGGAAAGAAGGACTCGGAGAATCGTACGTTAGGCAAGGCTTGTCTAATACTATTAAGAAAGGAGCTTTGGGTTTGTCTTTCATTCATAATTCCTAGCGACAGGCTTAAATCAATTCCCCTTCTCAGAAAGTCTGCCCCTCAACTGACATTCTCACAAAATCTATTATTTTTACAGCGAGCGATTTTTGTGTACCGGTACAGTTGCTTTTCCGGATTCAGGTGCCGAACAACTATAAATTCATGGAAAATATTAAGCTTTTGCAAAAATCACCCGAAAGTATGAAGTCAAATGCAGGTACAGGAGCTATGTTCGCAGGCTAACAATTAAACCAAAAACAATGAAAAGAAACATTATAGTATTCGGAGCAATTTCAGGCCTTATCATCAGCACCTTTATGGGGATTTCCATGGCGATGATGTCATGCGGAAGCGGTGATGCCGATGGCGGATTAGGAAGCATGATTGTCGGCTTTAGCGCCATGGCCGTTGCGTTTTCCTTCATTTTTGTGGGCATAAAGAATTTCCGCGACAAGAAAAACGGAGGCGTGATTACTTTTGGCAAAGCTTTCTACATGGGCTGTATGATTAGTCTGATCGCATCAACCATGTATGTCCTTACCTGGGCAGTGGAGTTCCATTACTTCATGCCTGACTTCATTGACAAATATTCTGAAATACAAATTAAGCAAATGCGGGAAAGCGGTTTGTCGGGAGCAGCTCTTGATGAAGCCATTAAAGGTATCGAAACCGCCAAATACAATTATAAGAACAGTCCGCTACATTTTGCTTTGTACACTTATATGGAGATTCTTCCTGTGGGAGTAATCATAACGTTAATCAGTTCATTAATTCTTAAAAGAAAAACAGCAGTCACCTTAGACACAGAACTTTTGAAGTCATGAAAAAACACTAGTATTTGCCCTTTTAATCGCGACATCCTTTTCCTTCGGCTTTGCCATTAACTCAATACTCACATCACAAAACAAAGACACATCACAAATGAAAAAAGTAACAGGCATCGGTGGGATCTTTTTCAAATGCAAAGACCCGAAAGCAATGACAGAGTGGTATCAAAAACATTTGGGCTTAAATACGAATCCTTACGGTGCAAGCTTCGAATGGTATGAAGAGCCCGATAGCACAAAAAAAGCCCAAACACAATGGACGCCATTTGCTGAAACGACGAAGTACTTTGCTCCTTCGACAAAAGATTTCATGATTAATTACAGAGTGGAAAATCTGGAAGCGCTTGTTGAAGAATTGACGAAAGAAGGTGTAACGATTGTCGACAAAATCGAATCGTACGATTATGGTAAGTTTGTTCATATACTCGACGCAGAGGGGAATAAGATTGAGCTGTGGGAGCCGAAGGATTGAATGTCTAAATCATCTATTGCCGCTTGTTGTTTCAACATCGGATTGCAAAGTATATAAAATTCTAAAGTTCGTTCCCAAAATTCCGGTTTAAATGAATACCAATAAAATTTCAGGCTACGCTCCGGTTAACGGATTAAAAATGTATTATGAAATTCATGGCGACGGAATGCCGGTGGTTTTGATTCATGGTGGCGGTTCTACCTTGGAAACAACATTTGGAAATGTGTTGAATGATTTTGCAAAGCATCATAAAGTAATTGCCGTTGAAATGCAGGCACATGGTCATACTGCTGACATTGATCGCCCTTTGAGTTTCAAGCAAGATGCCGATGATATTGCTGCATTGCTTCAGTATCTAAAAATTGAAAAGGCCAATCTTTTCGGTTTTAGTAATGGCGCAAGTACAGCATTGAAATTTGCTATTTATCATCCGCAAATGACAAATAAAATTGTTGTTGCTTCAACCTTTATTAAAAAGACCGGAGCTCCTGATTGGTTTTGGGATATGATGTCAAATCCTTCATTCGAACAAATGCCACAACCATATAAAGATGCATTCTTAAAAATCAATCCTGATCCGAATGCTCTTTATCGAATGTACGAAAGAGACCTTGCGAGAATGCAATCATTTCCTGAAATTTCTGACGAAGAAATTAAAACAATTTCTGCACCGACATACATCATCATCGGCGACAGAGATATTGTTACACCTGAGCATGCGGTAGAGATGCATCGTCTCATTTCAAATTCGCGTCTGGCCATTCTTCCCGGTGGACATGGAGATTATATTGGAGAGTTGGCAACACCAAAAGATGATGTTCAGATTGAGGGAACAGTATCGATGATTAACAAATTTCTCTTGGAACAATAGATTAAGCTCGACTGAGATTCTGTTCCAATTTTCTATTGCATGCAATAATATTGAAAACTCTCACTTGACAGACTTCCATCTGCTAATCAGCTAATCATCACATCAGCTAATTATAAACGGCATCACCGTCGAAGAAATCTTTAGAAGAGGGTAATACATTCGCGAGCTTGCCCTCTGATCATGAGTTAAGATGTTTGTTTTATTGATAAAAAATAACAGCAAAGAAATCACTAACGCATATTTCATTCCACCGAAAATGGCGCCGGCAACCTTATTGAATGGACCAAGCGCAACGATATCTGCCAAGCCTGAGAGAAGCTTGGCGATAAACCATGCCGCAATACTTACTCCAAGCCAGACGATGAAGTATGAAATGTAACGAAGGTGTTCAGGATTCGCGTGAAAATGTTTTGATAAAAATCCGGCAACGATGCCCGCAAGTTTGAAGCCAAGGAAGTAGCAAACGAGTAATGCCCCAAGCATCGCCAATTCATAAATAAATCCTCTCATGAATCCGCGAATCATTCCGAAGAGAATGAGAACGGCAAGCGTAATATCGATGGCGTTGAGCATGCTCAATTGATACCTCTTTCTTTACGAATGTTAGTGTACGCTTCGTTGATCTTCTTGAATTTTTCCTGCGCGTCTTTCTGATATTCCGGTCCGAGGTGATGAACTTTGTCGGGGTGATATTTCAGCGCCATCTTGCGATAAGCTTTCTTTACTTCTTCATCAGTCGCCGTTTTTTCAATTTCCAAAATCGTGTACGAAGCATTTGTATCGTGCGAGAACATCGCTTTGATACTTTCGTAATCGGCAGTTCCTACTCCGATGAGATGACTGATCTGCTCGATTACGGTGAGTTCTTCTACACCAAGTGCTCCGTCGGATGTTGCCAATCCGAACAATAAATGCACGAGCTGTAAGCGTGACGGCGGATCAACATGCTGACGAATCTGATTACAAACTTGAGCAAGCGAAAAATCTTGTTTAAGAATTTCTCGGAAGAGCAGCATTCGTTCTTGTGTATGTGCTTCACCAAACTGACGGGAGAAAAAACTGCGAACGAATTCAAGCTCTGAGCGCATGATCTTACGATCGGCTTTCATCACTGCTGCGCAAAGCACAAGTAATGCGGCACTGAAATCATTCGGCAAAAAGCCCGGAGGTGTGGCTCCGCTGCCTGCTTTAAATTTTACTTCGCCTTCGGTAACTGAACCCAATGCAAAGCCAATGATCCCTCCTATCGGACCGCCAAAGGCCCAACCGAGTCCACCGAAAATCCATTTATTCCAACTTGACATTTTTCTATCTAAAATTACTATCCGAAAGTATTGACAACGGTCTTGCTACGGCAATGAACACTCGCATGAATCCTGCTTTAAGATATCACGTATTATCTGCATAGTAACGATATCCAGCGTCGGCATATTTTTCTCGACTACTTTTCCGTCCTCTTTATCTTTCAATCCTTTATTGATCACCATTTCGGCAATCATCGCGCTGAGCTTCCTCCGCTCGTATTTTTTGTAAATGATGTACGATTTTAATTGTTCGTTTGTCATCTTCCGACAACTGTCGTTCATCGTCTTCCGATCAACTTTCATGAAGTCGACGGGATTTTTGTAATAAAGATCGACCAAATCCCATGAAGAATTTTTCTTCTGATAATCGTCGGAGATTTTATACAAGGAACGGAAACGATATCCTTCGGTATTGGTGATGTAGACATGATTATCTTCGTCCTGCACACGTTTCAGTCGCAACTTACCTTCCTGTCCGTAAGGCAAGTACGTCGTATTGAATTTACGATTCAAAGCACGGAAGCGAGTAAGGTCAAATCCATTGAGTCGATCGAAGTAACGATTACGAATACTGATGGTCGAAATTTTCCCGTGTCCTTTCTCGGCAATTTTCTGCCAACCGCGAATGGCTTTTTTCTCGCCGGGAACGGTACAGTACACGGTGTTTACGATAATGTTTTGGGCAACGATTTTGTCCATTACCAAATCAATATCCTGTCCGCCAGTTGTCACATCTCCATTACCAACGAGAAAAATCATTTTCACCGCATCGGGTGATTTAGACCACGAAATTTTTTTGAGACAAGTATTCAAGGCAGCACCTACGTACTGATCCCCTTTTTCGATTCGCGAAGGAATTTTAAAAAGCAGTGCCGACAATTTTTCGAAATCGGTACTGAGATCTTTGATCACGCGCGAATATCCGTTTTGCTTTCCATAACTGAATCGTGCATACGTCACCACCGCAATACGGTAATTCGGTTGCGGATTGCAATTCGAAAAGAAATACCAATAATCCCAAATGTGATTCCGAAGATGGTCGACGAGTCCGTTAGAACTCGAGCTCAAATCCATGCAAATGACGATATCTACATCACGCCCCGTCTTCTGCTGCGCCGACATTCGCATCGAGAAAGCAAGAAGGAGGATTAGGAGGAAGGAAAGTTTTAGTGGTGGGTGGGACACGGGGGGCAAAGGTAGGGAATTAGCTGATTTGCTGATTAGCTAATTAACTGATGAGTTAGTGTAAGTAACTAGTTGCCACAGCCGCAATTGGCTAATCAGCTAATTAACAAATAGACACGTCTTACAAAGCTTCCACAAAATTAGCTAATCAGCTAATCAGCTAATTAGCTAATTTAGCCCCGTGGACACAAAAGACATCGCCCTCCTAAAAGCCAAATGGGAGCAGTTAGGTAAGAGGCTGGCAGATCAGTTTGGGGAGGAGCCGGATGTGCAGGCTTTGTTGTTTTTGATTGGAGTACAGGAGTTGGGCCGGGGGCCTGCGACTTATACGAAAGATGAAAAGCAGGACTTGATGCACATTGCGGTTTGTAAGTTGTTAAGTCAGTATGGCTACTACAAACTCGACGGACTCGACGAAGAAGGGTGGCCTCATTGGTCGCTGATAAATAAGCTGCCTCCGCTCACTTTGAAGGAGCAAGATTTGCTTTTGAAGCAAGCCATTATTGCCTACTTCGACGAAGAAGTTGATAAGCAATAACAGTCCAAAAGACGATTAAACGGCTCGTTTAACAATCAAAAATCAGGTTTTTCGGTAAAATGATGGTATAAAACCTCTTAGAGGTGAACCGTTTGAGCTACGGTTTCGTGCTCTTTCAGGCGGACAACGGCGCGGCCGGTGTCGGCGTTATGGATGGCCTGAACGTTCAGATAAGCTTCGAGAGTGAATTCGAATTCGGCCTTTCCGGCTGCGTCGCTGAGCTTGGTAACACGCACGCTCGATTGCACACCGTTGTTGTTGTTCACAGCCGTATCTTACCAGAGAGTAACAGAAGCGCCGGAGATAGCACGACCGGTAGAATCGATCACGCTAATGACAGCAATGGTTGGTCCCGTCTTTTTGCAGGCAAAAAAACTTGTAGCGAAAATGGCTGCTACTATGATCCATCCTGCATTTAGCACACGTCGCTTTTCTGAATTCATTTGATTTTGGTTAATATTGTCGTCGCTGAACTTGACTCAGACAAAAATAAGATAAAATGAAGAAAAGAAGCATGTTTTTTTCGCTAAATAATCTCACTTGGTCCTCATTTTTAGGCCAAAAGACCGATTTTCTGCGTCATTCTACAATTATGCTCGGCTTGTTCGCAGCATTATTCAGCACTTCGTGCAAGGCTCCGCAAGCAGCTTCTGCATCAAAATCCGGCGGAGCTGTCGACATTAAAGACACAACGGTGGAACACGTCGTTCTGATTCATACCGACTATGGCGATATGAAAGTGAAGCTTTACAATGCAACACCGAAGCATCGCGACAATTTCCTGAAGCTCGTATCAGAACATTTTTACGATTCACTCCTCTTCCATCGCGTGATCAAGAACTTTATGATTCAGGGTGGAGATCCGCAATCGAAGAATGCTCCTGCAGGACAAATGCTCGGAATGGGCGATGTCGGCTATACAATTCCGGCAGAATTTGTTGATACTCTCTTCCACAAGAAAGGCGCTCTCTGCGCAGCACGTACTGAGAACCCGGCGAAAGCATCGAGTGGTTGTCAGTTCTACATCGTACAAGGACAAACGATGAGCAGCCAGCAAGTCAACATGCTTGAAACTCAACGCGGCATCAAACTCAACGACAAACAAAAAGAAATTTATACAACTGTAGGCGGAACGCCACATCTCGATCATAACTACACTGTGTTTGGCGAAGTAATCGAAGGCCTCGATGTTATCGATAAGATCGCAGCCGTCCAAACCGAAAAAGGCGACAGACCGAAGGTCGATGTGCGGATGACGATGACGGTTGTGAAATAGCGGGTTCCGAGTTACGAGTTACGAGTTACGAGTTGCGAGTTGCGAGTTGCGGGTTGCGGGTTGCGAGTTGCGGGTTGCGAGTTGCGAGTTGCGAAACAGCTCCTAACTAACAGTCAACTTACTACTTACTAATTACTAATTACTAATTTCCATTTACCACCAAAAAGATGCGCGAAAAAATAACGAAGCTAATCACTGAAGTCGAAGCATTCGCAGCTGAAACGAAAGACGAAGTTGAATCATTCCGTATAAAGTACCTTGGCAAAAAAGGCGTACTCGCCGATTTATTTGCTGAGATGAAAAACATTGCGCCGGAAATGAGAAAAGATTTCGGGCAGATGGTGAATGAACTGAAAGTAAAAGCTGAAGATAAGCTCAACGGATTACAAGAAGTTCTTCAGGCAGCGCATGATAATGCAAAGCAGGCGGATCTTGATCTTACGCTTCCGGGTGATCCAATTGCTTTAGGTTCGCGTCATCCGATCTCACTTGTTCGTGCCGAAATCCTCCGCATCTTCGGTCGTATTGGTTTCACAGTGGCCGACGGTCCGGAAATCGAAGACGACTGGCATAACTTCACTGCATTAAACTTTCCTGAGAATCATCCTGCGCGCGATATGCAGGATACTTTTTTCATCAGTCAGGAAGGCGGAAAAGATTCTATTGCTTTGCGCACACACACATCATCTATTCAGGTGCGCGTAATGGAAAAAAGCAAACCACCGATCCGCATTCTTGCGCCCGGTCGTGTCTATCGTAACGAAGCCATCTCTGCTCGTGCACACTGTTTCTTCCACCAGGTAGAAGGCTTGTACATCGACGAGAATGTTTCTTTCGCCGATCTCAAACAAACACTTTTATATTTCGCACAAGAAATGTTCGGCAGCGACGCAAAAATTCGCTTGCGTCCATCCTATTTCCCATTCACCGAACCATCGGCTGAAATGGATGTCTCCTGTCAAATCTGCAAAGGCAAAGGATGTAACGTTTGCAAATACACCGGTTGGTTAGAAATCATGGGCTGCGGAATGGTAGATCCAAACGTTCTCACCAACTGCAATATCGATCCCGAAAAATACAGCGGATACGCCTTTGGTATGGGCATCGAGCGTATTGCAATGTTGAAGTATGACGTGAAGGATCTGCGACTCTATTCGGAGAATGATGTTCGCTTCTTGCGACAATTCTCTTCGTCCAACTAGTAACGATTAGCTGATGTGCTGATTAGCTAATTAGCTGATGATTTAGTGTGAGTGAATAGTGGCTGCCAATGCTAATTTAACAGACTGGCATAAATATGATTGTTATGCTCAAGTTTAGGGCACTATTGAACCCCCCGCTAATGGGACAAGGGAGTGTCTCAGGTCCATCAGCTAATCAGCTAATTAGCTAATCGTGTCAATAAGCGCGCTCGTTGATCCCCTCCATAAAATTCACAAACGCCTTACACACCACGCGGTTCCCACCCGGTGTCGGGTAGTTGCCGGTGAAGTACCAATCGCCTCGGTTGTTCGGACAGGCGCTGTGGAGGTCTTCGATTTTTTGGAAAATGATTTGGAGATCGGCGTTCATATCAGGCGGACGAACTAAGTCGGCGATTTTGGCGCTGATTTGTTCGGCAGTAAAAGGCTGATAGATCATTCGTACATAATTTTTCATCTCATTCACTCCTTGACGCAATTGCTCTTTGCAACGTGCGTAAGTTTCATCGATGATATGTTCGAGATTGTTTTCTTCGAGTAATTGAATGGCTGCACGGAAGGCAACGAGATCGTTGATCTTCGCCATGTCGATTCCGTAACAATCAGGGTAACGAATTTGCGGAGCTGAACTCACAACGACAATTTTCTTCGGACCTAAACGATCGAGCATTCTTAAAATAGAGTTTTTCAAAGTCGTACCGCGAACGATTGAATCGTCGATGACAACAAGATTGTCAACTCCTCTGCGAATAGTTCCGTAAGTAATATCGTAAACATGCGTCACCATATCGCCACGATCGTTATCGTTCGTGATGAACGTTCTCAGCTTTGCGTCTTTGATGGCAATTTTTTCGGCACGTGGGCGAATAGAAAGAATATCGTGCAACTGATCATCGGTAGCCTTTGATCCGAGTGCTTTGATTTTTCTCTTCTTCACATCGCGGAGGTAATCTTCCATACCGCTAAGCATTCCGTAAAAAGCAACTTCGGCTGTATTCGGAATAAATGAAAGAACGGTATTGCGTAAATCGTAATCGACAGCTTGAAGAGTTTGCTGACACAATAAACGGCCTAATTCTTTTCTCTCTTTATAAATTTCCTGATCACTTCCGCGACTGAAATAAATTCGTTCGAACGAACAGCTCAACCGTTGTGTTGGTTCATTGATTTTATCCTGCGTGATTTTCCCGCCCTTCTTCATGATGAGCGCGTGACCCGGTTTGATTTCCTGGATTTTTTCGAACGGCAAATTAAATGCTGTCTGAATAGCAGGGCGTTCACTCGCCACAACAACAATTTCATCGTCCTGATAAAAATATGCAGGACGAATTCCTGCAGGATCACGAAGGACAAATGAATCGCCATTACCGATAAGTCCGGCAATAACATAACCACCATCCCAGCGATGAGAAGAGCGACGTAATATGTTTGCTACATCGAGATGATCAGCGATGAGCGGAGAAATTTCTTCTTTACTGTTACCAAGTTTTTTGAATTTCTGATACAGCTCTTCATTTTCTTCATCGAGAAAATGTCCGATGTTTTCCATCACCGTAACTGTATCCGCTTTTTCTTTCGGATGTTGACCGATGTGAACGAGATCATCGAAGAGCTCGTCGACATTCGTCATATTGAAATTTCCTGCGACGACAAGATTTCGCGTCATCCAGTTATTCTGACGTAAGAACGGGTGACAAGCTTCGATGCTGTTTCCACCATAAGTTCCATAGCGCAAATGTCCGAGCCATAACTCACCTGTAAAGGCGACATTCTTTTTCAGCCAGGCAGTATCACTTAAAAGGCTTGGATCTTTTTTCCCAACTTCCTCAAACTTCGCCTGAATACGTCCGAAAATATCGACGATGGCTTGTTTTTCATTTGAGCGGTAACGGCTGATATAGCGCGTACCCGGTTCGACATTGAATTTAATATTCGCCACACCGGCACCGTCTTGTCCACGGTTATGCTGTTTTTCCATCATTAAATACAGCTTGTTCATGGCGTAAAACGCCGTGCCATATTTTTTCTGGTAATAAGAAAGAGGCTTAAGAAGACGGATCAGCGCAATGCCGCATTCGTGATGTAGGAAATCGGACATGGTGAGGCAAAGATAGGGAATTAGTAAGTAGTAAGTGGTAAGTAGTAAGTTGACTTGCTGTTTAAGACTACCGGCTAAAAACTAAAGACTAAAGACTAATTTCTGCGTATTTCTGCTAATTTCTGCGATTTTCTGCGCGAAAAAACCCGAATCCTAAACCTTCCCCACCACCCTATTCGGCAACGTAATAGTAAACGTATGCAGATCAGCCTTGTACTCGTACTTAATCCGGCTACCCCAATGGTCGATGATTTTGCGGACAATGGCCAGGCCGAGACCGATACTATCGGGTGAGTCGCCCTTTTTGAAGCGGTCGAAAATTTCGTCGTTCGACAAGACCGGCGGGATACCGCTATTGGCAATTTCCAACGTGTCGGCTGAAAGTCGGACGAAAAGGTCGCCATTTTCCCTGTTGTATTTTATCGCATTTGAAAGCAGATTCGTGATGAGAATTTCGGCCAGGTGTTGATTCATTCGCACAAGCACATTTTCATCGATGTCGATATGCACCTGAATGTTTTTCGAAGAGATAAACATTTCGAGATCGTCGACTTGCTTACGCAGCATCTTTCCCATCGGCAACATTTGCATTCCGGCGTACTGTTCGTTCTCGATGCGCGTGAGCATGATCAATCCCTTATTCATTTTCGACAAACGATTAACGGAGTCGAGTGTACTTAGCACTTGTTGCACTTGAGTTTCGGTGAGATTAGAACCTTGCAAAAGCAATTCGAGTTTTGATCGAATGATGGCGAGCGGCGTTTGCGTTTCGTGCGACATATTCTCGGTGAATTCACGGAGATTACGATAGTCACGTGAGACTTTATCGGTCAGCTTGGAGAGCTCGGCATTGAGTGCATTAAACTCATCCACTTTACTTCGCTGAAATGTAGTTGCTCCTCCTTTTTGCAGATCAAAAGTTTTGAGAATATTAAGGGCCCGGTAGAACGGATTCCATATTTTACTCGAGAACCAACGGTTAAGGAAGTAAAAGCAGGCGATGATATCGAGAGCTACGAGTAAAAGAGTTGCCAAAACACCTTCGGCAAGACGTTCTGTTTCCGTAAGACGTTGAGCAATTTTTATACGATAACTTTTTCCGTCGAGTAATTGCTCGTACGTAAGTTGTCGATACGGCACACGCATTTTCAGATTGATATCGTAGAAAGTTGTGTCGATCATCCTCACGCGAAACGTTGTAAATTTTTCGAGCGGTTCCACTTCGATTCGATCGCCGAAGATGATGTGTTTGCCCTGAATATTTTTTTGATGCGATAATTGCTTTTCGATCTCCATTTTTTCGTAGAGAATATTTTCCGAAACTTCATTATCGACCAGATACAATACCCTATAGGCAAGAAAAGCACTGCTGACCATGAGTAGCACGAGCGCAATTGCAATGTAATACCTGTTGGTCAGATTGAGAAGCTTCATTCACTCGAAAGTTTATATCCGACTCCGTAGATCGATTTAAGGTAATCGTTTGCACCGTTGTCCGTCATTTTTTTACGGAGATTCTTAATGTGGCTATAGATGAAATCAAATGAATCCGCCATATCAGCGTGATCTCCCCAAAGGTGTTCGGCAATAGATTCCTTAGTGAGCACTTTATTTTGATTACTCAAAAAGTAGAGCAATAATTCATGTTCCTTTTTTGTGAGGCTGACTAATTTGTCCTTCACATACATCATCATTTCATCAGGTATAACACGAACCTCGTTAAATACAATTTCATTCTTCCCTTGGAAAGAACGGCGGCGAACAACCGATTTTATGCGGGCAACGAGTTCCGGCATATAAAAAGGCTTGGTGATATAATCATCGGCACCAAAATTTAATCCTACCAGACGATCATCGAGAGAGTTTTTTGCAGAGACGATTACAATTCCCGTTTGATTCTGCTTTGTCTGCATTTCATTAATCACTTTTAATCCGCTACCATCGGGTAAACCGATATCGAGCACAACGGCATCGTAAGTATATAAGTCAATTTTCTCGATTGCCTCGGCAAGAGTAGTTGCTTTTTCGCAGTGCATTCCGGACTCCTTGAGGAATGTCATCATGGAATCTAAAAGTTGCTTTTCGTCTTCAACTATCAATATTTTCATTTCAGGTAGTAAATTTTACTGTTCAGATAAAATTAGTTTATTAATAGGGAAAAATGGAGGTTATTTGCCTCATTGAATGGTAAAAGTAAGAAACCTGCTCTATTTTCTTTCTAAAACCATAAAAGATTCTGACGGATTCAGAATGTAAACAGAATCTAGCCTTAAGTTTGACAAACCTTTACAATATATATTAAAAATCAATCATGAAAAAAGTAATACTCTTTTCGGCTCTTGTAGCCGGAGTTTTTATCGCTCTCACTGCGGGTACGATGAGTGATAATGGTAAAGCAGGTGTAACCGGTTCACCGGGTGAATTGGACTGTACAGATTGCCATAGTTCTTATGCATTAAATGCAGGAGGCGGTAGTGTGACAGCCGGTTCAACGAATATGACAGGCTGGATGTATGATCCGGGAGTAACTTATCACATGACGTTAACAGTTGCACGTTCGGCGAATTCTTTATTCGGAATCGGTGCTGAAATCCTTACGGCTTCGAATCAGAATGCCGGAACGATTGTTATCACGGATGCTACGCATACAGTTATTAAAACAAAAACTGTAAGCGGTGTTAGTCGTAGAAATCTGGTACACACTTTAAATGGTGGTGCTGCTACGGGCTCGAAAGTGTTTACGTTCGACTGGACAGCTCCGGCTGCCGGTACAGGAGATGCAACAATGTATTTCTGCGGAGTAGCTGCAAATGGTAACGGTAACGAAAACAGCGATTACGTGTACTTAGGAAGTCAGGTTATTGCTGAGAATATTAACAAAGGCGTTTCTTCTATTGAGAAGAGCAGCAATGTTAGTGTGTATCCAAATCCGATCGCCGATCATTTCGCAGTTGACTACACAGTTAGCACTACAGGTCCGGTACAGATTAACATGTACAATATGAATGGAGCTT
The DNA here is from genome assembly GCA_016721305.1 of Bacteroidota bacterium. GTDB lineage: Bacteria > Bacteroidota > Bacteroidia > AKYH767-A > 2013-40CM-41-45 > JADKIH01. Next base: position 175,457 of record JADKIH010000003.1, read on the forward strand.
TAGTTGCAAAGCTTGCATCAAAAATGCTTTCTGCAGGAACTTACAACGACAACTTCTATCTTCCTTCAGAGCTTTCTGCCGGTACATATTTGCTGAGCATTGAAAGCGCATCAGGTGTGACTTCAAAAAAATTGATGGTTAAATAATCATCTCACTTAAACAATTCCAAGAAACTGCCCCACAGGGGCATTTTTTGGTTTGTAACCAACCTGAGACTAGTCTTTAGCCTGCGGCTTGGGTACTGAGGAAAAGTGGGGAAAACAATTAATATTAAAAGACCACTCGACCGAAATTAAGTAAAACAATAAATCACGGCAGTTGAGACTAAAGCTTAAGAGCTAAAGACCGGAGCCTGTTAAGAACTCAGGTAGTAACTAATTTGAAAACTAGACAAAAGTCAGTCGTAACTGAAATAGAATAATTTATTTTTACGCCGGACATTACGCTAAATAATATTCCAATTTAATCCAGCTTACAAATTCATCCTATGAAAAAAATAGCAGCACTTATTACGGTTGCGGCATTGGTTTACAGTTGTTCCAGCGATAATCTGGAAGATCTACATCCGATTGCAGCGACATGCGACACTGCGGCTGTATCATTTGCAAACGACATTTTGCCGATCATGCAGACACAGTGCGGAACGAATGACAATAGCTGTCACCAGACAGATATGTCGTCAGGAGGCTATGGCCTTGCCGATTATCAGAGCGTCTTCAATTCAATCGACTACACCGACAACGATTTTGAGCCGGGTGCGTTTGTAAAATGCATCAAGCATGAGCCTGTTGCAGGCGGTGGAACCGACATGCCAAAAAATGCAGCGAAGCTCGACGATTGTTCAATTAATAAAATTGTTGCCTGGATTAATCAAGGCCGGTTAAACAACTAAAATCTCATCTTGTGAAAAAAATACTTCTACTCCTCTCTTTCCTTGGTGCTTTTACCGTTGTTAAAGCACAAGACGATATGCTTAGTTCGTTGGGTTCAACTGATGAACCTGATTATTCGAGTGCAACTTTCAAATCGACACGACTGGTTAACCAGCACACGATTGAAGTTTGTGGTCCGCACACTCTCGACTTTCGCATTTCTCACCGTTTCGGAGCCATCAATGCCTGCTCAGATAATGCGTGGGGTATGGATGGAACTGCAAATATTCGTTTAGGCTTGGAATATAGTCCCAACGGTCGTTTGATGTTCGGTCTCGGTCGTAGTTCAAGCGAAAAATTAGTCGACGGTTTCCTTAAATATCGTTTGCTTCGTCAGAGAACTGACGGAGGAATGCCTGTTAGTGTAACTTTGTTTGCCGGGGCATATTATACTACGCTTAAAGATTTAAACAAAGGTGTAACCGGTTTTGATCGTTATGAAAAAACAGCTTATCGTTTTTCATACTGTTACGAGCTTTTGATTGGTCGCAAATTCAGTAAGAGTTTTTCCTTCCAGGTTGCTCCTTACTTCGTGCATTACAATTTAGTTGATTTAAAAACGGACAAGAATAATGCCTATGGCGTATCAGCACTTTTCCGTCTGAAATTCACTGCACGTGCTGCGATCACAGCTGAATATGCTTATCGCATGAGCGATTACACATCAGCGAAAACACGTTCAGAAGGCGATCCGTATTACGATTCATTCTCGATCGGTTACGAAGTTGAAACAGGCGGTCACGTATTCCAAATCATGTTCACAAACAGTTTCGGAATGGCAGAAAGCCAGTTCTTCCAGCATACAACATCTAAATGGAACGACGCCGGAATTCGCTTAGGCTTCAACATCTCTCGCGTGTTTACGATTGGAGGGAAGAGTGTAGAGCCGGTGTTTGAGACGCACTAAGGTTTGTAAGTTGTAAGTAGTAAGTTGACTGTTAGTGGGTAAGTTGTAATTAGAAATTAGTAATTAGCGGGGATACTACTACATAGAAATAAAAAAAAGGGCTACACGGGTTGTAGCCCTTTTTTTATTTAGACATTGGGGATTCTTATTTTACGAAATTCCTGATCCTAAACTAAAATTACTTTTCGGCAAGCAAACCATAAATCTAATTACTAGAGGCCATTTAAAAGTCTGAAATATGATTTAGGTCTTAGCATAAACAAGCAAGTTCCCCCTTCCTACTTACCCACTAACAGTCAACTTACTACTTACTACTTACAACTAACTACCTGCCAGCTTCCCCCCGGCCACCCCATAAACCTTCATCGTCTACTTATGCTGAACAAAAACGATAAGCTCCATAGTAGGATTGGGTTTTATTCCTTTTAGGGGCAAAGCAACGATTCCTTGAAGTTCGGGTTTATCGACGGATGTGAGAGCTCTGACGACATGATCGTGATTCAATGTTTTCCCGGAATTTTCACCTTTAGTCACAGTACTGCTCAGATTACTTTCAGTGACGGCTGCGCGTAAAACGTAATTCGGATTGGCGATAGAAATTTTGTACGAAATAAAAAGCGTGTCGTTCGCAATAGAATCTGAAAGAATTTTTACATCCACTTTTGCCGGTTCGGAGAGAGCTTCAGCAATAGAAGTTCGCAGCATTGCTTCCTTTGAGCCCGTAAAACTCCGGCTTCCATTGACAACGATTTCCGGAGTGTACATTTCTTTCTCAGCTAACACTCGAGAATAATTTTCCTGTCGAATAGTATATTGAAATTTACTGAATGGGTCTTTCCATCCGAGCTTATTCCAGTAATCGACATGATAGGAAAGGAAGAAAACATTCTGTCCCGCTTTTTTTGTCTCAGCCGAAATTTTCCTGATCACATCATCGGCCGGCGGGCAATCGCGGTTTCCCTCGGAGGTAAAGAGCTCGATTAAGGCGAAGGGTTTCACTTGAGCTGATGTATTGAAAGACAGAACAAGTAAAAGAAGGAAAAACCGAATTTTCATTTTATGATGCTATTATGTGCATTTAGCAGAGATCAACAGAATTAGACCGTAACCCGTAACTCGTAACCCGCAACCCGCAACCCGCCACAGCAAGTCAACTTACTACTTACTACTTACCACTTACAAATCAATCAACGAAAAAACTCTCTCTTTATTCCCAACCATTCCAACGCCGTCCCACTCATCAACCTCTCCTTCACTTCAAGCGAATACGGCATCGATTCAATCAGCTTCCCCGGGCTTAGTTCGCCCAGTGGAAAAGGGTAATCTGTACCGAGAGCAATTTTATCGGGGCCCATCAGCTTCATAAGTAAGTCGAGCATGAGTGGGTCGTGTACGAGCGAGTCGAGATAAAACTGATTGAGATATTTGCGTGGGTTTTCTTTATTGTCAACGGCAACGAGATCAGGGCGCACGTTGAAGCCGTGCTCGATGCGACCGATGGTTGCGGGGAACGATCCTCCACCGTGAGCGAAAGCTACTTTCAATTTTGGTAAACGTTCGAAGACACCGCCGAAAATCATTGAGCAAATTGCAAGCGATGTTTCTGCCGGCATTCCGACCAACCATGGCAGCCAGTACTTCGGCATTTTTTCTTTGCCCATCATTTCCCATGGGTGAACAAAGATGGATGCATTTAATTCCTCCGCGGCTGCGAAGAATTCAAACATTTCCGGTGCATTCAAATTCCAGTCGTTTACATGCGAGCCGATTTGCACTCCGCGTAAACCGATTTTCATACATCGTTCAAGTTCCTTTATAGCATGCTTAGGCGATTGCATCGGCACCGTACCGAGACCGATAAAACGTTGCGGATATTTTTCGACGATCCCGGCAACGTGATCATTCAGGAACATCGACACGTCAAGAGCATCATCGGCATTTGCCCAATAGCTGAACATCACCGGAATGGTCGACAGCACCTGCACATGGACACCATGATGCGAGCATTCTTTCATTCGCACTTCGGGGTCCCAGCAGTTATCCTGTATTTCGCGGAAAAATTTATCGTCGATCATCATTCGTGCGCAACACGGTTTGTGATGATCTAACGAAATAAAACCACCATAACCGTACTTCTTTTTGAAATCAGGAAGATGTTCGGGGATGATGTGAGTATGTATGTCAATTTTTAGCATTCCTGTTATTTTTCATTACCTCTTTATACGTCGCATCATATTTATCGGCAAGTTGAGTTTCACCCATAAAACGATAGGTCATTGCCGCCAGTCGGTATGGTTCACCGAATTCAGGGTCCGCACGAATCGATTCATTGAAATAAAATATGGCTTTTTGAAATAGTTCAGCTGCTTTAGCTTTATGTTCGGCAGCCTTTGCAGGGTCAGATTTAGCCGCTTCTTCTTCACCATTTCCATATACACCATAGGAGCTGGCAAGATTATTCAATGCATGTGCATAATTTGGATTGTAACGCACAGCCGTTTCAAAACACTTAAGCGCTTCATCAAAGCGATTTTTGTTAAACAAAAAATGACCGTAATTATTATTAGTGACCGGATTCGTCGGATTAAGTTCCAGTGATTTCAGATAATCGCGCTCCGATAACGAATCGATGCGCATTTGTGAATAGATGTACGCTCGACGCTGAAAGCCTTCGCCGTATTCCGGGTAGATTTCGACAGCTCTGTCAAGATATCCGATTCCCTCTTTCTGCCGTTCTCTTATCGCAGCACTATCGGGCAGAGTAGCAAAAAAGTCTTCCGTGGTGATATGATTCGCCAGATAAAAAAGCATGTGCGCACTATCGGGAACTTTTTTCAGATCGGTAGTGTAGAGCGTAAGATTGTCTTTCCACTCATTGCTTCGCGAATACGCCTGAAACGCCAAAGGTAAAGCCAATACACCTGCAACAGCTACTGCAGGTTTATAAGAATTGAAAAACGCCGTAATACTCGAAAACGTTCTCTGTGTCATTTCTGACTTCAGAATTCGAACAATCAGTATCGCGATGAGCATGCAAATTCCAACTGAAGGCACAAACATTAACCGCTCTCCATAGCATGTGCCGATAATCAGGAAAACATTTGAAACAACAGAGACAGAAATAAAGAAGAACAATATGGCAAATGAACTGATCTCTTTTTTCCGAAAATTGAGAATCGCATAAATCATCCCTCCCAGAAAAACAACAGCAGAAACTAAAAATTTCCAGTCTGTTATTGTGACCGCTTTGAAATGATTATAAGAACCGTCGCTGATCAGAATATTCGGGAATAAAATTGTTTTCAGATAATAGCCCAGCATATAAATAGCATTTACCCGCTGAGCAATAAATCCGTCCTGTCCTGCGATAAAGTTATCGATGATGGGTACCGAACCGGAAAACGGGCCCAGAATTTTGCGTCGAATTAATAGAAAAACTCCTGTCAGTAAAAGCAATGGAATTTCTGCATTGATGTAATGCTTCTTCTCCGCCGGTGTGAAAAAATAAAACATCAGCGGGAAAATGAGGAGGAAAGTAATGGCTGATTCCTTAGCAAAAAGCGCAACAAAATAAAAGAAGCAAGCAAGAACTAACGACGTTGTCTTAGAGTTGTAAATCCATCGATGAAACATTCCTGCCGACAGCAGGCAGAATAAAAACGCCAGAATTTCATCGCGGCTTTTGATATTGGCTACAACTTCGGCATGAATCGGATGAACTGCGAACAACATGACGGTGAGAAAAGGAATTATCATTTGCCCTTCGAAATACCTGCAAAGTACTCTGAAGAGTACGAAAGCACAAATGGCAAACAGTATTACATTTACCCAATGACCAAGATGCGGATTGTTTGGAGCAATCGACCACTCGGCAGCGAACATGGCTTTTGAAAGCGGGCGATACAATTCGTGATCGACGATATTCATACCAAAACGGTACGTCGATTTAAAAATTTCCGGAATTGCTTTATAGCCCTGTTTTACCTGCGTGTTATCGTGAATCAGGCCGTAATCATCAAGCACATAATCATTATTCAACGATGTTGTGTAAACGGCAAAAGCAAGAATAGCCAGGAGAAAACCCAGCCATCGTTGCACAGAAAACTGTTGGATTTCCTGCTTCTTAATTTCTTTTGGAGAAACGGTTCCGCGTTCTTTTTGCTGCGCGAATTTTTCTTTACGAGTTAACTTCGACATAAACCTCTATGTGTGAGAAATGCGAAAGTCGTAAAGCAATATCGGTCGATGATTACTTTTCCTTTCGCATATAATAATAACATTAGATTGTATTACGATGGCATTACCGGCGGCTCCATTACGTGGCCGCACTTTTTACACGTACGAAGATCTTTGTTTTCGTAGAAACGTCCCATGATAACAGGAAGTTCCGTTACGAGATTCGAGATCGGCATATATTCTTCGTGCAATAAGTTTTTGCATTTCTCGCAATACCACAAGAAACCATCTTTCATTCCTTCGCGACGCTGAACTTCCATTACGAGGCCGACAGTATTCGGTCCGCGTTGCGGAGAGTGTGGTGTGCGTGCAGGAAGCATATAAATTTCACCTTCAGCAATCGGAATATCCACGTGTTCGCCGTTATCGACAATTTTCACAACGATATCGCCTTCGAGCTGATAGAAGAATTCCTCAGTTTCATTGAAATGATAATCCTTCCGTGCATTCGGTCCGCCAACAACCATTACGATGAAATCCTGATCAGGAGTATAGACAACCTGATTGCCCACCGGCGGTTTGAGGAGATGACGATTTTCGTCGATCCATTTTTTAAAATTGAGTCCTTTTCTTGCTGCCATTTTTTGGATTATTTGGAGTTGCCCGTTGTACCTTTTCCGGAGTTAAAAAGTTCGTTGATTTTCTCTTTTACTTCGCTGATCAGCACTTCAGCTTTACTGCCCGCCTGGCGGGCTGCTTCTTCGACTTTTACGCATACATCCTCCGCCTTTTCGCGGAAAGAGTCGCCGAATTTAGCGCCATTTAGCACATTATCAATCTCCTGGTGAAAAGCCTTTGGGGCCTTGCCCTTGAGATCTTCACGAATTACATCAATAGCCTTTTGAGCCTGCTCATCGGTAATACCGGCAGCGACGGCGATTTTATGCTTTAGTTCTTCCATGGATATAGGGGCAGCTTTAAAGAAACTTCTTAGTTTTGTTGCCTATTCAAATGTAGACAAAGGTTTTTTCAAAACAAACGAAATGAATATCGATTTAACGGGTAAAAAAGCGATCGTTTGCGGCAGTACGCAGGGTATCGGACGGGCATCGGCCAGAGAGTTAGCTACGATGGGGGCCGCTGTTGTCCTCGTCGCAAGAAACGAAGATGCTTTGAAAAGTGAGATGGCAAATTTGCCTACCGCCGGACAAAAACACGATTATCTCGTGGCCGATTTTTCCAATCCCGAACAAGTTCGTGAACGAGTTGAAGCCTATGTAAAAGCTAACGGACCGATAAACATATTGGTGAATAATACCGGAGGGCCTCCGGGAGGGCCCATTACTTCTGCAAAGACAACGGAATTCTTGTCGACGTTTACTCAACATTTAATTTGCAATCAAATTCTCGCGCAGGCTGTTCTCGAAGGAATGAAATCTTCCGGTTACGGTCGCATAATAAATATCATTTCGACTTCGGTAAAATTGCCTTTGAAAGGACTCGGAGTTTCGAACACGGTTCGTGCTGCTGTCGGAAACTGGGCGAAGACGTGGGCGAATGAAGTCGGACAATTCGGTATCACCGTGAATAATGTGTTGCCGGGAGCAACGGCTACGAGTCGTTTGCAATCCATTCTCGAAGCAAAAGCACAGAAGACAGGACAAACAATAGAGCAAGTGAAAAAAGAAATGACGGAAGAAATTCCGATGCAACGTTTTGCGTCGCCGGAAGAGGTGGCGCAAGCGGTGGCGTTTCTTGCTTCACCGGCGGCTTCTTATATCACCGGGATTAATGTGCCGGTGGATGGGGGGCGTACAGGAAATCTCTAGTGTCTGATGCGTAATTTGTTTCTCGCAGTTATCGCAGAAATTAGCAGAAATCGCAGAAAGGCCTCGTGTATTCTTGTGGACCTCGTGAACTCGTGGTGAAAAAACTCCCGCAAAAAAATGACAATGAAAAAGATTCTAAACTATATCAACGGCACACTTCAGGAACCAATCAGCGGCCAGTTTCTTGACAATGTAAATCCCGCCCTCGGCGAAGTGTATTCATTGATTCCGGATTCGGATGAACGCGATGTGGAATTAGCGGTGAAAGCTGCGCAAGATGCATTTCCTGCATGGTCGTCACTGCCGAAAGATAAGCGCTCGGCGATATTGATTCGCATCAGTGAAATCATTCAAGAGCGCCTCGAAGAATTTGCCGTTGCTGAATCGGTCGATAATGGTAAACCTGTTTGGTTATCTCGCACCGTTGATATCCCGAGAGCTGTCGACAATTTTCATTTTTATGCGACTGCTGCTTTGCATACATCGACAGAATCACATTCGATGGAAAACACAGCGTTGAACTATACACTTCGCACTCCTATCGGCGTCGCAGGTTGTATTTCTCCGTGGAACCTTCCACTCTATTTATATACATGGAAAATTGCTCCTGCTCTTGCAAGCGGTTGTTGTGTTGTATCGAAACCATCTGAAATTACACCGATGACGGCTTTCATGCTCGCCGATGTTTGTCAGAAAGCAGGATTACCTCCGGGAGTTTTAAATATTATTCACGGACTTGGACCGAAAGTCGGTATGGCCATAAGCTCCGATGTTTAAGAAATTATCACTGGAACTTGGCGGCAAAAATCCGAATATCATTTTCGCTGATTGCGATTTTGAGAAGGCGGTAAAAACAACGGTTCGCTCTTCTTTCAGCAATCAGGGAGAAATTTGTTTGTGCGGATCGAGAGTGTTTGTTGAGAAATCGATTTACGAAAAATTCAAAGCGGAATTTATTGCCGAAGTTAAAAAGTTAAAAACCGGCGATCCGCTCGACGATAAAAATTGGATTGGCGCCATCGTATCAAAACCACATTACGAAAAAATTCTCGGTTACATTAAATTGGCAAAAGAAGAAGGCGGAACGATTCTCTGCGGTGGAAACTCGGTTAATCCGGGCGGGAAAAATGCAAACGGATATTTCATCGAGCCGACGGTAATCGAAGGATTATCGTATGATTGTCGTACGAATCAGGAAGAAATTTTCGGGCCGGTTGTTACGCTCACTCCATTCGAAAGCGAAGAAGAAGTTTTGAAATATGCGAACAGCACCACTTACGGTTTAGCTGCTTCGATCTGGACAACGAATCTTTCACGCGCACACCGAATGGCAGCGCACGTTGAGAGTGGAATTATCTGGGTGAATTGCTGGTTGCTTCGTGATCTGCGTACTCCGTTCGGAGGCATGAAAGGCTCGGGAGTCGGACGCGAAGGTGGATTTGAAGCACTCAATTTCTTTACTGAAGAAAGAAACGTTTGTATACGTTTTTAAGAAGTGCCTAATTCGGAGTTGACGCTGATCTAAAATAGATCATTCCGGTTTCCCCCGTCTTCAACTTGAAGGAAAACTTCTTTGCATAGCCCTTAGTTGGATCCTGCATTGCTGTCATGACTTTCTCTGCCAGCTCTTTGGCAAATGGATCTTTATGCACTAAAAAATATTTTTCCAAATCTTCATTGCTTTCAAAGGCAAGAATAAAACGACAACTTAATATTTGCTGAACGGCATCATTTAGGCTAAGTTGATGTCGGTTATATTGAAGATCAAAATAAGAAAACGGAAATCTGTTAAATCGGTAAACTATTTCGAGAGACACAGCTTCGGCCAGTCCGGCTTCGGCAATTACATCTCCAATGCTATCGTTACAATTCGGGCGATCAAGAAATACATACTGATCGGCTATTTGCCTTTGGATAACTTTTTCATGAGCCGGTTCAGATCCCATTACATCATAAACTCTTGCACGTCCTCTTACCACACCGTATACAGAAGTAATCAGAAGAACTATGAGAATTATTCGTGTAAACTGATATGATAAGAATGGAATAAGCTTTTCAAAAACATAAAACAAAGCAACAAATAATAAAGGAGCAATCGGCCAATAAGCAGAGGCAACTTTTATGCCGTCGGCCTGCAGGTAAAAAACATAAAACAAAGGAAGAGCGGCAAAAATCCACAGCGGTATTAATACATCTTTAAAAATGCCCGACTTCTTTGGGCTGGTTTTAAAAAATGTCAATACCACAATACCAATTGCAATCATATGCGGCAATGCAAGAAAATTCTTAATCGTAATAATTAATGAAACTGCACTACGAATATAACCAACACCTTCTGTTCCCTTGTCTGCATCCTGATAGTATGTATAGTAAAACAAGTTCTCTTTCAGATGTAAGAACAAAAACCAGCCGCACCCAATTATAATGATTAACAAATACCAAAGCATCTCCTTGATAAAAGCTGTTCGTTTAGCCTTCTCCATATTAAAAAAGTGAAGAGCCAATATCGGTCCGATTACTAAAAAGCTATACATACAGAAAATATAGCGTGTCAGTACTGCGATGGAAATCATGATAGCCGAGATTGTCAGCCATTTCCGCTGTCCCGAATTTGTAAATTCAAGAATCGACAAGACTGCAGCACCCAGCGCCCATGCTGCGGCGTTATCAGGGAGATTAAACGCAACTCCGAAATAGGAAGAATAAACAACACGAGCAGTAATGGCAACGATGGCAGGAATAACGGCCAGATAAAAAGGAATACTCCTTCTCAAAAAAATTGCGTGTCAGCAGAAGTGAAAATGCAAGCATAAGCAAAAAAGTAAAAACACCTTGTCCGTAAGGAAGCAACAACAAATTGCGACCGAGAAATGTAGTCGCCACTATCGGAAAAGGGTTTTTCTTATTCGTACTGATTTCATTCTTCACAAAATCAATCACTCCGCTTTGCTCTATCGTTTGATGCGCATTTGCATATTTCAGCATTTGCGGACCCGGATCGGGACCATATGGATTCACTGCATAAAACGATGATAAAATTTGAGCCGAAAGAACGAAAATAAAGGTCTGGACAATAATCAATAACAGTAACGATTTGATTTGATCAGCCCAACGAATTTGCATAGTAAATTTAGTTTAGATAAAAGCAACTTCTGTAAAGTACGATTCGGCCAAAACTTGAGATCTGAATAGTAAACTCTTTGTTGAAATGTCTCGCTGAAGTCGTACAGTATCTCTTGCGACCAATACCGCTCTAAAATTAAAATACGAACGAGAGAGTTTTAACCACCTAGGCGAATTAAAACTGAATATTTCGTACGTTAAAATCAGATTGGTAATGAGCCGATAGATATCTACAATCGGCTAAAGATAATAATTATAGTATTCCTGAAAGAGTAAATATCGAGAAATTGGCACATGCTTCCATGCACGGGCCGAAGAAGAATACTATTGATCTTACTGAGCAACTAATACCGGAAACTGAATAGCATGAAGAGACGCTTCGGCTTCAAGCAAATCTGTCTTCACTTTTTCAAGGAAAGAAGAAGCCTCGATTTTCATATTAGGAACGATTGACCTATAATATTCAATTCCCTTTTTAAGATTTTCAAGGAATCCGTTGTACTGCTTCTCTTGTTTCGCCGTCCACGTATCGAAGTTCTTCTCGATTTGCTTTTTGAGATAATCAACATACAAATGCAATTCATTCACAAAAACGTGCGGTCGAGGAACGGAGTTCAGAATATTTTTGCGGCCATAAATATGTGAAGTCATATCGTCGAGAGAGAAAATGCCGGAGAAGAATGCGAGATTCGGTCCCGGACAAATGGTTACAGCTTTCAAATGATGCGGTGGCGGTAAATGATTTTTCAAAAACACCGGTGAGCTTAATCCAACGCAAAGACAATCTTTTTCCTCTATAGCTGCAATCGCCATTTTCTCTGCGTTCGGTGATAAGTTTTTCTCCTTGATCTGCTTTATTTTCAAATCCTGATATTGGCGGGATGCCGTACAAATCGGAAGTGTTGTAAATTCTGTATCGGAAGCAAGAAATTCCTTATAACACGGACTTCCCGGACGACCTTTTTCAATACGGTGTTTACGTTGTACTTCGGCCGAACTTTTTCGGAAATTGTTGAATGGAATTCCGAGTGGTGATGCATCGCTGAGATAATAATCTTCGCGCTTCGCGGTTGCCAATAAATTTAGCGTCTCTTCGTCGACGTTGGTGACTTCCGGCACTAAAAGGAACGGACTTCCCCAACCTGTTCCGTCGAGATTATAATATTCGCGTAAGAATTTATCTTCCGATGCCGTACCAATTCCACCTTGCACGGTGATTTTCAGTTCCGGTTTTTTTGTAAAGCCTTTTAACCCTTTTGCGATCAACGCGGCATTGCTCATGGCAAATAATTCGTCGTACAATTCATCGCGTCGCAGTTTAAACTCTTCGAGAATTGGTCCGAGCAATAAACCATCGGTTGCAAATGCATGACCTCCGCAATTTAAACCCGATTCAATTCGGAATTCCGAAATCCACAAACCTTTCTTCGCTAAAAATTTTCCCTGAATGATGGCAGAACGATAATCACTAACTTTTAGAATAATTTTCTTTTTCAAAAAATCATTTTCATCCGGCAAAAAGTCTTTGAACGTTTCGCAATAGCTGTACAGTCGCGGATTTAATCCTGCCGAGAAAACAATCGACGATGAAACATCACTCAGCGCATAACCACGAAGTGCGGCCATTGCATCACAATACTCGACCGGCAATTCGTCGCCGGCATCGGTATAATTCGTACGATCGAGCTTCGTCATGATGTTGATGTCAATCGATCCTGCCACCATCTTACTTCGAAGTTCGTCCTGCAATTTTTTCTTTTCACTTCCCTCCGCCGAAAGCATTTGATCGTACATTATTCGAAGCGGCGAATCATTCGGCAGCAATTCGAAGTAACGAACGATGTCTTGTCCCTTTTGAAACGGCTCCTTACGGATTTCATCCATCTGACGATTCACAATCATATTCATCAGATTCAGATAGCCGGTAATTCTCCGTGCACGATAGTCGTCGTCGTTATCGCTGATCGCTTCGTACTTCACACCTTCGACTAACGAATAATACTCCCGCATCTGTTCCACCAGGTGGTCTTCGATAATCGAGACCACGCTATTAATGCCAAAGCGTGCAACTTTTATGGGAGTGTCGATTGTATATGCCAGTCCGAGAACGGGAATATGGAAAGTGTGGGCCAGAGGAGTCGTCATTTTGTATGCAAATGTTTTCTCAAGGTCGGGCATTTGCGGGGGATTAATCATGATTCAGGTCATGCGGAGAGGTGACTTTGGCGTTTTTATGGAAATAAGCGCGCTTTAGCACGAAAATCTTAGTGTCTTAGTGTTAAAAATAAACACTAAGACACTAAGAAAAGTAGGTAAATTTGTAGAACAGAAAACAAAACAGCCCGACAGTCGTTATTTACTGCATCAGTATGAGTGACAAAATAATTGAAGTAAAAAACCTCTCCAAGAGCTTCGGCGACTTTGAGGCTGTGAAAGACGTAAGTTTCACCGTTTACAAAGGCGATGTTTTCGGATTTTTAGGTCCGAATGGTGCCGGGAAGAGTACAACGATTCGTTGCATGCTCTCTCTCATCAAAGCCGATCGCGGAACCATCAATATTTTCGGGCAGTCTTTACATGAACATCGCCACGACATTTTAGCGAGAACGGGAAGCATTATCGAGAAGCCCGATTTTTACAAATATCTTTCTGCACTCACCAATCTCGAAATTTTCTCACGCATTTCCGGCAAGCCTTCTACGAAAAAGGAAATTTATGCCATGCTCGACTTCGTTGGTCTGTCAGGCCGGGAGAAAGATAAAGTCGGTGGATTTTCTCACGGAATGAAACAACGTCTCGGCATTGCTCAAACGCTTTTGCATAATCCCGATCTCATTATTCTCGACGAGCCGACAACAGGATTGGATCCGCAAGGCATTATCGATATCCGAAATCTGATCTTACAATTGCGAAGCGAAAAGAACAAAACTGTTTTATTGTCGTCGCACAATTTATCGGAGATCGAAATCATTTCGAACCGAATGGTGATTATCAACAAAGGTCGCTCTATTGTCGAAGGATCGGTATCCGAATTACTCAATAGCGAAGAGCTGATTGTGACGCTTGAAGTCGACAATGCCATCTCTGCTCAGAATATTACCACTAAACATTTCCCAAAGGCGCAAATTGCATCGACCGAAGGTCAAGTATTACATTTGACGATCAGCAAAACCGATGTAGCGAATTTGAATAAAACGCTTATTGAAAATGGCGTATCAGTTTCATCGATTGAGTCGAAACGAAAGCTTGAAGACTATTTCATCAAAATAATTAATAACTGATGTTTTTAAAAAGTACGTATAACGAATTCGTAAAAATTGCAGCGAAGCCCAGAAGTTATCTTGGCTTGCTCGTGATTACCATACTTGTCGGCGTTATTTTATTTGCATTGAAAGTCGATGGAATGTCGTTCATTTCCTTCGTCACATCTTCCTTTGAGCAAACCCTCACATTTGAAGGAAATATTCTGAATGGCAATTTGATTGCCTTCATTGTTTTGCAAATGCTCATCATTCATATTCCGTTGCTTGTTGCTTTAGTAACGGGAGATTTAATTTCGGGCGAAGCGGCAACGGGCACCATTCGGATGCTTTTAACAAAACCAATTTCACGAACGAATTTATTGCTCTCGAAATTCATGGCCGGTGCGGTGTATACGATGTGCATCATCATATGGCTCGGAATTATGGCCGTTGTTGTCGGGAAATTGCTCTTCGGATCGGGTGATTTACTCGTATTGAACAGCGATGGATTGGTTATTCTCCAGCAAGACGATGTTAACTGGCGATACCTGGGCGGTTTTGCTGTTGCATTTCTCGCTTTATTAACTGTGAGTTTATTGTCGATCTGCCTTTCTGTTTTTTCCGAAAATTCAATCGGGCCAATTGTTACGACAATGGCGATCATCATTCTCTTCACCATCATCGGAACGCTGGATGTGAAAATCTTCGACAATGTGAGACCGTTTTTGTTCACGACACATATGATTAGTTGGCGAAGTTTCTTCGAAGATCCATTGCCGATGAAAGAAATCTGGAAATCGATTATCGTTTTGCTCGTTCATAACGTAGCCTTTATCAGCATTGCCATTTACGCATTCAACAAAAAAGATATTACCTCATGAAGTTTGCTTTTCGAATTTTGTTGCTTCTCCTCTTGCCTACTCTTTCGCCGGCTCAAGATGCCATGCAAACCATTAATGAGTTAACGGCGAAGATGAATCTCATCAACGACTATTCGGTGAATGCCGTTATTCGCTCCGACATTCCATTTATCAAAATTCTTCCTGTAAAAGCAACAATCTATTTTAAGCAAAAAGACAAGTTCCGAATTAAATCGAAGAGCATTGCCATTTTACCGAAGCAAGGGTTCACAGATTTGTCGACGCTGCTCAACAAAAAAGGAAGTTACACAGCCGTTGCCAATGGAAGCGAAATGTATTCGAATACGAATGCGGCCATGGTTATTATCCTTCCCGTATCCGACACGTCTGATCTGACAATGGCCAGATTGTGGATCGACACCGAGAATGACATTATTTTAAAATCGCAAATCACCACAAGAAGCAGCGGAACGATTATGATTGAATACACATACGGAGCACAAAAGCAAATCGGCTTACCTGACAATGTTGTCATCACCGTTGATGTAAAAAAGTTTAAAATTCCGAAAGGCGTTGCCACCGACATAAACCGCAACTCGGAAACCGACGAGAAGAAGCCTCCGGGAAAAACAGGAAAAGTTTTTATAAAATTTACGGATTACGTGATTAACAAAGGCATCAGCGATGACATTTTCACCAAGTAGTCTTAGTGTCTTAGTGTCTTAGTGGTAAAAAATAACCACTAAGACACTAAGACACTAAGGAAAGAATAATAACTTAGTATTTGAATTTACTAAGTCGCTTATCAAATGATGCAGAACGTCTCTTTCAAATCCTTCGAAGAATTTCTAGACTTTCTTCCGGAAGACGAATTGAAAGTCACCGAATTTTTAAGGAAGATTGTTTTTGAATGCATTCCCGATGCAACGGAGAAATTGGCATACAACGTTCCTTATTATAAGCGTCACAAGAATATTTGCTTTATCTGGCCGGCTTCTATTTTATGGGGGAAGAAGAAAACCTACAGCGGTGTTCGATTTGGATTTGTTTCCGGCCATCTCCTGCCTGACGAGCCGGGCTTTTTGGAAAAAGGCGATAGAAAGTTTGTTTACTGGAAAGATTTTGGAAATTTGAAGGAAATCAATGTTGAGCTCTTAAAAGCTTATATTTATGAGGCGGTATTAGTGGATCAAAAATTGGCTAAAAAGTCGTTAAAGAAGCCCAAGAAATCGCCCGTTAAAAGAAAAGAATAATTTTGTTAGCTTGTCCGGATTTGAAATGCCTGTTCGTCATTGAGGTGTAATCCAACAAATTTTATACAATCTAAAAATCCAGACACAATGACAAAAGACGCAAATGCAATCAACTGGTTTGAAATTTCCGTAGCCGACATCAAGCGCGCAAAAACATTTTACGAAACTGTTTTCGGAATTCAAATGCAGCAAAACAACAGGGAGAATGGGGCCATTTCCTTCCGACATGGGTAACGGAAAAGTTTCCGAGGGTTAGTACAAGGACCGATGCGCCGAGCACCGATGGAGTAAAATATATCTCAACGGCAACCCTGATTTAGTACAGCTTTAGCAAAAGTTGAAAAAGCAGGAGGAAAAATCACGATGCCAAAAACAAAGATCACGGATGAAATTGGCTACATGGCTTTTTTCGTCGACAGCGAAGGAAATGGAATGGCTATGCACTCGCAGCACTAAGCTTAAGAAAAGCAGGTATCGAATGTTCTGTTCTGAATGACTATGAATTTTAAACGATCAAAACGAAAACTATGAAAGAATACATGTTCCTTTTCCGTGGCGGCGACAGTGTCACGATGAAACAATCACCTGAAAAATGGCAGGCACACATGCAGCGTTGGGGCGCATGGATGGGCGCATTGGCAAACGAAGGAAAATTTGTCGGAGCTCAGCCGTTAAGCAGAGAAGGAAAACACGTTATCGGAACGAAGAAAGCAGTAACCGATGGGCCATTTATAGAAGGTAAAGAAGTGATCGGCGGATACATGATTTGCAAAGCATCTTCCTTCGAAGAAGCTATGGAAATTTCAAAAGGCTGTCCGATTTTGGAATTCGAAACCGGTGTGGTTGAAGTTCGCGAGATTACTGAAATGGCTTAAAGGTTATTTCAACTTGACCACAAATTACAATATCGACAAACTTACAGACCATCTTTTCCGGCGAGAATCGGAAAGATGGTTTCTGTTTTGACGAAAATCTTCGGGATCGAAAATTTAGAAACAGCGGAAGATGTAGTTCAACAAACTTTTATCGATGCCATTCAATTATGGAAGTACAAGGAATTCCTGACAATCCCTCCGCGTGGCTTTTCAGAGTGGCAAAGAACAAAGCCATCGATGTTATTCGAAGAAATAAATTTTCCATACAATTTGATTTTACAGAGGGTGAACGTCGACTTCTCACATCCGGCTATACGATGAGCGGAACAATGGATACGTTGTGGAAAGAAGAATTGATCGATGATGACATGTTACGTATGATGTTTGCTTGTTGCCGCCCGGAAATTTCAGCTGAAGGACAAATAACACTTATTCTGAAAACACTTTGCGGATTCAGCACGGCAGAAATCGCTAAAGCTTTTTTGACATCAGAAGAAAACGTTACAAAACGACTATATCGAACGAAAGAATTTTTCAGAGAAAATAAAACGAAGCTGGAAATTCCTTCTGTCGATGAATTGAAAAGCAGAACAAATGTTGTATTGAATTCAATCTATCTTTTATTCAACGAAGGTTACAATTCAACCGATGCCGATCAACTGATTCGCGAAGATCTGATAGATGAAGCAATGTTGCTGTGCAAACTCCTCACCGAAAACAAGCATACACAATTATCGGAAGTTTTTGCTCTCATGGCCTTGATGTGTTTTCATTCGGCACGCAGCAGCAGTCGATTAACAACTGAAGGAGAGATCATCCTCCTACCCTATCAGGATCGTAGCAAATGGAATATGGAATTGGTAAATCGCGGAAATGAGTATATGAACAAAGCTGCTTTCGGAAAAGAAATCAGTACGTATCATCTCGAAGCGGCGATTTCGTATGAACATTGTATTGCTCCCGATTTCAGTCAAACAAATTGGCCGCAGATTTTGAAATTGTACGAATGGCTTTGTGCACTTTCTTCTTCGCCGGTTTCGGAATTGAATAAAATCGTAGCAATACTCCACGTACACGGGCCAGAAATAGCGCTTTCAATGTTGAATAACATGGCCGAGAAGAAGAAGCTGGAAAAATACTATCTCTATCACAGCTTGCTGGGTGAAATTTATTCGCAACTCACCGAATATGCCAAGGCTCAAAGCGCCTACGAAGAAGCCATCCACCTTACCCGTTCCGAAACGGAGAAAAAATGCTGAAAAGTAAAATTGCAGCCCTGCTGAATTAAACTATTGGTCGATACCTTTGTCAGAGTCGACACACTCTGCTCATGAAGAAAATTCATTCCCTCCTGTTTACATTCGCCTTACTCACTGCTGCAGTTTTTTCACAACCTGCAAATACCAATCTTTCCAACACCCAGCTCTTCGGTGGCGAACCTTATCTGGCCGTCAATCCGACGAATCCGCAGAATATCGTCGTAGCGTGGATGGCGCTTGATGTTTCGACTTCTTTTCGTGTGTCGATTAAATCGAAGTCGAGCTTTGACGGAGGAAATACGTGGAATACATCATTTGTTCAACCGCACTTTGGTCCGGCCTGGCATTCGGCTGACGTGTCGATGCAATTTCGGAACGACGGCACGCTCTTTCTTTGTTACATCGATTACCACGAGAACCCCGACAGTGGCGGCGTGTATGTAACACAATCTGCCGACGGAGGAATCAGCTGGACAAGTCCTGTGCAGGCGTGGAATGTGAATACAGAAGATCCTTCGAAATTACCATTGGACCGCCCGTGGCTAGTACTCGATAATTCCAACACAGCAAATGCCGGAATGCTTTACATGACAACAAAACCTGCTCCGTGGATTGCGCCTCCGAATCGTGCTTACTTCAAATCATCTTCCGACAGCGGACTAACCTGGAGTCCGTATCGCTTTGTTGATACGACAGGCTATCTCATCGGAAATTTAATTGCAGCACCAATGGCCGCGCCCGCAGTAACAGCCAACGGAGCAATTTGTGTGGCGTATCCGAGTTATGTCGCGAGCCAATCAATTTATGCGAAAATGTTATTCGGTAAATCGTACAATCGCGGCGCAAGCTTTCAGTACAACGATTTATTGGTAAGTCCCGCTTCGGTGACTGATACATTGTACAAACTCGGTTACCATCTTTGCACGAATCCTTCGAATGCGAATCAATTGTGTTTCCTAGGCATTCAACAACCCGGAACCGATCCCGATGTTTACGTGTACACTTCGAACGATGGCGGTCTCACGTGGACAACAGGCACGCGAGTGAACGATGACCCCATTAACAACGGCGTCGCGCAAGACATGCCATGGGCCGGATACGATTTGAACAATAAGCTAGTAGTTACGTGGCGCGATCGCCGCAACAGCAGCGGCACAGGTTTTTATCAGTCGAGCGATACTTACTGCGCTGTCTCCGATAATAACGGACTCAGCTTTCATCCAAACATTTTACTGAGCGATGTTACGGCACCATTCGATTCCATTCTCGAAGACAACGGCAATGATTTTCTTTCCTGCGAATTGCACAACGATACGATCTACGCAGCCTGGGGAGATGTACGCAGTGGGAATCTGAATATTTACTTTACAAAAGTCTCTGACTCCACCGGAACGGGCAGTGGAATTGTTTCGCTAAACGACGATGATTTATTTAGCGTTTACCCAAATCCCGTTTCAGACAAAGTATATCTCGATTATCACTATGTATCATCAAAAACTGTTGAGATTCGTTTATACAATCAATCAGGTCAACTTGTACTTTCAAAACAACTTTCGGTTGACGATTTAAAAAACGGAATTGATGTGAGTGGTTTGGCGAGAGGAGTTTATTATTTGCATTTGAGGGATGGAGAGAAAGAATGTGTAAGGGTGGTGACTAGGAATTAGTTTTAAAATATATCAGTTTGATATCACCATCAAGAGAATTTAAATCAAGATGGGGGTGGTCGGATGTTTTCATATGATTGACACAAACCATTCCACAATTAAAATATTAAGGTTGTTTGATTATTTTCTTAAAGAAGTTCGCATTCTTGCCTTTGATAAATATGATGTAAGTACCGGCATCAAAATTTCGCAAATCCATAAAATCACTATAGGTACCGTTATAAAACTTGGAAAATTTTCGTCGTCCTAATAAATCAAAAAGTGACACTTCAATCAAAGGATCATTTGACTCAATAGCAATGATGTCAGTTGTAGGGTTCGGATAAATTTTAACCTCGCTCAAATTAGCTTCATTAATTTGTAATACCACTTCACACGTATCGAAGATGCTAAAATCTCCTAATTTTGCAAGGTAGTTTATTGAATCTGAATTAATTTTGTGAAAATTCCCAGCAATGAATAAGGTGTCTCGCAAAAACGCAATATTCGAGATCCCTGCATCAAACGTATCTCTTACCCCACACCATCTGCTGCCGGTCCACTTGGCAATGTTTATAGAATGAATTGATCCAGCATTTTCAAATGCGCCAACGACATATAACTCGTTATTGAAAATTGCCATATCGGTAATTGCTCCCGGGTACGCAATACTATTAAGCCTCACGCCACCGCGTAAATCATCCCATCTTGAACCATTCCATCTGGCAATTCCATTGCCTGGTGCCAGACTATCTCGTGATTTTGAAAATGCACCGGCAATATATAATTCATTGTCAAATACAATCATTTTAAAGATTGGGCCATTTCTATTTGAAAAGGCATTTCCAACTCTATCCCAACAACTGCCGTTCCAAACAGAAAAAAATTGCTCATGGCCTAAAGTGTCGAATAGAAAATTTTGAGCGTAAACACTGCTATGATAATTAATGAAGGGGTGGATTAAAAGATAATTATCCGTAAATAAGTTGCAGTAAAACGCGGTGTCCCATAAGTTTCCATCATATTTTGCAATCCCATGTGCTTTATGATTTACAATGCTATCAAATCCACCGGCAACAATCAGAACAGAATCCAATTTAGAAAGAGAATAGGGGCCAATTGAGCTTCCACCGTTAAAAAATTCTTGACTTAAACTTATCCAATTGCTCCCGTTCCATTTAGCAACATGATGTATTCGTTGACATCCTATTGAATCTTCATAAAAAAGTGAATAAAGCTCATTCTTGAATCTCTCAAATTGTAAAACCCCACCACAAGAAACCGAGGAACAGCCTCCTAGACCACAATCTAATTTATTAAATTGATAGCCATCCCAACCTACGACACCGTTGACTTCAATCGTATCATAAAATTTAAATTCTCCCCCGATTAAAAGTTGATTACCGACTGAGTCGGGAAATAAAGTTCGAACCGCTCGATTCAAGCTAGAACTTCCTATTGCCTTCCAATGATTTTGGGAGAAAGCTGATCTTGAGATCAGAAAAAAGAAAAATACAATTAATTTATTCATTTTTAACAAATTTGATTGTACTGATCAAATTATTTGATTTTACCGTGAATGCATATAAACCATTTGAAATATATGAAGTATCAAATTTAATAATATTCTTCCCTGAAAGCAATTTTATATTTTTCTTTTCAACAAGCATACCCAAAATATATCTATCAAACAAATCTCAAATTCTCCACAAGATTTAGCATCCAAAATTAAAGTTACATATTCAGAAGCGGGATTGGGATAAAGATCTAAAAACTCATCATTCTGAGACATTTCATCAACTCCATCTAGACTGCCAATATCGAATTGACCCACAAAAGCATCTGTTAAACCCACATAGAAATCTGAACAACATTGATTCAGCAAGTCAATATTAACTG
Source organism: Bacteroidota bacterium (assembly GCA_016721305.1). Lineage (GTDB taxonomy): Bacteria > Bacteroidota > Bacteroidia > AKYH767-A > 2013-40CM-41-45 > JADKIH01. The sequence goes on from JADKIH010000003.1 coordinate 197,458, forward strand.
GAAATGTATTTGAATTTGAAGTTGTCGATCCACAAATGTAAAGATATTCTGCTGCAGGTGATGCAATATTTCCAACGGCCACACCATAAATAATATCTTCACTGTTGCCGCCAAAATAAGTACTCCAAATTGGAACATTTTGCGGATTAAAACACACAATATACCCGTCTTGTCCACCATAATTTCCTAGAGCCGCTCCTTCATAATAAATACCATTGAAAGGTTGGTGAGTATAAATACCGTTTTGAGAACTAGTTGTTGGGCTAGTTGTAGATGAAACAAGATATACATTATCTCTTGAATCAATGGCTAGTTGTGGCGTAAAACCATCAGAACCATAACCACCGAATAGTGATGACCAAACCAAAACGCCGTCTGAATTAAATCGAGAAATAAATTCATCAATTGCATTAAGTGGTCCATTGCCAGTCTGTTGAGTGTATTCACTTGCCGAATAACAACTTGGAAATCCATTATTCGAAATTGGTACACCACAATTTGGGAATCCACGTACTGCACTTGTATAACCAGCAACATAAATATCTCCATGCGAATTTGAAATTATCGAATACCCTTGATCTTCAGTATTGCTTCCTAAATAAGTTGCCAATTTTAGATGAAAGCTTGAGTCAAATTTAAGAAGGCACGCATCCGGAGTATTAGTGGAAGTATTTCCGGTTACATTAATATTCGAAGAAAAATACGTATTAGGATTGGAAGTCGAATTACATAAAGGAAAAGACAAGTTACTATTATAAGTAGGATTATCTCTACAATAATCTGCTGAAGTAATATGTGAGTTTTGCCCAGAATATGTAGTCCCAGTAATCCAAACATTACCACTATTATCAGTTGTAACATCGTTAAAATAATCATTGCCACCACCACCAAAGATACTCCGTACTTTAATTCACGATATTCATTAAAACGCAAAATTAGTCCATCAAATTGCAACGGATTATTTATATCAGTATAACCAGGTACATATTGAAAATAAGCTCCATTACCCAAATTGCATAAGGTAGTATTAGAGCTTGTACCAGTGGTACATGGTATGCAAGCCAAACAATTCGATACATATTGCTTTTGATCATCGCCAACGACAATCAAATTATGGTTAGCATCAACCGCACAACTTCTGAATTCTGTATAACCACCGGAATAAGGCGTCATCCAAGTTGGCTGTCCGGTTAATTCATTTAATTCTATTATGAGTCCCTGAATGCCAAAATTTATACTCTCTATGTAGGCTCCAGAAGGTGCAAACGTTGGTAATGAATTATGAGAACTAGAATGCCCAACAACAAACAGTTTCTTAGAAGTTCCATCGTGATCATAAGCAACACTTCTTGCAACATCGTCATCATTTCCCCCAAAATATGTCCACCAGTGTAATACGGCTTCTGCATTCCATTTAGCTATAATAATATCTTTCCTTGCAAAGTGATTTGCTGAATAGGACGTGAAAAGTCCTGATGCTGCATTATATAAATTTAGAGAAGAAGAAGTTCCAACCATGCAAACCGAACCTTCTTCATCAGTGCAAACAGAAGTCGCAACATCGTCGGAACTACTTCCAAAATACGTATTCCATCTAGGTGGTACAGCAGAATTAATACTACCAGAATAATTATCACCTATTTCTATGATTAATAATTTTGATTGATCAAAAGCATTCCATCCATCAAATATTAATTCATTGTTATTTACTAATTTCCAATTTAAATGCCATGCTAGGGGTATCCTATTTCCTGAATTATCCACCTGATAAATCCTAGGCTTTTGCAAAATAAAGGCCGAATTAAAAGCACTTATATTAGCTTCCCAATTATTAGAAATGGAAATCGAGCTTTGTCCATTGAAACTAAATCCAATTTCGCTAGGATCAATTGACCCTGGGTTAATAATGAATTTAATTACCAAACCTGCTCTATTACTGGAAAACTCTGCATCTATTCCGGAGTAAACATCCTTATACAACAATTGAGCACTTCCGTAAACATAGGTTTTTCCATTCGGGCAATTTGGTAAGTAGTAATTTAAATAGCCGCTTTCAGTTTTCAAATCTAAATTATATGCCTTTGATGGGTTTTCACTATTTCGAAAAACCATGTCTATTCTTTGAATTGTATCTAAAGTAAGGCTATCATTATCCATTTTTGAAAATTGCAAACTCGTTTTCCCATACCCAAAGAATAATTGCGGATTAGCCGTTTGAGTATAATAATGAACACTATCTATAATGGAACTATCATTTGTATTTATCAGTTGATCTTGATTCTCATAAAACAAACATGCCACAGAAGGTGAATCTACAATAGGCAATTGTGAATAATAATCAGTTCTATACTTAATCGTAACTGTCGTGTACTCACCGTTATTTTCTACCTCACCCGTAACAAACAAATCACCTTTTTCATCAGCGATAATGTTTTTTGCCTCGTCTAATCCATGATCAGGTCCATCAAAATAATCTCGCCAAATTTCTCCACCATCAAGTTTGAAACCAATTGTTAAGAAATCTTGATTGTATGTATTCGGATTTGTTCCTGTCCCCGTGACAATTAAATTGCTATCTGAGTCAAAAGTTAGCCGATACGCAATATCAATCCCACCGGCACCATCTATCAGTTGATGCCATTGTTCGTGTCCTGCGCTATTATATTTCGCTATAAAAAAATCTTTATCATTTCCGTGGCTTTCCCCACAGACATACACATTTCCAGAAACATCTATGCCAACGTCATTACCAATGTCATCTCCTCCTCCATCATAAGTCGTAGCCCAAATATAGCTCCCTGTTGGGCTCAATTTAACAGTTTTAATATCGTAATCTCCATATGTTCCTTTACCAGCCCCTGTAAGGTAGATATTTCCTGCTGCGTCATTTTTTACTGATTGAGCTCTATCAAATCCTGCTGATGAACCACTAACTCTTGAGGAACTAGTAATAGTTCCATCTGGATTATAGACAACTGTTTGATAATCCCAGTCGCTAATTGAGCTTTGACTTGCACCCGTGACAATTATTGTTGAATCACCTGCACCGATAGAAATATCAAATGCAATATCCATGAATGAATTATAGTCAAATGTTTGCGCCCAATCATAGGTTCCACTTTTACTGTATTTAATCGTATAGTAGTTGGCTAATGATGTTTGATCAAATGACACTCCAGTAACATATACGGCATTCCAGGATATTCCGATTGATGTTGTTACGTCATAATTCGAGAAAGCGCTATTATAAGTATTTACCCAATCAAGAGCACCGGAATCTTTCTTAAATCTTAAAATTACATAGTCGTAATTGTTTAATGGCGAAAAAGTGATTCCGGAAATATAAAGATATTCATTATCCATTACCATATCACTTGGCTGGTCGCGATAGGCACCAGAACCACTCCACGTTTGTGACCATACCTTGACTCCGTCCTTATTACGTTTTGTTATAACAATATCAACTCCCGTTGTAGCCTGAACTTCTGCAGATGCAGTGTATGTATAATCACTATCGTTTAATACAGGAACAACAAAGACAGAATCAGAATGCCCATCATATTTTGCCCATTCCTTTACGATCGCAATAGAGTTGTCCGCAATGACATAATTTGCTAAAATTGTAAAACAAATCATGCTAAAAATAATAAGTCTAGAGAGGCGATTCATTTGTTTATGATTTTTAAGTTTTAAAAACAGGAAACGAATAATGCTGTAAGCAACAATGAAAACTAAAAACAATTACAATTTAAAATTGAAATTAGATAATTAATTAACAGTCTCAAAGTCAATAATGGATCGAGAACAATCCGATGTACACAAAACTCTGCAAATTATGATAATTAAAAAGAATATGTTTTAAAATTCCCGTATTTCTACGGTAAAGATTCCGTAGAACTACGGTAAAGAAAAAATGTCTCGCCTAAATCAATTGTAAATCCAAACGAATTTTGTCGATTTGATAAACAATAAAATTATTAAGTGAGAGTGCTTGAGTATGGTTACGAGGAAAAAGGTGTGTTTGTTTCAAGGAGAAATCGCTGAAAGGTGTATTATCTTCGTTTAACCTTTGGCCTTTCCATAGCTCAACGCTCTTGGAAATCCCTAAACTATTCAAGTTATTGGAGGCCGAACAATTTTTATTCACAACCATTCAAACAAAATACATTTTCCCGATCAACTTCACTGAATATTCGTTTAAAATAATGAAACCAATTACCTTTATAATAAGCAAATGTACTTCCATCAAATTGAAGAAAACAAATTTTCTCTTTTACAAACTTCTTAGATTCATATTGGCCTGCACTTTTCGTTGTGAATTTAAAGGTCCCGCTCATTGTTTTTAACAAATTGTAATACACTTTCTGCTTTTGATTGTATTTCAAATTGTAGGACTGAATTACAGCTCGGTCACGACTAGGAATTCCGTAGTTATCCGCAAATGATACTTCATTTGCAACTCGTTTACCCTGAATAAAATTACTGTCTAGAATTATGGTGTTATATGAGGAATAATTTTGCCGCACCTTTGCCAGGGTATCTCCTTCATCTTGTGCACCTGTGTACGGATTATAAAAATCTCTTTTACAACTGTATTCCAAATATGTCACCAACATTGTCTTTATTCTCAGACTATCATAGGTTAATAAATACTGCATTCTACGTGTCAAAATTGGCTTGCATTTATTACAATTAAGAAATGAATAATATAATATGCTGTCTTTGTAAACAAAAACAGAATCAAAATTTAAATCTACATTTTGAAATTGTAAACTATCTGTTCTTTCTCCTTTGCAGACTAAATAAATTGTTGAAGAATGAATAAAACTGTTTCTGGAGATTTCAAAATGGGGCGTGGCTGATTTCGAGCTGGCAGTTTCGGATTGTATGGTACTTCCAGGACTTTCCAAGAAGGCAAGTAAAACAAATAATATACACACTCCTTTTTTCATAATCGGCCGGGCGGAATTGGCGCTTGAAGAATAAATATACAAATAATTATTTCTGCGGTAATGGGATTACTAAATGTGTTTCCCGCAGATTGCGCCGAAATTTCGCAGAAATGCGCAGAGAAAAATTTACTAATTTGCGCCTAAGTAGATTGAATTTAATGCCCGAAAAACTTAATCATAAGAATTGCCCTTGGTAAAGAGCTTCTGCGCAGTTCTGCGAAATTTCGGCGCAATCTGCGGGAAACAAAATCAAATTTTCTTTCTATAATTGCGTTTATCAAGGCAGAATCGACCTATACTCTGCATCCTTAAACCCCACCCTCATGAAAAAGTCGGTTTCGGCATTATGCCTCCTCTTCCTTCTCTTTACTTCAACATCTCGCGCCGGTGATTTTTTCAAACAGAAATCATCCGGCTGGTTTTCGCTTGGAACACGCAATACGTTTAGCTTGTTCAACGATATCGAAAATGAAAAGAACGGCATTGGCATCGGTGGGCAGTATCGCATCCAGTTGAACGATAAATTCAACACCGAATGGTTTGCCGATTATCTCACCTCAAAGATTGGCGACGTTGCGCAGCGAAACGATTATCACATCGGCTGGTCGGTGATGTACTATCTCGGTAAAAATGTGTACTTCGACAAAACATTTCAGCCGTATTTAATTCTCGGTCATTGCTTCGATCAAACTTCCGTTTTCATTCTGAACAATACTGCAGAAAAGGCAAGTCGTTTCAGTATGGCAACACAAGCCGGATTAGGAACACACATCAACATAACGGAACGATTAGACATCACACTCACCGGTCAGTATATGATTCATTTTGGAAAAGAGTTGAATGTGATAAACACCGATGGAGTTTACTCTGTAGAGCAAGAAGATCATACAAATCCCGGCGGACACTTGCTCATCAGCGTGAGTGCTAACTTTAAATTCTGCCGTTTGTGGAATGCAAAGAAAGCTTAACCGTGAAACACTTTCGAGGAAATAATTTTCCCGTTCTCGATTTCTAAAATTTCAGCAACGAATAAATCCTCTTCGCCATCAACCTGCCGTTGATATTCCATGCACACTTTATTGTGATTCGCAATGATAGAAAGCGTTTTGTAATGAAGCGACGGAAGCCGATCGAATGAATCTTTCCACCACGCACGGAGAGCATCCTTTCCGACAACTAATCCTTTCGTTTCAGGCTGGCGAATTTTCAGCTTCGGACTAAAATGGCGCGCATTGTCATCGTACAATGAAAGCAATGCTTCCAGATTATGATCGTTGAAGGCTTGAAACCATTTTACGGCGATGTGTTCGTTGTGATGAGGCATAGAAGGGTTTATTATCTAAACACGTTTCAAAAGTAAAATTTTTAATTCATGTGATGACTTAGAATCACAAGAATTCACAATAAGTAATTGCACTTACAACTAGCGGAATTTCTTTCGGAGAAATTCTATTATTAGAATTTGACGACGTTTTTTTTGATTCTTTTTCAATTACCTCCTATGCCAATTGTGCGACCCCGATGGGGTCGGGTTAGGGTGGCAATTCATCGATCTACCATTGTGCGACCCCGCTGGGGTCGGGTTATGGAGGCTATTGATTGCTCTACCGTTGTAGTATCCCGATGAGATCCGGGATTAGATGTCAAACAATTGTTGCTCGAAAATAATCAGGACCCCATCGGGGTCGCACAAAAAACAACGCAATCCTGTTGCCGAAAAAATATCGAACATAAAAAGTTATTGTCCGACCCCGATGGGGTCGGGTTATGGAGGCCATTGATTGCTCTACCGTTGTAGTATTCCGATGAGATCCGGGATTAGATGTCAAACAATTGTTGCTTGAAAATAATCAGGACCCCATCGGGGTCCCACAACGGTAGAAGGAAAAATAAACCAACAAACCGACCCCATCGGGGTCGAACAAACAACAACGCAATCCTGTTGCCGAAAAAATATCGAACATAAAAAAGCCCGGAACAATTTCCCGGGCTTTTTATCTATAGGTTTTATTGGTTAATCTTCTACAACAACTTTTGTCGTTTTCACCTCATCACCATTTGATACTTTGATGAGATAAATACCGGCCGGCATTGTATTCTCATCGCGATTGATAGTGAATGTGTGATCGCCGGCGTTTTCTTGTCCGACAGAAACTTCGTAAACGATGCGCCCCGTAACATCGGCCATTTGAATCGTTGTTTCGCCATCGTTGGATGTAGAGTAAACAACTGACATATCATTATGAGCCGGGTTAGGATATACAGAAACTGTTGGTACAACAACTTCTTCATCGTCGCTCAGGCGATTTGCCGGAGGCGTAGCGCCATTTTTCTGAATCGTAAACTGATCTGCAATAGCACCGGCGCTGGTAAGGAATTTACAGTCGAGGCGATCGCCAACAACGTCGATAACCAATGAGCCGAAGTATGCAAGCGAAGAGAAATACATTGCATTGTGAGGCCATCCCGGAGTTGAAGCGCCAACCTGTCCGGATACACCGCAAACAACATACACTGTTCCGTTGAATGGATTTGTTTTAACGTATGAAGAAGGATAAACACCGCTACCGGAATTTACAGCCATTGTAGCAGCGTTGAAAGAGGTTTCAATACCGAAGTGTCCTTTGAGCATCATTGAGCGCTCGTAAGAGTGACTGTGCCCGGAGAGCACTAAGTCGACTTTATAACTTTCCAGAATCGGAATAATATTAGTACGCATTTGCAACAGCTCCGTCTCTGCATCCGAATCATGTGATCCTTTCGAATACGGCGGGTGATGGAAATACACAACTGTCCAGCGCTGAGTATTGGCAGCTAAGTCGGCAGTAAGCCAGGTAGCCATCGCCCTGTAGTAGCACGGAAAACCGCATCCGTTGATTCGAGACAGATGAAGTGAATATTTGCGTAATTGAAAGAGTAATATGCTTCAGTTCCGCTAGGGCGCCCACCGGCTTCGCCTGCAGTAGGCAATGTAAAAGCATCGAAGTACGGACCGGTTTGATTCGTAGCATTAGCAGTATGTAAATCATGGTTACCTGTTGCCGGCCAGATGACCTTATTTTTCATTTGGTACGGATAAACTCCGAATACATTGTTGGAGTATTCCAAATCCGTTCCATCGGCATAAGCATTATCACCAAGCCACAACCAGATATTTGTATTCGCTGAGCCGGTATAGTTACGATAAGCATCACGCACTTGCTTTTGAGCCACCGAATTTACTCCGAAGTCGCCAATAGCCCATATACGTACAGCTCCTGTTGAACCGACAGTTGGATTTGTTGTAAAGTAGTTTCCTGTGTCGCCCTGAAGCGTTGTTGTTGAAGAACCCACAGAGTAGAAATATTTTGTGTTCGTCGCGAGGCCTGTAAGTTTTACGACGTGTTCAGTTGTAACAGTAGCATCGGTTGCAGTTAAATTCAGATTCGTCGATGCAGTACCGAATTTCACTTTACTGTCAGTCGCGTTATTTGTTCTCCAGCGAACATAAATACTGCTTTGAGTAGATAAATTCAGATATGGTCCGCGCGCCAATGCAAGAGCTGCCGAAGTTGTCTGAAAGATTCCGCTCGTCGACCATGCGCTTGCACCGGAAGAACAAACTGTCTGAATTTGGAATTCATACCAGGTTGTCGGAGAAAGTCCGCTTAGAGCCTTTGAGATTGTTGTCGAACTGGTTGTTGACCAAACATTCGAATATCGAACACCGTAACGAATATTGTAACTCAGCGCTCCGGTAATCGCCTTCCAGCTGATCGTTGCAGCATACGCTGTGATGCCTGTTGTTCCAAAATAATATGGATCTACGACACCGCAATTCGAAGAAAGGGTAACGAATGTATTCGTAACTGAATATGATTGAGTCGGGCTTGCTGCACACATACAACGTACGCACCAAGTGTATGATGTATTCGGCAACAAATTAATCATGTTATACGAGTGCGCTGAACCCGGAACTTTGACCCATGTGTAGGCTGTTGTACCTGTTACATTATAGCGAACCATAAAACTATCGGCCGTAACATTTGTATTCCACGAAAGCAATGCAGAGTTAGAAGCAATAGACGTTGTAGTCGTCATGTTCGGAATCACGCACGATACTGTTCCGACAGATGTAGTAAATGTAGCCGGTGTCTGATATGCCCCTGAGGCGCCACCGCTGCAATAAGTATGAATCACCCAACTATACGTCGTTGAAGGATAAAGTCCGGTGATCGTCGTAGTTGTACTTGTACCCGGTTTCACGGTTTTGTACAAGTAAGTTGTACTTCCCGTCACATTATAACGAACCAAAAAACTGTCGCAAGCCGTTGCTGCCCAGTTAAGCTTGGCGCTATTCATTGTAATATTCGTAGTTGAAAGACCGGTTGGAACATTACAAACTGCTTTTACATCTGTGTGTGCAGACAAAAAGAGCAGCATAAAAAACAGTAATGTAATCTTACCGTGTTGGTATAGTGTAGTTTTCATAATCCTGATTGAAATAAAAATCCCCTCTTGTGTTGCAAATTAAAAAAAATTCGCGGATTTCGTTGCGTTTTGAGGCATTCAATTGTCCGGGGCTTCATAAAGGATACTAAATATCTTGCCTTTTGAGGCATTTGGAAATTTAACCGCGAATTGGGGTGTTTTTACCACGCAAAAAGGGCTGCTCACGGAGCTGAAAAGTGTTAAAAAGAGGGCATCTTGCTGTTCAGGATTTGCGAATTTTTTCAATGAACAGAAGCAAAAACGGTTGTAAACAAAAAAGGGGAAGCAAACTATCTGCTTCCCCTTTCAAATTAGATCCACACTTTATTGCACTACAACTCTAAGTGTATACGAATTCCGGTCCGATTGAACGGTAAGGAGGTATATTCCTGAGCCAGCTGACTTACATCGAGCATATGCTGAGTATTTCCGGGTGCAAGGTGATACTCTTTTTCAAGCAAAATTTTTCCGGCGATATCGGTCAGAACTAATCTTGATTGCGAGTCTTCTTTTGCATACAAGTTTATTCCCAGCAAGTCGTTAACCGGATTCGGATAAATAGTGATTGCGTCTTTCGACTGAATTCCAAAATCGTTTACTCCGATAAATAGTGTGACAGTAATTGTGTCGCTTGCCGTACAGCCGTTTCCATCCGTTACCACTACACTATAATCGGCGGCAGAATCGACGAGCAAAGTTGTACCAACATCACCTGTCGACCATTCGTACGAATTAAATCCTGTTCCTGCATCAAGTAAAAGCGTCGTTCCGGTTTCAATAGCCGTATCATTTCCGAGCGAAACGGACGGCGCAGGAAGTATGATGGCCTGTGCCGGTGTTCGACTGCTGGCGCAGATATAAAACGATTCGGCGTAGAACGTCGTCGTACTGCTGATCGGTGGCGTTAAGAGAAGCGCCCCCGTTGTGAGTAGATTACCTCCAACTGCTGAATCGTACCAGTAAACCTGCGCATTCGAAACGGCGTAGAGCGCTGCGCTTCCTGCTCCGCAATGTGTGGAGTCGGTAACAGTTGGCGGATCAGGAATTTCAAAGATGGTGAGAGTAACAGGAACACGTTCGCTGGCACAACCTGAATTTGATTCGGCATAATATGTTGAGGTTTCATTCACCGAAGGTGTTATGAAATTAATTCCGCTTCCGATTTGATTTCCTCCTATGAGTGAGTCATACCAAAATACAGGCGATAACGAAAACGCCGTTAAAATTCCTGAACCCGGACCGCAATGTGATGTAGAGGTTACAACCGGTGGCGGTGAAGAAGTGATAGTTACATTCACGGCAACACGTTCGCTCGGACATATAGTACCGGCTTCCATATAATAAGTTGTATCGTGCGGAATAAATCCTGTCACAAAAGTATTTCCCGAATAGATCTGTGCACCTCCGCTAAGTGCATTGAACCAATTGACAATGGCTGTATCGACTGCGGTTAATATCACATTTCCCGGCCCGCAACGATTGAAGTCGCTACACACCGGAGTTTCGGTGATTTGATTTACAACGGCGTTTGTCGAAACCAAATTACTCGGGCATGTCAAACTTGTTTGCGCATAGAATGTTGTTGTTGCCGTTAAATAAGGAGTGTTAAATGTCGGGCCATACCCCAATAAGTTTCCGTTAGGTGCATCGAACCAATAAATCGAATCCGGTGCATACGCGCTGATTTGTACAATACCTTCTCCGCAACGCGAAGCCTGAGTGATAACAGGATCGACTCCCTGAGTCACTGTAGTAACGGTAACCGTAGGAGTAACGCTAGTGCAACCTCCGGAGCTTATCGCAACATTGTAATCACCTGTAAGAGAAGAAACGTACGTTGTGTCATTCGCACCGACAATCGGAATATTATTTCGTTGCCATTGATAAGTGTAACCTGCTGTGTAACCAACGGCTAGAGCTACGCTTCCTCCCAAACAGAATGTTGTACTTCCCGAAACAGTAGCATTTCCGGCCAACACTCCTGAGTATGCAACGCCCGGAGATCCGCCGATGCAACCGGCAAACCAGCTGGCTCCGTCATTTAAGTCAGCAGTGTTTGCAATAAGTTCACACGTGTATCCGAATCCGTCGGGCGAACTTGGCCATGGTGTTGCTGTTGCGTAGTAGAACGATAAATAAGCAACGTCGTTGTATTTGAAGAGACGAATTTGTCCGCCGGCATTATTGAAATTAAAACCAACATTACCAATTACGTTCGTAACTGTAGGATAAATCGTGTGAAATCTGTCGATATCGTGTGCAACGACTAAGTAACCATTAGGAGCAATAACAGTATTTACAGGGAATTCATAGGTGTTAAAATCATTTTCATCGCGCAATTTCCATCCGGCTAAGTCGATCGGTGTTGCACCATAGTTATGAATCTCGAGCCAGTCGCCTGCATCCATTGTCGACGATGAATGATAGTTTAATTCGCTGATCGTTAACTGAGGATTGATCGACGAGCCGGTGAAGTATGCTGTGATCTGATCGCTCGAATTAAAATTATAAGTCGTTGCCTGATTCGGGTCGTTCGTAGTGATAACGGCATTCGACAACCAATGATCGAACGTATAACCCGGATTCGGAATAGCTGTAATGGTAACCGGATTTCCGTCGAAGTACACACCGCTCCATGGAAGAGAACTTGGCGTTATTGTCGAAATCTGAATACGACCTGCTCCGGCCGGACTAACGTTAAGCGTAAGTGTAACCTGTGCGTTTAATCCAAATTCACCTTGAATATGATTTCGGGCATTGGCAGGACGGTTGTTAATAAAACCGATCATTGTATTAATATGCTGTTGCCATTGCGTCATATTGCTACCCCATTTCGCGAAATGTTGCGGCATATCGTACTGCATCGAATCGCGGAACTGGTGCATAATTCCGAGCATGGTTGAAGGAATAAAGGTTGTATTGATTAAATCGGCATAACGATTTATAAAATCCTGTTTGAATTGAGGGTTTGCCAAAAAGGCGTTGAACAAATTCGAAGAGTAAGAGAATGCAGCCGGATGTGTTGCTTTATGCAGTGCGCTATCGGTCGACAAGCCTTCCAGTCCACAACCGAAATCCGTATCATACAACAGGTAACGCATCTTTCCTCCGATTGGTCTCCACATTTTAATATTATTCGTCCAGTCGCCTATCCAATCGCCATTCACATAATATGTTTCGGCTGCGAAGTAGTCAATCACATTTTCAATATCCCATGTTGAATCCATGTACTGGTAAAACGATGCTTGGCTGGGATCTTGAGTCGTAACATAATTATATGTTTGCCAGAAGAAATCGCTCGTGCCGCGTTTTACTTCAACCGTTGAACCGTATTCTTTCATGTAATCAATTTCAGTCTCTTTGTAGCCGAAATTATTAAACATCCAGTGATGGTCGTGGTTTTCATGAATGGTATACACGCCCCAGAATTGTCCGTTCAGATAAACAACCGTCGGTTCGGCTGCGATGTAACCGGTGTGCGTATTTTTCATCACGCGCTCCATGAAGGCATCGCGGAAGTGAACAATATTGTAATCGGTTCCGGAATTTCTTAAAACGAAGTCATCGGTTTTTTCGATATTTGGTTTATCCGGAATGAGCGGATATAAAATATCTCCGTTTCCATATTTATCCGCTATATGAATTTCGAAACTCTTCTGCGGATTCGCGCGTGAGTAGTTTCCGTAAATTGAAATGGCGCAATTAATCCCGAATACTTTGTTTTTGTCTTTGTCGTAATACTCGAGCGATGCCGGTTTCAGCCAATCCTGCCAGAAGTTTGCGCCTTTGTAAGGGAAAATCGAATCCGCTCCCGGACCTGCAACATAAATTCCGGTATTATAATCCCAGAGATTTAAAGAGTCTGTTGTTATAGAGAAAACGGAGAGATGAACATTTTCTGCAATGAAATAAGAATTCGTAGCAACAATACTTGGAAGATAATTATTGATATAAACCTTTGCGCGCAGATTAGTAGTTTGATCTATGAGAATCGGTCCGAGATATGGCGTGGAAGTATTTGTAGGCTCGTCACCGTTTGTTGTATAACGAATTAATCCGCCACCCGGAGAAACAATCGAAACAAATCGTGCGGAGGTATAAAACCCCGGTGCCACGGAAAACAACGGAGTGGGAGCATAGTCAAGATAGCAGGTTGATGAATTGTTCGTTGCATCAGGTGTAGGAGAATCGATCAAACACCAGTTAGAGCTACCGTCGGGAATTCTTCCTCGAGAATCGTCATTCTGCATTGGAGAATACGCTTGACGATCGAGTTGAACATCGGCATTGGAGAAAAGGAAAATCGTCTCTCCCGTACGCGTGAGTTTAAAGTTGGCACTAAAATATTCGCGTGGCGGAGTTCCGAACCATGATGGTGTGGGAGAATAGTACGTTCCCGGATTTCGCATACCGAAAGACAAAAACGGTATTGCTGAAAGATCGGCAGACGTTGTAGTTTGATTGTGTACTTCAACAGCAAGAACATTTGAGCCCTGACGAACAGCACTTCTGAAAAGTACCGGATCGATATAAAATGAATCCGGATTAAAGCCCTGATACATTTGAGCTTCGTGAGCCAGAGGAGCTAATTCCGAATATCCCGGACGAGCACCTGCCACACCGAGATTCGCACGAGCGATTTCAACACCGTTGAGATATGCTACGAATCCATCATCGTAGTCGATATTAAAAATTGCTTTGGCAATTTGTGAAGTATCGGCAATAGTAAATGTTTTTCGCATGAGCACTACTCTTCCTTGAGGAATTGTTGTTGCATCGTCTCCATCGCCAAAACCGATTCCTCCTGCGCCTTGCGACCAAGCGGCATCGTTGAAAGAATTATTTCGCCAGTTCGTATCGGCTGCCGTTGCGCCTTGCCAATATTTCCATGTTGTTCCTGAATGTATAGCCGTCTCCCAATGATCTGCTGCTTCGGTGCTATTCGTGCCGGATGCAAAAACTAAGAGGTGGTCGCCTGCTCCGAGATTCACAGAAGGAAATGTGAACAAGAAATGATTCAACGAATCGTCGGTAAGTCCATACCCTGATAGGTTGACTGTTGATCCGCCAGCATTGTACAGTTCAATCCAATCGTCGTAAGCATCGACACCATTAGAAATTGTGCTGAGGTTCGAAGCCGAAAACTCGTTGATAACAATTTGTGCATTCAATTTTATCCCGCAGAAAAGGGAAAGCAATTGCACAAGAAAAATAATCCGTAATGATTTCATACAAGGTTAGACTTAGAGGAAGAGAGTCAATACCTAAAGGTAGTGATAATCTCCTCCACCGATTTTTGAAAATTGGTTAACTTATTACTTTGTGGGGCGAATCTTTTTGAAGATACTTATATGGGCAGAATCCTATAAGTTCCGAAAATACGATAGTGATTAATGTTCGTCCCGGCATTAAGAAAATTAATACAAACGATTCGATGTGTATATGTTTTTCCGAAGATGGCCATTCTATGGTTAAATGAATGTCAAGGCCGCTTCAGGCAAGGCATTCTTCATTTTTTTAACCAAAAAAAGCCGTAGTTTCGAAGGTCTAAATCAAATACCATGGAAAATTCCCGTCGTGACTTTTTACGCAAAAGCTCATTTCTTGCTCTGGCAGGACTTGGTGCTCAATTTTTCTCAAGTGGAATCGCCAAAGCAGCCGGAAGTTTGTCGCCGGAAGAAGCATCGGCCGTTTCCGAATTCACCTTACCTCCTCTTCCCTATGCCTACGATGCTCTCGAACCGCATATTGATAAAATGACGATGGAAATCCATCACACAAAGCATCATCAGGCCTACGTTAACAATCTGAACAAAGCCGCTAAAGAAGCCGGATTAGAAGTTTCGCTCGAAGATTTAGTTAAAAACGCGTCGAAATACAGCGTGGCCATCCGAAACAATGGCGGTGGACATTGGAATCACTCGTTTTCTGGAAAATTATGAAGGCAAATGGCGGCGGTGCTCCGACAGGCAAAATCGGCGAGGCCATTACATCCACTTTCGGATCTTTCGATCAGTTCAAGACGAAATTTGAAGAGGCCGGTATGAAACGTTTCGGTTCCGGTTGGGCTTGGCTGAATGTGAATAAAGACGGAAAGATGGAAATCAGTTCTACTCCGAATCAGGATAATCCTTTGATGGATGTTTCTGATCTGAAAGGCACTCCTGTGATGGGTGTCGACGTTTGGGAACACGCCTACTATCTAAAATATCAAAACCGCCGGGCGGAATACCTGGCGGCTTACTGGAATCTCATTGATTGGGATGCGGTGAATGCGAATTTCGCACTTGCTTTGAAGTAATAATTCTTAGTGTCTTAGTGGCTTAGTGGTAAATTTAAAATAACCACTAAGACACTAAGACACTAAGATTATACTAATTCTATGTCGAACTGAACCAAGTTCACAAACTGCTGAACTCGCTCATCAATCTCCGATTGCTTTAACTCGAGCACGCGTTCTGTTCCGAATTTTTCTACGCAGAAAGATGCCATTGCAGAGGCGTAAATAATTCCGCGCTTCATATTGTCGAAAGAAATATCACGAGTTTGTGCTAAGTAACCGATGAAACCGCCGGCGAATGTATCACCTGCGCCTGTCGGATCGAACACGTCTTCCAGCGGTAATGCCGGAGCGAAAAACACTTGTTCTTTATTAAACAACAATGCACCGTGCTCACCTTTTTTGATGATGAGATACTTCGGTCCCATTGCTAAAATTTTCTGTGCTGCTTTTACGAGAGAATATTCGTTAGTAAGCTGACGAGCTTCTGAATCGTTTACCGTAAGTACATCAACTAACTTAATCGTTTCGAGAAGAGCATCCATCTGCGTTTCCATCCAGAAATTCATCGTGTCCATTACGACTAAGCGTGGACGCTTCTGCATGCGCTCGATCACTTTCTTCTGCAATTGCGGCATCAGATTACTGAGCATAAGGAAATCACAGTCCTGGTATGATGAAGGAATAACCGGATCGAAATCGAGAAGTACGTTGAGTTGAGTATCCATCGTGTCGCGTGTATTCATATCGACATGATAGCGACCTGACCAGAAAAACGTTTTTTGTCCTTTTTTTACCTGTAAACCTTCGGTCGACATACCCAGCGTCTTGAAACGCTCGATCATTTCCATCGGAAAGTCCTCGCCTACAACAGAAACGAGTTTTACATCTTTAGTAAAATAAGAGGCAGAAATACCTGAATAAGTGGCAGCGCCACCGATAATTTTATCTGTTTTTCCGAAAGGAGTTTCGATGGCATCAAATGCCACAGTACCAACAACGACGAGGCTCATAGGGGGGTTATTTTCGGCAAATATAGGAGGATTTTAATTAGCTGATTTGCTGATTAGCTAATTAGCTAATTAAAATCCCTACCCCTTGAAAAACATTGGCTAATCAGCATATCAGCTCATTAGCTAATTGGGTTTATTTCGTCACCGGCTTTGCCTCGCCGGCAGGTTTTGCAGCCGGAGTGGCTACCGGAGTAGCAGCCGATGTCGGCTTTTTAGGCTTGGAAACGAAACATACGCTCATACCCATGTTCAGGTGAATGGATTTGCCTGAAAGCGGTTGGATTGTTCCAAGGATATTGTCGGAAAGGATGAAGAAATTGAACGATCCCAGCTGAAAATCGACGCCTGAACCGAGTGAATAGTAATTTCCGTATTGGCGTGAGTAGTTCACGTCGAGTGAAATATGACGACCGATTTCCTGACGCAACATGATGGCTCCGGAAGGAATAAATTCCGTCTGGAAGAACCAGCCTCTTAGCATCAACGATGCATAAGTATGTTTGGCGAGTTGGTATTGAGTATTTAAAATAAGAGTCGACGGTAATGTTGTCGTATACGCTTCTTTCGTTTCAAGAGTCGGGAACGAATGGCCGAGAGAGTCTACGTAATCGACAGTTGTATCACTACCGAAAAATTGTCCGAGACCTACTCCGGAAAATGAGTACGTGCCATTTTCCAAACGGTAATTCTTCACATTATTCTTCCAGTGAATGGATCCAAAATCTAACGCATCAAAACTGAATTGCAATTTTGGACTGTACTGATAAGAAACACCGGCGTTAAATGCCCAACCGGTATTTTGAGTGTTCAGCAAATAACCGGAAACCATATCAACAGAATCAAAACCATCGCTGTTGTTGAATGGGCTTGATGCATTGATAACCATATCCGATTGCAGATTCAATGAATAGTCGTCGGAGCTTGTTGTTGCCTTTAATGTATTAATCTTCGTCGAAAAATTATCGAGTCCTGTTAAACGTCGAACGCGGAAACCGGCTGTAAATTTATCATTGATCTGACGAGTATACCCCAGACCGATCTCCCAATAGTTAGTCGCGCTGAATCCTGTTTTCGAGAAATCAATTGTTTCTCCCAGGAATGCACCATTACCTTTATAGATAAGCTTCAAAAAATTATCTGAGAAACGGAAGACAACCGGAGCGCGGTGACTAACGTTCATAGAGAAATAAGATTTTTTTGCTTTAAATCCGAATGATAACAAATCCATGCTGTAATCAACGGCAATTGTGTTTTGAGCATTCAGTCCGCCGATGACTTTTTCGAGGTCGATATACGTACCTGTATCCGTTTTCAATTTTGCGTCCAGAACATCAAGTCCATCGTTTGTGACACCGATATTGATATTCGACAAAAGAGGAATTCCGATATAGAAATTGTTTTTCGGAAAAACAGAAGGACGTGAAATGATCGACTGTCCTATAGAAGGAATAAACGGCTGTTGAGTATTAAACTGAGCCGATGCGATGTTTCCACTTAATATTGTTAAGGCGAAAACAGAAATAATTAGAAATTTAGAAATAGTTTTCATAAGCCTTATCCGATTTTAACTTTTAAATGAACACGAACACCAATTTTGATATTCAATTTATCTCTCTGGTAAATTTTCACACTCGTAGCCGGAGCATCGGTGGTTGAAAGAGAGGACCGAACGAGAACCTTTTTACACGTCTTCAGCTTTTCAACACGAGTTGAATCGAATGTTGCGTCGTGTGAATTTGTCGCCGGTGAAATTGCCACTCCATTTGCATTAACTCCTGCAGCTGCGAAGAGTAAGTCGGCCGGATTTTCGAAGAGTGAATCCTGGGCGACAAAATTAGAGTCAACAAAATACACCTGAGTTTGTGCACTCATCGGGAAGCCATTGGTCGCCGTGAGTCGGAAAGTAGCTGCATCCATTTCTTCCATATCCGGAATTGAGAAATCGAAAGTATCCTCTACAAAGAAGTGTGAAGCCCAGCCTTCGATCGGAATTTCCGATTTGAGCTTTGCAACAAACTTACTTTCGTCGGTAATGAAATTCCATGCATTCGGATTCCCCGCATTCGTTTGTGCGTTTGCACTATAAGTAATGTACTGCGGCTTTTGAGAAAGTATGAACGGCAAATTACTATTCTGGCTGTTTGCCACTAAGCTATCGTAGGCAATATTACCCGGCGATGTAGAAGCTGCAATCGTTTTCGGATTTGGAAATCCCGGCGACATGATCAATTCGATTAATTGTCCGTTGCGATCGTATGGCTCCACATTGATATTGGATAATTCCATCGGCACGCCGACGCTATTTTCGAAAGTCATTTTAAGAGACGGCTCACTGAAATAGAATGAGTCTGTCGCATTATTGGCAAACAAACTAAGCGTCGTTGTATCGACCGGAATAGTAAAAGGAACATTTCCGAAATAACCCGATGCATAAGAGTATTCGATTGAATCGAACACCGCTGTGTATTGCATTCCGTTACCTGTAATTGAACTGGTGTTTCCGTTGTTCAGATAGTTGATGGTATAATTCAGCTGAATAGAATTCGGTTGACCTGTCTGCATAAATCGGAATGAATAGCCCGACAAATTGAAGCGATGGAAGTTCACGCTTGGCGAACCGCCGTTTGCAGAAGTAAAACCAATCGTTTGATTAAACGCAACACCGTTCTTTACAGCCGAAGGAATCCAAAGAGTAATTGTTCCGGCACGATTGATTGAATTCGTGAAAGTAAAATCGATATTCCCTTTTTTCAGATTAACAGTATCTAACTGTTGTCCGCCCGCAAGAGCCAAAGTAAACACCTGATTGATTTGTTTGAAGTAACTACCATTCTGGAGCAAAGCAAGATAATTTGCATTATCGAGTTGCACACTGCCCGCATCCGTTTGCGACGGAATGGTCAGAAAGTCAGAAGCATTCTGCGAGAAAAGGGCGCTTGTTGCCACGATAGAGACCCGACCGTCGGCATCGATGTAAAGCGATGTCGGGTCGGTTACACCTGCAATGTCGGCAAATGAAACATCCGCATTCACCAGCGGTATGGCTACATCCGGATTCCAGTCGGAGGTAGCGAGATTATCAAAATCCAAATCATCTTGCTTCACGCAAGATGTCACTAATGCGATTGCCGCAGCAATCAACAGAAGCGGTAGGCGACGTTGGGTACTATTTTTCATAAAATAAAGTGAAAAGCCAATAAGACTTAACTATTCTTAAACGCCGGCCTAAGACGAGAGTTCCCCACCTGTAATAAATTCGATGATATTGCTCCGGAAGTCAAAGCAAGCATGCCATTTCGCAAAACAATATTCGATTCTGCCAATTTTCAAATCATCTCCCCATCCCCCGATAAAACACCTTGTAAGAGAACCTCCAAAAAGTAGCGACAAAGCCCCATCGGCTAATTAGCTAATTAGCTAATTAGCTGATTGAGGCCGGAGATTTCCTAACTTAGCCCCACACATGGGTGAAATAGAATCAATCATCGAAAAGCTGCAATTAAAGCCCCATCCCGAAGGCGGATATTACAGCGAAACATATCGCAGTGCAGGAGAAATTTCTGCTGCAGACCTAGGCTCGGATTTTTCCGGGAAAAGATCTTTCTCAACGGCTATTTATTTTTTGCTTACACCAAAAATGTTTTCCGCATTTCACCGAATTCGTTCCGACGAAATGTGGCATTTTTACAAAGGTGCTCCAATTGCATTGCACATGATTGATGCGGAGGGTCGCTATTCCGAAAAAACAATTGGAAATGATATTCTCAACGGTGAGCATCCACAGTTTATGGTTCCTGCCGGTGTTTGGTTTGCATCGCACACAAAAGGCGAAGAGAATTATTCGCTTGCAGGTTGCACCGTTTCGCCCGGTTTTGATTTTCAGGATTTCGAATTGGCTAATCGGAATGAATTGATTAAAAAATATCCGATGTACAAAAATATTATTAAGCAATTAACAAGAGTATAATGGCAGAACGAATAATCGGCATTATGGGTGCCATGCAGGAAGAGATTGATGGCGTTGCTGCAATGATGAGTGATGTACAAATTGTCAACCATGGCATGCGTACTTATTATTCCGGAAAATTGCAGAACACAAAAGTTGTTCTTGTTTTTTCCCGCTGGGGAAAAGTAGCCGCAGCGACCACGGTCACAAATTTGATTCTCGAATTTAAAATCACCGAGCTTATTTTCACCGGCGTTGCCGGAGCTATTCATCATGATTTGAAAATCGGCGACGTCGTTATCGCGAAACGCTTAATTCAACACGACATGGATGCACGACCGCTCATGCCGCAGTTTGAGATTCCTCTTTTGGGTAAAACATATTTTGAAACGAGAAGTGCTCAATTGGATGCTGCAACTGAAGCCGTGAATTTCGTTTTGGAAAATAAAAAATTACACGAGCTCATTTCTCAGGAAGATCTGGATGCATTTAATATAATACAACCAAAATTACATATCGGCGATATTGCCAGCGGAGACAAATTCTTTTCCTCCTCAGGCGACAAGACGCGTTACTCTCCATTCTTCCCAAAGTACTCTGTGTAGAAATGGAAGGAGCCGCAGTCGCACAAGTTTGCTACGAATACGAAATTCCCTTCACCATCATCCGCACCATCTCCGACACCGCCGACGAACAATCGCCTGTCGACTTTTTGGCGTTTGTGAGAGGGGTGGCTTGTCGGTATTCGGGGGCCTTCCTTGCCCAATTAGCTGATTAGCTGATTAGCTAATGTTTGTCACTTACCAAAAAGGATATCACTTGCAACTCACAAACAAATGTAGCTTCCAACTAGGCCGGCACTTGACTACTGCATCATCAGCTAATTAGCTAATAAGCAAATTAGCTAATTTCTATTTCATCGGTAGATATACCCCTCAAACTTCCCAAAATTCCCCTCCTTCACATTCAACAAACGACTGGCAACATCGCCGTCGATTCGCCCCTTTTTGTAATTATCCATGACGACGGTGGCGAAGGCTTTGCTGTTTCGTCGCAATTGCATGACGTAATAATTCGGTCCGCCCGATGATTTGGGTTTGCGGGCTTCTTTGGCTAAAAATTCTTTCCAGGCATCGTCGGCATCGCGGAGAAGTTCTTTTGCTTGTGAATCGTCGAAAAGATTTAGTTGCTGCATTCGAAGAACGATAGAACGATTGCTAAGTCCCAATCGTCGTCCGGCTTTGGCGATATGTTTAAAGAGCGTTTCGCCTTTTGAAGGAATGAATTGCTTCAATGTGTCTTCCGGCATGAGTGCTCTTGTCGCTACATCGTTACAGAATTTTTCAACCAGATGCAATTCGCTACGATCCTTAATAATTCCTGTGTCGTTTGAAATTCCGGAAACGCCGATCCAAACATGAACCAATTCATGCACAAATGAAAAAAGTTGTCCCTGATCCCAGTCTTCACTATTTAGAAAAACAAACGGAGCAAACGGATCAGCAATAACAAAGCCTTTGAAAACATCGCTATCGAGTTTAAGCCGAGTATGAAAATTACTACTGAGCGCTACAAAGATTCGTTTACTCTCGGCTTTCTCAATCCAATATTTGAGCGGTTTAACATCGGTCGGCGCAATTCCGATTCCTAACGTCTTGCGTATATCTAAAGCAACAGTTTCCGGATCGCTCTTAATTGTGTATTTGCCTACAAAGGCAACTTTCCCTGATTTTGATTTTGCATAAAAGTTGTGCAGCCATTCTTGCTTCTCCTGCACTTCGCGCATCATAAAAAGCACGGCAGTTCCAAGCTCGTCTTTCGAACGACGGAAATCTTTCAACTGCGGAAAATCTTTCGGAATATACGGTAACGAAAAAACTTCGATCGGGCGACGATATAATCGCGCCAGCTTCTTGAGCTGATTCAACGAAGGGGCGTCTTTCCTTCGGGTGACTCCCATTCTTTGATACGATCAATCGTACACGATTTGGAGATTGTCTTTGCCGCCTTATCCATCGACACGCGTGCCGACGTTCGAGCCCATTTGAGGATCTCGCGATTGTATTTTGCTTTCGTAGCCATTTTCTTTTTGAATTAGCAAATTCGGAAATTAGCAAATTAGCAAATGAAATGTTCGGGGAAATTTACCATTTTCCCTTGAACAAGCGCTATATCCAAATTTAAAATTTTAAAATGCTTCTCCTATTTTCTATTGCCAGAACACTTCATTTGCTAATTTCCGAATTTGCTAATTTGCTAATTCGAAAACGTCATCACCTTGCAATCCCTGTACACCCCACTCTCGTTTTCAACTTGTACCTGGTATACATAATTTCCCATAGGCAAGCCGAGTGCTTTTAAGTCAACAACGATTTTTTGATCTCCCGGTGCCATATTGCTTCGTAAAACTTCTGCAACTTTTCGTCCTGATAAATCATACAGATCTAGAGTTACGTCCGATTGTCTTTTTAAATGAATTGGAATCGTTGTTTGATCCACGTAAGGATTAGGGAAATTCTGGCCGAGGATAAATTGTTTTGCATTTTCCTTTTCTATATTACCGACACCGACTAATCCTGATCCGTGAATCGTTACTTCCAGATAAGCATCGTATCCGCCTGTCGAAAAATTTTGTGTAGGCGTTACAATTTGATAAGAGTATCCATCTGAAAAGACATTATCTGCATTCAATGTTGTCGGATCAATTCCGCGTGTGTACAAACTCGAATTCGCCGTATAGATCGCTTGCTTAGTTGCAATATCGAATGTCAATTGAGAAATGGCGGCGTAATTTGAATTCACGTATACTTGAAAATGGATATGACAAATCCTTCCCGGATACCAACCCGGAAAAATGGTGATGAACTCAACTTCGCCGTTTGCATCCGTCATTTGATAGCCTCGCAAATAAGTGAATCCTGTTTGTCCCGCATTATTCGTTTGGTCATATCCGGAGTACAATCCGTTTTTATCACAATGCCAAATATTGACACGCAGATTCGGCATCGGACCGCAATTGTTTTCGCCCAGAATTTTCAGCCGTAAATTTAATTGCACTCCTGTTTTGAACTCGCGAATATCCTGGCGAAAGTAAAAGGTGTTCGCTGTAAGATCGAGTGGAAAAGGCCCGGCTGTTTCTGTCGGAATTAATGTGCACGTATTGGATTGCCCGGCTGCACTATTTGCCGAAAACACTTTTCCCAATGGTAATAATCCTGCTGCGCCTGCCAATCCGGCGATTTTCAAAAAATCCCTTCTGTTTTTATTCATTTATCTCAGCTCTTTGATTAGGAATATAAACTAAAGATAAAGTAATAGGACGCAACTTCAATATGCAATCGCCTTTATTTTTGTTAAAAGAGGCAAATACACAGGAAGTCAGCATTTCTTAACAAAATTGCTCAGGTAAATTTCAGCACCTAAAACAAATTGCAGATTTTTGAGATGGTTTCTAGTTGAAGAATTTACTCTTTCACAAATCTCACCACTTCACCTTGTGCTTTCAGGAAATACACACCGATGGAATACTTTTCCACATTCACTTCGTTCAATCCTGTAAGAAGATTCAATTCACAAACAATTGCACCTGCTTCATTGATAATAAATGCAGGAGTTGCCTTTTTTGAAACGATTCGCAATGATCGTACAACAGGATTCGGGTACAGACTGATACTTTTCTCAAGAGATGCTGAGGTAATTCCTGCAGTGAGCGTATCAGGTTTTAACATCAGCATTGCCACATCTTCGTTGATTGCAGAAGAGAAAACACTTGTTCCCGAAATGAATATTTTTCCGTTTGAGAATAATGAAAAATTTGCCGCTTCATCATCCACATTCGTTGGAGCCACTCCATCAGCAACAAAGCCGACACCATTAAATGAGAAGTCGATCACTCCGGCTTCGTCGACTTTACCGATGAAATAATCGAGCCCTGTATTCAACGTTGTCATTGATCCACCAAATAAAACTTTATCGCCCGGCATGATCTTAATTGTAAATCCGGATGTGCATGTCTGTCCTGCCAAATTAATGAGCGCAATACCGGCCGTGGCGAATGTAGAATCTAAATTACCGGACGGCAGAATACGTGCAAGAATCACAGACGTTCCCGAATTTCCACCAACAACAATTCGTCCCTGGCTGTCGATAGCTATAGCCGTCATATCTGATCCGCCGGAAATCGACAGCTTTCGAACACCACTGCCATTGAATGTTGTATCCAAAACACCTGTGCTATCCATTCGGAATACATTGATATTTCCCGATGCCGTTCCGCCGAAAACAATTTTACCATCGTCTTGCATCGCGATACCGGTACCGAAATCAGCGAGGCCCGATGGGTTGAACAATTTTTTTCCATCGCCATCGAACGTATTATCAAGCACACCGGCCTCTGTTAATTTTGCTATAGCGATATCGTTATCGAGAGGTGTTGATCCGGTGCGAGTTGCACCGATCATGTAAATATTTCCGTAAACATCAATGCACATTGCATTTGCCTCATCGGGTTGCGTGTTTGCATTCGTCATATCGATATACTTCACGCCTCCCGTACCGAATGTCGGATCGAGAACACCGTTTGTATCGAGACGACAAGCCATAATGTCCTGACTCAATCCTGCCGGGCCTCGTCCTGTGTTTACAGCGACAATTCGTCCGGCAGCATCCATCATCAACTGCGGTGTTTGTCCACCGATCGAAGATTGATTTCCAAGATCCACGTAAGTAATTCCGGAGGTTCCGAATGACACATCTAAACTTCCGTCCTCCCAAAAACGCGCAAACGACAGTTCAAAAAATCCGGTACCGTTATTTTTACTCAAGCCAACGATAACCATTTTGTTATCATTCTGCACCAAACAACCGAAAGCGCGGTCGATATTGTTGTAGAATGTGAAATTTTTCTTTCCTGTGGAATTGAATGAAGAATCGGGCTGGAATGATTGTCCTAGCGCTACATTGACAAAAAATAAACAAGCCAGAAGGTAAGTTGTGTATTTGATCATTTTAGATTTGGGGTTATCAGATTGAAGTCTTTGCAAAATTAAGAATTTGAATGGCTACGTTAGTTCAATAAAACTATTTTATTAACAAAGAGAAATCCTCAAAAAAGCATAAATGCAACTCAATACCACAGTTTAAAATTTCCTTATTTGATTCCCGACAAACAATCTCTACTAATATTAGGAGCTGCTCCAAATTAGCTTAATTTAGCACCCCATTTCTCTGTATTTATCATGCTCACATATACTCAAACTCAGCTCAAAAAAGTTGCCGTCCACTCAGTTGGAAACAAAAGTAATGGCGAAGATCTTCACTTGTCTGAAAACCTTCTCGACATAAGCGACGAGAAACTTCACGATTTATTGTTGACGTTTTTCAACACCATTTAGCAACCCCGAGTTTTATTCATTCACCTTCTCGAACGACGATCATACACTTAATCCGCTTTTCAAATACGCAACAACGATATTTGAAAATCAGAAGACACTTCACAAACAATCTATCAATATTGCGAAGCACTTGTATGAAACGGCTCTTCATTCACAAATCAAATCGGGTGACCTGTTTGTTGCTTATTTATCAGACATTATGGTTGCCGATGAACCCGTTGATGCTATCGGTATTTTCAAATCAGAAAATCGTCAGTTCTTTCTGACTGTAGAAAACAAAGGGAATGATTTTGATGTTCAATACGGAGATGGAATCAATATTGAGAAGCTCGACAAAGGTTGTTTGATCTTCAACACCGATGAAGATTCCGGTTACAAAGTTTGCGTGATCGACAAATCGAATAAATCGGTAGAAGCTCAGTACTGGAAAGATCAGTTTTTGCAAATCAAACCATGCGCCGACGAATATCATCACACGAAAGCAGTGATGGACATTGCGAAAAACTTTGTCGTTAAGCAATTGAAAGAAGAATTCGAAGTAAGCAAAGCCGACCAGATTGATTTTTTAAATCGCTCTGCCGAATATTTCAAAACGAATGAGACATTTGAAAAGAAATCATTCGAGAAAGAAGTTTTTCAAGACACGAGAATCATCAAATCGTTTCAAGAGTATGATGAAACGATGCGTAACAATTACAGCATTCAGGATGTAGATGGATTTGAAATTTCTGCTCAGGCTGTAAAAAAGCAGTCGAAGATTTTCAAAAGTGTATTAAAGCTCGACAAGAATTTTCACATCTACATTCATGGTGATCGCGAATTAATCGAACGCGGAGTAGAAAAAGACGGAAGGAAGTACTACAAAATCTATTTCGACAAAGAATCTTAGTGTCTTAGTGTTTAAATTGTACCCCTTCCCAAATCACTTTTTTACCAAAGCCCAACCGACTATCCGTCAGTTTTGCATCCGACAAGCCGGATTGTAAAAACATCGCCCTTCATTGCGAGCGCAAACGGAAATCGCAAATGATAATGCGCGGAAGCTCCTTTTGAAAAATTGTGATTCAATTCAAGTATTTCCCCTCTGAATTGTAATCCCCTTACCTCTCCCGTTTTTGATTTATCAGGCAAAATAGTTCCCGCAACTATTCTGTTCTTTTTCATGAAATGAGAATGATTCGAATCGTCGGATGTTTTAAAATACAACAGCTTTTCATTTTCATCAAACGAATAGTAACAAGTAAAACAATAAGGGTTACCATTTTCGTCGTTCAGACAAACATTTGCACATGTTTGCTTTTTTATAAATTCAATGATGGCTTTATCCATGAGTAACTGAGACGAAACATTCTCTTTGCCAATAAAAGTAAGACTCGGCTGTCTCACAGAAACTGACAGGAATCATAATGAAACAATCAATTCCAATTTATACCATTCCTAAATGAAAATACGAATTGAGAATGGTATATCTGCCTTGGCGGATTTTGGTGCCATTATTTCGTAAACTGATGTAAGATTAGTATAGCCTTTTTTGTACCGGCCAACGATAACCGATATTGCTTCCAAAACGACCACTTTCCTTTTCAAAGCGGCCTGATTCAAATTGCTCTTTGAATTTTGCAAAGCCGTAACAGACTTTTGACAGCTCCAGCCCACAATCCGTCTGCGAAAGATTCGGATTCACCAATAGTGCTTATATGAACAGTCTTGCGAAAAGCAAAGAAGAAGTTGAGGAGATTTATTTATTTCGTCGTCGCATTTATGCCGAACAAGAAGGAATAAACTATTTCGGAACGGTATTCTCAGTGGATGAAAATTCGGTGCGTTTTGATCAGTCGACGCTTTATTTTCAGTTCAAGGAAAGCGGCAAATTGATTGCAACAGCAGAAGCCGATCTAAAAAACAATATGAGTGATGAATTAACGCGTTTGGGAATTCATCCCGGTGATCAGAAAAAATATCGTTTCCAGGTTATTCGACATTTTGTTTGCGATAAAACATATTTTACTACAGAAAAACGCATTTCATTTCTAGAATATATTTTTGAAACGCTTTTATATGCAGGAATTGATTACACCTTAATTGAAGCAGAGGAAGAAATAGTAGAATTCTACAAATCTCTTGGACTAAAAATTCTTTGGAGTATCGCGGGAGAGTGATCAAAGAGAGTATTGATGTTTTGGTTCACAAAGACTTGTCACATTTTCAAAAGATCAAATCACCATTCACGAAAATTCTATTGGATTATTTGAACAGGCCTGAGAGTGAATAGTTCTTGGGGAGAAAAAAGCATCACAGGAGCTGATCAGGGTGGTATTGTTCCATATTTGGAAACTGTATCCTCTGATTGGGTCTTTTAAAATTGCCTTTGAATACATAGATTCTTCTTCTATATTTAACCGGTCATAATGCTTCCGCGAATTTAGAGGAACGCTACGATTGCAGACACGCACACAATTTTATCGCCCGACTTGCTATTTCTCGACCAAAAGCGAGAGAAGAATGATGTTCTTTTTATTGCCATGAAATCATCGAATTAGAAACAAATCAAATTCTAAATCATTGTGTCGTTAAACAAAAACCTTCCCCCTATTTCCACAGCCTTATCGCTGCTCTGTTCAGAAACAGTAGTATTAACCGCTCCTGTTGTTGCCGGGGCGTTACTTACAAATAATTTATCGTCACTTTGGTTTCTTTGGTCGGCAGTAATTACCGGCGTGGTCGGTTGGGTCTTTTTTGCTCGTCTGTGGCCTCGCCTACCCCTGCAGGTTGAGAATGAGTTCTTACGATTTCGCTATGGTGGTAACGGCTCAAAGCTACTTTTGCATTTCAGATCTGTGCTCATTAGTTTTATTATTGTTCCCTTTTTTATTTCCTGGCTAATATTGTCGGCGCAGCGAATTCTTCAAGAGCTTTTTGGTTTGGACAGTATTTTTACAACGGGAGTCATTTTAGCAATTCCTTTAATGCTGATTCCGGTCAACAATATTTTCGACCGTGTCCGTCAAGATTCATTCTTCTTCCTGATCATCGCATTAGCATTGTTTTCTGCAACCATCATTCTGTTTATCGATTATAATCCCGGAGAAACGGTGGCGATGTTAAAGCGAAATGGAATTTCCTCGAAGGCCTTTGAGTTTCCATCAGCAATTGGAAATGATTTGTGGTTTTATCTTTTGGTTTTTTGGTGGATCGCTTATCTGCCCGACTTACCCGATTTAGACGGACAAAAATTGATGAAGACAACTGAACCGCGCTTTGCTGTTTCGACCGTTGGTTTTTTCAGAATAGGATCCTTAATCATTCAGATTCCATTAATTTATCTGGCATTTGTCGCTGCATCTCGTTCGCTTCAGGGAGATAATGGAGAGCAGAGCATTTATCAATTTTTATCTGCTTCTTCCAATTTCACATTACGGTTTTTATTTGGTGTGGCGTGGTTGCTTGCAATAGGAGTAATTATCATGAATAAAATTCGCTGGGGAGCGGATGTTATTTCGGTAATCGTAGGGAAATGGAAAACCCAGATTGATGAAAAAAAGGGAGAACACATATTAGTTGCTCCTTCAATAATGATCTACGTGATTAGCATTTTACTTTGGACACAAACTTCCACATTCGTGAATCGATCGGCTGCTTGTTGGTATTGGTGTAGGTGTAGCGCCAGTCTACTTCTTGCGTTGGTTTTGGTGGCGTATTAATTCTTGGGCACAATTATCGGCCATGGTAGCAGCCATAGTCTATGAAATAGGCATTAGGGTTGCACTCATCTATTCTCCCTTAGCAAATGAAATACTAAATAAACTGGCAATCACACTGCGCCTTTCTCTACGAAATGCCGAATATTTGATTCTTGGAATATTGGTGACTCTTACGTGGATTATTGTAATGCTACTAACGCCACCCGAATCGGAGGAAGTGCTTACCCGATTCGAATCTACAGTGAAGCCTGGTGGACTATGGGGAAAAAACCGTGCAGGTGATTTCAAACTACTCCGACGTGTTCCTGCATTTTTGTTTTTGGCACTTGGAGTTGTGTTGATTCAGGCGTTGATGATAGATGGATACACAATAAGTGCGTTCAATCTTTTCGTTTCCGTATTGTTATCAATAGTATTAATCGCTTTCGGGTCTATTCTTCTTAATCGAGACAAATAAAAAATGCGGGCCATCAGACCCGCATTGAAAAACCACACGTTTTTTTTCAGGCTATTTTTTATGGCATGCCAGACAAAGCGCAGAGCCCTGATTGCTCATGCGTAATTCATATCCATATGGGTTACTATGAACCAGGTGACAAGAAGTACATTGTACACGACCTAATTCATCTAATAGACTATTTACAGTTTTCGTTCCGGAGTACACATGCGTTTTATCCCACACACCGCCGGCTTGAATAGAATCGTACACAAAAGAAATCGGATGATCATCTTTCAAGTTCATTCCAAGACGTGCATCACTAGTCATGTGAGCAAATCCGGTTTGAGATCCGTAGGCTCCGAGAGCAACAGTGCCATCGTGGCAAGAGAGACAAAGTTTAGACGTACCATTAGGAGCGGTAATACCATAACCTGCTCCGCCCGGACCATATTCAAAGCCGGTATACATTTGGTACGTTTGAGTTGTGAATGCGTGATTCCACAAAGGAGCGGAAGTAACCGTCAGGTCTCCGTTGTGGAGTGTGACAAGGTTGGCAAATTTGTCCACCTAAAGTCGTCGTTGCATTGTAAGGATTCCATTGAACGATAGAAAAATCATGAACGGAACCGGCGATAGAAGTAGTAATTGCGCCCGGTCCAAAATAAGTTTGTCCAATACTCAACAGCGGGATCATAAGCATCAGCGCTGCGATAAAAAGTAACTTTTTCATACTGGTTTAGGGTTAGGAACTGTGAATTAATCGGTTAGGACCTTGTTTGGAGTACACATCAGGTTCAATTGTCGAATTTCTGTCAAATCTCCCTTTTGTGGTATGACGGAAATCGTTTTCCGCCTTGTATTTTCGGAGGAATAAATGTGCGAAAAGGCAGAAAATGGAGTCCCGAACACTAATCTTAGGTACTTACAAAGCAGGAAAAATAGTGATGAAGAGCCTTCGATCCTTAAAAACAAAAACGGCCACGTGATTCGCGCAGCCGTTTGATCGGGTTGTTGAGGTGGTGGTGGTGAAAGCTGTTCCGGTTGTCATCGCTCTCTGAGCCGTCGACTTTGATTATTGTTTCTGTTCAGCAGTATCATGCAAGTTTGAAGTCATTTTAAAAAGCATTTTTGAAACCTCATCTAACGTAGATTCGATTTCAGGATACTGCAGTTTTTTAGTCCGAAAAATAATCTCGAGCGCCGCTTTACACTCGAGTGCAGAACCGCGTGCTATTACATAAAAGTTTTTTCTATCGGCTCGACTGAGCCTACTGCTGCCTTCTGCAATATTTAAAACTATGCTGTTTGAAGCGCGACGGAGTTGGTCTTTGATTGATCGGTCAAGGTCATTGTTTGCAAGTACGTTTTCGTCAAGGGCAGAAACGACGTTGAGGGCTTTTTGATAGACGATTAGGTTTTTGAAATCCATTCTGCAAAAATGGAGAAGAAAAGAAGTAGATACAACCAGTATAAGAAGGAACAAATAATATACTACTTATATGAGGAGGGAGAGGGAGAGGAGGGAGAGGACAGGGAGAGGAGCAGGGAGAGGAACAGGGAGAGGGAGAGGAGCAGTGGGAGGAGCAGAGAAAGGAGCAGTGGGAGGAGCAGAGAAAGGAGCAGGAACAGGCGAAAACAGAAACAGTGCGAGTAAACAGGAACTTACTGTTTACTCACACTGTTTTCTGGAACTGTAATGCTCCCCCTCCTGGGCTCGAACCAGGGACCCTCTGATTAACAGTCAGATGCTCTAACCAGCTGAGCTAAGGAGGAATACTGTTTTCCTGGTAGATAATACCGGGAAAACCTTATTTCTCCAGCTTCAAGCCATCCTGTCATTTGACGGGACTAAAGCACACAGAAATTAATCGTTTAAAGAGCGTTTAAAGGGACGGCAAAAGTAATGAATCTATTCTAATTTCCAAGGTTTCTGAGAAAAAAGTTGAGCCCGGAAAGTTGATTTTTAGCTAAAAAACACCATTTCAGGGTGATTTAATTTACGAATGTGGGGCAATTTAGCGACATCGAAACCTGCCGGTGGCGGCACGACTTTGTACACAATGAAGATTGACGATTCATTGCAATTGAAAAAAGTAAAAAAGGAGCCTGGAGGAAATTCAGTCAAATAAAATCCCAATCCAACATTGAACTTTGACCATTGAACATAAGACATCCGGGTCCGCCAATTCAACATTTCCCTATCTTTATGCTCCAATCTATCGAAATTTGTCAACTATTCACATCAACGCTCCCGAGAACGCTTTTGCCGACACCGTACTTTTTCCCGGTGATCCGCTGCGGGCCAAGTTTATTGCAGAAAATTTTTTCGACGATGCAAAAGAAATTTGCAATGTGCGGAACATGCTCGGATTTACCGGCACTTATAAAGGCAAACGCGTCTCTGTAATGGGAAGCGGAATGGGAATTCCTTCGTGTAGCATTTATGCGAAAGAACTCATCACCGACTACGGTGTGAAAAACATTATCCGCATCGGAACAGCCGGCGGACTGAAAGGTGTTAAGTTAGGCGATATGGTTATTGCACTTTCTGCATCGACAGATTCGAATGTGAATCGTATGCGATTGCTTGGCCTCGACTTTGCCCCTGCTGCTGATTTTACACTTGTAAAAAATTCATACGCAGCGGCGAAGAAAAAAAACTATCCCGCAATTGTTGGGTCTTGTTTTTCGTCGGATCTTTTCTATCATCCAATGGAAGGTTTGCATGATCGTATGGAAAAACTCGGCATTCTATGTATTGAAATGGAAGCTGCCGGTCTGTATGGAATATGCAAAGAATACGGAGCAAACCCACTTGCCATTCTTACAATCAGCGATCACATACGCACAGGCGAGTCGATGTCGGCGGAAGAACGACAGCTTGGGCTTTCGAAAATGATTGAGGTGGCGTTGGAGGCGGCGGTGTAAATTTTTTCCTGCTCACTCCCCCTGTTACTCAAGCTCACACTAAATTTCCTACTCACTCCCCCTGTTACTCAAGCTCGCACTAAATTTCCTGCTCACTCCCCCTGTTACTCAAGCTCGCACTAAATTTCCTGCTCACTCCCCCTGTTACTCAAACTCACACTAAGTTATGAGTGTGAGTTTGAGTTGCAGTGTGAGTGAGCTGCCGCGAAAGTGCTTAAACCACATATCACTTTGGATTGTTTAACGGTAACTTGATATCACAAAACCACTGCCTTTTACCCAATATAATATCCACAGAACATTATCCATCATTTATAGTTTGTACTTCCGGGACCTGGTTGACGATCTTTGCAAAATGGATTTTAAGAAATTGATAGTATACCAAAAGGCGCTTGATGTTTATTCGGATATTGATACCAAGGTTCTGCCAAAAATCGAAATAGACAGAAGCTTAATGGATCAGTTAAAGAGAGCTTCCGTGAGCATTGTACTCAATATCGCCGAAGGTACAAGTCGTTTCAGTGCTGCTGACCGGAAAAACTTTTACGTTATTTCACGAGGGTCGGCTTTTGAATGTGTTGCCGTGCTAGATATAATTAGTCGTAAAACGAAGAACAGTTTTCCCGAAATAGAATATGCATTGGATGAAATTTCAAGAATCCTTTTTAAAATGATTTCAAACTTAAACGCCAATATTGTAAAATAATAGTCAAAAGACCTTGTGCGCCTCCGTTCACTCGCACTGAAAAAAGGTAATTACTATTCTCTCGCAAAAGAGCCAAACACTAGAAATCCGGCCCAACAGTAGTTCACTCACACTGTTACTCAAACTCGCACTCTACGCGCAAATCACTATTCCCTTAAAAATAGCCCAACACAAGACGTTCGGCTAAACAGTAGTTCACTCGCACTGTTACTCAAACTCACACTCATAATTTAGTGTGAGTTTGAGTAGCGGTGTGAGTGAACAGTAAAAAAACTACGCCTTCCTCACAAACTTCGTTAAAATCACAATCTGCTGCCCTTCGATCTTTCCTTCAATCTGCGCTGTGTTATCGGCAACAATTTTAATATTCTTTACAACGGTTCCAATCTTCGCGTTGATCTGCGATCCTTTTACATCGAGCGATTTGATAAGCGTAACCGAGTCTCCGGTTTGTAAGAGTGCGCCATTGCAATCACGATGCATATCGTCGGCTTCAGCTTCGTGATGGTCGCCCATGGCTTTTGCCCATTCGAGTTTTTCATCGTCGAGATAAAGCATGTCAATCGCATCGGCTGCCCATGATTCGTGTTTCAAACGATTGAGCATTCGCCATGCAACAACTTGCACGGCCGGAATTTCGCTCCACATACTATCACGTAAACACGCCCAATGTTTCGGATCGAGTTCTTCTTTTTTCTCTAATTGTTTCATGCATTTCTCGCAAACGTAAACGCATGAGTCGGCTTGCGGACCGTTATCAGGAGGAACTGTGTATACAGCCAGATTATTCGTTGCACCACAAAGCTCACAGGTATTATTGCTTCGTTCTACTAATTGCTCTTCGATTGTCATATTGAATTTTACTTAAGTGAATTTTGTTGGGGGGATTAGAAATTGAAGGTATTGCTATTATAAATTTCTTCAATTTCGGGTGCAAGCTACGGAATTTAGGCCGTTTAGAGAAGAACAATCCGTAGGGCCGGGGTAATTTCCCGCTCTTGTGACTGAAAATAAAAAGCGGCCATCAATAGTCTGATGGCCGCTTGTATTTTTGTTGTCAGTATGCCTCCCTATGGCTTCTGAACATGAACGCTTTGTGCGATATTATTCTCGAGCAAACTATAATCAGTCGATTCAACCACATTATCGCCTGTGAGATCTGTTTCTCGATAGCTAACACTCGGAATTGTACAATCGCTTTCTACCAAAGACAAATCCGTCATGTCAATAACACCGTCCTGATTAACATCACCACTGTAGATTGCAAATTTTCCATCCGGCATTTGAGCCAAATTGTTGCCATATGCCTGATTGGCGCTTGTTGCAAAACTATAAGTCGTGTTTTGTGAGATCAAAATCGGCGAAGCACTCCATGTTTCAATTGCGTTTCGATGACGCAGGACTATATAATAAGTTGAACCGGAAATTATATTCGAAGGATTCAAATCAATTTGCCCGTTTACTCGCATAACTACCTTTTCGCTGTAAACAAGGTAGAATGGACTACTGTTGTTTCTGATTTCCACAATAACAGAGTCGCTATAATTCGAAGAATATAATGTGTTGAGCGCAGAAAACTGATGACTTGCTCCTTCATAAAAACCTTGAATAAATGCTTCGATGGTCAGATGCGGAGCGGACGCACAGTTTTCATCAATCAATCCATCACAATTATTATCGATACCGTCGCCACATACTTCCGGTGAAACAGAAACAATGTTTACTCCGGAGTTATTTCCCAAATCCACCGAGCCGTATGCATTTAAAGTTCCGTGCGTAATTTCAATATCTTTTATTTGTGCCTGGTAAATATCCGTATTTCCTGCAAGCGAAATTTGAGCTTGAGTTGCCGGGAAATAAGATCTTATCGTTACAGACGATGCACATGTACCATTCGTCT
Organism: Bacteroidota bacterium; assembly: GCA_016721305.1. Taxonomy (GTDB): domain Bacteria; phylum Bacteroidota; class Bacteroidia; order AKYH767-A; family 2013-40CM-41-45; genus JADKIH01. The sequence continues at coordinate 233,186 of JADKIH010000003.1, forward strand.
GTATATGATCCCAGTTTTGCGTGTAGCCCGGAAAAACAGAGCAGGTATAGCCTGCATTGAGAACAAGATTATCAACAGTACTTGGAGATAAGAAACTACTGTTCTCCATCAAAGTTAACTTATCCACATGCATGAACGCAGAATTCGAGAATTCACCTCCGACGTAAAACACATCAATATGAGAAAAAAGACTTCCTGCAAACGCTGAGTTCAAATATAGTGGTCCTTCCATAATTACACTGTCGGCATAAAGATTGGCTGTAATATAATTAGTCGTACCGGAAATGTCGTGTATTTTGTGAACGCTCAAATCCATCATGCAATAAATGGAAGACCATCCACCTAAGATATTAATATCACCCAGGCTATAGAAATAATCAGAAAGCTGAATATAAGCTGCGGGATCGATTAAGTTAATCGTTGAGTGAGCTGCATTTAAATTCAGATGAGACCCTTCGGCGAAATATAAAGCCGATCGAATGTTCACGGTAGAGCCATATAGAGACAAGTCGCGTGTATTCGGCGACGTGCTATTAAATGCGATAACATTGAGCGTTCTTCCGGCGGCATTCAAACCTCCACTGGTTAACGTAAGGAAATCTGCGCTTAGATTATCTGTGAGTGTATAATCGCCGAGACCGGAAAATTCAATATCAGCCATTGCCACACCATTCGTTTGAATTGTATTTCCGATTGAATCTGATTTAAAATAAAATGGCGCCTGTATGCCTGCGATATGCGAATCCAAAATTAAAGAACCGTAAACACTAATGGTCGATCCCGATACTGTCGGATTGAATTGCGTTCCTGTCCAATCCATATTATGACACAATGCGTCAGCGTTTACATTCACGACGTTATTTGAGCTAACGAACGAATTGACATCAAAGAAAACATCATCATAAGGATTCGGCACGCATGCTCCACCCGGTCCGCCACTCGTAGTAGACCAGTGCGAATTATCGTTCCAGTTACCATCACCTCCAACCCAGTACAAATTTGTTCCTGTCAGTTGACTGAGTAATATATTGTCATTCCCTCCCAAATCTATTGAGTTAATCGCACTAAATAATGGCGAACCTTGAATATGGATATCCTGCAATGACACATATGAGAGAGTATTACTTGCTGTGATTCCGGAAATATATGCTGCAAACCCGTTTGAGGCGGATTTGATGTTGATTAGGCCGGAACAATTTCCATTCGCATTCAAAACATTAATTGTTTGCATAACGCCGTCTCCAAACATATAGGTCCTGCCCGGTGATAAGTCAAGAGTGTCAATTGCACTTGGTATCCGGAATGTTCCGTGACCTAAAAGGTGCAATCGTTCGAAGTGAGGATAGGCAGTATATCCGTTGGTCATAAAATCACCTGTTACTGTTACGGTACCGTACTCATTCGCTCCCGGAGTACCTCCCGAAAACGATACTATGCTTAAACTTGAATTCGCCAGTAAAGTATCGACAGTAATGGCATCGAAAATGCTTAATGGTCCATTACTCAATATTGAATTGAATTGTGATCGATCATTTATTGAACTTGACCCCCATAAACTGTTATTTATAAAATTAACCCGATTGTATATTTGATTGCCTCCATAAAATGCAGAGTACTCATATTGCAAATTAATTGTTGAATTCGTAGTAGAAAGAGTAAGGCCGGTAGTTATAGACAAAAACCAGTAATTGTAAACATAAATAGATGAATTATCTATGTTCAGCGATCGAACATTCGAATTATCAGAAATGAACGTATAGCACCTTATTGTAAATCCATTTGTATTTACCGATCCTTGATAATGGTCTATTTGCTGATTAGAATTAAGTGAATCAATAAATGTCCAGCTACCGGTTCCATCGAAAACAATAGGCGCATTGAATGACGAAGCAGACAAATCCAAAGTTTCTACAGAAGATGAAACAAAACGCAGGGCCTGACTTAGGCTGACGGTCATCGAATCATTGAGAACAATGGAGCCTGAAATTTGCAACTCATAATAACCGGCGAGATCCGGTGCATAATGAACGTTTGCCCACGTCATATTATGACAAGTAGCAGCATTTGTTACAAACACCTGTTGATATAAAGTAGAAAATGAATTCTCGTCGAACACAACATCATCAGTAGCCCCGGGAACACAACCCCCACCTGTTCCCCCGCTTACAGAGGACCAATGAGCTGGATCATTCCAATTACCAGATCCGCCAACCCAATAAAGGGTTGATCCCTGCGACACTTCGGTATTAAAAAACCAGCCTGTATTATTTCCGTTATCGATAGAAGAGTTTGCATAATGCAACTTGGGGCCGCTTGAATTGATATCGGTAAGTTGTGCATAGCGCACACGTAAAGTATCTGATAAAGCACTTATGTTCACGCTAACTCCCGGTGAAATCGATTTCAAAGCTATTACATTCGAACAGTCGCCTCCCATATTATCGATTATGCCAAATGTTGAAGTAAACGATGGAGTAAATCGATATTGATGTCCGGCATATGCCACAAAAGTATCGCATACTAATGTCGACGCAAAAGTTGCATCTCCGTTTGCTTCCAAACGACGGATTTGTGTTGTGCCAGTTTGTCCGGCTCCTACGATAGAATTAGAATTAAAATCAACCCGATCGACAGTATGATTACCGCGTAAAGTAAGTTGTTGGTAAGCTAAAGAGCTTCCATTGGCAAATGTTATTGTAGAGAAATCGAAACCTTGTACGCAATCAACTCCTGAATTTAGTCCTGTTAAAGTAAGATGAGAAATCGATCCCGGCTGAATGTTGTATGCATTCCAATTTTTGCTTACGGTAAAATTTCCGGAATGTAATAACTCAACGCTATTTGTTGTTCCGGTGTAAAACGACCCTACATTTGTATTTGTTCCCGATAAATCAATACTGCCTTTATACAAATAAACACTTGCAGAAGTATCTGTCGTTAAAGAATCATTCAAAGTCCATCCTTCTCCATTGAATGTAACAGTATTCAAAAACACCTTACCTGAAAAAGTTAAAGGAGTACTTGCCAATTTTGAACTAAAATTTACTTCGCCTGAAACATTCCAACTCATATCGGGAATTAATTTCAGATACCCCGAAATGGTAATCGTTCTGCTACTCAAACTATGAATAGAGGGGACAAATTGCGCATCCGACCAGTCCATATCGTGGCAGTAGGCATCGGTAATCAATTCAACAACTTCGTTGTTTCCGCTAAATGACTGAGCATCGAAAAATACATTGTCATTTATAGTCGGTATACAGCCCGTTGAAAGCCCACCGCTTGTTGTCGACCAGTGAGCAGCATCATTCCAGTTTCCGCTACCTCCTATCCAGTACAAGTTACGTGCTGCTAACGGTACAATGTTCCATCCTGTAGTAGTATTAACTGCCGCGCTATTGTTCGCAGTAAAATTCGCACCCGAAGCGACAACGTTATCAATCACACATCCTGTTATTACAACAGAACCGGATGACTTAACAAAACTTGTAGTTAAGGCCGGGCTGCTGCTTCGGATAATAATCTGATCGTTGCAATTTCCTGTGGCGATAACGTCTTTAATTGTCTGTTGCTTTCCTGCCTGGAACTTATATGCTTTAGCAGCCTTCAGTTTCAACGTGTCGATTACATTCGAAGTATAAATTGTTCCATTGCCATTAATTTGGAGATATTGAAATACGGAATTGTCTCCATAAGTCGCGCCCGTAGTAAAGTCGTTACCTATAATAACTCGTCCGTAAATACTTACATCACTCGGATCATACGTGTGGAAATAGCTGTAGTCGAGTTGACAATCCTGATCAACCGTCAAATTTGACACACGAGCAAAACCAAGTATAGAACCACTTCCATACATATGGAGATTAGTAACATTGTTTCTTTTTCCTATAACCGAAGCGTTAGATGTTGGTGAAGTAAAATTCAAATTCAAATACTGCTTTCCTCCTCCGATAAATACAGGTGCTGATCCCGACATATTAATCGTTGAAGCGGCGCCGGAAACAGTGAGCGATGTACTATCCGTCATATCCCACAAGTCGGTAACATTTAACACAGAGCTTCCCAGCGTAAGTAGGCGAGGAAATGAATTGCTTGAAACAAAAGTGCGACAACTGACTATTTGATTATTTGTGTTAAGTGTTCCTCTGTTAAAAGTAATTGTACTATCGCACGTAAATGAGCTTGAAAGCGACCACGACCCTGTGCCGGTGAAAGCGACATTTCCTTTAAAATTCATCCCGGCAGAATTAATCGTGCTCGTTGAGGCGGTTACGAAATTCGTGCGACCGTTGTGCATTGAAAGCATCGTCGGAGATAATGTCAGCGATCCGGAAATGTTCAAGTCTGTTGAACCACTTAATTTGGGGGAATTTATTACCCCCGTCCAATTCATATTATTACACGATGCGGCCTGATTAAGAGTCACGACATTAGAGTCAAGCGGGTTTGTGAATGAGTTTGCGTCGAAGACAACGTCATTAATCGAATTAGGAATACAGGTTCCGCCGGAACCGCCGCTCGTTGTCGACCAATGCATATTATCGGACCAGTTTCCTGAACCGCCAACCCAATAGATAGATGGACTATTGGTACGATATATCCAATTTGAGCTTCCTCCCAAATTAATGCTGTTAGTAGCCACACCCATGGAGGTATTTACGTTTTGAAGGCGTGCATTCTCAATGTAGAGAGTGTCAGTTGCTTGAACAGAATTATAGGTTCCGCCTAAAAGACTAACATAAGTGCCACAATCGCCTTTCACATATATTTTTTGAGCTTTGACAAATACTCCGCTTGAAAGAACATTTTTATTAGTAAAATAATTTACTGTGTCAACGGTCAATGTACCATATAGGTCACAATTGTTTTCAGCAATTAAAGAGCGTATTCGAAGTGGCGGGCTGAGAAAATCATATAAACGTGTTGAATAAGCACTCAATATACTCGGAGATTTAGAAAGTACTATGGTGGCTGAATCCAAATCAACTATGGTTCCGAAAATCCCCTGAATGTAGAAAGTACTAGTGCAATTTATTTTAGATGTACCAAAATTCAACATCACTTTGTCTTGCGGGGCCACTTGTGCAGAGTAGAAAGAAATGTTTTTATTATTTGAGTTTATTGTGCCTTTATGAAAATAGAGTGTATTTCCGAATCCAATGTTGAGTGAATCGCTTATCGACCAAACAGCAGTATCAGCGAATTCTACATCACAATTAAAGACACCACCATTCATTGCAATTGTTTTAGGGCTTTGATGGCCTGTAAAAGTTGCAATGCTCGGATCAAAAATCAGGAACGACGATAACTTCAAAGAGCCGAAAATAGAGAACGCATAAGAGCCGAAAAAAGAAACAGTGTGATTAATCTGTGAGAAATCAACATCGTTGCATTTTACATCCGCAGAAAAATTGATAGTACTTCCGTTTGATGTAAATGAATTCGAATCAAAGATTGCATTATCTATAGCCGTAGGAATACAACCGGACACCGGACCACCGCTCGAGAGAGACCAATGAGCAGGATCGATCCAATTACCCGATCCCGCAATCCAATAATAAGTGTTCGATGTAGAATTTATGAAAGATATGCGCGAATTATTCCCCTCATCTACTGAATAAGAAGCAATAATAGTACTTGCCGAGTCAACTGAAATATCTTTGAAATCACAATAAGAAACATTTATGTTTTGATCATAGAAATTAAAAAGGGCTATTGACCCTGCATTCGTAGATCTGATTGTTATCGGTTCCGCACAGGTACCATTTGCCACTAATGAGTGAATGTGCTGTTTAAAATTGAACGTGTAGGTTTTCCCGCTACTGAGCACCAGAGTATCAATGTAGTTATCCCCGTAAATGAGTCCATTTCCGCCTGCCACAACCTTTCTGAATATTGTATTTGTATCAACTCTTTGAATTGTAATATTTCCTCCTGTATTTACCGATGAAATTATTTTTCCTCCTGTTATTTGTGTCGGATTTGTTGGATAACCAAAATCGTAGTAGAAGCTTAGTTGGTCGGCAGAAGTAATTGAACTTGCCGTTATATTTCCATATATGGTTCCTGACCTAAGAAAGGAAATTGAATTAAATGTGTTCTCGCCAACTACAACATTATTGGTAAACAAACTCAATGAATCACCGAGTATTAAATTATTAAAAGTAAGGCCTCGAGTATAAACATTTCCAAATTTTAGTTGGATTATTGAACTCGTCGCAATAAATGTAAACCCTGGAGAACCATTCACTACTTCGAATGAGGTGTTAAGTACAACAGTTGATCCGCTAATATTTAAATTTCGCACAGACGATCCCGCTGCATTTGATAAAAAAGAATATCCTTCCAATCTATGGCCGGTAGTATTTAAGCTTCCTTGCTCTAAGCGAATATAGCCTGTTGTTTTAAAATCAGATAACAAGCTCCAGCTTCCCTGTCCCTCGAAGTAAACACTTGCTGAATTGAATTGGACACCTGCAAAATCAAGTGTATTACCTATTGATGACCCGGAGAAATAAACATTCGGCATATTAATAGCGGTAATCGAAGATGATAATTTAATCGAGCCGTAAATTTTAAGGGGTGCGGAGCCTGAAACAATAACGGTTTTATTACAACCCGTCCAATCCATGCTCGAGCAATTGGCCGCCGAATTGATGCTTACCACAGAGCCATTCGAAGAAAATGAATTTTGATCGAAGAAAACATTGTCGATAATATTTGGCAAACAACCCACCGATGATCCTCCGCTAGTTGCCGACCAATGTGCTGGATCCGTCCAGCTTCCCGATCCTCCTACCCAATAAAAATCAGAGGGGGTGCCAAATGAAAAGTTTACTCTCGAATTATTACCCAGATCATTTGAATTAATTGCATTTATGCTACCGGAGCTGTCAACAGCTATATCTCTAAACTCACAATAAGAAACAGTTTGGGCAGTATTAAAGAAATTGAAATTTCGTTCTTACGCCCGCTTGCATCGATGAAATCTGCGTTAAGTCCGCCACAACTACCATTCACTTGCAAACTATGAATGTTCTGTCGTTTAGACGGATAAAAACTATACGATTTACCTGATGATAAAATTAAGGTGTCGATATTATTCGAATTATAAAATACACCTGTCCCATTCAAAAACAGCTTCTGATAATTCTGCAATGTGTCGCTTAAGCTGACGTTAAAATTCCCTTCTACCGTCGCCGATTTTATGATCCCTGTAATAATGGGAGTGAGATATGAGTAATATGGGGCACCCTCGTTCTGCTGAGTAAAAGTACCGGCAACAGTGAGTGTATCTGCCGAACACGCGCCACCTAAATATGCAGAGTTAAGAAAGCGTAGACTCTTAAATGTATTTGATCCCTCTACATTATTCGTATATGAAACAAACGGACCGCCCATTCCTAAAGTAACATTATTAAACGTTAATCGCTTACAAGATATTCCACCGAAAATAATATTGATTTGGGAGTTGAGTGCATTTAGGATAAATCCCTTTCCGTTGTTATAAACTCCGAAACCGTTTTGTAAAACGATGGTTGAGCCTGTTATGTCTAAATTTCTCCTCGCAGAATCTGATCGGTAAGAGTAAAGTGCGTTCGCTTCAAGATTGTTGCCATTAAAGACTAAACTTCCCTTTTCAAAAAGAATATATCCCGTTGTTTTAAAATTCGACTGAACACTCCAGCTTCCCTTTCCTTCGAATAAAAAATCTGAACCGAAATTACAATTGTATGAGTTGACCACAGCGTTCGTATCAGCAAGCATATTAATCTTTTGCTGATTGAACGTTATCACAGTAGGCGCTAAAACTAGAGACCCGTATATTGTAAGAAGTCCTGAGCCATTCACGCTAACCGTTTTATTGGTTCCTGTCCAATCCATGTTTTTACAACGCGAAACTGTATCGATTGTCACAACCTGTCCGTTTGCTGTAAAAGAATTTTGATCGAAGAATACGCTGTCGTAATCATTTGGAATGCAACCTGTGCTTGTTCCTCCGCTCACGGAAGCCCAATGGGTCTGGTCTCTCCAGTTACCTGTGCCTCCTACCCAATATAATTTCTGTCCGACAAATGGTATAATTGATAATCCCGTGTTTCCGCCCCCATCGAAGGAGTTTGTTGCAATAATTGCGTTTGTTGCAACAATTTTCACATTGGTGAATCGCACATAATCAAAATATGCGCTACCGCCCTGAAGATTGATTTGTGAACTTGGCTGTGAAACAATTTCTACAAATTTGCTGCAGTATCCGTTTGCTGTGATCGAATTAGTAGTAATTATCGAGGACGCGCTAATTGAATAATATCTCGATGGTGATAAACTGATCGTATCGATACGACAGGAGTGATAAATATCGGCATCTCCAAATAGGACAGCACGATTTATTATCATATTATTATCCGGACTATAAGCAAACTTTGTACCTACACTTAAATATTTTATTGTTGAAACAAGTGCCGCCGAATATGAATAATAGCTCGAAGAAAAATTAGTATACAAACCTCCTCCGGCGATAAGTGAATCAATTGAATTTTTCCCATTAATATACGCTGAACCAAAGGTCTTCAGAGAAGTATAATAATTGTTTCCTTCAAGTGTCGGTGAACTGAATGAATTAAAATTAACCTTATTATAGTGAACACCATTCGAACGTACGAATCCGGAATACGAGCCAAAATTAGAAGGCATAAAATTAATTGTCGCAGCAGAAAGATTGATTGACAAATTTGTTGTGTCAATCACTTCCCAACTATATTGCAAATTAATTTGCGATGTACCGAAATTAAGTGTCCGTGATAAATTGCCGTCAACTCCAATCAAAAACGCACTGATCAATTTATTAACCGAATTAAATGTCCCTTTTACAAAATGCACTTCATTAGTACTGTTAAAATCATTCGCCAAAGTCCAGCTACCGGTTCCGTTAAAATTTACACGACTACTGATTGTTTTTCCTGCCAGATCAATTGTTTGTCCGGCAAGTGTCGCTATGAAATTGGTAATTGAAACGGAATAAGTACTAACTAAAGTCGATAGTGTAAAAGAACCCGCAATATTCAAGCTTCCGCTACCGGTTACATTAACTGTATTAGTAATCGCAGCAAACGAAATGTTTCGTAAACGTTAGCGTTTGCGGACTATTAATTGAAATCGTTTGATTGCTTAGGGTAAAAGAAGATGCGTCGAATACGACATTTCCGTTTATATCGGGCAGGCAATTGCAGGAAGCACCTCCGCTGGTGAGCGCCCAATGTGCAGGATCGGTAAGTGAGCCGCCGTTTCCAATCCAATAGTATGTTGTTTGCGCACTACTGTTACTTGCGAAAAATAAAAGGAAGGTAATCAGCCATAGAAAGGCTGTTGCTTTTTTCATCAGTCTTGTGTTCGTTTGAAATTCAAAAATTAATTTACTCGTATATGCGAATCCGGTCTGTGCAGGCCGGAGAACTTTCCGCAAACACAATTTCCTTAGTACTGTCTTTCGGTTTGGGAGAAAACGATTAAGATTTCGATCGAATCTCAACACGTGTGTGGTGGGAGTGTTGAACTTTTGAATCGATAATAGCGTTGGTCACCATTAATTCATGCTAAAATACAATGTTTCAAACTTTTAACCCAATTTTCAGCAGAAAAAGCGCCTCCTTAGACTTGCGAATTTTATGCAAAAACAAGCCTTTTAACAATAAACCATCATAATTTCCCCTCCAAAGGTGTCACATTCCTCTTGCAAAAGAGCGTTCGAAGAACAACGGGAATCACTTTTGGAATGCTACATTTGGCCGCCTTTTGAAGTGAAAATCTCATGCAGGAAAAATCAGAAAACGCTAACATATATAGTCTCGATTGGCTTCGCGGCATTGCTTCGCTTATGGTGTGTTTTTTTCACGTCAAAAAATACATTTGGCAAACCGACTGCCCAAATCTGCTAACCCGCATTTTCCAGGAAGGCTATCTGGGCGTGTATATGTTTTTTGTGATTTCGGGATTTGTCATTCCATACTCGATGCATGCAAAGAACTACTCGATTCAAAAATTTTGGCGCTTTGTAGCAAAGCGTACAATTCGGATAGAGCCTCCCTATGTAATCTTTGTTTTGCTTTTGTTTTTGTGGAATATCATTTTGTACTATTGGAAAGGATGGGGATCTTTTTCTCTCTTCAGTTTAAAAGATTTCCTTTTAAACATCACCTATCTTGTTCCGTTTTTCAAAAGCAAATGGATTCTGATTATCTTTTGGACGCTGGCTGTTGAGTTCCAGTTCTACATTCTCACCGGATTACTATACGATTCGCTGATGAAAAATCATTTCATTCGTTATGCCTTATACATCACTCTTCTCGGTTTAGGTATTTTGATTCCTGAAAAATATACAACCGTTTTCAATAATTACATTTATTTTTTAATCGGCTTTCAAACCTTCTTGTTTTACACTAAACAAATTAAGCGAAGCGAATATCTTCTTTCGACAGCATTATCATTAATCTTTATTTATTTCGTTGAATTAAAAATTGCTGTTCCTGTTGTAGCCTTCACCTTACTGGCAATCTTTTTTCTCAACTACAAAACGAAGATTTCTGATTTCTTTGGAAAAATATCTTACTCATTATACTTAACCCATGGCTTGGCCGGAGGAGCTGTGGCTGTATTTACAGTAACCCGTATGCTGCCATGGTTCCGTTTTTCCCTGGCTATTATGGTTTCAATTGCTTTTGCATTTATATATTTTCTCCTTGTAGAAAAAATATTTTTAAAGTGGTCGAAGAAAATAAAATACAATCCGTCGGAAAATTTGCCCGGATAATTTTTCTACACCTGCTTTTCTTAAACAATTGCTTTACGAAGACAGTTGCGTAAAAATAATTGTGGTGTTACTTCACAATCACCAATCTCTTCTCATCGCCGGTTTCGAAGCGAACAAAATAAACACCGGCGCTCAGGTTTGAAATATTAAGTTCGCGAACCGTTTGCTCAGGAAGAACTTTTTGCCCAACTGCATTAAATACCGAAACGCGATGAAGCTTTTCAAAAGACACCAATCCTACCGACGATGGATTAGGGTACATGATAACACCTGTGCTCACAATACTCTCGTCCTTTTTAAAAACAGCTGTAAACATTGTGTCGTTAGCAGAGTCAACAAAGATTGTAGCGTCGGTTATGCCGGTTTCCTTCCAATGATCAAACTTGTATCCGTACGCCGCTTGAGCAGTAATAGTAACAGGGACTCTATTAAAATACACCTGTCCATGGGTAAATGTCTTCGGATACTCCGGGTAGATCGTTGTTTACTGCAAGAGAATTAATCTTTACAATTCCCGCAATCGGGTCATCTACATCGAGAGAAAGATTATATTTTACAGGGAGAGAAAAGTAATTTTGGATATGGAGTCTTTGCGTATCGGTACGATTTGTGGCAAAGGAGTATAGCTTTTGCATTCCTGTTGTCCATGAAGCAAAATCAACCGGAGAGCGCCAGCGACCAATTTGTCCGCCAATTTCAGGAGTCAGCTCGGCCGTAACTTCGTCTATTCTTTTCGTAGTATACTGAGTTGAGAAAGAGCTGTTCAATAAATCTGCAAAACGATTAATAAACTGCACTTTAAATTCGGGCTGATCCAGTAAATGTTTAAGCATCAAGTCCGGAACATTTTGTGGCATATAAGATAGATTATCAAAAGCAACATCCTCCAATGAGTTGTCAAAATCTATCGCTACCCATCGCCATCTTCCATCCCATCCTTCTCTCATTCCGGGAATTGGTTGTCCGTTTCTTAAACGCCAGTATGCTTGATTATGATTTGCATTTTTCTTATTCGAGTAAATAGTCGCCGCCCAATAGTCCGTGAAATTACTTACGTCCATTTTCTCTTTAACGAATTCATAGTCCGCCGGATTCGACCAATCGGATTGTAAAATTCTGTTTCGAAGATTATGAAAAGAGAGCGTGTCATCGGCATTACCAACTTTAAGCTGGAATGGTCCATCCAGATTATCCTCCATCATTATAATGCTATCCGGACTCAAATCGTAATTTTTCTCTACTCCGCGCTCATCAAATAATTCTCGTATCAGATGAAGTCCCCAATATTCTCCGTTTATAAAAACCTGGCAGAAACGATACGGTTGATATTTCAAATCGAGTTTTTCGAAGAGCGATTGCGTAAGCGCATCTTCGCACATTGTGTTTTCGAGTCCGCCAAATTCGTTACCGCTCGTTCTGAGAATGATTCGTTTGAATTCATCCATTGTCTTATTCGTGCCCGGCTTTTTCAGTCCGGGAAAGAAAGCATAATTAAAATTGTTCTCTTCATCGTAGTCTGTTCGTGCATATACCGTCAAAGACTTTTGTGCCAGATTTCTTATCCACTCGCCACGAATTCTAATCCCCACATTTTGCGACAACTCACGTTCCCCCGCTTCGTCGAAATACTCGAAGTGTGCTGTTCGCTCAGATGCACGACCGGAAAGTTCATAGTTCCCGGTAAAAGCATATCCTGTATATGAAGCACCGGGAATGTAGATCCTGTAAAATAATCGAAGAGGCTCGACGGATCTGTCGCGAGAGAAACAACAGGTATGGTGTACTTGGGGTCATTTATCGTTGTGTCGATAAAATAGCTTGACGTATTTGTTACACCCAACCCCTGACCCGGTGTATATGTTCTGGCACGAAGGACGGTGCCCTTAAACAAATCAACATTTGGAGCATCCCAAAAATTATGGCTCGGACCGATATAACTATTCGGTGCTGTGTGTACATACGAGTAGGGAGCGTGAGCAGGATTTGATGCGGTAATATTCTGAACCGCCTGACCAACGGGAATATTTTCCTGCTCTATATGTATTGGTTGCTGATAAACGAAAGAACGATCTGTCGGAACTGATCCATCGAGTGTATAATAAACAATGCTTCCCGGAGGAGCTGTTAAAGCAACATCGATAGAGTTATGATAAAATCCCGGATCGTGATCGACTGTTACTTTTGCTGTTGTATCACCACTAGGCAATATTGAAAATGGTAGAAAATTATTTACATAATGAAGAGTATCGTCATGATCAAAAAGACGAATCATACATCGGGTTGAATAAATATTTGGAATATGCCACTGCCAACTTCCGTCTTGTGCGTCAAGATTGTTTGCCAAAGCTGACCATGTGTTCCCGTTATCGGTGGAAAAAGATAAATCAACCGATTGAATCGCATTGGATGTCGACCAATAAATATTCATAATGGAATCGCCTTTTAATTCCATATTCGATTGAGGGTGGCCCAAGCGCAATTCATTCGCCGGTTCCTGAATGCCGCCAACAGGAAAGACGGCACCAAGATCTTCGCCATTGATTCCAACACCGATGAGCGGAGAAGTGGGCGATAAAGAGTAATCGTCGATGGCAATATTTGAAAACAGTGGATCAACAGAATAAATATGATTACTGGTATCTACCGTATTTCCGATAATGTTAGAGTAAGAAATATTAAGAGTAGCGTCACTATTCATGAAAATCGAACCACCATTTCCCCAAATGATATTGTTGTAGGCAAGACCATGTCCTCCGCCAAGGCCGGGATTTTTTTCGACAAGTTCAATTCCGAAATCACAATTATAGAATGTGTTGTTATAAATAGTGGCGATAGAACTATCCTTCACGGCCACACCTGCTCCGGTTCGGAAGATGAGACAACCTGTTACAACCACATCTAAACAACCCTCACCTACAGAAACACCTTTATCGCTAAAGTCGTGTATCATGCAGTTTTCAACACGGCCTCTTGATCCCGGAGGTTTAAAATCGACTTTGCCAAAATCAATGGCATCGATATTTGTTCCTCTGCCATAACGAATTGTTGTGTTTCGTATTAATGTATTTTGCGGAGCATTATCAAAATCAATGGCGTCTGCTGTGGTGAATTCAAACAAGCAATCCTCTACTAAAGCAGGCGTACGCACAATATTCATTTCATAATAATTGCTCACATGCGTTCGGCTGATATACACACTGTCGGCATCGGAAGTGTAAATGATGGGAATATCGCCGTGGTTAAAATCATGCAAAAAGCAATCTTGAATCGTTCCCGTTGCTCCGTTCGAAATTTTTATTTGTCCACCCGAAACATCGGCAAACGCAAGTTCAACAGACGAGCCGGAGCGCGTTGCAAGAAAATTACACCAATAAGATCCGGCTTGTGCCGGTTCAATTACAATCGGCTGAGTAGAATTTCCGACAATACTTATGACACAATTAGAATCCGTTTGTACTGAAATTCCCGGATTCATAGAAATATGCGTTCCGGGCAATATCGTTAGTTTCTTTCCCGGTTTAATAAAAACATCTTCGTCTAAAACGAAGCTTCCACTCCAACTTGTGTCCTGCGTAACAAAACGCAAGGACGTTGCCGATGTGCTTACCGAAATCAAAACGAAAAATAAAATCAGAACACGAAAACGAAACATCTTTATGCGCAATGTGGGTTTATTAAAACCAAATATATGAAAATGTTTTTTTACACCATCTTTTCCTGAGGGAGTTAGACGGTAGTCCGTAGTTTGCGACGAATTAAAGGCTAAAAACTACCGAAACTAAACTTCTCAACTTTGTGCTTAACCGCCGGTACAGTACGGAGAAATGTATAGATAGCTCCGAGATCTTCGTCTGACATACCGGCGTAGAACATCCACGGCATAGCGGTTTGTTTTCCATCCGTTACAGGAATTACCTGAGCAGTTGAATCGCGATAGAAGCGAAACTTGTTGATGAATGCTTCTTTGGTGAGAAGTCCGATTCCTGTTTCATTGTCGGGAGTAATATTTGCAGAGGTTACGCAAACTCCGTTAAGGCAAAACTTCATTCCTCCTGCCCACTCCATTCCTTTTATAGGAACACCCTTATCGGCAGTAGAATGACAATCGAAGCAAGATGCTGCATTCGTCATGTACGCGCCATAGGCAATGCTATCCGATTTATCCGGAATAGACGGAAACGACTCCGGCATAGGTTTAGGAATAGTTTTCACGATTAAGTTCATTGGAAAATCCAACGAGCGATCCGGAACCTTATTCTCGATTGGTTTCAATGAACGGATGTAGGCAATGATTGAGTACAAATCCTCCTGCGACATTTTTCTGAAATTCATGTAAGGCATGATCGGAAATAATGCTGTGCCGTTTTTGGTTACTCCTGTAGTAATTGCACGCAATAATTCACCGTCCGTCCAGTCGCCGATTCCGGCCGGAGTAATGTTTCTAGGATAAACGACTCCGGGAATCCCGGCCAGATCGTGGTCAAATTTTTCACCGCCCTTTCCATCGGTTCCGGGAATCTTCGGTCCGCCATATAGCGTCCAATCGCGCATTGAATGACAGTCGACACATCCGGCAACGTTCTTTGATAGATACTCCCCTCTGGCCAATCGTTCAGGCGTAGCCTCTACGTGCAACTCCTTTGCAGGCGGAACTTTAGGAAAAGCGCTATTGAAGTAAACCAATCCTCCGATAACTAACAGGACAACAAAAAGCAGTATTCCTCCAAGAATTTTTAGAAGTTTTTTCATATGGTTTTGTGGTTTTGTGGTGTACAAATATAAAAATCAATCACTTACAAAAAATACTCAAAAAAGCACTTTTTAACAGCCGGTCGACTTCAAAAAGCACTGTTTTTCATGCAGATGAAAGGGCAATTGCTGAAAAGCCGGTTGAAAAAGGGCAAAAAAAAATCGGGCGACCATAATATGATCGCCCGACTTTTCAAGTATTGGTTTTGTTTATTGAACTACGAGACGAGTAGATTGAGTACTTCCGTCTTCAGCAGTAAGGCTAACAACATAAATACCTTTAGCAAACTGGCTAACATTGATTTCCTGAGTGTTTTCGCCTTCTTGAGCAGCAACAACTTCGCTGATGATGACATTACCAAGGAGGTCAGTCAATTTGATAGTGTATTTTTCTTTGCTTCCTGCAGTGAATGAAATTGTTGCTTTTTCATTTGTCGGATTCGGATATAAACCGAATGACTGAGAAGCATCAAGATTATCATCCGCAGTACGGCAGAAGAGACTTACGTTAACCGTAGCACCACCCGGCTGACTAGCGCCACAAGCGTTCACGGCATTAGCGCGAATGATTGCTGAGCCTGAAATTGCAGTGTTGTAATTTACTGTTGCAGATGTTCCTGATGGAGAGATAGACGCGCCACCTGAAACAGACCACAGATAAGAAGTAGCGCCTAATACAGGAGCGACAGAGTAGTTAACTGCAGATTGTGATTTACAAACGCTGAGTGGACCTGTAACAACAGGAGCCGCAGGACGAGCAGTAACAGCATAGCAACGAATTGCACCTGCACCGCAAGCGTTATTTCCATTTACACAGATATTTCCTGATCCTGTGAATGCCGCAGTGAAGTTAACTGTGATAGAAGTACCCGTATTGTTAACAATAGATACTCCCGCAGGAACCGTCCATGAATAAGATGTTGCGCTTGCAAGTGGAGCAATTGAATAAGTAACATTCGATTGTCCGCAAAGTGCCGTTCCCGGACCTGAGATACTACCAGGTTGAAGAGGAGTAGACCACAATGTATAATTACGAGTGTAAGAACCACAAGAGTTTGTCACAGTCAATGATACAACACCTGTAGTCCAAGCCGGACCGAAGTTGATGATTGCATTTTGATTGTTCCCTGTAATTGTTGCGTTGCCCGTAATTGACCAAGAGTAAGAAGATACACCCGGGATGTTTCCAACAGTGTATGCCACGTTGCTTGTACCTGCACAAACGAAGCTAGGTCCGATCAATGCATTTGAGTGGTTTGGCAATCCTGTGAGACTCATACCACGAACCGGACTGTTACCATAGCAGTTCGATGCATAAACCTGAATAGAACCTTGAGTAAATCCTGCAGGAACACTAACCTGAACAGTGTTTGTTCCCTGACCGCTTTGGATGAACACGCCAGAACCGGTTACAGTCCAAGTATAACTAACTGCATTTGCAGCAGATGTAGAGAATGTGAATACACCAGGTCCGCAAGTAATTTGGCTACCTGTTATAGGAGCCGGCTGAGAAGCATAAGTTGCAATAACCGGAATGCTCATACAGCTCTGTGCACTTGTTCCGCAACCATTGCTAGCAGTTACGCAAATGAAACCACCTGCATAAGTACCGTTGAATGAAAGCGTGATGCTGTTAGTAGTAGAAGAACCTGACGCGCCTGTAGGAAGTGTCCAGTTATAAGAAGTTGCACCTGCAACCGGAGCTACAGAATATACAACACCTGAAGAGTTACGACATGCACCTGCAGGACCGCTGATAGCACCCGGATTTGAGAGTGTACCACCTGAACCGCCAACAGTACCGGAAGCCGTACCTGTACAGCCATGAGAATCTGTGATAGTAACAGTGTAAGGACCTGCACCTAAGTTAGAAGCTGTTGCACCTGTTTGTCCACCCGGATTCCATACATATGTATATCCAGGGTTACCGCCTGTAGCAAATACAGTAGCAGTACCATCAGGAGTTGAGCAACTAGAAGGCGTTGTTGTTACTGTTCCTTCAACTTTAGTAGGTTGAGATAAAGCAAGTCCAGTTGAAGATGAACAACCATTAGCATCAGTTACGGTATAAGTAGCAGAACCTGCTGACTGAGTAAAAATACCCGTGCCAGAATAAGTAGGTGTACCGCCTGTCGCAGAAACTGTAACAGAAACTGAACCTCCGAAACAGTTGATTGCTCCGGCAGGAGTTGCAGAAGCTTGCAATACGGCAACCGGACTAGCAACACCGGAACCGGCAGCAGAAGGACAACCATTTACTGTAGCGACTACTGTATAAGTACCACCGACGCTAACTGTAATGCTAGAAGCTGTTGATCCGTTGCTCCACAACAATGATCCCGCAGCATTTGTGCTCAATGTTGTAGTTGCATCACAATTATTCACAACAGTAACAGAAGGCGTTGAAGGAGTTGGAGTAACGATCAGGTTGAGGATGTAAGTATGACATCCGCTAATAAATGTATATGTTCCGCTCGCTGTGTACGTTAATCCATTTACAGCCCAAGTATAAGAACCACAAGCTGAAGCTTCAGTTGTGCTTGATGTATTCGGAGTAATTGTCAGAACAAGGATTTCGGTATGACAACCTGTTGTAGAAGTATACGTTCCGCTTTCAGTATACGTTATTCCGTTCACCGCCCAAGTATAAGAACCGCAAGCAGAAATTGTGCTTGTGTTAGATGTACTCTGAGTAATTGTAAGAACGAGAATTTCAGTATGACAACCGCTAACAGATGTATATGTTCCGCTAGCTGTGTAGACCGTTTCGTTTACTGACCAAGAGTAAGAGTCACAAGCTGAAATCGTAGTTGTATTTGTTGTGCTTGTAGTAATAGTCAGCACAAGGATCTCTGTATGACAACCTGTTGTAGAAGTGTAAGTACCACTTGATGTATAAGTCGTACCGTTTACACCCCATGTATAAGAATCACATGCAGCAATATTTGTAGAGTTGCTTGTGCTCGAAGTAACAGTAAGTACCAGGATTTCAGTTGAACATCCATTAACAACAGTGTATGTTCCACTTTCAGTATACGTTAAACCGTTAACTGACCAAGTATAAGAGTCACATGCTGAAATTGTAGTTGTGTTAGTCACCGTAGAAGTGATCGTCAACACCAACGTTTCAGTATGACAGCCGCTTACAGAAGTATAAGTACCACTTGCAGAGTATGTAGTACCGTTAACAGACCATGTATAAGAACCGCAAGCAGTAATAGTAGTGATGTTGTTATCGCTTGGAGTGATTGTCAGAACAAGTGTTTCTGTATGACAGCCTGTTGTAGAAGTATAAGTTCCGCTAGCTGTATATGTTGTTCCGTTTACTGACCATGTATAAGAATCACAAGCAGAAATTGTTGTTGTGTTGTTATCGCTTGGCGTAATTGTCAGAACAAGTGTTTCTGTATGACAACCTGTTGTTGAAGTATAAGTTCCGCTAGCTGTATATGTTGTTCCGTTTACTGACCATGTATAAGAATCACAAGCCGATATTGTAGTTGTGTTCGTTGTTGTAGGAGTAATCGTCAGAACAAGTGTTTCTGTATGACAACCTGTAGTAGAAGTATACGTTCCGCTAGCAGTGTATGTTGTACCGTTTACTGACCATGTATAAGAATCACAAGCCGATATTGTAGTTGTGTTGTTATCGCTTGGCGTAATTGTCAGAACAAGTGTTTCTGTATGACAGCCTGTTGTAGAAGTATAAGTTCCGCTAGCTGTATATGTTGTTCCGTTTACCGACCAAGTATAAGAATCACAAGCCGATATTGTGGTTGTGTTCGTTGTTGTAGGAGTGATCGTCAGAACAAGAGTTTCTGTATGACAACCTGTAGTAGAAGTATACGTTCCGCTAGCAGTGTATGTTGTACCGTTTACTGCCCATGTATAAGTATCACAAGCAGAGATTGTTGTTGTATTATTTGTGCTCGTAACGATTGTTAACACAAGTGTTTCGTTGAGACAGCCACTAACAAATGTATATGTTCCGCTTGCTGTGTAAGTTGTTCCGTTAACACCCCATGTATAAGAGTCGCAAGCCGTAATTGTTGTAGTGTTCGGAGAACCAGTACTGATTGTCAGAACAAGCACCTCGGTGTGGCAACCTGTTGTAGAAGTATAGGTTCCGCTAGCTGTGTAAGTTGTTCCGTTAACCGCCCATGTATAAGTATCACAAGCTGTAATTGTTGTTGTGTTTGTTGTACTTGGAGTGATTGTCAGAACAAGGATTTCAGTATTACAACCTGTTGTAGACGTGTATGTACCGCTCGCAGTATACGTTGTTCCGTTTACTGCCCAGGTATAAGAATCACAAGAAGAAATTGTAGTTGTATTTGATGTGCTTGGAGTAATTGTAAGAACAAGTGTTTCTGTAGCGCAACCTGTTGTAGAAGTGTATGTGCCGCTTGCAGTATACGTTGTTCCGTTTACAGGCCATGTATAAGAATCACACGACGTAATAGTAGTTGTGTTGTTTGTACTAGGAGTGATTGTAAGAATCAAAGTGTTTTCAACCGTACAACCCTGACCATTGGTAGTGTTAAATGTATAAGTGCCGGAAGATGTATAAGATGTTCCGTTTAATGGCCATGTATAACTATCGCAAGACGAAATCGTTGTAGAAGTCGTCAATGGAGCCGGTTCGTTAATTGTGATTGCACCCGTTGTAGCAATACAGCCCAAGTTATCCGTTACGGTAAATGTGTGAGTTCCGGCAGCAACGGTTTGAGAACCTGTTCCTGTATAAGGAGGTGTTCCGCCGCTGGCTGAAACTTCTACCGTTGCTAATCCACCATTACAAACAATTGGAGACGTTTCGATTGCTGAAGCAAGGAAACCGGAAGCCGGTTGTGTAATTGTAACCGTTGCAGTAGCTGTACAGCCTGATGCACCTGCATCGGTAGCTGTTACCGTGTAAGTGCCTGCAGCAAGTCCTGTAGCAGTAGCGCCGTTTTGAACCGGGCTGGTGCTCCATGAATAAGAAACTGAACCAAGAGCGCCTGAAGAAGAAGCTGTAGCTGAACCTGTAGCCTGTCCGAAGCAATTAACGTTTTGCTGAGATGGCACAGATGCTGTCAGAGCACAACCGCTTGGAATTGTAAGTGCGCATGGCGTTGCAAGCGTCTTTGTTAAGGCAGCTGCAAGAGAAACGGTAGTAGCACAATTTAAAAATATGTTTACCGAAGCTGTTGTTGCCCAAGTTAAACCAACACTTGCGCCCGGTACGAATCCGTTGCCCAAACTATTCGTCAGGGTCAAACTGTAACGACCTACTTTTTTAGGTACACCGATAGGTAATGATGGCGCAACTCCGTTACAGCTTCCGTTTCCATTGTTGGCATAGGCAGTTGTACCCGAACCTAACGACATCTGACGAAGCGATAAGGTATAAATTGGAGTAACCGTAGATGTTGGAGGCCACATAAGTGGAGCATCCGATAGTCCATCGTTCACGTAAGCAAATGCAAGAGTATTCGTACCTGTTGTAGGAAGAATTCCCGCTGCGTGCGTAAGTCGAATAGTTGCAGCCTGAATATTCATCGGCACTGCTCCGGTGTTCGTAACAATTACATCAAACGCAATTTGGTTTGATGTGGCTGTACAGTTTGCTGTTGACAACGTATAACTCTGCGAGTATGCCGTTGTAACACTAAACATGAACAGGGCGACGATGGCAATCATCGTTGCACTGATTTGGTTGGTTAGCTTTTTCATGTAGAGGAGTTTATTTTTAGGGAGATTTTTATGTGTTAAGGATGTATTGAGAATACGCCGGCTGAGTTATTGTTGTCGAAGTACGGATAGTCATTCGGATCAACGAATCCATCACCGTTTAAGTCTTCAACAATATAATCACAACATGCGCCGCCTGAATTTGCAATATCATAATAAGGATAATCGTTAGGATCAACGAATTCATCCTGATTGATGTCGCCATTGAAGATTGCGTACACACCATCAAGAAGATCGTTTGCCATCCATCCGGACAAGGCTTGAGTATCTGAAGTAGAGAAGTTGAAGCTTGCAGGAGTTGCCGAACTGAATGTTACCGGAACGGCCGACCATGTATTAATACTGTTTCTGTGACGAACAGCGATATAATAATCACCATCAGCCGCAGCAGTGAATGTTGCGCTACATGTTCCATCAATCATTAATACTGCAGAAGCTTGATCCATCAAAGCAAATGAATTTGCATCGTGTAACTCAATAATAATTGTATCTACTTCTAATCCGGTAGCGCCGACAACGGCCTGATTCGCTAACACAGGCGTCATCGTTCCCCCACCAATATAATAACCTTGAATATAAACTGTCAGATTCAATATCATTCCGCTACTGCAAGTTGTAACTGTGAATGACGAAGAGCTTGACGTTACGCAGGAGCCTGCAGTTGTAAGATTGATAACTCCTGATGTAGCACCGGCAGGTACTGTTGCCTGAATTTCTGTGCTGTTGATTAATACAAATATAGCCGAAGTTCCATTAAAGTCAATAGCCGTTACAAGATTTAAATTCGTGCCATTAATTGTCACGCTTGAACCCGGACAGCCGGATGAAGGTGAAAATCCGGAAAATCCAACACTTGCCGGATCCGATACCGTTATTGAAGTTGATGAAGTACATCCATTTGCGTCTGTTACTGTATAATTGTAAGTACCGGCAGTAACAGTAAACGAACCTGTTCCCGTATAAGCTCCCGTACCTCCGCTAGCTGAAACAACCACAGTTGTAGATCCGCCCGGACAAACAATTGTTCCCGCCGATGATGACGCTACAAGTACAGTTGGTTCTGTAACAATTGCCGTTGCTGTAGTTGTACAACCATTTGCATCAGTAATAGAATAATTATAAGTTCCTGCACCAACAGTGAACACGCCTTCGCCCGTGTAAGGAGAAGTGCCGCCTGTTGCTGCAACTGTTACCGAAGTTGTTCCGCCAAAACAAAGAATCGCAGAGCCTTGTGTTGCACTTGCAGAAAGTACACTTGGTTCTGTAATGTTAATTGTTGTTGATCCTGAACAGCCAATATTATCAGTCACTGTATATGTGTGCGATCCTGCAAGTTCAGTAAATGTTCCTGTTCCGAGATAAGGAGCTGTTCCATTTGTTGCAGACACAACTACGCTGCTTGTTCCACCATTACACAGAATAGATGATGGAGTTGCAGTTACAATAGGAGCCGGATTAACAACAACAGTAATCGGTGTGCGAGGGCTTTCACAACCTAAGTCAACGTTTAATGCAGTTGATGGCAAGCCAGGATTCACACCTGTACCTGTTGTATATTTTGCGGCTGTTGCCATATATGTTCTCCAACCGGAAATTGTACGTGTTTGTCCGTCGTTGCTAAGGTTTACGTAATTAGAAGATCCAAACGCAAAAGTGTTTGCTGTAACTCCTGAAGTAAGTCCCGGAGGAATTGCTCCTTGAGCCGTTGTCGTCGCGTTTTCAAATCCGTTAGTATCATCAAACACATATAAGTGTGTCTGAGAAGCTGTATTAAAGAGTGGGTTGTCTGTTACTGTACTGGTAAAGGCACAAATCTGATCGCCCGCACCTGCGAAATCAAGTGGAGTGTAGTTATTTGTTCCTGTACAAGTTGAACAAGAAATTGGTCCTGAAGTCGTCCATGTATAATCAGCTGTACTTACAGCGCTGCGGATAACTGTTCCTGCAGCAACCGTATTAACTGCCGTCCAGCGAACAAAGCCTTCAGCACCGTTTGCATCAGTAGCCAATGCTCCGCGGAATGCTGTTCCTGTCCATCCGTTATCTGTAAAGTAAATCACTGTACCTGCAGGGATCTTACTCAATGCAACAAATGTGTATTCATCAGGCGCACCGTTATCCAGGTATCCGTTGATTGCGATACTCAATGGTGCCGACTCTTGCTGAGATACATAATATGTAGTTGTACCGGCAGTTGATGTAGACGGTGTTGGTGCAATTGATAATGCATTACCACCCGTTGGAGTTGTATACCACCAGAGTGAGTTGCCTACACTTGGTGTAGCCGAAAGCGGACTTGCTGTTGCACCCTGGCAATATGTTACCGGAGTAACTGCTGTTGGAGCTGCTACAGAGTTCACTGTAATAGTTGCGCTAGCTGTTGAAGAGCAACCCGCAGTCGTTGTACCTGTAACGGTATATGTAATTGTAGATGTCGGTGTAGATGTAACTGTTGCGCCTGTTGTAGCTGATAAGTCTGTTGCCGGTGACCAAGAATAACTATCGGCACCGGATGCTGTCAATGCTACAGAAGCGCCACTGCAAATCGTACTTGAAGCAGGAGAAACACCAACTGTAGGAACCGGATTAACGGTAACGCTTACAGTAGTGATCGACTGACAGCCAAATCCGTCAAGTGCATTAACGGTATACGTTGTACTTGTTGTCGGAGTAGCAATTACCTGAGCACCCGTATTAGTATTGAGTGTTCCTGCCGGTGACCAGGTATAAGTAGTAGCACCTGTAACATCGAGTGTAGACGTCTCTCCTGCACAAATTGTAGCCGGAGTTGCAGTAGCCGCAAGCGTAGATCCGCTGCTTTGTGCAACAACGGTGAATGAAGCTGATTTTGTACAACCGTTAGCATCGGTAACTGTCACAACATATGTTCCTGCTCCTAAAGACGAGATGTCTTCGCTAGTTGCAGCATTATCCCATGAGTATGAATATGAAGGCGTACCACCTGATACGGTAATGTCTACCGAACCGGTATTTCCACCGGCACAAGCAGTGTTGGTAACCTGTCCAACGATTGCAAGATCTGTCGGTTCAGTAATTGTCGTTGTTGCAGAAGCTGTACAACCATTACCATCAGTAACGGTAACCGTATATGTTCCCGCAGCCACGCTGCTTACCGTTGCGCTGGTTGCACCACCCGGTGACCAGTTGTAAGTGATAGAACCGAACGTGCTGCTGGCACTTGAAGAAAGCGAGCCTGTTGCTGTTCCAAAACATGTTGCATTTGTTGAAGATGCCGAAACAGAAACCGTCGACAAGCTTGCGTCGCTATTTGTTAATGCAACAACTGCGTTTCTTGTAATTGTAGTGGTGTTTGCACCGCTAGGCCATACACCTGTCGCATTGGTTTGTGAAATTGCAATTGTATTGTCTGTGTTACGTGCTTCAATACGCTGAACACCGTTTGGCGCATTTGCTCCGATTGGAACAACACCGGCAAATTTTCCGGCTGCGGCAAGGTTTTGATAAATCTGATCGACAGCTGTCGGAAGTCCTGACTGAGTTGCCTGACCGATAGCCATTGGTGATGCTTGGTATGCATACAATGGATCGCCTGTACCGGCAACGTTATCGTATAATAAAATAACTTTTCCTCCAACGCAAGCGCTGAAAGATCCGGTTACAAAACCTCCGTCATCTGCTGTTGTACCTGTACTTGTAGCTGTAGCAGTGATGTCTAATGCTGTCAATGTTTTTGAACCAACAAAGTTTGGTGTAGAGCCAATTGTACCTGTAGAATATGCAACGCGAATATTATGAATTGCGCCTGCAGCAAAACGAGTAGAGTTTCCTGATGGTTGGAAGTAAACCCAAACCGGTCCGGAGCTACCGTTTGCGTCGGTCGTGAATGCGCCGTTACGAACCTGATTCGTAAATCCGACACCGTTGTAAATAGTTCCTGCACCTAAGACTGTAGACGCCTCAGAAGTGAGGCCAAACCAAACCCAAGGTTGTAAGTAGTATTTGGAGAAATGTTATCGATCTGGAAACAAATAGCAATTGGAGTTCGAACATTGTTTGCAGAAGCCGCTTCTTTTGCACCAAAATATTTTGGAACAACAAGCTCGGTAAATGCCGGAGCCGGATTAATAAGAATGTTTGAGCTGATCGCCGGTGTTAATACACCTGAATTAGCATCCAGTACATATACACCTATTGCGCTGAATTGAATATCGTCGAATGTCGCAACACCATTTACAAATGGTTTAGTTAATGTACCCGTAACAGAACCCGGACCATTGAAGAGAGCAATCGTAGCGCTACCTGAGTAGTAAGGATCGACTGAACCGTCAGGACGAGCAGCGAAAACTGTAAACGGACTTACCGGAGTATTCAAAATACCGTTAAGTGGAACGCCGGCAAATTGCAGATTAGAAGCAACATCGTAAACAGAGAATGGATTCGTTTGCGCCGATGTAAGTACATCACCTGATGTAGCAGCTGCATCGAGCATTACAAAACCTTCTGCGAAATCGTACTGAACACCGCTAATTGTAAGAGTGTTCGTTCCTGCTATCATTGTACCTGTAACTGTCGCTGTTAAATTTCCGCTTCCAAGGAAGACGGTAAGCGTAACGTCGGTGTTTAACACCACATTTTGTGGGCTGCCCGCTCCATCTTGTGCTTGAACAGTAACCGTAAATGGTTGGTTAACGATTACATCAGCTCCACTGTTAACGTTCAGAACAACAAGTTGTGTCGGGAAAGATGGCGCTGCTGTAGTTTGATCTAATGGGTTATCTGTTGCTGTTGTCGTATTGTACTTTGTTGCAACTCCGATACCGTTATAACCATATGCGCGGAAATAATATTGTGTTGAAGGAGTGAGTCCGGTAACGTTTACAGATGTACCTGTTCCGTCATAAACAACCTGCTCACCTGAACCTGAATAAACAGAGTTTGCCGTGTAAGTATTTCCATCAACCGGATTAGTAAACGAGTTTGTTGTATTCATCACAAGAATACGATTCGTTCCGTCGCCCGGAGTCCAGTTGGCCGTCATTGCATTTGTCAATACGGTACTGAAGTTAAGAAGGCTTTCCTGAACAAGCGGTGTTTGTGGTCCGACAGCAGAGAAGCTGAAGTTATCCATTGCCAAACCGTCGTCATTTCCTCCTTCGTTGAAATCTTTCCAACGGAGAACTAGTTTCTGACCAGGCAACCAGTTGCCACTCAAAGTAAATGTGTAAGTAACCGCAACCTGATTGGCCGGCAAGTTTCCGTCGAGCACCTGAACTGTTGGTGCAGTTGCAACAACAGTGTTCAGATCTAGTGCGCTAACTCCTGAAAATGTTCCTGTGAGGATATCACTGCCATTCAGGCTATATTCAAAGTTAATGTGATTAGTTAAAGAGGCTGCTCCGCTTTTCCATTGTTCATTTGTAAATGAAATCGAAACCGTTGACAGTGGCGTTGAACCATCATTTTGTAATACTGCACCATAGTATGCGGTGAAAGAGTTACTTGCTAAAGAGCCCAATGCGCGATCTGTTGATCCTGTTGTTCCATAGCTGTACGCTGCACCGGAAGAACCTGCTCCGTTATCGGCAACTAAAGATGGCGTGCCGCCTGTCGAATTCGCTACTTGCCATCCTGTTAATGATGAACCTGAAACCGGCGGAGTAGATAATGTATTGGCTCCGTTACCGAAACTGCCGAAACTAGTCGTTCCTGTTATAGGTAAGCCGTCAAAGTTTTGTGTGTATGTACCGGTAGTATAGCTGATGCTCGCTACCGTTGCAGCTGAAGCGCTTCCAAACGTAGAAGTAAGATAATTGCTCAGAGCTCCGCTTGAATTGTATTCATAAACGGCTGCGTGGTATGTTACGCCGCTTACCAATCCTGTAACAGTTACTGTTGTAGCGTTACCGTCATAAACAATTTTATCGCCGCTGCCCTGATCGGTTGCAAGAGAGAAATCTGAATTCACTCCCGTATAGCCTGTTCCGTCTGCCGGAACAAAACTAACTGCAGAACCTGCTTTCAGAACTACAATTCGGTTTGCACCATTACCACTAATAAATGTCAATATTGCCGTTGTAGCCGTTGTTTTAGTAAATGCTGTTGTGCTGGAAATTGTTGGTTCCGCAGTTGCACTTCCTTTAACACCTGTACCCGGGCTTGTCACATAATAATTAATGAGTGTTCCTGTACCATTGTACTCATACACCGCAAAGTAATAGAGTGTTGATGACGAAAGTCCGGTAACTGTTACTGTGTTTCCGCTACCGTCATAAATAACTTTATTTCCTGATCCCTGATCAAAAGCTGTGGCGAAGTTTGTGTTCA
Source organism: Bacteroidota bacterium (assembly GCA_016721305.1). Classification (GTDB taxonomy): domain Bacteria; phylum Bacteroidota; class Bacteroidia; order AKYH767-A; family 2013-40CM-41-45; genus JADKIH01. Next base: position 260,781 of record JADKIH010000003.1, read on the forward strand.
CTCCGGAAATTGCGCTTCCATCAACCGGAACAAAAGTTACAGGGCTAAGTGATGCTACTACAATTCTGTTTGCACCGTCTCCGCCCGAAAAATTAACTTCAATACTGGAAGTTGTTGTTGCACCAAAAGTAATTGCAGATTGAATTGTTGGTTCCGTTGCAATTGCTGTTCCGCTCACAAGGAGGTCTTGTTGAGTCGCTCCTGTACTTGTATGTTGAATAGCACCGCTAAATGTTCCGGAAGTTGCCGGATTAAATCTTGCATAAATTAATGTCGGAGCAACCGAGCCACCTGACTGAGTCAGTGTAATAGTTCCGACGCTGGTTACCCAAGTCGAGTTGTCGGTTGAGATTTCAAAAGAAGCCGGAGGAGCGATTGTGATATCCGCTGTTAAATTAGATCCTTCAACTGTATAGCTCTGTGAGCTGCTTGGTGTTCCTGCTGTTGATGAAAACGCAGTCACAGACGCCGTCACAATAATTGTTGGTGATGATGCTGATGTTGTTGTTCCCGAACCTGTAGCACTAAATGCTGTTTCAATCAGATCTCCGTTGCGAGCTTTTACATCGAAACTATATGTTGTGCTTGCTGTCAACCCTGTTACGGCCATTGCTCCCCAAGCCGAGGCTGTTCTCCAAACCGGAGTGGAAGAAAGTGAACCGTTGAGCTGTACATAATTGCCAGATCCTGTTTCGCGAATTGCATATTCTGTTCCCGATGAGTTTCCGTCGGCAGTAATCGTAACCGAAAGACTCGATGCCGTTGCACCACCAACTGATGGTGCGTTAGGCGTTCCTGCTAGAGTGTAAAAAGTTGCATCACTTCCATTCGTTGTTCCTGCATTGTTTGTTGCACTGGCTCTGAAATGATAAAGTGTATTTAAGCTCAATCCTGTAACCGATGCCGATACCGCAGCTCCAACGCTACTTCCAGCTAACGGACTTTGTGTTGCAGTAACATTTGTTCCGTAAGCAAGGCTTGTTCCGTAATTAAACACAACCGTAGCAGTAGCTCCACCGGCTGTAACCGTTCCGTTGAACGTTGCATCTGCTGTTGTGATTCCTGTAGCCGAACCTGTGCTAACTGTTGGAACTACCGAACAAGTATTAATTGTGGAGGCCGTATTACGAACCGCAGTTGTTGTTGCAGAAAAATCTGTTGAGTTATTGTTGTTGTCGGTACAACCACCTGCTGCACGAGTTAACCATGTAGTGGCAGAGTGTGCAGGGGCTATTGCTGTTTCAAAACAAGTAGAAGTACCACCATAGCCGATAAAATCCTGAATAGCTCCGCCGGTAGGACATGTACCGGAGAGGGCGGTGGTAGAGTTACAAAGAGCAAACTTACCCGCACTTCCTGACATTGCAATTGTTCCTGTTTGATCAGGCGTGATTGGAAGAGCAACGCCATTGGCGCCCGTACCCAAACGAATCAGATAATAACCATTTGCAGGAATTGTTCCCGTTAGTGTAAGACTGTTAGTCCAAGTTGGTCCGGTAGCCGATGCATATTGAATAGACCACGTTCCGCCAAAATTGACAGCCGTATTTCCTTTATTATACAATTCGACAAAGTCGGCATTGTAAGTTGCCCCGGTGTTACCACCATTTCCATAAAATTGACTAATGACGACTTGTCCTTGTGAGGCATTCACACCAAACAAGCAGATAAACAATAACGCAAGAATTGTTTTACCGAATGTAATTGTTGATTTCATATTAGGTTTTGTTGATTTCGTAAGGATGGCTTTTAACTGCGCAGAATGATTTTTTTCTCATCCTCATTCCTGAGGATAAAATAAATCAATCATCGCAACTCAGATGTTACTCATATATTAATGAATGAATAACAAAAAAATCGCGAGATGTTGAACTTGGCAATCTATATCAATATTGTCTGAAAGCCTCTGTTGACAAGGCTTTCCGCAAGATAGCTATTCCTTTATAATGCGCAAATAGCGCTGATCATGTGCAGAAACTACACGCAGAATGTAGCTTCCGGAAGATACATCCGACAAGTCAAGAGTCGATGTTCCTTCGTCGATTTGGGCAAATTCCTTTACCTCTCGCCCATCCGATTGAATAAGCGTCGCCGTAAATGATTCTTTGCCAAAACAGGTGATTTTCAGATAATTCTGTGCGGGAACGGGTCCGACAGATACAAAAGTGTTATTCGAGTCGTCAAATCTTACGGCAACAGGGTCGCTGTAAGTAAACTTGCCGTCGTAATCGGTTTGTTTCAATCTATAATAAGATATACCCGGGAGTGGGTCGCGATCTACGAAAGCGTAATTAGTTGTAGTAGAGCTGTTTCCGGCTCCGGCGATCGTTGCAAACGGTAAAAATTCGCGTGCGTCCGAACTTCTTTCAAGTGTAAAGTACTGATTGTTGATTTCTGTAGCTGTTGCCCATGACAAATCAACGACTTCCTGATTTCTTTTTGCGTCAAATTTCAACAATTTGATCGGTAATGGGGAAGTAAGAGCTGCCAACGTCCATGCGCCATAAGTATTGAGTGCGGGCGCGGTCGAAAAATATGTTCCGTTAGTCTGCCCCGCAATAGCCGGTTGCCATTTATCGATTCCCTTACTATACCATTGAGCCTCCATTAATAATGCATTATTGAATGGCGCGATTGGTAATTCAGATGGAGCATATGTAAATGTAACACTGGCTACCGGTGGTGTTGCAGCAGTAACATCAATTTCCCAGAAACGATCAACCGTTGCGTCACGATTATCGGGAAGCAAGCCGGTAGTACTGTTTAAGTTGAGTACAGTATAAGGTGAAATTGGCCAAGGTAAATTACTCGCCGGTGTTCCGTAAGTGGCAACAGATAAGTTTCCTACTGTAACGCCATTTGCAACTGAATAAGTGAATGGAATGTAATCAGGAGTACCCGGAATACCAAATGGAATCACAAATGCCGAAGCAGCCGTTGCTGTTCCGATATTCCATTGAACAATTGATGAATTATCATTTGTTTCTGAAATCAGATAACGTGTTGTGAATCCAGTGTTACCTGCAAATGCTGTAGTCAACGGCGACTCCATCGTCAAACGATTTCCGTTAAGAAATACCGGACCGTCTTTTGTCCAGGTGAGTCGGAAAGTAACATTCACCGGTGAGTTAAACTGCAATAATGAAGTAGATGCTTTATCGTAAGTAAGCGCATAGTAGCGCTCGCCGCCCGTAGTGTTGATTGTTTGTGTTGCGTTGCCGGTAAATTGTACTGTACCAAATCCTTCTGTAAATCCGGATTGATTGTAGTTATACCAGTGGCCGCCCGTCATCCAGATTGCCTGATTGTTCGATGCGAGTACGGGGGTGCCTGTTGTGTTAACAATGTTCAGATCGTTGGCGATTTTATAGGTACCGCTAACAAACATTGTCTTTGTTCCGCTTCCGGAAATTTTCAGATTACCATATGAGTTCGAGCTCGAACCAAAAGCCTGACAACTGGAAACAGGAATTAGAACAACATTCTGGTTGCCTGTTCCTGAATACTCAGTAAAACTTCCATTCTGAATATCGTATGTACAGTTCACCGTGGTTAAAGCAAAATTGAATCCGCTTGAGCCTGTGATTTCAAATTTTCCGCCTGCTGCAACACGCAACATGTGTCCGGCATTTCCGCCACCGAATGAAAGTGAGCTACCGACAGCAGATGCACTCGGTGCAGGAGTAACTGTAATTGTAGTTGCAGTGACAGCAGTGACAACTGATCCCGGAGATATACCTGTTCCGGAAATTGCACTACCGACTACGATTCCTGTAGTTGAAGGAACGGTCAGAACTGCTCCGGCCAACGCTGTTGGTGTCAACGATAAATACGTCGTCATCACCTGCGCAGTACGCAAAACTCCTCCGTTATTGATTTGCCAGAAACAAGAACCCCCATTAGTTGTAGGAACGCTGGTTGTATTCATAATGGCATTATTCGAAACCGTGAACTGCGTTGCACTAAGAATGGCGGTAATAGTTGTTCCGGCCGGGAACATATTAATGTTTACACCTGTTCCAACAATTGTAGAGCCAACCGTAAGCGATGCTGTCGAGCCGGTAGTAACCGTATTCGATCCGGCCGTTGTGCTAACCGTTACCGTGGTTGCCGTATTATTCGTTGCCAGATAAGTTATACCCGAAACAACCATTGTTCCATTGATGGTAAAACTTCCCGAGCCGTTATAAGTCCCCGAACCGTCAAACCCATCGATACCGGCATTTCCAAAAGAGGTTCCGTTGGTAGTGAGGGTAAGAGTTGCACCGGCTGTGATCAAGACGTCAAAGCGAGTTGGTGTTGGAACAGCCGTCGCAGCGTGATTATAAATCTGTGTTTGAGAAGATGATGCAAAACGAAGATTTACATCTCTGCTAATGGTAAGCTTAGAGATTGGATTGTCGCCCGTACGCTTTACCATACGACTTGCGTCAAATGTTCCGGCTCCTGTAATTGTACAAACAGATTCGATACCAAAGCAAATACAATCGAATGTGGTTCCGTTTCCAATCGTTCCATCACATAAAATATTCCCGTAAACGAGAACATAAACGTTTGGTGTCGTTGTGATATTCGAGTAAATTTTACCTCCGGCTTCCACCGTTAAATCTTTGCAATAGTATGGGCCGGTTGCAGCAGTAGTTACTGTCGTTCCGGCGAGAATAAATACGTTATCGGTTTTTAATGGAATGGAACCTGCGGCAATCCATGCAGCTCCGTTCCATTTACCCCACGTAGCAGCAGAATTGTAACTTCCTGATGCAATTGACCCAAAGTCGTTGGCAGCGTAACCAAAGATTCGTCCGCTGAAAAGCAGAAGGATCGAAATCAAAAAAACAATGTTCTTTTTTAACATTCTATCTTTTTTAAAGAATCAGGAATACGCTTTTCCTTCTTCCGAATTGTTTCACAAAACAACGCTATTAGTATTTTCTCACCATTAAGCACATGTTAAAACTCTGCGCTTGTATTTTGCAATGCGGACTTCACCCAATAAGGGGCATACAATATACAGAAATCCCCGAAACCCTCATATATAGTGTTGCTTTTTTACACATATATGAAGAGGGCCATTCACCTAGTAAAATGGGCCGTTCACGTAAAATATATTGCTTTTCAAGGGGTTGGGTGGCGGATTGGGGACATCCGGGAGGCAGATTGTCAGGCTACCCTACTTTCGGTATAGGTCAAATGGAGCTGGTGGACGATTCCGTCGGATAATCCGATCTGGGGAACGATTATTTCCGAAGCGCCCGAGGCCTTCATCATTCCCAGATAAATCTTCGCAGCCGGAACAATAACATCGGCCCGATCGGGGTTAAGTCCGTACACTTCCATTCTTGAATCCAGATCGAGTGCCTTCAGCTCAGTATAAAACTCCTTCAGTTTTTCAAAAGCCAACGGTTTGTCCTTTCGGCCAACCATTTTAAAGATCTTGTTAATGTTTCCTCCCGATCCGATCGCTGTGATTGGTTCGTGACCGGCGGTGTTTCGCTTTGTCCATTCTTTCATCGATTCCCACAAATCCATACTCACCTTTCCTCCCAACCAACGCAGTGTTCCAACGTTAAAAGAATTCGACGCCACAATCTGCCCTTTATCAAAATAGTCAGCTCCGTACTTCCTCCCCCGACATCGATGTATAGGTAAGAATGATCGTGGTCAAGAAATTCTTCGACGTGATTCGAATAAATAAGCTCGGCTTCTTCTTTCCCTGAAATAATATCAATGTTTAGTCCGCACGTTTTTTTCACCTGATTCACGACTTCCATTCCATTAATTGCTTCACGCATCGATGCTGTAGCACAGGCACGATAAGCAACCGGTTCAAAAACATCGATAAGCAATTTGAATGCGTTCATTGTCTTAATGAATCGCGCAGCTTTCTCCGGCGAAATTCTTCCGCTGCGAAAAACATCTTCGCCCAATCTTAAAGGAATCCGGATAAGTTCAGCCTTTTTGAAATGAACAACGCCGTGTTCTTCAACGGCATTGCAAAACAATAATCTGACGGCATTGGAGCCAATGTCTATTGCTGCGTATTTCAAGATCTTGTTTTTGTTATTCATCTTCAAAAATAAGATCAGGAACGGGTTGCTGCTTTTGGTGATTTGTTTTGTTTTAAAGCGGAGGTGTTGAAAACCTTCGCCGGAATTTCCTTGCGAACATTTTCGGCAAATGGCTTCATCGAAGCAAACCACTTGTAAATTTCATCCTGCGCTTTGTAGGCCTTTCCTTCGCGAATTTTATATTCATTCATATGGCCTTTGAACATCGTACGCGCCTTCGTGTTGTCGCGCAACTGCATCATAACATATTCTAAAAGCTGGGCCTGTAATTGTGCATCATAAATCGGGACGGCCACTTCGGATCGGAAATCAAGATTTCTGTTCATCCAATCGCCTGATGATATAAAATACTTCTCGGCGCCTCCATGACAGAAAATAAAAATTCGGCTATGCTCTAAAAACTTATCGACGATGCTGATTACTTCGATGTTCTCGCTTAACCCTTTTACTCCGGGAATCAAAGCGCATATTCCGCGAACAATCAATCGAATTTTAACTCCGGCAATGCTTGCTTCATACAAACGCTCTATCATATCGTCGTCAACAAGACTGTTCATCTTCACAATCATCCACGCATCTTTACCGGCTTCGGCGTTTTCGATTTCCTTATTAATAAACGACATAAATTTCTTTCGAGTATTAAACGGAGAAACAATCAGATGTTTGTAATGACCGATTTTATAATTGTCGTGATAAAACGAAAACAGCTTTTCAACTTCTTTAGTAATACGTTTATCGGCCGTTAACAAGGCGTGATCGCAATAAATCTTAGCCGTTTTTTCGTTGAAGTTCCCTGTTCCGATATGTGCATAGTGCGTGGTTTTGTCTTCTTCCCTTCGAGTGATCAGAAACAATTTACTGTGCACCTTTAGTCCCGGAACACCGAAAATCACTTCCGCTCCGGCTTCCTGCAATTTATCGGCGTAATAAATATTTGTCTCCTCATCGAAACGCGCCTGCAACTCAACAACTACGGTAACTTGCTTACCGTTTCTAACGGCATTGATAAGTGCATTTACAATACTGCTGTTAGAGCTGGCTCTGTATAGCGTAATTTTGATAGAACTAACTTTCGGATCGATGGACGCCTCTCTCAGTAAATCGATGATATGCAAAAACGACTGATACGGATAAGCGAGTAATACGTCTTTCTTTCGGATAACCTTAAACATACTCTTCTGTCCGGCCAAATCAGGATGCTCCAACGGTTTCGGCGCTTTATACCATAACTCCTTCCTTCCGATTTTTGGAAAGGCGATAAAGTCTTTGAAGTTGTGATACCGCCCCCCGGCCGTCATATAATCTTTGTCCTTCAATTTTATTTTCTTGACAATAAATGCCAGTAAATCCGGAGGAATCCGCGAATCATATGTCAACCGAACGGGATCTCCCTTCTTTCTCTGTTTAACGCTCTTTGAAACTTTCTCAATCCAACTCTTCGATATATCGCTGTCGACGAATAGCTGTGTTTCTTCTCTCCTTTTCCGGCGAGCTTCAATTTAACGGCCAGATAAATCATCCGGTCTTTCAAATAGGGAAAATGTGGCGCCGAATCAATCATGATCGGAACCAGATTCGGATACACATTCTGGTGAAAATACTCTTTCACAAAAAGCTCCTGTACCGGGTTCAGCTGTTTATCGTTCAAAAAATAGATGTTCTCCTTTTCGAGCTCCCGAATAATTTTTTCAAAAAGTACATCAAACTTTTTTTGCTGCACTTCAATTGTTTTCTGAATGTCTTCAAGAAGTGATTTCGGATCGGCCCCAATTATATCTCTCCCCCTCTTCCCAAATTTCATCATTCGACGAATTGTCGCAACGCGAACTTTAAAAAATTCATCTCTGTTATTACTATATATTCCGAGAAATCGAAGTCGCTCAATCAGCGGCACCGATTCATCATCCGCCTCCTGCAAAACACGCGCGTTGAACGATAACCAACTGATGTCTCGGTTAACTAAGAGGAGATCCTTTTTTTTCATAAATAATTACTGCGGTTTTCTTACTTCTTTACGGGCTTTTTGGCCTTCTTTTTCGGCGCCGGTTTCTTCTTTGCCTTCTTACTTGAGAGCTGCAATTTCTTTTGCTCCTTAGCAAATTTCTTCGCAATTTCTCGAGATGCCTCACCAATTGTTTTGGCTAATTTTCGTGGCATCGCGGTTTGTCCTGCCGGCAAAGCATGAACAATTGCCTTTTTGATTTTTGCTTCGAGCTCTTTGCGTTCTGCTTTTTTCATAGTGTGAATTGTTATTGAAGCAATGTTCGATTATTTCGCTCTACAACAAAATATCGAGAGATAAATTAATGATTTAATAATATTGGCTTCTTATACAGCCTGCTTTTTCGGTGTCCGTAATTCTTTCACTTTGCAATTCATTGGACTTATCTCCGACCATTTACTAGCCGAAACTTCGAAAACTACCATAGAACAAGTTGGGATTTCTAAGAACTGGTCCGAGAACAATGTGTAAAAGTCGCTAATCGAAGGATTGTGACCGAAAATCATAACCGATTCTGTTTTTTCGTCTAACGAACGGATAAAATTAAGATAATCTTCTGCGTCTGTGTCGTAAAGCGTTGGCTCGATTCTGATTTCCGACTTCGGAAGATCGAATTCTCCGGCGAAGATCAGAGCTGTACTAATTGCTCTAATTGCCGGGCTACTTACAAATACTTGTGGCCTCGGATTACTCTCAATAAACTCCTTTGCCATGCGATGTGAATCATTGTAACCACGTGTGTTGAGTGGTCGGTCAATATCGGGTTGCCCATCCATCGACCAGTCTGATTTACCGTGTCTAACTAGTGTGAGCTTTTTCATATTTCAAATATAAGCCATATTGCACATAAGTGTCCTTAAAAATAAAATCATTTTTATTGTAATTATTTCCATCATTATTATAACAGATTATTGTCATACGCTTATAATTAATCTTGCTTTTGTGCTATAAAGCATAAATTTTCCTACATAAAAGCCTTCCCGGAGATCTCAAATTTTAAAACTGTATAAAAAATCAAAACACATCATTAATCTGCAGATAATATTGCCGCAATAAGGGGCAGATACTTTTGCAACAAAACAAAAATGATTTACGATTTTATTAAGATGAGTTACAAGAAAAACAATGAATTTAAAGCGGCCGTTGCACTGGAAAAATTGTATTACAATCGAGGCTTTAGTCACGATGCATTCGCCTTTCATCTGACCGATGAAAAACCGAAAAAGTTGCGTCGCAAACGAACGCCTCGGTTAAAGCGCTTGCTTGCGCACTCTATTTACAGAATGTTCACTCTTGTTTGGGTCTCCTTATACTTTGCAGTAAATATCTTCGCTAAAATGATTCGTTAAGTACGCTTTCAAACACATCCTTCAGCTTTACGCTTTTCAACAAGTCCGTTCATCGCCCTGATGTCATCGGACTTTTTACTTTCTGATCGGAATAGAATTGATAAACGCTTCCGCATCACGATCGGCAGAAATTCCATAGCCGTTAACAAAAACGCCCTTTACTCCGGTGTCTGATTGAATCGCATAGACAACTGCTTCATCGCCGGGGTCCGAATTACCTTCGTATCGGTAGATGTCAACAATTTCCTGTTGGTCGGGGAGAAATTTTCCTGACTGACAAACAAAACAATTTTCTTCAAGGTTAAAATCTGTTGTAAAACCCTCTTCCTTCAGCTTTGTGAGCGCTTCGGAGACGGTTGCATAATGTCGTTTAGCTTCCATTGTTTCTCTTTTCGGGCGGAGTCAATATTAATCGCAACGATGTGTCGCGTGTGATATAATTCCATGCCCAGTTAATAAAAATTATAAGTTTATTTCGAACGCTCAGGATAAACATCAGGTGCAAAAACATCCACACCAGCCAGGCAAAATATCCTTTGAAATGAAAAGACGGTAAATCCACAACGGCTTTGTTTTTCCCAATCGTTGCCATTGAGCCGCGATCTACGTATTCAAATTCAACTTCCGGCTTTCCCAGTTCTCTGGCTCTTAAATTTCTGGCCAGCAGTTTCGCCTGATTAATGGCCACGTTCGCGAGTTGGGGATGTCCACGCAAATATTTCGGTGTTTCCATATAGGCAATATCTCCAACTGCAAAAAGCGAGGAGAAATTCACAACCTGATTGGTACGGCTTACTTTAATCCGATTCGCCGGCGTAATTAAGTCTTCCGGTATTCCCGGGAAAAGATTTCCTGTTACACCTGCTGCCCAGATTAAATTCTTTGTGCGTATGGTTTCACCGGTGCTGAGTGTTGCCATTTTTCCGTCATACTGTTTGACAAATACTTCGGTAATAATTTTAACGCCCATCCTTTCCAGATAGCGCTTCGAGGCCTCGCGAGCATTTTCACTCATGCTATTAAGTGTATTCTTGCTTCCCTCTATCAAGAAAATATTGAATTTGGAAAAATCGATGCCGGGATAATCCTTTGGCAAAATATGCGATTTGATTTCGGCAAAGGCTCCCGCCAATTCAACTCCTGTTGGCCCTGCGCCTACAATCACCAGATTAAGCAGCAACTCCCTTTCTTCGGCTGTGGCAGACACCGCTTCTTCAAATGATGCAACAATTCTGTTTCTGATTGTGATCGCATCGTAAGTGGTTTTCAGTGTCATTGCATATTGGGCAATTTCATCGTTTCCGAAAAAATTCGTTTTGCAGCCTGTTGCAATTACTAAGTAATCGTATTCGAATTCGCCGATTGTTGTAAAAACTCTTTTATGCGGATCGTCAATTTTTAAAACTTCCGCCATTCGAATCTGAACGTTTCTCTTTTTCTTAAAAATGTGTCGGAACGGAAACGAAATGCTTGACGGTTCAATTTGCGAAGTTGCAACCTGATAAAAAAGAGGCTGAAACTGATGGTGATTTTGCTTGTCGATTAACGTGACATCAAAAATATTCGGGTCCAGATTTCGTACCAGATGAATTCCGGCAAATCCGCCGCCGATGATGATTACCTTCTTTTCGAATACATAAAAACGATCGGTGTAAATTGACTGTTAAAAACGATCTGCGCTACCCTTACAAATGTGCTGTAAAGTTACTGTTTAAATGTCCCGTTTTCGCTATTAAATCCAAGAATATAATTGCACCAAAAAGAATAGTGCCTTTATTGGTGGATTTATGCCTCTTTGTTCGCCTAGATTAATTTAATGTTAAGCCTTTCCTTTCATAGTAAAAATGTTGGTGGCGGGGTCTACCTTTAAGGTACAAATTCAAGTCATCATGGAAGCCCTTTCTAAAAACTGGAACAACGGAATTTCTTCATCAAAAAAATTCTTGTCTCGCACAATCACACATCGCCTTTCACATCTTCTCGATTCGAAAGCATACGAAGTTGTTTTCGAAGGACATTTAAATACTCACGATGAAAACGAACCCGACGTAGTCGTTTATCAACGCGGAAAAGAAATAAAACCGGTAATGGCGATTGAGGTTTGTCAACACTCTGAAGTTTCGCCTATGATGAACAAAGCGCAGTCGCTTATGGAATCCTTTGGCCTTACTGATTTTTTCATTTACGATCGCGACACACTCGGCTGGACGAATCTTCATCGTGAAGCGAAGAGCTTAATTATCTCTTCTTCTTCCATTTTCAAAAACGTTTCCCTTAACGAAACCGTTTTAGTGTCTTAGTGATTAATAGTTGATCATTAACATCAACGAAGAAACCAAAATCACCACCCACAAAATCACTCCTTGCAACAGCGGTCTCGCTCCGACTGCCCGGATATTTTTCATGGAAATTCCGGTTCCGATAAAAAAGAGCGTCACACTAAAAGCTAACTTCGATACAAATAAAATCGCATGACCTACTTCGGCCGGCAGGTGGAGGTATGTATTGACAAGCGATGCGAAGACGAAGAATAGAATAAACCAGGGAAAAGAACTCGCTGAGCTTTTCTTTTTGAAAACAACGGCTGTTAACAACGCCATCGGAATTATCCACAACGCACGCGCAAGCTTTACCGTAGTTGCTGTCATCAACGCTTCGTTTCCGTAATGAGCAGACGCTCCGACAACAGAGCTTGTATCATGAATGGCAATAGCCGCCCAAATTCCGAATTGTTGCTGATTCATTCCGAAGTAATGTCCGATCGGCGGGAAAATAAAAAGTGCAATCGCATTCAGAATAAAAACCGTTCCGATAGAAACAGAAATATCCTTTTCGTCTGCATCAAGCACCTGACTTACGGCTGCAATGGCGCTTCCTCCGCAGATTGCGGTACCGACACTGATGAGATAGGAAATTGTCCGCTCAACTTTTAAGACGCGGCCAAGTACATAACCCAAACCAATCGCGGCCGAAATGGTGAGCAGTGTAAAAACGAAGCCGTCTTTTCCGGCAGCTACAACGGCGGTGAAGTTCATTCCGAAGCCCAAACCGACAACGGCTCCCTGGAGTAAGTACTTGGTGACAGACTTTGTTTGCTTAGCAAAAGGGTTTCCCGTAATAATGCCAATGAGCAATCCCATCATTAATGCGTAGGACGGCGCCAGATTGAATACTATAATAAGAGTAAGAAAGGCAAAAAACGCAACGGTACCTGCTTTTTTAAGCTGATTTTGGCGTTTTTCTTCGGCGTTCTGATTCATCGGACTTCCGAAAGGTCGTGATTTTTTCCAATTTATGCCATTCGGGTTATAATTTGAATGGGGTGCGAGTTGCGGGTTACGGGTTACGGGTTACGGGGGGCGAGTGGCGAGTAGGGGGGCGAACATCATTTTACGATGGTTATACAAGGATTCCTCTAACAATTTCCGAACTTCGTGACCGTCATCAATTATGAAAGGTCAAAGCCTTTTGTATATTTATACCATACCGATAAATAACATCTCAAAAATTTCAAACCTATGTACGTCCATCAACTGTATACTAATTGTCTGGCCGAAGCAGCTTACTACATTGAAGCAAACGGCGAAGCAGCAATCGTGGATCCAATTCGCGAAATTGATTCTTATCTCGAACTCGCAAAAAGTCGTGGCGCTAAAATCAAGTATGTATTTGAAACACATTTTCACGCTGACTTTGTAAGCGGACACATCGATCTCGCAAAACAAACCGGAGCAAAAATTATTTTCGGGCCCGGTGCTGAAACAGGTTACGAAACCCATACAGCAAAAGATGGTGAAGAATTCAAATTAGGTGATTGCACAATTCGCGCTATTCATACTCCGGGTCACACTCCGGAATCAACAACATATTTACTGCTTGACGCTTCTTATCAGGAATACTGTGTATTCACCGGCGATACATTATTCGTAGGTGATGTTGGTCGTCCCGATTTGCTCGACGGAAAAATGACTAAAGAAGAATTGGCAGGAATGCTTTACGATTCTTTGAACAAAAAAATCAAAACTCTTCCTGACGAAGTAATCGTTTATCCTGCTCATGGTCCCGGTTCATCTTGTGGAAAGAGTTTGGGTAAAGAAACATGGAGCACAATTGGTCAGCAAAAGAAATTAAACTACGCGCTACAGGAAATGACGAAAGCTCAATTCATCGAAGCCGTAACAGAAGGGCTTACTGCGCCACCTGCATACTTCTTCAAAGATGCAATGATTAACAAAAAAGGTTATGAATCGCTCGACAGCGTTCTCGCAAGAGGCCGCAAAGCGCTTACCGCAAATGAAGTTGAAGCTGCACAGAAAAACGGAGCTGTTGTTTTAGATACACGCATTCCGGATGATTTTGAAAAAGGATTTGTTCCCGGCTCTATCAACATCGGTTTGAACGGCATGTTCGCTATTTGGGTAGGAACGGTTATCGATATCACAAAACAATTGATTATTGTTAGCGATCCCGGTAAAGAAGAGGAGAGTTTACTTCGTCTTGCTCGCGTAGGATATGAAAACGTGCTCGGTCATCTCAACGGTGGAGTTGAGGGATGGAGCCAATCCGGCAAAAAACTCGACACCATTCTTTCGATCGAACCATTCCAGCTCGCTGAAGAATCACGCAACGGAAAAACCATTCTCGACGTTCGTAAAATTTCCGAAGTCGAAGGCGGACACGTTCACAACGCAACATTTATTCCACTCAACGAACTCGCAGCAAGCACAGGCAATTTGAAAAAAGAAGAACCCGTTTTCGTACACTGCGCCGGCGGATATCGTTCTATGATTGCCGTATCCATGCTTCGTTCACAAGGATTCCAGCACGTGTCCAACGTTCACAACGGCTGGAGCAAAATCAAAGACAGCGGCGTTCTCGTTCGCACCGGTTTGCCGGTGAATTCGTGATCGGTAAAATGTTTGTTAGTGAACGGTTGTAGAACTTTCCAAATACGGTTGGTTTAATCTTCGCAACTCGTAACTCGTAACCCGCAACCCGCAACCCGTAACTCGCAACCCGCAACTCGCAACCCGCAACCCGCAAGCACGCAACCCCCTTCGCGACCCCGTCAACGGTAACGAGATCCCCAACACTCGTTATCGTTTTCGGGTCGCTTTTTTTATTGAAGAGTGAGGATTGAAAATTGAAGATTGTGAGCCAACGAAAATCGTCACCCTCGTTATCGATATCGTTATCGTTCTATCTTGCACCCCCGCAACTCGCAACTCGCAACCCGCAACCCGCAACCGCAAACCCGCATGCTAACCCTAACCGACTACTACGCCGACTGGTGCGAGCCCTGCAAATGGCTCGAGCCTATTTTGGAAGAATTAAAAAAACACTTTGGTGATCGTATCATCATCCAAAAGGTGAATATCGACGAGAATGCCGCTGATGCTGCAGCTTTGCATATCCTGAGTGTGCCCACGCTCATTCTCCGCCGCGACGGAAAAGAAATCTGGCGTAAACGCGGCTTCGACATTGCTCCGAAAATGATTAATGAAATAGAGTCATCTCTCTCGTGATTCTCACAAGCCTCGTGTTCTTGTGGTAGAAAAAGAAACCACGAGAGCACGAGGTTTGTGAGAATCACGAGAAAAAAAAAGAGGTTGCCGAAACTCGACAACCTCTTTTTGTGTTCGGGTATTCGTAACCCGCAACTCGTAACTCGCAACTAGCGAAGCACACAAGTTCCCGCGCCCGCCAAATTACCGTCGATATATACCTCGAGCATGTAAGTTCCCGGAGGGAACATTTTATCTTGTTGCTCTTCGTAATCCATACAAACGTTTTGTTTCGCACCGGTGAAGTCAATGTTCTTCATTGCTGCATACATCACTTCTTCGCCACCTGATGTGCGGAATGAACTAGAGCCTGTGCTCTTATTGCCCACAGCTTTACCACCCGGTTCGGTGATTTTCATATAAACAGCTTTTTCGCCGGTCTTTGCAATCTTATTATCGAGCACATCAAAACAAACACTCAGTTTGTGAGTACGTTTCGCGAGAGCGGTTTCAACAAACTTACCGTTTCCTTTACGCTTGAATGATTGAACTTTGAAATACTCTGCTTTCAACACCGAAGCCGTAGCTGTCGTAGTTTCAAGGTTTTTCTTCAACTCTTCTTTTTGTCCTGTGAGTTCTTCTTTCTCGGCAACGAGTTGTTTGTTTGCCATCAACAATGAGTCGATGCGGCCCAAATATTCGTCGCGAAGAAGTTGAAGGTCGGCAAGCTGTTGCTTCATTTTCTCGTTCAAAAGCTTCAGATTCTTTTCGCTTGAACCAAGGTTTCTGATTTTTTTGCCCTGCTCATCAATTTTCGCCTGAGCTTCGTTGAGGAGGCTATCAAGATTTGCAGAGATACCACGATATTTTTCGAGTTCCGACTTCGTGTCCGACAATTCTTTTTCAACATTCACGCGCTCAACAATCAAAGTATCTACGCGCTGGTCGTAGTTATTGACAGTTGTTTCGTGATTTCGCCATTGGTAAATGTTTAACACGGCAGAAAGTAACAACAAAACGATCCATATCGTACTTTTGTTCTTGCCTTGTTCTTGGTTTGGAGTTTCCATTATATGATTTTTACGTGTGATTGAATAGTCGTTGTAAAATTAAGATTGTCTCTCAGGCAAAGCATCCTCACCCTTAAAAGTTATGAAACGCGTTTTTCACAATATTATTGACGCCTTTTTAGTGTATTAATCACACTTTGTTTCAGTATTTCTCAATTAAAATATTAAAAACCATAGCGCCATCATTTTCCCTCCCAAATTACCCATCAAATCAACGAAACAAAATCAACCCAATCCCCAACACCATCTTCTCTCCCTGCCGCAATCCCGAAATCCTGTAATCCCTTAACCCACTGTTTATTAACCCCCTTCTGCATAAATATTTTATAACACCGTTTTAACAGCAATAACACACCTTAATTTTATCTTTCGACGGGCTTATTGCGACTGTTGCGCGCCCGCTTTTAAAAATATCATGAGTAAAAAAAACAAACACAACGAAAATCCGGCAAAAACTTTCTTGCTGGCCGAATTATTTAAAGCCTTTAATCGACACCCTAACAGGTCGTTCAACTATAAGCAGCTGACAAGCCTGTTGAAGCCTGTTATTTCAGATCACGCAAAAGAGACTTTAGGTGAAGAAGCAAGTATAGAAGATCTCGGTATTGATCTTAAAAAGGATATCATATTTATTCTCGCAGAACTTCAGGACAAGGGCGACATCATTGAAACAGATCGCGGCAAATTTCAGCTGAAACCGAAGCATGCTTACATCGAAGGAATAATCGACATCACTTCCGGCGGTGCCGCATATTTGCTCAGCGAAACAAATGAAGATGATGTTTACATCGCTCCGAAAAATGTGAAGAATGCTTTGCATGGCGATCGAGTAAAAATTTATCTATACGCTCGTCACAAAAACCAGCGCATGGAAGGTGAAGTTGTGGATGTACTCGAGCGCGCGAAGACAGAATTCGTCGGTACGGCACAGCTTTCGGGAAAATATGCTTTTGTCGTTCCCGACAGCAATAAAATGCTAGTCGACATTTTCATTCCGAATAATCAAACCAATGAAGCACAGAACGGACAAAAAGTTATTGCGCAAATTGTAGATTGGCCGAAGGGAACAAAAAATCCGATCGGTAAAATAACAAAGCTTCTCGGCTGGCCGGGCGAAAACGATGTGGAGATGAATTCCATTCTCTCTGAATTCGGTTTCCCTCTCGAATTCCCTCGCCGTGTCGAAGACGAAGCCGAAGCTATTCCGCTTGCTATTTCAGCCGAAGAAATTAAAAAACGTCGCGACTTCCGTGGCATCACCACTTTCACAATCGATCCGGTTGATGCGAAGGATTTTGATGATGCGCTTTCTATTCAAAAGCTCGATAACGGAAATTGGGAAATCGGCGTTCACATTGCCGACGTTTCGCATTATGTTCGTCCGACGACGCAGCTCGACAAAGAAGCATACTTCCGCGCGACTTCCGTTTATCTGGTCGATAGAGTAATTCCGATGTTGCCGGAGAAATTATCGAATGGCGTTTGCTCGCTTCGACCGAACGAAGACAAGCTTTGCTTCTCTGCAGTTTTTGAAATGAACGATAATGCAGAAGTAAAAAAGACGTGGTTTGGAAAAACCATTATTCACAGCATTCAACGATTTGCTTACGAAGACGCGCAAGAGGTAATCGAAAAGCAAGAAGGTCGTTTGAAAGACGATATTCTCACAATGGATCGTCTCGCTAAGCTTCTTCGCAAAGAACGTTTCAAACACGGAGCTATTGCTTTCGAAAAAGTTGAAGTGCGTTTTAAGCTCGACGAAAAAGGAAAACCGCTGGGAGTTTATTTGAAAGAAAGTAAAGACGCCAACAAGCTGATTGAAGAGTTTATGCTATTGGCGAATAGATCTGTCGCCGAATTTGTAGGCAAGAAACACCACATTGTTACTGAAGGCAAAAAGAAAAAAGGCAAAGAAGAAGAAACCGTTCGAGTGGAGAAAAAGCCATTCGTATATCGTGTACACGACTCGCCTGTAAGTGACAAACTCGAGAATTTCTCCAACTTCGCTGCTCGCTGGGGCTACAAGCTCAAGCTGGGTAACGATAAAGAAATCGCTTCGTCACTTAACGGTTTGATGAAAGAGCTACACGGGAAGAAAGAACAGAACGTACTCGAGCAACTGGCGATTCGTACCATGTCGAAAGCCATCTACACGACAGAAAATATCGGACACTACGGTTTAGCGTTCGATTACTATACACACTTTACATCGCCAATTCGTCGTTATCCCGATGTGCTTGTTCACCGTTTGCTCGAATTTTATCTCGATGGCGGACATGGTGTCGAACAGGCTTTGCTCGAAGAACAGTGCAAGCATTCAACGGCGATGGAGATTAAAGCATCCGAAGCCGAACGAGCTTCAACAAAATACAAGCAGGTCGAATTTCTGCAAGACAAGCTTGGCGAAGAGTTCGATGGTGTTATCAGCGGCGTAACCGAATGGGGCTTATACGTCGAAATCATCGAAAATAAATGTGAGGGTATGATTCGTCTCCGCGACCTTGACGACGACTTCTACGAATTCGACGATACAAGCTATTGCGTCATTGGCTCTCGTACAAAACGAAAATACACTTTAGGTGATTTGGTGAAAATCCAGGTTGTCCGCTGCGATTTGATCAGAAAGCAAATCGACTTCCGAATAGTTTCTCGCATGTCGGAAGAAGGAGAGACAATCGTTTTGAAGAAACAACCCAAAGTACTTCGCGGTGGGCAGAGTTTTCATCGCAAAAAGTTCAGAAAACGGTAAGCCTTAATTCTTTGCTTGTTTCTCAATAAGAACGACTATCTTTATCATAATTTCATATTGCTGCCCTTTTACGTCATAATCGGCAGCACTTTTCGGCCCTACAGTTTAATTATTCTTTAGTGAAACTCTACATTAAGTATATGGTGAGCATCCGTTGCAAGATGCTGGTTAAAGATGAATTAAAAAAACTTGGGATTAAATACACGTCAGTCGATCTTGGCGAAGTTGGTCTTGTTTCCATTATTTCACAAGAAAAACGAGATGAAATAAAAGTAGCACTCCTCAAATCCGGTCTTGAACTTATGGATGACAAAAAGGCAATGCTTATTGAAAAAATCAAAAACGTTATTGTGGAAATGATTCACTATAACGACGATCTGCCTAAAGTAAATTTTTCAGACTATTTAAGCGAAAAACTTCAATACGATTATACCTATCTCGCCAACTTGTTTTCAGAAACAGAAGGAACAACGATTGAACAATTTATTCTTCTGCACAAAATCGAGCGCGTAAAGGAGTTTATTATCTACGATGAATTAAATCTCACGGAAATTGCAGAGAAATTGCACTATAGCAGTGTGTCCCACCTCTCTGCACAATTCAAAAAGATCACCGGCCTTACTCCTTCCTTTTTCAAATCCCTTAAGCATAAAAAGAGGGGGGCGATTGAGAGCCTTTAATGTTGGCGGTAAGTGGTAAGTAGTAAGTTGACTTGTTGTTGTTGTGGAAGCCCCAAGGGCGTATTCATTTAATGCTTGGCCGGTACAAAAAAGCATTTCTGAATTCTGAATTCATACTTTTGAATTCACAACTCAGAAATGCTGACAATCTTCAATCTGCAGTATTAATCTTTCACAACAACCAAATATTTCGAAGAGCTCCAGAAAGTTTCCGGGTTGATGATAAGAATGTTCTTAACCATCTTTTTATCTTTTTCGTCCATCACTAATTGATACGATCCGGAAGGGTGGTTTGTAATAATCTTCATGTCACTATTTACGGTGATAATATTTGTTTGCGTATAGTCGATTTTTGTAAACTTGCTATTATCGAAATCGTTTTTCAACATCGACGTTCTTCCGATACCCAACAATCCGCCCTGGCGATCGATCACTTTTGCATCCTTTAAATCACCGGATTTTCCAACGATAAAATAAGCCGTGTGCAATGCTTCTGTTTCATTTGCGATAGTTGTTGCTTGTGCCGTGTTTTGAGCGGTTAAGGTGTCAACCACAATCTCCAGTTGAGCTACACGCGCATCCAATCCGGCTAACTTTACGTTTAACTCAGCCAGTTCAGCATTCTTTTCGGCTAATTGATCGTTCAACTGAGCAATTGCCTTTTCGAGCTGCACGTTTTTATTTGATGAGCTTCGTGCACGTTTGGTGAGCCTAGCGATTTCGTTGCGATTCTTCTCCATTAATTGATTGATCGCGGCAATTTCATTGTTGATTCGAACTTTCTGTGTTTGCTTCAGTTCGCCGTTTCCGGTAGAGTTGATAGATATTACGTTTTGCTTTGCGGCAACCGAATCCAAGTTGCTTTCTACCCTATTAAAAGAGATAATAAACTCGCTTAATGTCGAGTCGCGCTCATTAATTACAGAAACAAGCGAATCGCGCTCCCGATTAGAGGCTTCCTGATTGTTTTGATTGCAAGATGAAATGATGGCCATTCCAATTACTATTAACAAGTACTTTTTCATGTTGTCCATTTTAAAATTGTTTTCGGAGAATTTATCACGCAAAGAACGGGGGGCATATTTACATACGCATTACATAACTTTTGCTATTAGTTACATCATTCACACATTAATAAGCCATATTATCATCTCAACACTGTTACAAATCTGTGAATGATGTAACAATTTGACATAGTTGTATAACAGGTGAGGGCGTTTCTCTTTGCAACTTTGTATCATTATTTAAACAACTAAACTAACCGTAAAATGAAATATCTCGTCTTTACTTTGTTGGGACTATCTCTGCTTCTGTCAGTCAATACGAAAGCTGAACTTGTACCGGCATCTACTCCAACGACAAAAAATATTGTAGAAGAAAAAAGGGCACAGGTTCTTTGGGCTCGCTTAAATGAAATCAAGGAAATGGATGCCTCAAATATGACCGCTTCAGAAAAGAGAAGTATGCGCAAAGAGGTTCGCTCAATAAATTCAGAGCTGAAGACTCTTGGCGATGGTGTTTACTTATCTGTCGGAGCAATAATTATCATTATTCTTCTTTTGATTCTTCTACTTTGATAGCGACCGCCTTTACTTTTTCATTCTTATACATTCCATTTAAAAAATCAAAATCATGGGAAACATTCTTTATATCATAGCCGTCGTTTTAATCATTCTTTGGTTAATCGGTTTTGTTGGATACGCTGCCGGTGGACTAATTCATATTTTGTTAGTCATAGCTATTATCGCTGTTCTTCTTCGCATAATTCAGGGGAATAAGCCTATATAATCTGGCACAATGGCCAATTTATCTTCAACTACCTTTTTATAAAAACGAGCATGTCAATAAAAACAGCGTGGGTTTCAATGATAGTCATAGGAATAATTATGATGATATATACCGGATTCGATTACTCAACAACTAAAAAGGTGGCTGATATTGGTCCGATAAAAATAAATAAGGAAACAGACCATCCGGTTCGCTGGTCACCTATTGTTGGCGCTGTTTTGATTTTGGGTGGCGTTGTCGTAATGACAAGAGATAAAAAGGCAAAGTCTTAACCGAAAAAAGATTAACCCATATTCAATCATGCACATCATGACAAACAACGAGCTAAGCAACAACATTGTTCACCTGACAATGGCCATAGATCGGCATTATCCGGAGCTGACGGGGTTCCTGGATGAAATGCCGGCAGAATACCCGGAAACAATCGGCCGACACGTATCAACGCTCAACTTGAAACTCTACTATGATTCGCTTGCGGCAATTTTAAGAAATTACAATGTTTACCATGCGGGTCCTGATAATACGTATATGCGAATAGAAAAAAAATAAATTATATGAGCGAAAATAAATTATTGGGAATCTGGATGGATCATTCGGTTGCTCATCTGATGGATTATTCAAAAGATCCCGTCGTGTCTTCAACAATTGAATCGGCGTTTACGAATCGAGCCAAAGATAGTGCGATCGGAAAAAGCGAACAGCTGATGCATAATAAAGAACAACATCAACAGTCGGACTATTATTCCGCCTTAGGCGAAGTCATCAAAAATTATTCGAACGTCGTATTGTTTGGTCCAACTAGCGCAAAAAACGAGCTCTTTAATGTTTTGAAAAAGGATCAGCATTTCGGAAAAATTAAAATCGAAATAATGAATACGGATAAGATGACCGAAAACCAGAGACTCGCTTTTGCAAAACAGAATCTCTTTAAATAATCGCCGTTTTTAGTCATCGGCCTGCAACCGATGCACACTATCACCTTGTTTTATCCTCGTCAAACGTGTGAATGATATAACTAATATAAATAGTTGTGTAACTCATTTCACAAAACATGTAGCCACCTTTGTATCGTAATCATAAATAACAAACACAATGAACTCTTTCAAGAAAAATATTTTAGCGGCCACGGTTTTAATATCGTTAACGACCGTAAATGTAAACCGCGCGTCAGCTCAAATGGGTGAATTTGGTATTCGCTTTATGCCGACAATTTCTTCACTTGCTCTTAAAACATCTACAGGTGGTGCTGTTTCGGGAAAAGCGTCTATCGGTTTTGGTGCCGGTGTATTGCTTGGGTTCAACTTTAGTCAGAATGTTGGATTGCATGCAGAGGTAATTTATAACACCCTTTCTCAAAAATATACCGACACGGGAATGGATCGTACCATTACTCTTCGCTATGTAAACATCCCGTTACTTCTGTCATTAAACACAGGCATTTCAAAGCCGGTAAATCTGAACGTTGTTGTGGGTCCTCAAATTGGTCTGAGTGTTGGAAGTAAACTAAGCTCAACAACAGCTAGCGACGCCAACACGACACAAGCCGTTCTTGCTGTAAAAAAGGGTGATCTTGGTTTCGCTTATGGCCTTGGTCTTGATTTTGGAATGAACGCAACGGGATCTATTCGTTTTGCTCTTGGATATCGTGGAGTAATCGGCTTAGTCGATATTAGTGACAACAGCAAAACTACAACGACAGATTCGTTTTACGTGCTTGATAAAACACACGTGAAAACATATTCCGGTTACGCCGGCATCACCTTCCTTTTCTAATAGTGTATTTTTCCCTACACATCGCCCCGGCCAGCAGTGACCGGGGCTTTTTCTGTGCTCTGATTTTTTTACAAAAACGAACCCGGAAGACTCTTTGCGATAATGAAACATCAACATCCGTGAATCATGTAAATTATTTATAAAATTGTGTAATCAGTTTTCTCATGTGGAACGCACCTTTGTAGTCTGGTAAACAAAGAGTGGTCGACCTCTTCTGCGGGTGATTTCTTCATCAAAAGATGTGGTTAATTTTTTCTCTTTCTCCTATCGGACTTTATGGCCTCCATTTTAACCGAAACCCAAGAACTCAAAACCGTTCCCTTTGTTGATTTAGAAAAATACTCCGGGCTGTGGTATGAAATCGCATCTATTCCTTCGCGCTTTCAAAAAAACTGTACACATACGACCGCAAACTATACTCTTACAGACAAAGGCTATGTTAAAGTGGTTAACCGCTGCTATAAAAACAATTTCAACGGACGAGTTGCACAAATAACCGGGCGGGCTTTTGCTGAAAAGAATTCGGGCAATAGCAAGCTTCGGGTACAATTCTTTTGGCCATTTAGCGCAGCCTACTGGATTATTGATCTTGACGATGATTATACATACGCCGTTGTTTCCGAACCACAAAAAGAACGTCTGTGGATTCTTTCCCGCTCTCCGCAGATGCAGGAGATTACTTATGAGCAAATAAAAGACCGTGTTGAAAAAATGGGAATAAACACTTCGTTGCTCGTTCGCACCATTCAGGATGTCGGTTATCCGTCGGCCGAAGAAATTCGCGATGGCAATCCTTATAAAAAAGCAATATGAAAAAACTAGAAAACAAATCTGTCTTTATTACCGACGGCCTTTCCGGAATCGGTAAAGCGTGTGCAATTGCAGCGGCAAAAGAAGGCGCCAATGTTGCCGTAGCCGACCTGAAGTCCTCCGACCTTGTACGGGCAATGGAGGAAATTAAGAAAGAAAATCCGAAGGCAATATTTATCGAATGCGATGTTTCATCATTCACGGCGGTAAAGTCTGCCATCGAAACTGTTGTAAAAACATTCGGAACGCTCGACATCGCCTTAAACAATGCCGGTATCGGCGGTGATGCTAACAGAGTCGGCGAAATGTCGGAAGAAGCCTGGCTAAAAGTAATTGGAGTTAATCTGAATGGTGTTTTCAACTGTATGCACCATGAACTTGAATATATGCTTACGAAAAAAAGCGGTTCGATTATAAATATGTCGTCCATCTTGGGAAAAGTCGGCTTTGCACTGTCATCACACTACGTTGCCGCTAAGCACGGTGTTATTGGCCTTACACAAGCTGCTGCATTAGAATACGCAACGGATGGAATTCGTGTCAATGCAATTTCTCCCGGTTTCATCGAAACACCGCTTCTTGTAAAAGGTGGAATCTCCGACAAGCCCGAAGTAAAACAATTCGTCATCAGCAAACACCCCATCGGCCGATTCGGCACTTCCGAAGAAATTGCCGCCGGTTTCATTTTCCTCGCCTCTTCCGACAGCTCCTTCATAACCGGCACCGCCCTGGAAATTGACGGTGGCTATCTGGCCCAATAAATAAAATAGGGGGTGGCGTCACCCACACACTCCCACTCCCACTCACCCTCACCCTCACCCTCACCCTCACCCTCACTCTCACTCTCCCTCCCTCTCACTCTCCCCCCTTTCTACTTACTAATTACTAATTACTACTTTCTAATTACAAAAAACAAACCCCATGACTCCCAAAATCGGAATCTCCGACAAAAACCTAAAAAGCAGCGTAACGCTATTATCAACTGTACTCGCCGACGAAATGACTCTATACATTAAAACAAGAAAGAGTCACTGGAATGTTTCCGGCGACAGCTTTATGGAACTGCACAAACTACTCGAAGCTCAATACAAAAATCTGGAAGAGACGATTGACGAAGTTGCAGAGCGAATAGGAAAGCTCGGCGAAAACGCCATCGGAACAATGCAGGAGTTCCTGGCAAAAACAACGCTAAAAGAACGTCCCGGAAAATATTCTTCTTCCAAAGATATGCTTAAAGAGCTATTACATGATCACGAATCAATCATTGTTCAATTGCGCAAAGACATCGACGACAGCTCCGAAAAAAATAAAGATGCCGGAACGGCCGATTTTCTGACCGGAATTATGGAAGAACACGAAACGATGTCGTGGATTTTACGTCGCTATTTGAATTGATCGTTTCGCCTTAATAAAAGAACTTTTAAAAATTCAGAAAATGAAAAACACTTCAGAAAACAACAAAACAAAATGGGTAATTGATCCTTCGCACAGCGCAATCAATTTCAAAGTACGCCACCTCATGATTTCAAATGTAAAGGGCGCTTTCAAAATATTTGATGCAAGCATTTACACAATCGGCAAAGATTTTAAAACTGCTGAAATTGATTTATGGATTGATGTGTCTTCTATCGACACAGGAAGTAAAGATCGTGATACACATCTAAAATCTGTCGACTTCTTTAACGTCGAAAAACACAAACAAATAAACTTTGTGTCGAGCACCATTGGTAAAGAAGACTCGGACGGTAATCACGAATTATGGGGCGAATTAACAATGATGGGAATTACCAAAAACGTTATGATGTCGGTACACTTCGGCGGCATTGTGCAGGATCCATGGGGTAACGAAAAAGCCGGCTTTACGCTGAGCGGAAAAATCAACCGAAATCTGTGGGAGTTAAACTGGAATAACAATATGCCAACAGGCGGAATTGTTGTAGGCGAAGAAATAGAATTAAACTGTGAAATTGAACTTACCAATTCAGGGCAGGAAGAAAAAATGCAATTAAAATCTGCTATTGGTTCGGCAAGTTTGTAGAGCCTCCACTGTTTATTAACAATGCTAAAATATTGAACGATGAAAGCAGACAAAAAGAAAAGCGCACTCATTCTAAAAACAAATCTTAGAATTAAAAGCGTTCTTAATCCCGCAGACCATACCGCTCCCGATGTGAGCGCCGACAAATCAAGTAAAGACAACGAGGCCGACAAAACGGTAAAGCTTAATACGCCCTTAAAGACAAAACTGGAAATTTCTCCCGATTCAACCGGAATAGATACGAAAGCCGACAAAACCAAAAAAGACATCGTCGTCGTGCCGAAAAAGAAGAAGTAATACCTGTGAATCATGCAATTCGTTCTCTTAATTATATAACGAATTCTTGTTGGCCTGTCCCGATCTTTACACTGTGAGTTTTTCACCCCCGGGCCGTCGGTAACGGCAAATTAAAAATCTATTAAAATGAACACTCCGCAAGTAAAAGGAAACTGGAACGAACAAAAGGGTAAACTAAAACAAAAGTTCGCGATTCTGACCGACAACGATTTAATGTTTGCTGAAGGCAAGAAAGATGAAATGTTGGGCAAACTTCAAATCAAGCTCGGTAAAACGAAAGAAGAAATGATGAAAATTATTTCGGATTTATAATTCTTTGGGTAATGAATAAGTGTCGCTTAACCAGTGGTGGGGTAGCGGCACTTTTTTTATTTTCTCCATTGAAACTTTCATAGAACAATGTGTGAATTTTATAACAAATAGAAATTATTTTGTAACACATTTACATTTGAATAGACTCACCTTTGTATTAAATAGTATCATTTAGAACTATAAACATTCTTTTCGAAATGGATACCGAGCTGGAGAAATTGAAAAAGCACATTATTGTTGAAATCATTGAATACGTTCCAAACGCCGTGGTTAGCAAAACAATCATAAAAAAAACGACCGGTAATATTACGGTTACCTCACTCGACGCGGGCGAAAAGTTGGCGGAGAAAACATCTCCTTTTGATACATTTATTCAAATCATCGACGGTGCGGCCGAAGTAATGATAAAAGAAAAGATGTTCAGTCTAAAATTGGGGGAGGGAATTATTATTCCCGCACACGCTGTTCATCATTTCACGGCAAACGAACAGTTCAAAATGATCTCTACCATTATAAAAAGTGGATACGAGGAGTAGTTAAGCATCAACACAGAAGATTAAACTTCGCTGATACACCCAAGCGCTCCCAAACATTTTCACCGGGCCAATCCGGGGTCTTTAATCTTTTCTCATGAAAGCCAGATCTGTTCTCCTGATCGACGATAATGATATAGACAAATATATCACGCGAGCCGTTCTTCTTAAAAATCACGTTACCGATACCGTTGTTTCGGTTTCTTCTGCCGAAGAAGGGTTGGCCTATCTTTCAAACATTCTATTGCCACTTGAAAAAATTCCTGAATACATCTTCTTGGATATTTGTATGCCGGACATGGATGGATTCGGGTTTCTTGATCAATACGTAAAGCTCCCCGAAACCGTTCAGGCACTTTGTTCGATATTTATGCTTACATCTTCCATCGACAATAGAGATGAGGCGCGTGCACAAAAATATCCTTGTGTGAATCGCTTTTTAAGGAAACCATTGGATATAAATATTCTAAACACCATATAAGTTTTTCCAAATAAAAGCAATTTGCACAATCCGCTCTACGGCGTGTTTGTCGAACACTGTTTTAACCCCCTCATTAATCCGTAAATGATGTAACTTTTAATATAAATTGTATAATGCCAACCATACATCCAAGCAATACTTTTGCCTTATTAAATTTTCCTTCATTTCCATTATGAAAAACGACGCTAAACAATCTTCTAATCAAACCAAATCCCTGAACGGCGGAACAACTCCCAAAGATTTACTATTAAACACAGAGTGGCTTTCTAACATTTTGCTCAGCATGGGAGAAGGTATTATCGCCACCGATACAGAAGGACGGGTAACAATGATGAATCATGTTGCAGAGGAGTTGACCGGCTGGACAAACAAAGAATCACAGGGTAAACCAATCGATAGCATATTCGATGCGATTAACGAGGAAACAATGTCTCCGATTGAAAACCCAATACGGGTTGCGTTGAAAGAAAATAAAATAGTTTTATTGGCGAATCATACTATTTTAATTAAGAAAGACAAAACGCAACGAGTGATCGTCGATAGTGCCGTTCCTATCCACGGAGACGATGCCTCAATAGTTGGTGGAGCATTGGTTTTCCGAGACGTAACAGAAATGAGTCGGGCGAAAAAAACTTCGCCAATTAAGGAAGATCTTGCACACGACTTTCTTGACAATACTTCGCTCTTGATTTCGATTAAAGACTTATCGGGTCGTTACCTTCTTATAAATAAACAAAAAGAAAAAGTTTTTAACATCAATGCAGAGTCTCTTATCGGAAAATCATCGATTGCCCACATGACAAAAGCACGGGCAAACTTCTCAAGAAAGATGGACCAGCGCGTGATTGAGAGTGGACGGCAAGTAGAATATAATGAGTCGATCGAACACCCGGATTCCGGTGTTCACCTCTATCATACAGCTAAGTTTCCGTTGTATGAAAACGGAGTGCATCCGTTTGCCATATGTACGGTATCTGTTGAACTGGTAGACTCGAGCCTTGAATACGAGTCGGCTTTAACGGGTAATAAGCGAACCGGGCAACTAACCACTGTGCCGGCCTTCGAAGAGTTTGCTAAAAACATGCCTAATCTCTTTTTCTCGCTTGATCGCGATCTCGTACACACCAGTTTTAATGTTGCATGTGAAACATTCACCGGAATATCCGCCGATAAAGTTATTGGCCATACAATGGAAGAAGCATTTCCTTCCGGTGATCCGCTTTTTCTGGCAGAGTATAAAGACGTTCTTGAATCGGGCATAGCAAAAAATTTTATCACTACCTTCTCATTCAACGATCGCTCGTTTACCTACATCGTTAACATCTTTCCAACAGAAAAGGGTGTTTCGGTTTTAATGACCGACCTGACAATACAGAATCAAACAAACGAAAAAGCAAACACGCTCATAAATCGTTTACAGCAGAAAAATAAAGATCTCCGCCAGTTTGCCTATGCATTCTCTCACGACTTGCGCGCTCCCATAGCACGTGTACTTGGACTTGTTTCTTTGTCTGAACTTGACCCCGACATCATCAATGATAAAAGTATCATGGAAAATGTGGCGTCTGAGGTGAAAAGCCTCGACGAAGTTGTGAAAGATATTAGTCTTGGCATCGACGTAGATCAGACCGAACAGGTTAAAGAGTTTATTAATTTTAATGATCTCTTCTTAATGATTAAAACCGTGCTCGAAAAAGAAATAATAGAGAGCGGCGCCGAATTGAAATCTAATTTCATCTTACAGGAAGGGGTGTTCTCTGTAAAAAGTTACCTATACAGTATCATGCTAAACCTCCTGTCCAATGCGATAAAATTCCGGCAGTCGGCCGTCCCTCTCAAAATCGAGATCGCTTCCTCCTTAGAGGGCTCTATGATAATTTTATCGGTAAAAGATAATGGTCGCGGAATCGATTTAGTTAAATATAAAGACCTGGTCTTTGGTTTACGAAATCGATTTCACTCTAAAGATGTCAAAGGAACCGGAATCGGTTTGCATTTAGTTAAATCTCAAATAGAATCATTGGGAGGGAAGGTTAGTGTTCAAAGTGAAGTAAACAAGGGAAGTATGTTTAAAGTGTTCTTTCCGATAAACAAAAAACTCAATGTGTCTGGCGAATAATATTATGTTGGTCGATGACGATCCGTTATCAAACCTTCTTCACAGAATTGTTCTGCGAAAATCGAATCCGAAATTCAAAATCAAAACCTTCTCTGAGCCAAGCGAAGCGTTTCGGTTCTTGAAAAAACAAACAGAGTCGCGCAACGATGAGTTGCCGGGTATTATCTTCGTCGACATCAATCTTGGCGAATCAACGGGCTGGTCGTTTATTGAAGAGCTGAAAAAAATCCCGAAGCCTCGTTTGTCCGGTTTGAGGGTTTTTATTCTATCGTCTTCCGTTGATCGTCGCGACCTAGAACAATCAAAAGCAATTGACTTAATAGAAGAGTTTATTGACAAACCACTAACAATCGACAAAATCAGAAGTCGTTTCGGTTTCGCCTCAAAAGAGTCGCTTATCGAATGTGTTCCGTTGGTTCTAAATTAAAGGTGTTGGTGTATAATGCTGCAGTGCGAAATACCCCATGGTTACAACGTCTGCGAAAACGCATAAATTAATAATTTGAATAGGGTGTCTCGGAACAACAGCTGAATTCACCACTATTTCGAAGGTTGCGTTCAAATAGTTCAGAATTAATGATAAACAGTATTAAATATGAGTACATTTAGTTATCGCTTGTCTGTCTCTTAATTTAGTAGACGCCCAACGCGAGCTTTAAGGGTCGCTTTTCTACAAGACCTTTGATTAACTAAATCAACTATGAAACTCTTCATCAAAAATATGGTGAGCATTCGCTGCAAAATGGTAGTCAAGTCTGAGCTTGATGGCCTTGGCTTGCATCCCATCATTCTTGAATTAGGTGAAGTAGAAATAAAAGAAAATATTTCCGGTAAAACATACGATGATTTAAAACGAGCGCTTCATCAGTCGGGGCTAGAGCTCATGGACGACAAGAAAGCCTCATTGATAGAAAAAATAAAAGCTGTCGTAGTGGAAATGGTTCACTATAATGAAGAAGTGCCGAAAGTAAACTTCTCCGATTATTTGAGCGAAAAACTAAATTACGATTACACGTACCTCTCTAATCTCTTTTCAGAAACCAAGGGTATCACTATCGAGCATTTCATTATTTCACACAAAATCGAACGAGTAAAAGAATTACTCGTCTACAACGAACTCACCCTCTCCGAAATCGCCTGGAAGCTCGGCTACAGCAGTGTTTCACACTTGTCTAATCAATTCAAAAAAGTAACCGGTCTGACTCCGTCGTTTTTTAAAAGAATGAAGGACAAGAAGCTGATTGCGCTGGAGAACCTTTAGGGCAGACGGTATGCGGGTTACGAGTTATGATACAAACGGGGGCCAACACCTAAGCTTTCGTTTCGATAATTAAATCATAATTGTTATTAAATTCGCTTGTGTTTTCTCTGATAAATTTTCTCTGATGTTTATTTGGCCAACACACGAACCCTACAACCCGCTCCATGAAACAACTAATAACCCTCTTACTTCTTGCAAGTTTCTACACCGTTAGTGCTCTTCCGGGTTACGATATCTATTCCTGTGGACTTCAAATTACCAAAATCGTCGCGTTTTCACAAGACACAGTAATTGCTGTTGGTTCGTTAAGAAATTTCGGCGGGACCTCGACATCAGACTACTCATTTATTCTGCGTTCCACAGATGGTGGAATTGCATGGGATTACCAGGAGCGATTCCCAACCAAACCTGTGTTTAATGATATTGCCCGCCTGAGCTCATCGAGTGCGATTATTACCGGAAATAATGGATTGATGGAAGTAACAAATGATGCCGGTGCCACCTGGAACACGGTTTCTGTTCCAACAACACTAAACATCAACCATATTGAATTCACTGATACAAATACCGGATTCGCTACTTGTGATCAAACCAAATACCTGAAAACAACCAACGGGGGCACAAATTGGACGCTCGTAAATGTGGCCAACTCATACAATCCGATGTATGATATTTTTTGGTTAACTCCTGATACGGGCTATATCTGCGGCGACGGTATTTACAGAACCTATAATGCGGGAACAAATTGGACGCCGGTCAACATTAGTGTAGGAGCGCGAATGCGCGAAATGCATTGGACTAGCAAGAGCAACGGAATTATAGGCACAGAAAATACAGTAAGCTCCGGCTTTCTGCAAACAACAACCGGAGGATCGTCCTTTACTCATGTACCTGATATTAATTTTTATCAGCTCTCTAAATTTGATTCACTTCACTTTATAGGCGTATCTGGTGTCTTTGTTTTTGAAACACTCGATGGCGGTGCCACGTGGAACACGAAGGCAACGATTCCAATAAATTACACCGGCCTTCAAGCGGTAACCTTTTTTGATTCTCTACATGGCTGGATTGGGGGCAATGGAATAATTTACCATACAACCGATGGTGGGGTTACGTGGAATCCGACTGAATATCAGAATTCGATAATTAGCGGCTTCACTAACTCTTGCGTAGTGGGCTCCGGTGGAGTGGTGTCTATTGGTAGTAAACTTAGTTATACAAACGACGGCGGGATGCACTGGTCCCTTCACAACAAAGACAGTATTTCCGGAGCAAGATACATCAGCTTCCTCGATGCTGCCAATGGATTTGCTACGTCAGCGAGCTCTACGATTTATTTAACTTCGGATAGCGGAAACACGTGGCATTATGTTTCTTCCGGTTCTCCTTCTGTGTATGATTTTCAAATTTATGCTTTCGATCAAAATAATTTAATGGGTTGCGATAATCTGATGCAAACTTCAAACGATGGTGGAGTAACCTGGACAACTGTAGCCGGAAGTCAATCATTCTTTTCAAAAGTGGATTCTTTAACCGGTTTTTACACACAGTCATACACGCTTTATCAAACAATTGACGGTGGGCAAACTTATCAGTCAAAAGCCTTCTATCCTTCGAACGGATATATAAGAGGTGTAGATATGTCCGATTCTCTCAATGGATTTATACTTGATCAAGATGCGTCAAACCCATATTTTAGAATTTATACTACCAATGATAATTGGAATACAATTACAAAAACAGATTCAATATCTTCTTTATTCACCAATATTGTAGATGTATTAATGCTAAATCCGACAACAATATTAATTCTTACCGATCAAGGATTATTTGCTTCTGTAGACGGGGGATACACATTTACTTTATCAAGCGTTCCGTTCGACCAATTTGCTCGCTTCGATATGCTCCGGGTAAACTCTCACTACTTCCTTATGTCATCAGCATCAGGGATAATTTATGGAATGGATATTTCGCAATTGATAAATGAAATACCCAACACGGATGTTGGTCCCAAAAATAACCTCGTCGTGTTTCCGAATCCCGCAAGGAATCTGATCACCTTGAAATCCGATAAAAGCCTTACGGGGTATTCGTTAGAAATAATCAATTCATTCGGAGTAAGCGTAAAAACCCAACACCTCTCCGGAGAATTTTCCGAGGAAATACATTTAAATCTAGGCTCCGGAATATATTGGCTAGTTATAAAAAATCGTACTTCATGTGTAATAAAAAAGCTTGTAATTCAATAGCGTTGAATTTGTCACACGTGAAACACCGCAACCCGCAACCCGCAACTCGCAACCCGCAACCCGCAACCCGCAACTCGCAACCCGTCCTCACACATTAAAACCAAGCTGTCAGATCAAAAAATGTCTTATCCAAAAACCAATGAAGATATTCTTCAAGCTCTTAAAAACCTAAAACTGCTAATACAATAATGTTTGTCGTGAACCATCGACGTTCGTTATCGCTATCGTTATTCCCCACCCTCCGGAGTCGGCTCCGCCTCCAGCTTCTTCGAATTCCCGCTACTATAAGTTTCTCTCAAAACTACTCCCCATTCTCATCAAACACTACCCACTCTCCATCCGGTAAACCAAGTCGGTAGTTACGGATCTCGTGCAGCTTTCCATTCTGCCAGTAAAATTTATGAGTGCCGGTTTCTTGTCCGTCTAAATACTCTCCTTCAAACGCCAGCTTTCCGTCGCGATAATATTGCTTCCACATTCCATCTTCCCTTCCTTCCACAAACTTTCCCTCCGCAACATATTCTCCGATTGAATACTTCCAGTCGCCTTCCTGCTTGCCGTCGACGTAAGTACCCTGCGACATAATCTCACCGTCGTCGTTATACTCTTTCATCTCACCGTTTTCTTTCCCGTCGGTATATGTTTCCTCGCGACGAACATTGCCATCGGTGTAATACCATTTCCAAGCGCCTACGGGTTTTCCTTTTGAATAGGCTCCCGTCTGTTCTAGCGTGTCGTTTTCGTAACTGAACTTCCAGACGCCTTCACGTTTCCCATCGACATAATTTCCGATTGAGCGCAGTTGTCCTGTTTCATAAAACTCTTTCCACTCGCCCTGCTCTTTTCCGTAATTATCCATCTTTCCGATTCGCAATAATTTTCCTCGAGAAAAAACTTTTGCGCTATCGATATTTCCGTTTTCGTCAAAATGTCTGAATGTTCCTTCGGGAAGTCCCTTTTTATACGTACCGACAATTTTTGTGGCTCCGCTAGGGTAGTAGTTTCTTTTCACTTCAAATTTTTCTTCCTCTTTTGCTAGTGACGGAATAAGAACCCCCATCTTATATTCTTCCTTTTTCACCACTCGTCCATCGAGTGAATATTCTTTAAAGAACCCGTCTTTCAAATCATCTTTATAAGTTCCTTCGGTTTTCACCATGTCATTGTCGTAATACTCTCGATACAATCCCTGCTTCAAACCATTTTTATCGACACGATTAATTTTTTCTTCTTTCTGAAAATACCCTGTCTTAAAACGAGTAACCGTAATTAACGTACCATCGGCACGATACTCTTTCACTAATCCGTCTTCGAC
The DNA here is from genome assembly GCA_016721305.1 of Bacteroidota bacterium. Taxonomy (GTDB): domain Bacteria; phylum Bacteroidota; class Bacteroidia; order AKYH767-A; family 2013-40CM-41-45; genus JADKIH01. The sequence goes on from JADKIH010000003.1 coordinate 295,179, forward strand.
ACCATTTTTATATGGAAGAACTTTTTGCAGTTTGCCTTCCGCCGTGTAAAGTTTTGTAATGCCGTGGCGGATGCTCATCGAATCCATTTCCTCCGCCTGTAATACTCCGTTGTCGTAATATGTTTTTTGTAATCCGTTTTTTAGTCCCTCTTTGTAATTGTATTCGGCAGTAACTATTCCGCTATCGTTATAAAACTTCCAAAGGCTGTCGAGTTTAAAAGCTGAGCGATTTCCTTCCGACTTTAATTTTCCGTCTTCGTAATAACTTTTCCAATAACCATCGGGTTTACCATTCTTCAAAGTTCCTTCGCTAGAGATGGCGCCGCTTGGATAATAAAATTTCTTATAGCCATCCGTCTCTGTTTTCTGAGCGTAACTATTCAGCCCGGATATCAAAAGCACGAACACAAATAAAATACTTTTCGAAAGAGAATTTTTACAAACCATATTGCTTCGATATTTCAAGCATTCTTTTTATCGGCTTCAAAGCCTTTACTCGTATTTCTTCATTCATTACCAACTCCGGAAGTTCGTACTTCAAACAAAGATAAACTTTCTCCAAACTGTTTAACTTCATATGCGGACAATCGTTGCAGGCACAGGCATTATTCGGAGGAGCCGGAATAAATGTTTTCTCAGGCGACGATTTTATCATCTGATGCAAAATTCCTGTTTCCGTGGCGACGATAAATTCTGTATCCGCGCTTTTCATCGTGTAATTCAAAAGTCCCGTCGTTGATCCGATATAATCAGCAATTTTTAACAACGGTTCTTCACATTCCGGATGAGCAATCAATTTCGCATTTGGATGCGTGGCTTTTAAACGTGTAATTTTTTCGAGAGAGAAAATTTCGTGAACCATGCAGGCTCCGTTCCACAACACCATGTCTCTGCCTGTTTTCTCTGCGATGTAACGGCCTAAGTTCTTGTCCGGGGCAAAGATGATCTTCTGATCCTTCGGAAGGCTGTTAACGATCGCCATTGCGTTTGACGAGGTGCAGATGATATCACTCAGCGCCTTGATTTCGGCTGAGCAGTTGATGTAGGAAATTACAATGTGATCGGGATGCTTCGATTTAAATTCTGCGAAGTCTTTCGGGTGACAAGAGTCTGCCAGTGAACAACCTGCACGCAAATCGGGGAGAATTACTTTTTTGTCGGGGTTCAAAATTTTAGCCGTTTCCGCCATGAAATGAACACCGGCAAACAAAATCATGGAAGCTTTGGTCTTCTCGGCTTCCTGCGATAATCCCAAGCTGTCGCCGATGTAATCGGCCACGTCCTGAATGTCAGCGTCTTGGTAATAATGGGCAAGGATAATCGCATTTTTTTGTTTTTTCAATCGTGAAATCTCTGCAAATAAATCGATTGTTGGATCAACATCCAAATCCAGCCAGCCCAAACGATTTACTTTTTCGACTTGATCTTCCACACTAATCATAATATAATATTTTTTTATTAATTAATAAATCTACTACTACTATTAGCCTGTTCATACTGTTGGTAAGTCGATGCCGATTAATTTGACTTCTGAGTTACACACGAAAGAGGCGGAGTAATGAACAGCAACTATTTTTACAATGAACTGGTTTCTAATTTTATCGTTACGTTATTAACAAGCTGTTCGTTTTCCTTGAGTTCATATTTTTTTTTAGTGCCTCAGTTCATAACAGCTTCAATTCTGTCAGCAACTATTTAGGTCGCGGTCACATCTTTTACTTGACTTCTGTCTTTCTTTTCGTAAGGAGATTAACCAATGAACAAAGCAAGAAAATCTTCTCACCGGTTTACCACAAGTTAAGAACCGTTTTTCCTTTAGTTCACAAAATTACTGTTAATAAATTGTTTTGCACTCTCTTTATTATCAGCTCAATATTTATGACAAATGTACGACTGTTGAAAACACAATTGATGATTCTTTGATCGAAATCTGAGTCTGCAGGTGATGAACGACTCAACCTATCCCAAAGCCAAATCTTCCGTATTTTGAATTCAGGGGGATATCTGTACTTTTGTTAGCAGTGTTCCAAAGTCAATCCTGCAGACTTATGTTCTGAAAAAGAAAGCATTGTCCACGGCGATCATGATTCCGGATTAAACACACTTCAGTTCTGACTATATAATAAGGTATAATATGAAAAAGCTCCGCATTGCCCTTGGTTGCGATCACGCCGGATACTCTTATAAAGAGATAATCCACGAAATGTTAACAAAAGAAGGCTTCGAGGTAAAAGATTTCGGGACTTTTTCGGAACAATCGGTTGATTACCCGGACTTTGTTCACCCTTTAGCAACGAGCATAGAAAACGGAGAAAACGACTTAGGATTCCTGTTTTGTGGTTCGGCTAACGGTGTGGCAATTACTGCAAATAAACACCAACAAATCCGTGCCGCAATTGCATGGAAAAATGAAATAGCCGCCCTGGCCCGTCAGCACAATAATGCGAATGTTTTATGCCTGCCCGCGCGCTTTATTTCCGTCGATGAAGCAAAGCAATTTGCAAATACATTCATTTCCACAGCATTTGAAGGCGGTCGTCATCAAAATCGTGTCGACAAAATTGCCGTTTGCTGATTATGAGATTTCGTCTCCTGTTTTTACTTTTTTTCTCGTTCCGCGCCGTTGCTCAGAATGCCGATATCGACTTGCACTATGCTAACGAAATCAACACCGACACTCTGCAAAAGACGCTTTTGGTTTTAGCTTCCGATTCTTTGCAGGGTCGCGAATCGGGCCGAACCGGCCAAAAGTTAGCTGCCGCGTACCTGAAATCTGTCTATGAATCACGGGGAATTCCAACATTTCAACAAAACCATCCTCTGAACCGGAAAACGAATACAGCGTTCAGCATGATTATCAATGACCAGTATTTTATTTACTACGAAGACTATTATTATTACTCCGCGCTTCCTGATACGGTTTTGAATTTAAATGAAATTGTTTTCTCCGGATTTGGAATTCAAAGTTCAGATTACAACGACTTTAACTATACCGACTTAGAGGGAAAATCGCTATTGGTTTCATTCACAAAACCCGAATGGAAAAAGAAAAAATCCAAGAGCTTTTCAGCCCCGACTCAGCAGAAAGATTTGCTCACATATATAAAGAGTGTGGCCGGACAAAAGCCGGGCTTTTTATTTATTGCCGTTAAAGATCTTTATCAAACATCTTTAACCGTGCAGGGAAGTTTTGAATTGCAAAAATATCTTCAATCGCCACCATGCCCGATCGTTTTTATAAACGAAAAAGCAGCGCAACGATTTTTCGGGGACGACGACAAGCCTGTTTTTACCGACCTCTTAACGCGAATAGAAAAGAAGTGTAAACCCAAAACACAAGCCATTGCAAGCAGGGTAACGATCGGACTTAAGTACGACACAAAATACCTTTTGGGCGATAATATTATGGCCAAAATAGAAGGCTCTGACCCCAACGCACCGGCAATTTTTATTTCTGCACACTATGACCATCTCGGAAAAAGAGACACCCTTATTTTTCACGGTGCCGATGATAATGCCAGCGGAACCTCCGCCGTTTTGGAAATGGCGCGCGTCTTTAAAAAAGCCAAAGACGAAGGCCACGCTCCTCTAAGAACATTGATTTTTCTGGATGTCAGCGGTGAAGAAAAAGGATTACTCGGCTCTTCGTTCTACGTGAAACATCCGATGTGGCCACTCGAAAAAACCATGGTCGACTTGAACATCGACATGATTGGCCGCATCGACGAAAAATACGACAGCCTGAAAAACGGAAACTATGTTTACGTCATCGGCTCTGATAAACTCAGTAAAGACTTGTACAATATCGTCGACAGCGCCAACCTCCGCGGCGACCAATTAATTCTCGACTACAAGTACGATTCCCCCGACGATCCGAATCGTTTTTACCAGCGAAGCGACCACTATAATTTTGCGAAGAACAACATCCCCGTTGCATTCTTCTTCAACGGCACTCACGAAGACTACCACCAACCCACCGACACTGCCGACAAAATTCATTTCGATCTAATTCAAAAACGAACCCGCCTCGTTTTCCTTACCGCGTGGCATTTAGCCAATCGTCCCCGGCCGATAAGGTTGGATTCGGTTGGGGTGCGGTAGGTGTGGTGTGGCTGTACTTCCTCTGCTCCTCTCCCTGCCCCTTCCCCTGCTCCTCTCCCTGCTCCTCTCCCTGCTCCTTCCTCTGCTCCTCTCCCTGCTCCTTTCCCCGCTCCTCACAAAAGAGCAACGTTCGAATATCATGCACAGAAACAGTATCAAGGAGAGGAGCAGAGGAAGGAGCAGGAAGAGGAGCAGTTTTATTCGCAACCCGCAGCCCTGTTAATAACCCCGCTCCCGTTCCCTCCCCACTTCCCCCCGAAACCCCTATTTTTGATACGTGAAAAAGCTAATTCCCGCACTACTTCTTCTGCTCACCTTCTCCGCAAAGGGGCAATCGTTTTACTCGGAAGAATCATTCCGCCAGTACTTCACAACACACATCGACAGCCTCGATCAGATCGAGGGAATCTGGCAGGTTTCGACAACACAGGAGTTTTATCGGTACGATACGTTGTATGATGTACAGAAATTTCCAAAGGCAGCCCGCGTTGCTATCATTCGGAAAGAGGGAAAGTACGAGTCGTATAATCTTACCGGTGAGTCGTACGACGTTGAGTTTACCGTTACCGATGTGCGCGGAGTTTATCTCTACAGAAATTATTTTCCGGAAACAAAATCGTATTCAAAAACCAGTGCCGTTATCAGTAAGAAAGGCGAGATGGAGTACACCTACACCTTCCCCGACAAGTACCTCCGCATCCGATTTGGAGACACTTACGAAGAAGGAACACGTGTAGTGAACATCCTGAAGTGGACGAAGATTTTTCCCGAAAAATAATTCATGCGCAAGAGGCACCATCGGCTTTTTTTATTTTGTCTTATACTGGTTTCTTCTTTTTGCAAGGCCGCCGATAAGTATTGGGTAAGCTTTGCAAACAAGGAAGGAAGCACATTCGACCCGCTCACATATTTTGATCCGCATACAATCGAAAGGAGAATAGCCCAAGGAATTCCACTCTCCGACAGTCTCGATTTTCCGGTTTCCCCGGCCCACCTGGCAGCCATTGAAGAGCTTTCCGACTCACTTGGATATTCCAGTCGTTGGTTAAATGGAGTGGCCGTATTTACCAATGAGTTAGGAGCGCAAAAAATTTCTCGCCTTCCCTTTGTGTCGAAGATTGTTCCGATGCAAAACACCGGAGTTGTTACCGACATTTCCGACATAGACCATTCGCCATCACCGGCCCAGCTCCGAAAAATTCTCGCATATCAAACCGACCGACTGGGCATCGACGTTTTTAGAAAAGCCAATATCGACGGAAGAGGGGTGCGAATTGCATTATTTGACGCCGGCTTTCCGGGTGTCGACAAGCTTCCCGCATTCGAGAAGTTGAGATCTGAAAAAGGATCTGCAAGACATATGATTTTCTCAGAAAAAAAGAAAATGTATTTCACGGCCACTGGCACGGAACAGCAACGCTTTCATGCGTAACCGGAATCTTTGAAGGACGGCCAATGGGTTTTGCTACCGGTGCAGAAATTTTGCTGGCTCGCACCGAATGTGCAATTAAAAATGGAAGATCAGAGGAAGATAGTTGGGTCGCCGCCGCCGAATGGGCCGACAAAAACGGAGCCGACATTATCAGCAGCTCGCTTGGATATACAACCGATTACTATTTCAACACAGAAATGAATGGTCGCGTGAGTCGTGTTTCAATTGCCGCAACTGTTGCCGCAAAAAAGGGAATACTGGTGATTAATTCAGCCGGCAACGACGGACTTGACAGATGGGAAACCGTAGGTGCTCCGGCCGATGCCGACAGTGTTCTCAGTGTTGGTGGTACAGATCCATACACCGATTATCATATCAACTTTAGTTCTTACGGCCCAACTGCCGATGGCCGTCTCAAGCCGAATGTTTGTGCTCCTGCTCGATGTGCGGTTGCAAAAGGCTCAGGCCTCGCTGAGAAGTTTGGCACCTCTTTTTCGGCACCACTGGTTGCCGGTTTTGCAGCATGTGTTTGGCAGATGCATCGACACCTGACCAATATGGAGGTGTTCTGTAAAATTGAAGAGTCCTCCAGTCTTTATCCGTATTTCGATTATGCCCACGGCTTCGGAATTCCACAGGCACAATATTTTTTCAGAAACACAGAAGAGGAAAAAGAGCCCACTTTTGATTTCACCGTTGTTAATCACGAAATCAAGGCAACTCTCCGGGAAAAATACACACACTTTGGTGACGAGAAAATGCTTGGCTACGATTCTCCGCGCAACATTTTTTTAAAAGTCGAAAATCGTGAGGGGAAAATAGAGAACTATAAAGTGATGTTGGCTACAGAAAAAGAAATCTTCGACGCATATTATACCGACTATTCACCCGGTGATATGATTACGATTCACTTCGAAGGCTACACGAACTCCATAACAATTCCGGAATCAGCGAATGAGGAAATTAAATAAATCAACGACGATGAAACGCTGTGTAATTCTTTTCACACTTCTTTTTTCGCTGCACTTTGCGAAGGCACAAACCATTGTTCTGCAGAAAGAGAACACCACTCGGGGCAAAGAGAACTTTGGCCCGAATCTGAAAAACTATACGCAGTTTTATTTTACAATTGGCATGCTTGCTTCTCCCGACTTTGCGGGAGCTAGAGTAAAGCATGGCGGTTCGCTGGAATTGGGATTTGGTTTACGACAGAAATACAAAGTAGGCTCTGTGTATTCGTGGGGTTGGTTAATTGCATACGAATATCAAGACTATGAGCTAAAGCAGGAAGACGGCAAACTATTGCCATCGGCGCAAACTTTTGATGAGCAACGCATCGATATTAGTTACGGTTATCTCGGCCTTTTTAACCGCTTCAATTTTGACCCTTCGCGCGGAAACACACTTGGAAAGTTTTTTGAATTTGGCGTGCGAGGAAAATATGCGCTTTCTGCCAGCGAAATTCAAAAATATAAAGTCGCCACGGGAAACGCTCAAACAGAAATTTCCGGATTAAAATATTTCAGAGACTGGCAGGCCGATGTATATGCACAATTGGGTCGAGGCCATTTTTCGATCTGGGGTGCCTGGAGGTTAACGGAGTTGTTGCACTCATCCTACAATTATCCTAAATTGCCTTACCTAACCGTCGGCATTGAGCTGGGTTTTTAATCTTCCTCATGAAAAGCAGAACTCTTTTAGTCCTCATTCTTTGCCTCTGTACGCAAGCCATTGCTCAGTCGGGAAAGGATAAAGTAAACACCCTGTCCATCAAAGGCGAAACAATTAAAGAGGGCGCGACGGTAGAGTTGGTCTGTGCATCGGAGGAGTGTTGGACAAAAAGCGATAAACCGTCGTATACGTCATTTAAACTAAGCGGAAAGTTTAACGACCGCAATGTGCTTATTAGCGTGGAAGTTCCGGTAACCAAGGGTAGTTTCAAAGTGCGAACCGATAAAGACGGCGATTTGCAGGATCACGAAAGCCTGACCGTTGAGATTTTTGGAAGCAACCCGGCTGTCGACAAGGAATCATACGAAGTTCAGGACGAGGCCGACGAAGGCGTTGTCAGCATTTTGCATAACGACGAAAAGATGCTCGAAGGAACGATCAGCGTAAAGTATTTTGACAGCGCGACAGCGGTTAAGCGTCTTTCGGCCTCCTGTCATTTTTTACTTCGAAAAAATTAGTCGGCCACCGACTATCAGGGTTATTAACATAGCCCGTTCATAACACCTTTTCAGACTAAACATACTGCGAAACCTTGAAGGTCGTAATTAGGTTAAATTTGTTGTAACCCAAAAACCACAAAACGTATGTCGCTGTCTAAAGAACAGAAGAAAGACCTTGAACACTTAGGGGAGTATTTCCGCAAGCTGGAAAAGATTTCTATCGAGAATAACATTGATCTCGACGTATTTATGACTGAATACAATAGCGAAGGCGTCGAAGTTTATGCTACCGAAAAAGTAAGCCTTGGCGATAAGGCGGTGAAGCGTAAAAACATCTTCGAAAAAGCCGATAAAGAAAAGACAACAAAAAGCTCGGCGAAAAATCACTAAGCAGCCTTCGGCTACCCCGGCCTGCCGGGGTTTTTTTATGCTAATCCTTAGATGAATTATGATCTTTCATGTGTGAGTCCGATTGTTCATATCAGGAGAAAGTATATTTTTGTCCACTTATAGTTTGCCTGCTAAAGGCTTTAAACCAGTCATTCGTCGGAATAATTCCGGCGCTGCACTAAAAGATAACAGAAACGCATGATTCAGTTGGCGTGGTTAATTCCGGCTTTTCCTCTGCTTGGATTTTTAATTACCGGTTTCGGTAAAAAGTTTCTGCCAAAAACAACCGGAGGCTATATCGCCTCTTTAATGGTTCTGGCGTCATTCCTGATTTCAATGTGTCTCTTTGCCACATTTGATGGCAAACCGGTTACAATTCAGCTCTTTAACTGGATTGATTCGGGCAGCCTGACCATTCCGTTTTCCTTCCTGATCGATCAGTTGAGCCTTGTTATGTTGCTTATTGTCACCGGTGTAGGCTTCCTGATTCACATTTATTCGATTGGCTATATGCACGACGATGAAGCCTTCGTTCGCTTCTTCTCGTATCTTAATTTGTTCATATTCTTCATGTTACTTCTGGTTATGGGATCGAATTACATCGTTCTCTTCACCGGTTGGGAAGGTGTTGGATTGTGCTCTTATCTGTTGATCGGCTTCTGGTTCAAGAACAACGACTACAATCTGGCAGCCAACAAAGCATTTATAATGAATAGAATAGGAGACCTTGGATTCCTCCTCGGTATCATCTTAATCTACATCACATTTGGAACAACGTCTTTCGACGCCATCTTCCCACTTGCCGGAGCATTCGCTTCGAATCAACCGGTAATCATAGCCATTACCCTCTTGCTCTTCATTGGTGCAATGGGAAAAAGTGCTCAGATTCCGCTCTACACCTGGCTTCCTGACGCCATGGCCGGTCCGACTCCGGTTTCCGCCCTCATCCACGCAGCAACGATGGTGACTGCCGGTATCTACATGGTCATCCGTTCAAACGTACTTTATTCAATTGCTCCATTTACGCTTAGCATCATTACCGTTGTGGGTGCCGCAACAGCAATTTTCTCTGCCGCAATCGCGATCACTCAAACCGACATCAAAAAAGTTCTTGCCTACTCAACCGTGTCGCCACTTGGTTTCATGTTCGTTGCACTCGGCGTTGGCGCATATTCAACAGCCCTTTTCCACGTTACAACTCACGCCTTCTTTAAAGCGCTTCTCTTCCTCGCAGCAGGAAGCGTTATTCACGGAATGAGTGGCGAACAAGACATTCGCAAAATGGGCGGACTCAAAGGAAAGCTCCCTGTTACTTACCTCGTGTTCATGATTGGCACATTGGCCATCATCGGATTCCCTCCGTTTGCCGCATTCTTCTCCAAAGACGAAATCCTGGCCAAGGTTTGGATCCAAAACAAAGTTGCTTTTGTTACGCTTGCAATTACCGCAGTCTTAACAGCGATATATATGCTCCGCCTATTCTTCCTCACCTTTTTTGGAACATTCCGCGGAACACACGATCAGGAACACCACTTGCACGAGTCGCCTAAGACAATGACACTACCGTTAATTGTACTGGCAATCTTATCGGCCGTTGGCGGTTTCCTTGGAATACCCGAGGTTTTTGGCGGACACCATTTGTTGAACAACTTCCTTGAGCCAATGCTTACTTTCCCTTCCGCATTCTTGCACGAAGAAGCATCGCACACATTCGAAATTGTTTTAATGGTCGTATCTGTTGTTCTCCTTCTTGTAATTATAGTTGGTACAAAAAACCGATACTCCGGAAAACACGTTCCTGTTGCGCACGACAGCGAACGCACATCGTTTGCCCGTTGGTCATATCACAAATTCTACATCGACGAATTATATGATTTCATCATCGTTCGTCCGTTAAAATATTTGAGTGAAGTGTTTTATAAAATCGTCGACATTAAAATCATCGACGGTCTTGTGAACTCTGTAAATAAAGCCGTAGTGGGCAGCTCCCGGACAATTCGTTTTGTTCAAAGCGGAAATGTAGGCTTCTACATTTTTGCCATGGTGTTTGGCATCATTGCGATTTTATTCCTCAACCTCATCATGTAATCTCAATGCCGCGCTACAAAGCCCGGCATCTATAATAAATGTTGTCAGTCCTGATATTTCTGCCGCTCCTTGCGGCAATCGTAGTAGCGTTCTCCGGAGCCAATGCAAAAAAAGTTGCACTGATTGCTTCCGTAATCGAATTCGCATACTCTGTTTGTTTCTACGTGCGTTTTACTCCAACCGGAGGAACACAATTTCTGCACAGTCAAAGCTGGATTCCGCAACTTGGCATCTCGTTCAAGGTTGGAATGGATGGCATCAGCCTTTTGCTGGTAATGCTCACTACATTCCTGGTTCCACTCATTATCACCGCATCTTTCCGTCGCGAATATAAATCGCCGGGACTTTTCTACGGTCTTATTATGATGATGCAATTCGCGCTCATCGGCGTGTTTGTATCGCTCGACGCATTCCTCTTCTACATCTTCTGGGAATTGGCGCTGATTCCAATTTATCTTATCTGTCTCATGTGGGGCGGACAAGACCGACTTAAAATTACCCTCAAGTTCTTTATCTATACTCTTGCCGGAAGTTTATTAATGCTTGTTGCGTTGATTTATCTCTGGATGCAAACCCCCGGAACACACACATTCGATCTGCAGGCGTTTTATAGTCTGCACCTCAGCAGCGGCCAGCAAAGCTGGTTGTTCTGGATGTTGTTCCTTGCCTTTGCGATTAAAATGCCAATCTTCCCTTTCCACACATGGCAGCCCGACACTTACACCGATGCTCCTGCACCGGGAACGATGTTGCTTTCGGGTATCATGTTAAAGATGGGTGTATACGGACTCCTCCGCTGGTTGCTTCCGGTAGTTCCACAGGGTGTTGAAGAGTGGGGAATGACGGCGATGATCCTTTCCGTAATAGGAATTGTGTACGCATCACTCATCGCCTGGTCACAAAAAGATTTCAAACGACTGATTGCATATTCATCAATCGCCCACGTCGGATTAATTTCTGCCGGTGTTTTCAGCTTAACAATGCAGGGAATGCAGGGAAGCGTAATTCAAATGCTCGTTCACGGTATCAACGTTGTCGGCCTCTTCTTCATCTGCGATATGATCGAGCAGCGTACGGGCACACGCCAGATGGAACAGTTGGGCGGACTTCGCACGACGGCGCCGGTTTTCTCAACGTATTTCATGATTATCATGCTTGCATCAGTAGCGCTTCCGTTAACCAATGGTTTCGTAGGCGAGTTCTTACTGATCAACGGCGTTTTCCAATACAATCAATTGCTTGCCGCGTTTGCCGGGCTTACGATCATTCTCGGTGCGGGTATATGCTTAACGCCTATCGTAAAATTGCTCTTGGCGCTGAGAGTGCAAAGACACACAATTTCGCCGCGCTTGAGCTTTCCGAAAAAGCCGTTCTCATTCCGATCGTCATCATGATCTTCTGGATAGGAATTTATCCAAAACCATTACTCGATATTGCCGGACCGTCTGTTGAAGCATTAAAAGACTCCATTCAGCACGTTGCCGTTTCATTGAAATAAAAACTACGCTTGAAAACCTTAATTATACTTACGTCGATTGGCCTTGTAGGTCTGTTTTCTGAAATCTTCCGAATTCGGAAAATTTTATTGCCCGTAGTTTTCATCGGATTGATAGCAGCCATTGCTACTGCCGTCGGCGACTGGAACACCAACGTTTCGTATTACAACGATATGATGGTTGTCGACAACTACTCACTTGCCTTTTCAATTACCATGATTGCAACCACATTCCTGTGGTTTATTATGTCATCGGGCTTTTTCTCCGACGACAGCAACAATAGCGATCACTTCGCACTCATTATTTTCGCACTTATCGGCGCGACACTCATGACATCTTTCAACAACATGTTGATGTTGTTCCTTGGTATTGAAATTCTTTCCATCAGCATGTACATTCTTGCCGGCAGTAATAAAACCTCGCTGGCGTCAAACGAATCGGCCCTGAAGTATTTCCTTATGGGTTCTTTTGCAACAGGCTTCCTGCTCTTCGGTATCGCTCTTGTTTACGGAGCGACAGCATCGTTTAATATCACACAGATAGCCGCAAAAATCGGCACCGGTGATTTACAATCTTCATGGATGCTCTACACCGGCATTCTGATGATGATGATTGCCATGGCATTTAAAGTGTCTGCTGCACCATTCCATTTCTGGGCACCCGACGTGTATCAGGGAGCGCCGACCGTCATTACAAGTTTCATGTCGACTGTTGTAAAGACAGCTGCGGTAGCGGCGTTTTTCCGACTCTTCATTCACACATTCGCAGGACAGCCGCACATGTGGCATACAACATTGTGGGTAATTTCAGCGCTGACAATTATCGTCGGAAACATTCTGGCTGTTTACCAAACCAATGTGAAGCGCATGCTGGCCTACTCTAGTATTTCACATGCAGGTTACATGTTATTGGCCATTTTGGCCATGAACGGCTCAGCCGGATCGTCGCTGTTGTTTTATGCGATTGCCTATAGCGCATCGTCGCTTGCATCGTTTGCCATTCTGCTTACCGTTAGCGGAGCAACAGGAAATGAGTCGATCGAATCATTTTACGGCTTAGGTAAAAAGAACCCATTTGTTGCCGTGATGGTTGTAATTTCAGTCTTATCGCTTGCCGGAATCCCGCCAACAGCCGGGTTCTTTGCCAAGTACTATATCTTTGCCACTGCCATGCAGAACGGTCTTACCCCATTGGTTCTCATAGCCATAGCGGGATCTTTGATCGGTGTTCTGTACTATTTCCGACTGATCATTGCCATTTTCAGAGATGGCGACAATCAAGCGGTAACACCGGCGCCACTTTTCAAAGTGGTAATGGTGGTAGCAGCAGTTATTGCCCTGGCCCTGGGAATCGTTCCGGGTCTGGTCGTTGGTCTGCTCTAATTTTGCTTAAAACAAGGTTTCGCACGAAACCTGTCTGAGAATTCTGAATACCGTTATGCATTTGTCATTGTAAGGTTAAATACAAGCTATGCGTTTTGGATTTAAGCAGAATTTCCTATTATTGTCCTCCCGAAAAACTCTGCACTAGAGAATTTTTTGTGGAATTACGTCGTTAATCAAGTCTTTAAAACTCCTAAAAACTAACAAACAGTACTATATCATGAGCAACTCATCATCTAAAGGCGGAAGCGGTATCCAAGCCATCTTTGCAGTTTTAGTTATTCCTATTGCAATTATTGTCGGAATCCTTATTTGGAAATTTATTATGGGCGACCCGTCCGGTTTTGAAGGGGGAGACATTGAAAAGAATCCACTACCAAATCACCTTCTTGCTGCAATGTACAAGGGTGGATATCTGGTACCGGTACTTATTGGAACATTTATCACCGTATTAACATTCTCAATTGAGAGAATAATCACTATTGGTAAATCAAAAGGAACAGGACGCATCGAGACCTTTATTGCTCGTATCCGTACCCTTATGGCGAATGGCGACCTGAATGGCGCGAAAGCTGAGTGCTCAAAACAACGCGGTTCAATCGCGAACGTTGTTAGCGCGGGTATCGACGCATATCGTCTGATGGAAAACGATAAAGAACTTGATAAAGAACGCAAGATTTTGGGCATCCAAAAAGAACTTGAAGAGGCAACGACTCTCGAACTTCCAATGCTTTCAAAAAACCTCGTTATTATTTCAACAATCGCTTCAATTGCAACCCTTCTTGGTTTGTTGGGAACAGTATTTGGCATGATCCGCGCCTTTTCTGCCCTTGCAACAGCCGGCGCACCGGATGCAGTAGCCCTCTCAACAGGTATCTCTGAAGCCCTTATCAATACAGCTCTTGGTATCGGAACATCTGCCTTTGCCATCATCATGTACAACTTCTTCACAAGCCGTATCGATAACATCACTTACGGTATTGATGAAGCAGGTTATAGCATTGTTCAATCATTCGCATCACGCTATAAGAGTGCTTAATCAAGCCACTCCTTGTTAAAATTACAGAGGAGAATGGCGTTTCCGCCCCGGCGGATTCACTGTCCCGACTTTCGTAATTTGATAAAGGCTGGTAAAAAATCGAATTCCGTTATGGAATCTGATCATTAATCACCTCTTATTTTCCGACAATCCGATGCCAAAAATAAAAGTACCCAAAAAGAGTCCTTCGCTGGACATGACACCGATGGTGGATCTGGCGTTTTTGCTGGTAACATTCTTTATGTTAACCACCAAATTCCGCCCGGATGAACCCGTAATCGTCGACCAGCCATCTTCCGTTAGTGAAATTCCTCTGCCCGATAAAGGCGTCATCATGCTTACTGTTGATGGAAAAGGACGAGTTTTCTTTAACGTAGAAGGACAGCAAATGCGCGCCGACATTCTCGACCGTATTGCCGAGCAATTCAAAGTGACTTTCGACGAAAAGCAAAAGAAACGTTTCTGCGTACTTGCCTCTGTTGGTATGCCTATCAATAAACTGGGCGAATACTTAAGCAGCGACGAAGACGGCCGCAAGAAAATGAATCTCGCAACAGCCGGAATTCCAATCGACTCTACAAGCAACGAACTCGCAATCTGGGTAAACTCTGCCCGTAAAGCGGCTCCGCGTTACAGTATTGCTATCAAAGGCGATCGCGATGCTGATATCCCTACTATCAAACGAGTAATTTCTATTCTGCAAGACAACAAAGCAAATCGTTTCGCCCTCATCACAAATCTTGAGGCAGGTCCGGCAGAAGCACCAAAACAATAATTGAATTCGTTCCGTCTTCAGACGGAACACAACTATAGTCCACAATGGCAGAAGTACAACAGCAGGAAGGCTCCGAAAAAGGGGGCAAACACAAAAAGGTCCGCGCCAAGAAGTCATCGACACATATCGACATGACTCCCATGGTTGACCTTGCGTTCCTTCTCCTTACGTTCTTTATCCTTACGACGACTTTCAGCAAGCCGAAGACCATGGACATTACCATGCCGGTGAAAGACCAGATTAAGGAAGAAGACCGTACGAAAGTTCCCGCTTCTCAGACCGTGTCTGTAATCCTCACCAAAGACGATCGTATTATCTGGTACGTTGGTATCGATGATCCGAACACTCCGCCTGAAACTCACGTAGGTGATTTCTCGGAAAACGGTCCAATGAGCATTCACAAAATGTTGCTCGAGAAAAACAAACTCGTTTACGATCAGGTTAAAATGGTCGACGATTCTGTGAAGCGCGGATTGATTGAAGACAAAGAAGACATTATCAAACAGCATAAATCTGCAGTGAAAGCAGCAGAGAAAAAAGGTTTGATCGTTCTTATTAAACCGGATGAATCATCTAAATACAAAAACCTCGTCGACATTCTCGATGAAATGCTTGTATGCAATGTTGGCCGTTACGCCATCGTAGATTTATCCGACTCCGAAAAAGAGCTAGTAAAAAACACCAAATAACAGGTAGTAAATGAAATTTTCACTTGACTGGTCAAATGCGGTAAATCCTGAGACGATCAAGCTTTCTTTTGAGCACCGCAACAAGGAATACGGAGCATACGTTCTGCGCTCGAAATATCAGAAGCGCATAGTAACGGCTCTGCTCGTTTCTGTTACCGGCCTCAGCCTTGCCGTAGTATTACCTATGGCAATATCTTATTTGGCAGAAAAAGTAGCACAAAAAGAAGCGAAGGTTACCGAAGCAATTACTTTGGCCGAACCTCCGCCAATCGATAAATCAACTCCTCCGCCACCCCCTGTAATTCCTCCGCCACCGGTTCAGCAAACCATCAAGTTTACTCCACCGAAGGTTGTGAAGGATGAAGAGGCTCAGGAGCCACCTCCAACACAAGAAGAAGTAAAAGACCAAACCGTTTCTACCGTTACACAAGAAGGTGAAAAAGATCTTCCGGATCTTCCTCCCGATCCAGTAGTAGCTGATCCGGATGAAGGTAAAGTATTTACCGTGGTTGAAGAGATGCCCGCTTTCCCGGGTGGAGAAGAAAAACTTTTACAATTCATGGGTAATAACATTAAATACCCATCTATCGCTAAGGAAAACGGTATCACCGGTCGTGTTTACGTAACATTCGTTGTAGGTAAAGACGGTAAAGTTCGCGATGCAAAAATCGCTCGTGGTATTGGCGGCGGTTGTGATGAAGAAGCCCTCCGCGTTGTTCGTTCAATGCCCGATTGGAAACCGGGACGTCAGAACGGTCGCGACGTGCAGGTTCAGTTTACCCTTCCGGTTAACTTCAATTTGAAATAATCTATTCATGTCAAGGCGAAAGTCTTCCGCCGAGCGTATCTCATACTTACTGAATCTCCTGATGGCAGGTATGTACGCCGCAGGTGGCCTTACACTTTTCTTTTGGAAACTACCTTCCATGTCTGATAAAGACAGGTATTTGTTAGGCGGCGTCCTTCTCGCATATGCTGTTTATCGATTCATCAAGTTGCACATGCGAAATAAAAACGCGCAGAATGAAAACTAGAAAAGCCGCATTTATTCTTCTCTTCCCCCTTCTTTTTCTGGGCGCCTGCAATCGTGGCGACGTAAAACACGAACCATACGACGATACCCCTACTACGGGCGAGATTACCATTTTAGCCGACGAGTCATATCAGCCACTCATTCAGGTTCAGATCGACACGTTTATGGAGCTTTATAAGTACGCAAAAATCAATGTGCGATACCTTCCCGAATCAGAGATCTTTAATCAGCTGATGACGAACGACACAATTCGCCTGGCAATTACCGGTCGCGAACTGACGTCCGATGAGAAATCGTACTTCGAAAGCAGAAAGATAATTCCTCGCAGCCTGAAAATTGCTGAAGACGCCATCGCGCTCATTGTAAATCCGGCGAACACCGACACGAACATTACCGTGGAACAATTGTCGGGCATCGTACGTGGAAAAATTTCCACGTGGAACCAGGTCAGCGGAGGAAAGCTGAAAGATTCGATCCGCGTTGTGTATGATCGTAACGGCTCGGCGAATGCCCGGTACCTCAAGGAGAAATTCCTGGATACCGGAAATCTGCCCGCAAACAGTTATGCAACCAGCTCAAACGCTGCCGTTGTAGATTACGTCAGCAATACCCCCGGAGCCATTGGCGTTATCGGAGTCAACTGGATCAGCGATCGCGACGATCCGGCCTCGAATGCGTTTTTGAAGAAAATTAAGGTCGTCGGCCTGGCTCAAAAAGATAGTTTAGGCAATCAAACTGACTATTTTCAGCCATTTCAGGCGTATATTGCACTCAAGAATTATCCGCTTACCCGTGAAGTCATGATCATCAGTCGCGAGGGCCGAAACGGCCTTGGCACAGGCTTTGCTTCCTTTGTCGCCGCCGATAAAGGACAACGCATGATCCGAATGATGGGATTACTTCCGGCAACCATGCCTGTCAGAATTATCCAGGTAAACTAAAAGGAATTATGAAAAAGAAATTAGTGTTTTTGGGACTCTTCTTGAGTTTGGTGTCGTTAGTAAACGCTCAAACTATTCAGGACGCCCGCAAGCTCACAGAGAACGAACAATTTGAAGCTGCATCTGCGATATATCAGCATCTTATTAGCGTTACTCCCACCGATGCATCGCTGTACTATTATTACGGCGACAATCTGCTTTCTGGTGGCGGTGAGGACTCAGCAAAAATAATTTTTGAAAAAGGCTCAACCGTTGACCCTAACAACTTGCTTATTAAAATAGGTCGTGCAAAGACATTGTTGAACACGACAAATATTCATGAAGCAAAAGTTGCCAGTGATAAAGACCCGTCGAATCCGGAATTAAAAAACCGTTTAGAAGATGCTACCAATAATGTGAAAGCTGCGATGGTGCTTATCGACGAAGCTGTTTCAAAGGCATCTACAAAAGACCCACGCACACTTATCGAAGCAGCCGAGGCATTGATTCATTACAAGAACAAAGGCGGTATCGATGGAAAGAATTCCGAGATTAACCTGCTTTACGGTGATATTTACACAGAATTAAACAACGGAACACTGGCCGCCGATTATTACAATCGTGCGCTGGAAATAAATCAGTCTCTTGCACGTGCTTTGGTGAGCAAAGGAAAACTTTACAAACGCTCAACTAATTTTGAAGGAGCAGCACAAGAGTTTGAGAAGGCAATTACAATTGACCCCGACTACGCACCGGCTCACCGTGAGCTTGGAGAGGTTTCTTTCAAATTAGGGAAACTCGATAAGGCGAAGGAGGAATACCGTCGCTACCTTGAGCTTTCAAAAAACAATTGCGGAGCTCGTTTACGTTACGCATCGTTCCTCTATTTCAGTAAGAATTATACTGACGCATTAGCAGAGTTGAATCAGGTTCAGCAGAAATGTGACTCGAACAACATTCTTATGCTTCGCATTTTTACCTATTCATACTTTGAGACAAAAGAGTACGACAAAGGATTGAAAACGGTAGAGCACCTTTTCCGTTTATTGACACAAGAGAACAGAACGTCAATGGACTATGAGTATTACGGAAAACTTCTGGGAGCCTCTAATTCCGGAAAAGATTCGCTTGCAATTGAACAGCTTCAAAAAGCATATGCTCTTGATCCTTCGAAAACTGATGTGTTAAGAGAAATGGCAAACATCTGGATTAAACTCAAACAGTATCCTAACGCTATCATCAATCTTCAGCAACTCGTTGGCGGAGGCAAGGATGTAAAAGTTGTGGATCACTACAATCTTGGTCGTGCACTTTACTATAACAATCAGTTCGGTCTTGCAGACTCTTCTTTCAAGAACGTTAACGAACTTTCGCCGAAGTATGCAAGCGGATGGCTCTGGAGAGCAGATGTAAATTCACATATTGACAGCACATCAGAGCAAGGTTTGGCGAAACCGTTTTATGAGAAATACGATTCGTTGGCCGAAGCGGATTCCGCGAATGGCAGCAAATACATAAACGGCCTTATCAAAGCCTACGGTTATTTGGCATACTACTATATCCTTAAGAAAGACAATGCAAACGCTTTGTTTTATCTGAAGAAGAAGTTGGCGCTTCCGTTAGAACCGGAGGACAAAAAGAGCGTAATTCAGGGTATCGACCAACTCGAAGGACGTACTCCGAAGACGAAGTAACCCAACCCTAAGAAACAAAAGTTAAAACCCGGCCCGATTGGTCGGGTTTTTTGTTTGTATCCAATTTGTGTTTACTTTGCGTAAACTCACAACTACAACCAGCCATCTATGGGATCAGGACTTTTAACAAAAAAACCGATTGCCGAATTAATGAAAGAGACCAATGAGGTCGGCGGCTTAAAGAAAACGCTTTCCGCTTCCAATCTCGTTGCTTTAGGAATTGGTGCCATTATTGGCGCCGGTTTATTTGTCAGAACTGCCGCCGCAGCCGCTAATAATGCAGGGCCTGCTGTAACGATCGGTTTCATTGTTGCGGCCATCGGCTGTGCTCTTGCCGGTCTTTGCTACGCCGAATTTGCCAGCATGATTCCTATCGCCGGAAGCGCATATACATATTCATATGCGACGATGGGCGAGTTTGTTGCCTGGATTATCGGCTGGGATTTAGTTCTTGAGTATGCAATTGGTGCAGCTACCGTAAGTATTGCGTGGAGTGAATATTTGAATAAGCTACTTCAGTATATCGGATTGCACGTCCCATTCCAATGGTGTCACTCTCCTTTCGAAGTAGATCCGATGAATCCCGCCATTCACGGCCTCATGAACATCCCCGCAGTTTTCATCATTCTGGTATTGAGCCTACTTCTTATACGCGGTACCAAAGAATCAGCTTTTGTAAACGGAATCATCGTTGTTACTAAAGTTGCCATCGTAATACTTTTCATCATCCTCGGCTGGTCTTATATCAACCCGGTGAATCACGCTAATTACATTCCTGAGCCATCTATTTACACCGACTCACAAGGGGTCGATCACAGCTATGGTGGTATCATGGGCATTCTCGGTGCGGCCGGTGTGGTCTTTTTTGCATTCATCGGATTCGATGCAGTTTCAACTGCGGCGCAGGAAGCAAAGAATCCAAAGAAGGATATGCCGATTGGTATTCTCGGGTCTCTCGCAATCTGTACCGTTCTGTATATTCTGTTTGCTCACGTTCTTACCGGTGTGGCATCTATAGACGATTTCCGAAAGTCGGGGAAGGAGGCATCTGTTGCCTTTGCAATTCAGACGTACATGACGGGTTATGGTTGGTTAGCTAAATTGGTGACCGTTGCCATTCTCGCCGGATTCTCCTCTGTAATTCTTGTTATGCTTATGGGACAATCACGCGTATTTTATTCAATGAGTAAAGACGGGCTGGTTCCTAAAATTTTCTCTGAAGTTCATCCGAAGTTTCACACACCTTACAAATCGAATCTGTTGTTCTTTGTATTCGTCGGACTCTTTGCCGGATTTGTTCCGGGCGATATCGTCGGCGATATGACAAGCATAGGAACACTCTTCGCCTTCATTCTGGTTTGTGCCGGCATTATCATCCTCCGCAAAACCGATCCCGATTTACCACGTCAGTTCAAAACGCCTTTAGTTCCATTTGTCCCTATTTTAGGAATTCTGGTATGCGCTGCCATGATTTACGGCCTGGGTTGGACCAACTGGACACGACTTGGTGTCTGGCTGGCGATTGGCTTTGTAATCTATTTCGGATACAGTAAAAGGCATAGTAAGCTCAATAACCCCGATAAATAAAGCATAGAAGACTTTGAATATGAGGCCCACAACGATTTGTGGGCCTTTTTTCGAACATTTTGTCTGTTTTTAAGTAAAAGCATCGTTAGCTTATATAATTTTAGACAGATCTGTGCTTTTACTGAATACCGCTGCGGATAATTTAGATCCTTCTCCTTTTTGGAGAGACGTTACACTCATCATCATCAGTTTCCTGATGTTTATGGGCACGATTTACATTTATTTCAGATTACGGATCAGTACATTTCGTCGTGTTCGTCGTTTGTTGGAAGAACGGGTGGAGGTAAAGACACGACAGCTTACCGAGAAAAATCTGGAACTGGAAAAACTTTCGCTCGTGGCAAGCAGAACGGATAACGCTGTTTTAATCGCCGGCACGGCGGGAGATATTGAGTGGGTAAACGACGGATTTGTGCGATTGACAGGAATGACGAAAGAGTCGATTGCTGCTAAAAAGTTGTCGGAGATAAATGTTTACACAAATATCGAAGCCGAGATAAAGCAGGCAATCGAAAATCGCCACTCTCGAATTTTCGAAAGTAACGTAACGACGCACAATCTGCAGAACATTTGGATTTCTTCGACACTGACACCGATATATGGCGAAGACAACAATCTGAAAAAGCTTGTAGTTGTGGATACCGATATTACCACCGGTAAAAACATGCAAAAACAGATTGAAGCATCTTTGAAAGAGAAAGATGTTTTGCTGAAAGAAATCCATCACCGCGTTAAGAACAATCTGCAAATCATTATCAGTTTATTGAATCTGCAGAGTGGTTATATCAAAGACGAACACACATTGAAGGCCGTGAAAGACGGACAGAACCGTGTTCGTTCGATGGCGCTTGTGCATGAGAAGTTTTATCAGTCCGACGAGCTCAGTGAAATCAATTTTGCCGAGTACGTTGAAAAGCTTTGTCAGTTCTTGTACCAATCATACGGCGACAAAACCGATCGCGTGAAAGTTGCCATTATCGGCGACCCGCTTGGACTCGATATGGATACCGCTATGCCATGCGGTTTGCTCATCAATGAAATTGTTTCGAATTCGTATAAGTATGCCTTTCCGGGTGAGTCACGTGGAACTATCACAATAGAAATTAAGCATGACGGAAAGAAGGCCACACTGAGAATGAGCGACGATGGCGTCGGATTACCACAAGGCTTCGAAGTTGAAGCTTCCGAGTCGTTGGGAATGCAGCTTATTCAAGCCCTGACAAGTCAATTAGACGGCGAATTAAAGGTTTCCCGCGATAAAGGAACAACCTTCGAGGTCACTTTTACGTATCCTCGCCACAATGGATAATAAATAAGACAGAAAAAAGATTAGTTTAGAGTTTTAAATTTTAAAACAAGATATGGCCGCACTGAAAATAATGATTGTTGAAGACGAGATTATCGTTGCGAAAGACATTCAGAGAATTTTGAAGAAGTTGGGTTACGAGGCGTTTGATCCATTTGCAAACGGCAAAAAGGCGCTCGACTCCATCGAGAAACTTAATCCGGATATTTTATTGCTCGACATTAATTTGAAGAGTAGCGAGATCGACGGTATTCAGGTTGCGGAGCAGGTTCATCAGCACTATCAGATTCCGTTTATCTTCCTTACGGCATTTTCCGATAAGAACACTCTTGAGCGTGCGAAATTGACCGAGCCATACGGTTATATCATTAAGCCATTCGAAGAGGACGATATTCGTACCGCAATTGAGATTGCGTTCTACAAATACACGAAGGATCTTGAGATGCAGAATAAGGGCAATCGCTTTGCTGCAGCTCTCGACAGTATTGAAGTAGCAGTGATCATCACCGACTCTAACGAGAAAGTTATTTTCATGAATAAGATGGCCGAAACACTTACCGGTTGCCTCAAGCAGGAAGCATTAGGTAAAGACATTGCCATCGCGATGAAGAATTGCACGAACGAAACACGTTCCGTATTTAAGACACTTGCTCATACCGTTGTCGGCGACACAACGAAACAAGATACCGATGCCGAAGTTCCGGTATCGAATGGTGCCTCAGAACAAAAAGTTTCGGTGAACACCTTCCCTATCTTAACGGTAAACAATAAAATCAACGGCTGTGCATTTGTGATGACATCTCCGGGTCGTCGTGATCAGGTGCAGGAGACCGGTACCGATAAAAACCTTTTCAACTTCCTCGAAAACATTTACGCAAACAACAGTTTCTTCGTTAAGAAAGATTCTCGTTTCGTGAAAGTAAACTTCCAGGACATTTTATGGATTGAAGCGCTTGATAACTACGTCATCATTAAAACGTCGTCGAAAGAGCAATTTATTTTGCACAGTTCGATGAAAGATATTGAGTCGAAGTTGCCACAACTTAATTTTGCGCGTGTTCACCGTTCATACATTGTTCAACTCGAAAAGATCAACGCATTGGAGGAAAATGCCTGTATCATTGACGGAAACCGTATTCCGATTGGTAAGTCGTACAAAGACAATCTGATGAGCCGCCTAAACCTCTTTTAACGGGCGATAAGACAGGATTACGACTATATTTTTCCGGAAAATTAATTTTCGATTCACCTACTTTTGGATTAATGAGGTAGATTCGCACCAAACTTTTGGGAGTGAGCAAAAACCCTATTATTGAGGTTAAAAATCTGGTAAAGCATTATCAGGACATCAAAGCCGTAGACGGAATTAGTTTTACGGTATTTGAAGGAGAAATCTTTGGACTTCTCGGCCCCAATGGAGCAGGAAAAACCACAACTTTAGAAATTATTGAATCACTGCGAGAGAAGACCTCGGGAGAAGTGATTGTTGCCGGCTATCAACTCGAAAGCCATGCTGATGAAATAAAGCAGCAGATCGGTGTTCAGCTTCAGGCGGCAAACTATTATCCTGCGCTCACGCTAAACGAGCTTCTGGACATGTTTGCGGGCCTTTATAACGTCGTAATCGATAACCATGACATTCTCAGCCGTGTTGGTCTGGAAACGCGTGGTAAGGCAAAATACAAGGAACTTTCAGGCGGACAGAAGCAGCGTTTTTCCATTGCTACAACGTTGATCAATCAGCCTAAAATTGTATTTCTCGATGAGCCCACTACCGGACTGGATCCACAGGCTCGCCGTAATCTTTGGGAATTGATTAAAGACATTCGCCAAAAAGGAACAACCGTTGTCATTACGACGCACTATATGGACGAGGCGGAAATTCTTTGCGATCGTGTTGCTATTGTAGAGAAGGGAAAAGTTATTGCCATCGATTCGCCATTGGCGCTCATCGATAAATTAATTGCATCCGGTTTTGATCGTAAGAAGCCGGTCAAGCAGGCGAATCTCGAAGATGTATTTTTGTCATTAACCGGTTACGAATGGAGGGACGAATAGTATGAGCAATAAAAAGAAATACTCTCAGATAGTTGCCATGCTTGCGATTGCAAAAGCAAGTTTTCGTGCAATGATTCGGAATCCGTCGGCAGTAATTTTTAGTCTGGCCTTTCCTCTTATTTTCATTTTCGTTTTCGGTTTCATTAAATCGAATCGAATTAATATGGAAGTTGGAATCGTACCGGGCAGCGATACAACCGGAGCAGTGTATTCACTTTTTAAGTCAACGCCAAACATTGAACGCGTCATGAATCTTTCCGATCAGGAAATGCAGGATCGACTCGACAAAGGACGTATTGATGCGATTGTAATGTTTGAAAAGAGCATGACAGATAGCGGAGTTGCAGAGCGAGTAACACTCACAACTTCGAAAGCTGCAGGAGAGAAGGGGCTGTTTGTTTCTTCGATATTAACCAACATCATCGACAAGCAGAATATTCAGCATTACAAGGCGATGGCATCGGGACTTAGCACACACGATGTACAAATGGCAACGGTAAATTTACCTTCGGCAGAGTTTCGTGAGATGCAAAGCAGCGGAAGAGAATACCAGATGATTGACTTTATTCTTCCGGGACAGTTAGGGTTTTCAATTCTTAGTGCCGGTGTATTTGGAACAGCGTTTGTGTTTTTCTCTTTACGTCAGACACTGGTTCTGAAACGATTTTTCGCAACACCCATTAAACGACCATATATTATCATGGGAGAAACATTAAGCCGATTGGTATTCCAGCTTATTGGTTCATTGTTTATCATTATTGTCGGTCATTTTGTTTTTGGTTTCACGTTAGTCAAAGGCTGGATGACGGTTCTGGAAATGTTGGTACTCTCGGCCTTCGGGCTTGTTATTTTTATGGGAATCGGTTTTGTGATATCCGGAATTGCGAAAAGCGAGAACGTTATTCCTCCAATTGCAAACATTTTCACCATGCCGCAGTTTTTGCTCAGCGGTACATTTTTCCCGGTTGATTCGTTTCCGACCTGGATTCGGGTTTTAAGCAAAATGCTACCCCTCACCTATTTGAACGACGCTTTAAGGAAGGTGGCGTTCGAAGGCGTTGGTTTTATGGGAATTTCGACCGAATTATTGATTTTAGCCGGTTTTGGCGTGTTGATTTATGCTGCCGCCGTGAAATTTTTCCGCTGGGAATAACCATTTCGGTCATTAATCGGTAATAATAGGTCTAATGTATGGTCGTTCAGTAAATTACCAGAAAAGTCCCCTTACTTTTTGTATTTTTGTTAAAATCGATAGTCCTGCCTATGAAGTTGAGATTTCCGGCGAAGTCCGTTTTTCTCTTACTAGCTTTTTGTGTCTTTACCACTGCCCGAATTTATGGACAGGCGGGTAAAGATGGCGCGCGTACAGTATCGTCTCCCTCCACTGTTCTAAATGATTACACTACGCTTACGGCAAACGTTTCCGCCGGTGCGAGTAGCATTCAGGTTGCATCAAGCGCGTTGTCGACGAATTTCTCTGCGCCACTGGCTCCGGGCGATTTAATTTTCATTATCCAAATGCAAGGTGCGTCGATGCTTACGGGCGACGACTCCACATACGGCAGCATTACTTCGTATAACAATTGCGGTAATCACGAATTCGCCGAGGTAGCGACAGTGCCAAACGGTACGACGATTACAACAGCATGTCAGCTCTCGTATAATTATACTGCTGCAGGCAAGACACAGATTATTCGCGTTCCACGTTTTGCGAGCTTAACAATAAACGCCGGCAGTAGCATTATTGCCACAGCGTGGAATGGTTCTATAGGAGGCGCTGTTGTGCTCGAGGTTCAGGGTGCGACAACTATGAATGGTCAGATCGATGTTTCTGCTCGCGGATTTCGCGCCGGTTCATTGGTTGGTGACAACAATGCATTCTTCGGTGTGCTGAACTGGCGTTGGCCGACGAACGATTACGGTGCCGAGAAAGGCGAAGGAATTGCAGGATCACAGACTGATTACGATGCAATGAATGGAAGATATTGCAAAGGTTCTCCTGCCAACGGTGGTGGTGGCGCAAGCTCACACGATGCCGGTGGTGGTGGTGGCGCAAATTGCGGCACACTCGGTTATACAGGCCGTGGAGTTCCCGATGTTTCTACACCTACCTGGGCAAACGCATGGAATCTTGTCTATTCGGGTTTTGCTGCTTCCGTTTCTTCCGGTGGCGGTGAAGGTGGATATTCATTCTCGTCGAGCAATCAAAACGCAACAACGTTAGGAACATTCAGCCCTACATGGGGTGGTGATCAGCGGAGAGATAACGGTGGTCGCGGAGGTCATCCTCTCGACTATTCTACCGGACGAATTTTTCTTGGTGGTGGCGGTGGAGCCGGTGATCAAAATGATTTATTCGGCGGCGCCGGTGGTAATGGCGGAGGAATCGTTTATCTGCTCAGCTATGGAAGTGTTTCCGGTTCAGGATTAATAAATGCAAACGGACAAAATGGTTTCAACACAACCGGATCTGGTACCGATGGTGCCGGTGGCGGTGGTGCAGGCGGAACAGTTATACTGGATGTATCGGGAACGATCGCCGGTATTATAGTAAGTGCCAATGGCGGTGCCGGAGGAAATCAGCTTGTTACTTCATTCGTGACTGAAGCCGAAGGTCCCGGTGGTGGTGGTGGCGGTGGATATATAGCAAAGTCCGGCGGAGCGATCGGATGTTTTGCAAACGGCGGAAATAACGGAACAACAAATTCATTTGGTCTTACAGAATTTCCCCCTAATGGCGCAACGAAAGGTGGAGCCGGAATGCCGAACGAAACCGTAAACACATTACATATTATTCCGACAAATGTGGGTGTATGTGCAGGAAGTACAGCGACACTCACAGTTACAACAACCGGGATAATTCCTCCCGGAACTGTTTTTAACTGGTATACTCAGGCAATTGGCGGAACATCTGTCGGAACCGGCACGACATACACTACACCGGTTATCAATACCGGCCCCGTTACCTATTATGTGGCTGCGTGTCCGGGTGCGGTAAGATATCCTGTTGTGGTAAGTATCGACAATGTTACATCGTCATTCACTGCAAGCTCAGTTTGTTCGGGCAGCGCAACAGTTTTCACCGGCACAGGATCTTCATCGGCAGGAACTATTACAGGATGGTCATGGAATTTCGGCAGTGGAGGAAATACTTCTACTCAGCAAAATCCATCATTCACATATCCGTCGGCAGGAAGCTATACGGTGACAATGACAGCAACATCGAGCAGTGGATGTACAAGTTCATCATCGCAGACGGTAACGGTAAACACAACGCCGACAATTAGTTTTACAGCATCTCCTTTAAGCGGGTGTTCACCACTTGCTATTACATTCACTAATACATCTACTAATGCGAGTTCTTTCACGTGGGATTTTGGTGACGGAACAGTTGTGTTCTCTTCGGGTACGCCATCGCATACATACACAACGCCGGGAACGTATTCGGTAACAGTTACAGGAACCAACGGCGGGTGTACATCAACACACACGACGACAAATATGATTACGGTGAATGCGAAACCGCTTTCATCCTTCTCTGCTCCTACGGCTGTTTGTTTGGGCGATCCGATTTCGTTCAGCAATCTTTCGACCGGCAACGGAACAACGATTACCGGTTACACGTGGAACTTCGGTGACGGCGGACCGACTTCTTCTTCGACAAACCCTTCGCACACTTATGCTTCAGCGGGAACATATAACGTAACCCTGACAGCAAACTCTTCTTCGTGCAACGACGATACAACGATAACGGTTTCTGTGAACCAGGCTCCCGTCGTGGCATTCACGGCACCCGTTTTGTCGGGATGTGATTCGTTGACGGTGCAATTCTCCAATACGACAACCGGTAGCCCAAGCTATACATGGAATTTTGGCGATGGAAGTGCTGTATCTTCTTCAACGAATCCGTCTCACACCTATACAAGTTCAGGGACGTACACAGTTACACTGATTGCTACCCTTGGATCTTGCGCAGATACTTTAATCCGTACCGGCTACATTGCAATTCATCATCAGCCAACAAGTAGTTTTACGGGGACAACGGTTTGCCAGGGCGACAGTGCACATTTTACGAATGCATCAACAGGCAATGGAGATCCGATAACAACTTATTCATGGACGTTTGGTGACGGAGGAATCTCTGCATTGACAAATCCTGCGCACATGTATTCGGCCTCGGGTACATATACCGCTATTCTGGCGGCATCGACAGCTTATTGCACCGATTATGATACAGTGAGTGTAAGCGTAACTTCAGGCCCAATAGTTAATTTCTCTACTCCCTCAACAAGCGGCTGCGGAAGTGTTACTGCTGCATTCACGAATACAACAGCCGGTTCACCAACGTACATGGGATTTCGGTGACGGCAGTGCAAGCTCATCGTCTGCAACACCAACGCACACATACAGTACTCCGGGAACATACACAGTAAGTTTGATTGCCGTGCAGGGATCTTGCAGAGACACTTTAGTTCGTCCGGCGTATATCAACGTTTATAATAATCCGCTCAGTTCGTTTTCGACTGCAAATGTTTGTTTGGGCGACTCCGTACATTTTACGAATCTATCTAGTTCCTCAGGCGATCCGATTGTCGGTTATTCGTGGGCATTTGGTGATGCAACGACATCGTCCATTCCTTCGGCTTCGCATTATTATTCGTCGGCAGCAACATACACCGTTGTGTTAACTGCGAGCACTGCACATTGCAGTGATGACACGAGCCTTACGGTAACAGTTTCTCCGGGACCAATTGCGAATTTCAGTACAGCAACTACGACTTCATGCGGACCGGCATCCGTTTCGTTTACGAATACTACCACAGGTACACCCACTTTCACGTGGAACTTCGGCGACGGCAGCGGAACATCTTCGCAGACATCTCCAACACATACGTACACCGTTCCGGGAACATACTCCGTTACACTCATTGCTTCACAAGGCAGTTGTTCGGATACGGTGACTCGTCCGGCTTACATAACAATTTATGCTCTGCCGCTGAGCTCGTTTACAACGACGAACGTTTGCCTCGGCGATACAGTTCATTTCACCAATGGCAGTTCGTGTGCCGATCCGATTACAAGCTACACATGGGATTTCGATGACGGAACGAATGGCAGCGTTGC
The DNA here is from genome assembly GCA_016721305.1 of Bacteroidota bacterium. GTDB lineage: Bacteria > Bacteroidota > Bacteroidia > AKYH767-A > 2013-40CM-41-45 > JADKIH01. The sequence goes on from JADKIH010000003.1 coordinate 324,464, forward strand.
ATCTCCTACGCATTTTTATTCGACAGCAGGAAGTTATTTGGTAAATCTTTCAATAGCCACCGCTCATTGCACCGACGACACTACGATTACTGTTACCGTTTCACCGGCACCGGTGGTTAATTTTAGTACAGCGACGACATCATCGTGCGGAGGAACAGCAATTGCATTTAGTAATACAACAACAGGCTCACCTGTTTTCACGTGGAACTTTGGCGACGGAAGTGCAACGTCATCATTAGCCACACCGACTCATGCTTATACTACGGCAGGAACTTATACCGTTACACTGATTGCCTCGCAAGGAAGCTGTGGAGACACACTGGTTCGAAGCAATTACATTTCAATTTACAATCAACCACTCAGTTCTTTCAGTACAAATGCGGTTTGTTTGGATGATAGTTCTCGTTTTACCAACTTATCAACAGGAAACGGCGATCCATTAACAACGTACGCCTGGGATTTCGATGATGGACTAACATCTTCTTCAATTTCTCCTGCACATTTCTATCAAAACGCCGGTAGTTACAATGTAACGCTCACCGTTTCTACAGCGCACTGTACCGACGATACAACGATTGTTGTTGCTGTGAGCGATCTTCCTGCCGTTGCGTTTGCACCATCATCTACAACGGCGTGCGACGGAGCAACAATCCAGTTCACTAATAGCACATCGGGTTCGAATACATACTCATGGGATTTTGGCGATGGAGGCAGTTCGTCAGCAACTTCGCCATCTCACACCTATACTACTCCGGGGTTTATACGGTTACGCTTACTGCTGCTGCTGCCGGAGGTTGTTCTGCGACTCAATCGCTCTTGAATCTGATAACGATTCGCACTACACCTGTAGCTAATTTTAACGCAGCAACGACATCCATTTGCCAAAACGGTTGTGTTAATTTCTCTAATCAATCCGGAGCGGGAATCACATCATGGCGATGGACATTCAGCGGCGGTAATCCTGCGGCTTCGATCAGCCAGAATCCGCCGACAGTTTGTTATGGTAATATTGGAAATTACAATGTGACTCTTATAGTGTCGAACGGCTTCTGTTCCGACACGCTCACACAGAATTCTTATATCCACGTCGTAAATTGTTCGCTTCGTCCTACGGCTAATTTCATCAGCAGCGATACGGGACTTTGCGGAGGAGCATGCGTTGATTTCGTTGACCTTTCGTTGAATTCGACCGGCTGGCAATGGCAGTTTCCGGGTGCTACTCCGTCGACATCTACGGCGGAGAATCCGACATCGGTTTGTTATTCAACACCGGGAACATACAATGTGACATTGATTACAACCAATACGACCGGCAGCGACACCTTAGTAGTCAGCAATCTGATTCACGTATCTGCTATTCCGACTACGCCATCATTTACTCAAACCGGAAACGTACTTACATCAACTCCCGCATCACAGTACCAATGGTATTATGGCAACATTCCGATTTCCGGTGCAACGTCGCAGCAGTATACGGCTACGCTTTCCGGATATTATTCTGTGATGACAACCGACGCCAATGGATGTTCGGCCACCTCGCCACAATCGCACGTTTCTTTAGTTGGTATTGAAGAGGCGGAGATGTCGGCACCGTATACTGTTTATCCAAATCCTGCTCAGTCGTTTTTGTATGTTCATTTCGGGCAGACAAACATTTCACGTTTCACATTTGAATTGACAAATAGTATAGGCCAGATTGTTTTCCGCAGCGAAGAAAGCTCCATTGCTTCTCAGACGATTTACCCGATAAATCTGGAAGACCTTTCTGCCGGTGTTTACTTTTTGACGGTGCGTACCGAAAAGCGCGCCTGGTTATCACGAATTGTTCACTGACGTGTGTCAGAAGTTTTTTGACAAAAACCACTAAAATCTTACAGTTGTAAGTAAGCACGGCATTGGCCGATGAATTGACGCATACCATCAAGCCCGTTTCTAGTATAAGAATGTAGGAAATTCCCATTAGAGGGAATCATCTACATGCGACTTATATTACTTTCTCTACTGATTTTAACGGGATCGGCTTATGTGCGGGCCGAGGGCAACGGAAGCGATAAGCCCGACTCTATCCCTTTTTATGAAATGACGCTGGAACAGCTAATGAACGTTAGCGTCTCTGTTGCGTCTGATTTGCCTATGACAAACCGGGAATCACCCGGAATCGTTAGCGTTATTACACAGGAAGAAATCCGAAAATCAGGTGCGCACGACCTGATTCAGGTACTTCAGAGCGTTCCCGGCTTCGATTTTGGATTTGATGTGGAAGGCATTGTAGGCGTTTCTGTTCGCGGAAACTGGGGACACGAGGGTAAGGTCCTGATGCTTTGGGACGGAATGGAGATGAACGAAGACCTTTATTCAACACTTCAGTTTGGAGGGCATTATCCGCTTGGTTTGATTAAACGAATTGAAATTATTCGCGGTCCGGGCAGCGCGATGTACGGAGCAAATGCCGAATATGCCGTTATCAATATCATCACCGAGACATCGGAGCTCAACGGTATTGCATCGAGTGTTTCGGCTTCTACTTATGAAAACACACTTTCAGGACAAGAGACATCTTTTGCCATTGGGAAGAAGATTGAAGACGGAAGAGTAAACTTTTCTGCATCGATCATCGATTCGAAAAGAAGCAATCAGCGTTATATCGACAATTTCGGAAGCGGTTATTCAATGGCCGATTATTCCGGTTTGAATTCTACGCAATTCAAGCTTGAATACGTTAAGAAGGGTTTTTCACTGACTGGCTTATGCGACAATTATGTCGTGAAAGAACGCGACGGATACGAAGCTATTTATCTTCGTTCATACGAAAATACTTTTTTCACTTCGAAATATGTTGCTAAGTACGATATCAGCTTAGACAGATTAAAAATAACACCCGGACTTAAGTTTGCCTATAGCAAACCATGGTATCTCGACAGCAATGAGCCCGACGATAATTATGTTCCATTTAAAACATCTTTAAGCAAAGGAACGGCGTTTACGAATATTACCTATGAGCCAAATGCCATGTGGAGTGTTATTGCCGGCGCACAATACTCCAAATTACAGGCGAATGATTTGCTCGATTCATCCTATTTCAGCAATGGTAAAAAAGTGTTTGGAATGGAGAATGCGAACGCATATGCTCAGGCGATTTACAAAAGCAAAATTGCGAATATTATTATTGGCGGACGCTTTAATCACAATCAGTATTACGGACAAAAGTTCGTTCCACGGTTAGGGCTAACCCGAATTTGGGATAAGTTCCACGTGAAAGCTCTGTTTAGTCAGGCTTTCCGAGCGCCATCGGTTGAGAACATCAATTTTAATCCTGACATAAAATCGGAGAGTACCACTTTCGTGGAACTTGAGTTTGGTTTTAAAGTAACTCAACATTCTTATTTAACCGTTAACACATTTGATATTACTACGAAAGACGCGATTGTATATTACTACAACGAGTTTAGTGAAGACGATTACCGAAATGAGACGACAACAGGCAGCCGGGGATTTGAGGTAGAATATAAGTGGAAGACCAAGAAGTGGTTTTTCAACATGAATTATTCATACTACACGACAGCAGGTCATCCTGTGATTGATGCGTATCGTGTTCCGGGACATAGCGACATTCTTCTCGCTTTTCCGAATCATAAAATTCACGCTACTGCCAGCTACAACTTCTTCGGGAAGTGGAGTGTTACTCCATCGCTCTCGTATTTATCGAAGCGGTACTCTGTTATCACAAACGAAAATTCCGAGGAAACCCTCATTTCATACAATCCGGCGTTATATCTGAACATCAACATCAGCGCAGAGAACATTCTTGCAAAAGGATTGTCGCTCGGTTTGGCTTGTCATAACGCTACCGACGAAAGCGCTTACTACATTCAGCCGTATGCAAACAATCACGCTACGGTTCCGGCAGGAGGAAGAGAGTACACTATTAGTCTGCATTACAATTTATCATTCAACAAATAAAGACATTGTTTAATAGAATAGTCATAGCTGCACGTTTCAAAAGCCTGATCGTAATGATCTGGCTGATGGCTACTGCATTCCGTATCGGTTATACCGACGGAAATGAGTATTCTATTAAGGCTATGTTCCTTCTTAATTTCATGAAGTATGTTGAATGGCCGGCAGAAAACAATCAAGGCACATTCAGAATTGGTGTTGTAGGAGATTCGGAAATTTCCGAATCGCTTTTGCAAATGATTGCTCAGAAGCAGGGAGACTCACGCAGAATCGAAGTTGTTAAACTCGGTTCAGGCAATCAGCCTTATTGCCAGATGGTCTTCGTTTCTCATACAGAGAACAGCAGAGTTGATGAATGGATAAAAAAACTTGGCGCAAAAGGAGTACTTATTGTTACCGAAGATTTAAAACTGAATACCGGTTCAGCCGCCATCAATCTCATTACAGTAGATAATAAAATACGTTTCGAAATAAATCAAAGTGCGCTTCGAGTGAGTAACTTAAAAGTTTCCTCAAGGCTCACCGAATTAGCTATTAATGTCCGATAGTACACATCATGAAGAATAAGTCGTATAAAATTGATCTTGAAATTTACATTGTATTTGTCCTTGTAATCGGTATTTCCGTTTTCAATGCTATTTACAGTTCCATTAATATTTCAAAAAACCAGGAGTACACTGCCAAAATTATGACAGTCGACATTCCTTCGCTTCAAACGTTGGAGAATATGAACCTTTTGGTTACCCGATCAAAGATGTACACGACAAACTGGGTGTATCTGCAAAGCAATCGCGATGAAAAGGAAAAGCTTAGGACACTTCATTCAATAGAGTATCCGCAACTGAAAGGCACTTTACTGGGATTGATGAGTGAATGGAAGGACAAGGACGACGTTGACACAATGAAGCAGGTTTTTGCCGAATTTGATAAGCTGATCATTACGCAAAAGCACATTATGGGTACGCTGGTTTCGTTCGACGACTACGAAGATCCTGTAAAGCGATTTGCATCGGAAGAGCTTGTTGAAAATTAGATTTTACCACAGAGTGCAAATATTATTACCGAGTTAAATAACGTGATTCTTAAGAAGAAGAATCGCGCCGACTTACTTCACGCCGAAATGAGCGCAAGTTCACGAGCATTGATGTGGAGTTTATTGGGAATTGCGATTTTGATCGTTATCGTTATCCTCGTTGCTGTATTTTATATGTCGAATCACATTATCGTGCCGACGATGAAGTTGCGAAACTACATTATGCAGATGGGTAAGGGAGAAATACCGGAAATGAACCTGACGCCGGCCAACAATGCGATCGGGCAAATGACGGAAGCCGTGAAAGTACTTGCCGAAAGTTTGAAAGGCACCGCGCAGTTTGCGCACGCCATCGGTGAGGGTAATCTGAGCGGAGAGTTTCAGCCATTGAGTGAAAACGATGAATTAGGAAATGCGCTTATTCAAATGCAAGTGAGCTTGCGTATGGCCGACGAAGAGAACCGTCAGCGCCATTGGGTGAGTTCTCGAACAGAAAAGATTAACGAAGTACTTCGTGAGAATACCGACGATATCAACAAATTAAGTGATGCCATTATTTCCACAATGGTGAAATATCTGAGCGCTTGTCACGGTGCATTATATTTACTCGAGGACACAGCCGATGATACAAAAGGCAAGATCATTTTGCATGGCAGCTATGCGATGGATAATCGCAGTAAGACGCGTGCCGTTATTGAATACGGTGATGGACTTATCGGGCAAGTTGTGAAGGACGGAGAGCCGGTTTATCTGAAAAACGTTCCTGCTTCGTTTTCACAAATTACTACCGGAACAGGTAGTATGCCGGCAACGCATTTAGTTATTATTCCTCTTAAACACCACGATAAAGTGTACGGTGCTGTAGAGTTGGCAGGATTCCAGGAGTTTCAAACATTCGAGATTGGATTCATCAAGAGTATTGGAGAAACCATTGGTTCTACCATAGCTTCCGTTGTTGCTAATACGATGACGAAGCGACTTCTCGAAGAGACAAGAAAACAAGCTGCGCGATTGAGTACACAAGAAGAGCAATTACGTCAGACGAATGAGGAATTATCGCATCAGTCGAAATTATTGCAAGCTTCTGAAGAAGAGCTCAAGCAGTCGAATATGGAAATGAAGAATAAGGCGCGCGAGCTTCAACATAAGAATGAGATTCTGGAACAGGCGCGAGAAGCATTGAGCATTAAAGCAAAAGAGCTTGAAATGAACAACCGCTACAAGTCGGAATTCCTTGCGAATATGTCGCACGAGTTGCGTACGCCATTGAATAGTGTATTGATTCTTGCCAAGCTTTTAGCTGAGAACAAATCAAAGAACTTAACCGATAAGCAAGCCGAATATGCGCGTGTAATTCATAAGTCGGGTTCGGATTTATTGACACTTATCAACGATATTCTCGACTTATCAAAAATTGAAGCCGGTAAAATCGAGCTGATTCCTGAGGATGCTAACATTGCCGTTATCAGAAATGATATCAAGTCATTGTTTAATGAAATTGCGAACGAGAAAGAAATTGATTTCGTCGTTGAAAGTCACGCCGATTTACCTGAATCGTTTGTAACCGACCGATTGCGTTTAGAGCAGATCATTAAGAATTTGTTGTCGAACGCCTTCAAATTCACACCGGCGAAAGGAAATATTACTCTCAGAATAAAACGTCCGGAGAGATCCACACTATTCAGCAATCCAACTCTTCAGAAATCGAAGAACATTGTTGAGTTTTCGGTAACGGATACCGGTATAGGTATTCCGGCTGAGAAGCAAGCATTGATTTTTGAAGCCTTTCAACAAGCCGACGGATCCACCAGTCGTCGTTATGGCGGAACAGGTTTAGGTTTATCGATCAGCAAAATGCTTGTATCGATGCTTGGAGGAGAAATGCAATTAGTCAGTGAACAAGGAAAAGGAAGTACATTCTTCGTATACCTGCCTTTAGAACACAATTTGCTTAGTGAAACAAGCGGAAATCAAACATCAACTCCAACGGTTACAGGTGCTATTTCGTCATTTGTAATGCCGGAAGACGATCGCGCTTCCGTGCGCTTAGGCGATAAATTTGTTTTGATTGTCGAGGAGGATATGAATTTTGCGCACGTCCTGATGGATATGGCGCATGAGAAAAACTACAAAGCCATTCTCACTACAAAAGCAGACGAAGGTTTGACATTTGCAGAGAGAATGACACCATCGGCCATTATCATGGACATGGAGAATCCGAATAATGAAAAGGAAGCAGTTTTGAGCCGAATAAAGGCGCACAACTCACTCAGTAAAATTCCTATTCACCTGATGTCGTCTGTCGAAAAGCGACGCAACTCAGTTGACGTAGGCGCTACTGCATATTTAAGGAAACCCCTCGACAAAAAAGATCTTGACGACGCCTTTAGTTCCATCGATAAATCCATTCAGAAAGATCTGAAGAAAGTTCTGGTGATTGAAGATGCGAAATTGCACCAGGAAATCATTAGAAATCTGATGATGTCGAATTATAAGAACACACAAGTATTCATTTCGCCGACGGCAGCTGATGCTCGAGAGAAGATGGAGACAGAGCGATTCGATTGCATCATTTTGGATCTCGATTTAGGTAACGGTCCGGAAGAAGGCAGCGCATTGCTTGAGCAGATTAAGTCGACTACGGAGACACATCACATTCCTGTAATTGTGTTTACCGGTACCGACATTGATTCTATGAACGGTGAAACGTTACGAGGATTATCGGAAGCTATTATTGCAAAAGACGGAGAATCGCTCGATCGTTTGATGAAAGAGACGGAATCGTTTTTAAGTGCAATCAACGATAAGGAACAATCCCCTACTCCGGAGATGCCGGAATTCATGCACAACATGCTTGAAGGAAAGCGCGTACTCCTGGCCGACGACGATATGCGAAATATTTATGCTTTGACGAGTGTTTTGGAAAGCCATAAGATGACGGTTATTCCGGCTACTAACGGAAAAGAAGCCCTACAGAAGCTTGTCAAATACCCGGATATCGATATCGTACTTATGGATATTATGATGCCGGAAATGGACGGTTATCAGGCCATGCAGGAAATAAGAAACATGGATATGTTTAAGACCATTCCAATTATCGCTTTAACTGCGAAAGCCATGATTGGCGATCGCGAGAAGTGCTTGCAATGCGGAGCATCGGATTATATCTCAAAGCCCGTAAATATGGACCATCTCTTTTCACTCATGAGAGTTTGGTTATATAAAGAATGACACAAATAATGATCGCTATACATACTTTGAAATTTTACACACACACCAATGAATTCTATTACCCCTTACATCGATATTTTATCGAAAGAGTCGCATGTTGATTTTTCTCAATACACAGAGATGACAATTAACCGAAAACTGGAAGAGTTTATTACGGATGAAAAGATTATTTCTCCGGAGGAATTCCGTACGAAGTTCACTACCGACAAAATGTTTCACATGAAACTATTGGAAGGACTGACCGTTCGGTATACAGAACTTTTTCGCGACCATGAATTTTACATGGCATTACGTTATCAAGTCCTCCCCTATCTTTCTACCTTTTCGGGTTTGAGAATCTGGAGTGCCGGGTGCAGTACCGGAGAAGAAGCCTATTCACTTGCAATTTTGCTGGACGAATATGGCTTATTGGAAAACACGACTATAGTTGCCACGGATGTTAATCCGGCTAATATCGAATATGGTAAGTTAGGCCAATATTCAACTCACCGTATTAGAGAGTACACGCGCAATTATGTGAATAGCGGAGGCCGATCTCAATTAGGTAAGTATTATTCTGTACGCGGAGGTTCAATTGAATTCGGGGAAAGGCTAAAGAAGCACATACAGTTTCAGCAGCATGACTTGGTTAAAGACGAAGCGCCGGGAAGTTTCGACCTCGTATTGTGCCGCAACGTGATGATTTATTTCTCCCATGCATTGCAAACAGCAGTAACGGCCCGCTTAGCCGGTGGTGTTCGTTGCTATGGCTATTTAGCTGTCGGAATGCAGGAAAGTCTCGTAAATAAGGCCCATCAATTGACGGCTATCGACAACGATTATCAAATTTATCGCAAAGTTCATAAAGTGTAAGGTTCATACTTAGATTTCTGACCAATGACACAATACAATTGTAATATTGATTAACCACACACAAGATAAAATTTCATGATTTCCTCTATTGTAACTGATCGTTCAACTGAAACCCCTGCTGTAAAGAAGGAGGTTGTTAATATTTTATTAGTTGATGATCGTCCGGAAAATTTGATTTCACTGGAGAGTATGCTCGAGAGTGAAGGTAGAAACATTATAAAAGCCAACTCAGGAAATGAAGCTTTGAAAATTGCTTTAGAGAATGAAATTGCATTGATACTGCTCGATGTGCAGATGCCGGATATGGATGGCTTTGAGGTAGCGAGATTACTGAAGGAAAATTCGCGTACGCGCGACACTGCGATTATTTTTGTGACAGCTCTCAGCAAGGATGAGAAATATACAATGCAGGGATATGAGGAAGGAGCTGTCGATTATATACACAAGCCATTAGATGTAAACATTGTTAAGGCGAAGGTTAATGTTTTTGAAAAGCTTTTCCATCAGCAGAAGGAGTTAAAGGCCTCTAACGATAAGTTGAGAAGCACAAATAAGCAACTGGACGAGTTTGTCTACATTGTTTCACATGATTTAAAGGCACCTCTGCGCGGATTAGCGAGCTTAGCAGCCTTCCTGGAAGAGGAAATTGGCGAGAACCCTAAGCAAGAAGTGATTGATCTGATCACGATGATGAAGAGCCGTACGGCCCGTATGCAAGGATTGATCGACGGAATCCTCCATTATTCGCGAATGGGCAACGTTACGGAGAGCAAAGAGGAAGTTGATACTAAAGAACTGATTAACAACATTATAGACCTTTTAGGCCATCAGGACAACGTTACATTCAACGTATCTGATTCATTACCAGTGGTTTCTGCTGAGAGAATCAAATTGCACGAAGTTTTTCAGAATTTGATTTGTAATGGTATTAAGTATAACAACAAAGAAAAGGTTGTAATCAAGATTTGGCACGAGGAATATCCTGACCGTTATGAATTTTGCGTACAGGATAATGGAATCGGGATCAAGCCGGAACACCAGGAGAAGATATTTGGTATCTTCCAGACACTTGTGCCGAAGGATAAATCAGAAAGTACAGGTATTGGTTTAACGATTGTAAAGAAAATCGTGGAACAACAAGGTGGAAATATTATGATCGCATCAACTTTCGGTGAAGGATCAACATTCCGCTTCGTCTGGAGTAAGTAATTACCCGCTTAGCATAAACACAAAAGCCTGATTGGAGAGATCCGATCAGGCTTTTTTAAATACGTAGATTACGCTGGAGTATTTTTCCGGGTTATTGCCCGCTGCATTATTCGATTTCATGCCGGTTAAGAAAGCTTGAAGCAGTCCATTTTTTCCTCTGAGGTACTTCTCGCTCAGCATGGACACATAAAACGAATCAAATTTCATAGGTAAAGATCGATCGAATCGGAACCCTTCCTGCTCGAAGGCTTTTTTAATCACAGGAGCAGTGAAATGATAGAGGTGTCGAGGTACATCGTACGCTGCCCAGTGCTCTTTATAATGCTTTGCATCGTACGAATTCATGTTCGGAACGGCGATAACTGCCACTCCTCCGCTTTTAAGAAGCTTATGAAGTTCTCCAATGCGTTTTTTCAGCTCGTGTACATGCTCCAATACATGCCACATCGTGATTATTTCGAACGAAGCCGGGTTTAAGGTGTTAATAGACTCCTCCCCTACTATATCGAGTTTATAATTGTCGATTGCCATCTTCCGTGCAGCAGGTGAAGGTTCTACTCCTTTAACGTTCCAGCCATTGTTTTTCGCCGCGAAAAGGAACTCACCGGTACCACAACCGATATCGAGCAGTGCTCCTTTAGATGCCAGAGAATTGATTAGTTCGACCTTCTTCTTGAGTGAATAAGAGCGAACCGTCTGGTAAACCCGGTTAATTAAGCCCGTTTTTGAATTAGAATGGCTGATATAGTCCTTACTCTCGTAGTACGGACCAATTTCGGCTGCACCGGGACGAGGGTTGGTAAAATGGAGATTGCAAGAGCTGCAGGAAACGATAGAAAAGGCCTTTTTTGAGACAGTATAGTCGATACAGTCAAGAAATTTCTCGAATTTAGTACTGCCACAGACCGGGCAGGCATTTAGATTTTCCATATTTGTTCCACGTGAAACATTATCGTGTCAAGTACACCATAAGTACCGAAATATCGGCCGGAGTGACTCCGCTGATGCGGGAAGCCTGTCCGAGTGTCCTTGGACGCACTTTTGAGAGCTTTTGGCGTGCCTCCATAGAGAGAGAGGTCAGTGCACTATAGTTGAAGTCCTCTTTCAGGAAGATTTCTTCCATCCTTCCGAATCGGCCTACAATTTCGTTTTCTTTTTCGATATAGCCTTCATATTTCATCGAAATCTCTGCTTGTTCGGTTATTTCGCCCGACATATCGTCCGGAAGGGCATTTACGAAGTCGGCGAGAGGTTTAATGTTATTTACAAGGAGAGGCATATCTACCTGAGGTCTCAGGAGGATTCCTCCGAGCTTCATTTTTTGACGGATAGGATCAGATTCCACTGATTCGAGTGCCGGATTAACTTCTTCGGGCGAAACAGAGTAATTCTTGAGGAAGCTGATAAGTTCGTCGCGATGATGAACCTTTGCCTCTACTCTATTCAGGCGTTCTTCGCTAGCCAGTCCTAATGCATGGCTTAAAGGCGTTAAACGGATATCGGCGTTGTCCTGGCGGAGCAGCGTTCTGAATTCTGCTCTGGAGGTAAACATACGATACGGTTCTTCGGTACCCTTTGTAACCAGATCGTCGATAAGCACTCCGATATAAGCTTCTGAGCGTTTTAGAACCAGTGGTTCTTTGTCGTTAATCGTCAAATGCGCGTTCATTCCCGCCATAAGTCCCTGACATGCAGCCTCTTCGTACCCTGTTGTGCCATTAATTTGGCCTGCAAAGTACAAATTGCGTATCAGTTTGGTTTCCAATGTTGTATGAAGCTGTTGTGGCGGAAAGTAGTCATATTCAATGGCATAGCCCGGTCTGAACATCTTAGCGTGCTGAAAGCCAGGTATTTGGCGCAATGCACGCTGCTGAACGTCCTCAGGCAGCGATGTAGAGAAGCCATTCACATATATCTCCACTGTATTCCAGCCCTCAGGTTCTACGAAAAGCTGATGGCGTTCTTTATCGGCGAAGCGATTGATTTTATCTTCGATCGAAGGACAGTATCTCGGGCCGACACCTTGAATTCTGCCGGTGAACATCGGAGATTTTTCAAATCCTTCTTTTAAAATATCGTGTACAACGTCATTCGTATATGTAATCCAGCAGCAACGTTGTTGTGCCGGTACAGTAGTATTTGTATAGGAGAAACGACCGGGATTTTCATCGCCGTGTTGTTCTTCCATCTGTGAATAATCGAGAGAGCGACCATCGATACGCGGAGGTGTTCCTGTTTTCATTCGTCCGCTTTGAAAGCCGAGTTGCACGAGTTGTTCGGTGATACCCGTTGATGCTTTCTCCCCTGTTCTTCCTCCGCCGAATTGTTTTTCTCCGATATGAATTACACCGTTGAGAAATGTTCCGTTTGTAAGTACAACAGCACGGGCGCCGAACTCCAGCCCCATTCCTGTTTTTACACCGACGACACGATCATCTTTAACGATCAGGCCACTTACCATATCCTGCCAGAAGTCGACGTTTGGAGTTTGTTCGAGCATAGTGCGCCATTCGGCAGCGAAAAGCATACGGTCGTTTTGCGTCCGAGGGCTCCACATAGCGGGACCTTTGGAGCGATTCAGCATTCGGAACTGAATCATGGAACGATCGGAAACGATTCCGCTATAGCCACCGATTGCATCTATCTCTCTGACAATCTGACCCTTAGCAATGCCCCCCATAGCCGGATTGCACGACATTTGGGCGATCGTCTGCATATTCATCGTAATGAGGAGTACGCGAGAACCCATATTCGCAGCGGCGGCAGCGGCTTCGCAACCGGCGTGACCGGCTCCGACAACTATGACATCGTAAGTAGCTTGCATTATGGCGCAAAGGTAAGCAATCCCGATCTGTATATCATTATGGGCAGGGGGAATAGGGGGTAAGGAATTCTTTGTTAAAAATCTTTCACGTCTAAATGGACACTGTGTTTCTTATTTATACTTTTGTGCGCCTTTCAGCAACACCGCTTGAGCAAATCACACGTACATAAAGTATCGGCAGCCACGCTGCTGATCACACTGGGGATCATTTACGGAGACATTGGTACGTCGCCGCTCTACGTAATGAAAGCGATAGTAGGCAAGCAGCCTATTAATCCCGAAGTTGTTCTCGGAGGTATATCCTGTATATTCTGGACACTAACAATTCAAACCACCTTCAAATATGTTTTGCTCACTTTACGAGCGGACAACAAAGGTGAGGGAGGAATTTTTTCTTTATACGCGCTCATTCGTCGTACGAAATTAAGATGGCTTATATGGCCGGCGATCATAGGAGGATCAGCTCTTCTTGCCGATGGAATTATTACTCCGCCGATCTCAGTTTCTTCTGCCATCGAAGGTTTGCGCATTTACAATCCTAGCATTCCGACCGTACCAATTGTTATAGCCATTCTCACCGCATTGTTTTTCATTCAGCAGTTCGGAACAAAGTTCGTCGGAAATTTTTTCGGGCCGGTCATGTTGATTTGGTTCACGATGATTGGTGTTTTAGGCGTTACCAATTTACTTCTCGACCCTACTGTATTAAAAGCGTTAAATCCATACTACGCAATTCACTTGATCACGCAATATCCCGGAGGCTTCTGGTTATTGGGTGCGGTCTTTCTTTGTACAACAGGAGCGGAGGCATTATACAGCGATCTTGGACACTGCGGTCGCAAGAACATCCGCATTACCTGGGTATTTGTAAAGCTCACATTAATTCTGAATTACTTTGGTCAGGCAGCATGGTTGTTACAGCGTAACGGCAAGATGCTCGACGAGAAAAATCCGTTCTTCGAAATGATGCCGGCGGGATTCCTGATTCCGGGCATCGTGATAGCGACGGCAGCAGCAATCGTTGCATCGCAGGCCCTCATCAGCGGATCGTTCACATTGATCAACGAAGCCATCCGACTCAACTTCTGGCCGAAGGTGAGAGTGGTTTATCCGACCGACATGCGCGGACAGTTGTACGTACCATCGGTTAACTGGGTGTTACTTGCAGGATGTATCGGCATCACATTATTCTTCCGTGAATCGTCAGGAATGGAAGCAGCATACGGATTAGCCATCATCATTACGATGTTGAGTACGACGACGCTCTTATCGTATTATCTGTATCTGCGTCGTGTTTCTTTCATTCTGATTTTCTTATTGCTTGGCTTATTCCTTACCGTAGAGTTGTCGTTCCTTGTGGCGAATCTCGACAAGTTCCCTCACGGAGGCTGGTTGACATTATTGATTGCCTTTGCCTTGATAGGGCAGATGTGGGGATGGTATGCGGCACGACGAATCAGAAATCGTTTCGTTGAATTTGTGAAGCTGAAAGACTATTTAAATTTGCTGCGCGATTTATCGCACGATTTTTCGATTCCGAAATATGCGACACACCTTGTTTATCTCACCAGTGCGAACATGCCTGACGAAGTAGAGGCGAAGGTGGTGTATTCGATTTTACAGAAGCAACCGAAGCGAGCCGATATGTATTGGTTCGTACACGTTGATGTAATGGATGAGCCATATACGATGGAGTATAAGGTTACCGAATTGATTAAAGGAAACATTATCCGCATCGATTTCCGACTCGGTTTCCGTGTCGAGCCGAGAATTAATTTGATGTTCCGCCGAGTAGTGGAGGACATGGTAAAGAATTTCGAGGTCGATATTACATCACGATACGAGTCATTGGGCCGCAAGAATCTCATCGGCGATTTCCGTTTCGTTGTGATGGAGAAATTCCTCAGCTACGAAAACGAGCTGCCGTTTTACGAAAAGATCATTCTCGATTATTACTTCTTCTTCAAACGCGTATCACTTTCGGAAGAGCGCGCTTTTGGTTTGGATACAAGTTCGGTTACCATTGAAAAAGTTCCGCTCATTGTGAATCCGATAGGAGAGGTGAATCTGAAACGGATTAAGAATACGTAGAGCAATTGCGCCTGTTAAAGATTGTCGGTTACGGCAATTTGTTTTTTCATTCGGCGTTTTCGGGTACGTAAAGCATTAACGATTTTAAAAAGCATTATATGTCACACAAATCAAAGACACCTTCGGAGACTGTAGCAGTAAGTACAGAAATAGTTCTGCCGAACGATACGAATACGTTAGGAAATTTGATGGGAGGGAGGCTATTGCACTGGATGGACATTACAGCAGCCATTGCTGCGCACCGCCATTGCGGAAGAGTTGTTGTGACGGCATCGGTAAACAATGTCTCATTCAATCAGCCTATCAAATTAGGAGAGATCGTAACATTACAGGCCAAGGTTTCGAGAGCATTTACATCGTCGATGGAAGTTTTTATCGACGTGTGGATTGAGAACAACACTACCGGCGAAAAGAAGAAGTGTAATGAAGCCATCTACACTTTCGTAGCCGTAGATCAGTTGGGCAATCCGATAAACGTTCCTGCACTGACACCGGAGTCGGAAGAAGAAAAGCAGCGTTTCGACAGCGCTTTACGACGTCGACAGTTAGCGTTGATATTGACGGGCAAGATGAAACCAGAGGAAGCGACAGAGCTGAAGAAATTATTTATGTAGATCCGTGGTGCCGGATATTTTGAATGTCGCAATATCGACGGCAGCAATTTTGTTTGAGCTTTATGCTCCGATCGCAACAGAAAAAAGAAATGGCCGGTATTTAGCCGGCCATTTCAGTAAACACTAAACAGAGATTTTATTAGCGAGAGATAAATACGCGAGTCGCAGTTTTATCTTTTCCGCTTTGAGTATTGAGGAAGTATGCACCTTCTGAGAGATTGCTTACTTCAACAACATTTTTACCATCAACTAAGATTTGGTTAAGAACAACACGACCGGCGATATCGATAACAGAGATTGTTGCATCGTTCGACGGGTTTGAATATTCGAAGCTAAGCTTATCAGAAGCCGGGTTCGGGAAAATATTCATTGTTGTGTTGCTGATTGAGCTGATACCTGCGAGAGTGTAATTGTAATCGGCAGACATCAACATACAACCAAGTCCGTCAGTTACGCCAACGCTATAGTTACCGTTAACTGCAGGAGTGTACGATTGATTTGTTTCACCAACGATAGGATTTCCGTTGAGGTACCACTGATAAGTAACACCGGCAGAAGCATCGAGAGCAAGAGTGTTCAATGTGATTGTCGGAGTAGTTGCCGTAGAAACTTCCACTGTAACAGAAGAAGTGTGGCTGCAACCGTAGTCATCGGAAAGAGTAAGCGTGTACACTGTAGTTGCAGGAGGGTTAGCTGTTGGATTGCTTACCGTAGCAGAGCTAAGATCAGTAGAAGGCGACCAGCTGTAGTAGTAAGGAGCAACACCACCGCTGGCAGAACCTGTAAGAGAAACAGAAGCACCGCCGCAAGACAATTGGTCGGCACCGGCGTCAACGATAAGCGGAGTTGGTTCCCAAACAGCAGCAGTAGCAGAAGAAGAGCAACCGTTAGCATCCGTAATAATAACCGTATAATTTCCTGCAATGAGACCTGTAGCAGAAGAAGCAGTACCTCCGGTTGGAGACCAAGAGTAGGCATATGGAGCAGTACCACCACCCGGCGCCGCATCGATAGATCCTGTAGCAGAACCATTGCAATTTGCGTCGTGCGGAGTAGTTGTGATGCTGAATGTAGTACCTGTAGCAGCAACTGTAGATGCAGGAGATGCACCACAAGCGTTGTTAGCAGTTACAGAAATGTTACCTGAAGAAGCACCGGCATTTACCGTGATAGATTCAGTTGTAGAAGAACCTGACCATCCAGAAGGAAGAGTCCATGTATAAGAAGTTGCGCCTGCAACAGCAGCTACAGAAAGCGTAGTTGATCCGCCTGAGCAGAGAGCAACGTTTCCTGAGATAGCACCCGGTTGAGCCGGAGTCTGGCAGCTAACTTCTGTGAAAGCTTGAGAGCCTCTGTAAACATAATCACCACCTTCGTTACCATCGTTATCGGCAGCAACACCAGCGTAGTAGAAAGTAACCGTTCCAGTACCGGAAGCAGGAGCAGTCCAGCTGAAGTTAAACACTTTTGAACCTGAACCAGCACCACCACCAAGAGTGTGAACGATATTACGGCGAGAAACACCGGAAACCGTAGCCGACTTGATAGAAGTAGAAGCAGCATCAGTGATATTTAACGTACCGGCATTTGCATTTCCGGCAGTCAGTGCTTCGATACCGATACCGAAGAGGTTGTTTGCGCCACGAGATACGGTAACGCTCATTGTGTACGTTTGTCCCGCAGTGTAGGCATTGCCCGACATACCCGGAGCAGAGATAGAGATTGAACCTCCACCTGAATTCAAAGTAAAATCGCCATGGCAGTCAGTACAATCTAATTCGCCCGGAGAACCGGTACGCGCAGCTTTTCCATTGTCGCTCATTGTTGCCGCAGAAAGCACAACTAAAACCGCAAGCGGAAGAGCAATAAGTAATAATTTCTTAATCATGATAAATTGTTTTTTTATTGGTTGTTGGAATTATAATTTAAAGTTTAAAACTAAAACTCTTGAAAGTCGCACCAGATAAGGCTCTCAGGACCCTTTAGTATAATGGTAAAAAACGCAAAAGATGTTGTATGAAAAATGATTTCGCAGGGAGGAATCCAAGTTTGCGGGACAACTTCATCTTTCAACCCAAAAGAAGTTGTCTGAGAAAAAAGGGAACCCGCAGAAAAGCGATTCTGCGGATACATTTTGGAGGGATTCTGTAGTGGGGAGATGGGCGATGAAGGAGGGGGTATCACCATAGGAACCTGCCACCAATATGGGACCCCTCCGGGGTCCTGCGGTTTGGGTATACGGATGGCGTTTGGTTTTGAAGTTGTCGCGTTACCAATATGAGACCCCGTTGGGGTCCTGCGGTTTGGGTATACGGGAGGTGTTTGGGTTTGAAGTTGTCCCGTTACCAATATGGGACCCCTTTGGGGTCCTGCTGTGTGGGTATACGGGAGGTGTTTGGCTTTGAAGTTATCGTTACCTATACGGGGCTGCTCCGGGGGCCCCTGTTCGGGTATGCGGAATGTGCTTGGCGTCGAAGATGCCTTTTTACCAAACCGCCGGACCCCAACGGGGTCCCATATTGGTAGCACGGATGGCGTGCGCGCCCCCGACCCCGGAGGGGTCGCATATTGGTGCACGGGAGCAATGAGCAGATGTCGTTTCCGAAAAGAGCGATCAGTTTTCCGCTTCAAATTTATCCGGCACCTCCCATCATCGCCCACCGGCTTTTGGCTTTTGACTTTTTTGCTTGCCTTAAACCGAACCCCAACACTCCGGCTTTGGCTTTTGACTTTTTTCCCCGGCTTTTGGTTTTGACTTTTGCTCCGCAGCTTTTGCCTTAATCTTTCTTCTATATTTGTTTCAATCAACCATCCCCCATGAAAAGATATATCCTCTCCGTTATCCTCTTCTTGATTTTTAACACGGCTTTTGCACAGATGAAATACAGTCGTGCGAAGATTCACTTCGATGGAAAATCGGGGATGGAACTGACGCGCGCGGGAATTGATCTGACGGAGGGTGTTTACAAAACGAATACTTTTTTCATTTCTGATTTCAGCGAAAAGGAATTGGCGCGGATTCGTCTGGCGGGGTATAGAGTGGAAATTCAGATTGATGATGTGCAGAAATTTTATCGCGAAAGGAATTCGAAAGTGGAGAATAATTCGCAGCGGACATCTTCGGCTGTAACGTGCGGACAAACGGCGCCGGAATATGCAACGCCGTCGCATTTTTATCTGGGTGGTATGGGAGGATTTTTTACGTACTCGCAAATGCTGAATATTCTGGATTCGATGACGCTCTTGTATCCGAATCTGATTACGGCGAAAGCGGAAATTGACCCGACGTATTCGATCGAAGGGAATCCGATTTACTTCGTGAAAATTTCCGACAATCCGAATGCGAATGAAACGGAGCCTGAGGTATTATACACGGCCGTTCACCATGCTCGCGAACCGGAGTCGATGTCGCAATTGATTTTTTACATGTGGTATTTGCTCGAAAATTATTCGTCGGATACGGCGGTGAAAAATCTGGTCGACAATACGCAAATGTATTTCGTCACTTGTTTGAATCCGGATGGTTATATGTATAATGAAATGACGGATCCTTTCGGCGGAGGTATGTGGAGAAAAAATCGTCGTGATAATCTCGATGGTGAATGGGGTGTTGACCTGAATCGTAATTACGATTATCAGTGGGGATACGACGACAACGGATCTTCACCAAGCACAATTGCAGAAACATATCACGGCACATTTCCATTCAGCGAACCGGAAACACAGGCGATCAGTAATTTTGTAAATGCACACGAGTTTAAGCTTACGCTTAATTATCATACGTACGGAAATCATTTGATCAATCCGTGGGGTTTTGTTCCGGATACGCTCACACCGGATTCGGTAATTTTTGATACGTACAGCGGAGCAATTTCGAGAGAGAATCATTATCACACCGGAACGACGAATCAGACGTTGAATTATCTTGTGAACGGCGATTCCGACGACTGGTTTTACGGTGAGCAAAGTACGAAGCCGAAAATTTTCGCGTGGACACCGGAAGTAGGAACCGGCATGGATGGATTCTGGCCGCAGAGCGATCGGATTATTCCTTTGTCGTTGGATAATATGCACGCCAATTTTACCATGGCACGACTGGCAGGACGTTACGGCGAATTGCATCACACCGAAGACCGCTATGTTACATTGACAATTTCACAATGCGGTTTCGATTTTCAATTGTTAGGTCTGGATACGACGGGAAATTACACGGTGAGTATTACACCGCTTTCACCGAGCATTCTTTCTGTCGGCGCAGCACGCGTTTACACAGGCATGAGTTTGTTGCAGATTGCGCACGATTCGATTGCAATCGATTTGATTCCGACGATTGAAGGCGGAGATGCGATCGATTACATTTTGAATCTAGATAACGGACTGTTTGTTCTTCGCGACACGATTCATCAGATCTTCGGATCGCCGGTTGTTGCAGTGAATGATAGCGCGAATGATATGTCGAACTGGAATGTGAGTACAACATGTAAATGGGAGATTGAACAGAATTTTGACTATGTGCAGGTGCAAGCATCAACCGACAATGGAAATACATGGACGTCGCTTTGCGGGAAGTACACTATTTTCGGAGCGCAGGCTTTTGGTGAACCGTTGTATGATGGCATTCAACCGACATGGGTGAATGAAGAAGTGAGTTTGAACGACTTCTTCGGTCAGACGATACTTTTGCGATTCATTATGGTGAGCGATAATGGTGTGGAGCTCGACGGATTTTACTTTGATGATTTGAAAGTGGTGAGCGTTGCGAGCACGGCGGGAATTCCGACGGTGCAGGCGAATATTCAATTTGTGTCAGCGCCATTCCCTAATCCGACGCACGATGGGGCGAAGGTGACGTATGCGAATTTGCCGGCGGGGTCGGTATTCGTTTTGTACAATTCATTGGGAGAGCAAATTGTTAAGCAAGTGTTAACGGAGGCGAGTGGGGAGATTAACATTTCGACTGCGGAGCTTGCGGCGGGGGTGTATTCTTATGTTATTAGAACCGCTGCGGGTCTAAATATTGGGAATAGGAAGCTGGTTGTGCGATAATTTTTTTACCACGAGATCACAAGCGCCACAAGGAATCACAAGTCCTTCTCGTGATTCCTCGTGGCACTCGTGTTCTTGTGGTAAACTCATCCCTTGCGAGAACATCTCGTGATTCCTTGTGGCACTTGTGTTCTCGTGGTAAACCCTTCCCCTCTTTCCCTCTTTCCCTCTTTCACACTTTCACACTTTCATTCAATTAATATACCTTAGCCCCCTCAAATCAATTAAGCAATGCGCAAACTATTCCTCGCCGCCATTCTTGGCTTTACTATTATTTCTTGTTCTAACAATGCTAATAGTAATAACACCGCCGCCGATGCGAACGCGAAGTTCGATCGTTACAAAGAAAACTTTATCGAATCACTTTGGAAATTATATCCGGGTTGGGCGAGTGGAGTAGGGTATCACAAGTACGATTCATTGCTCGTGATTCCGGATGAGGCGATGCGCAATAGCGAGCTTGCATTTTCAAAAGCGAATTTAGATTCGTTAGCGCAATTCAAGCAAGATGAGCTCAACGATAACAATAAGACCGATTATATTTTAATCGAGAATCAGCTGCGTGGTATTCAATGGTCGGTTACCGATTTGAAATCGTATGAGTGGAATCCGTCGGAGTACAATGTTTGCGGATCTTTTGCAGAGATGCTGAACAACAATTACGATTCGTTAGAAGTTCGTCTGCACAATTTCAATCTGCGCATGGGCAGCATTCCGGCATATTACGAAGCAGCGAAGAAGAACATTAAGAACCCGACCGCTGAGCACACGCAATTGGCGATTGAGCAAAACAGCGGAGGCACATCGGTATTCACAACTGATTTGCAAGATGCCTTAGCTAAATCGAAGTTGAGTGATGCGGAGAAAAAGAGATGACAGACAAAGCCGTTGTTGCCGTAAAAGCTATTAACGATTTTGCCGATTATCTGAAAGCGATGAAGAACGAGACACCACGTTCATTCCGTTTGGGCAAAGATTTATACATTAAGAAATTTGCATACGATATTCAATCAGGTTACAGTGTAGATCAGATTTTCAAAAAAGCTGTTGAGCATAAAAAAGAATTGCATGCGAAGATGTACGAGTTAGCATACGGCTTATGGCCGAAGTACATGGGCAAGCAACCGCAACCGACCGATTCGTTGAAATTGATTCGCATGGTGATTGATCGTTTATCGTTAGAGCACGTTCAGCCCGATTCATTCCAGGCGGAGATCGAGAGACAGATTCCGATTCTCGAGCAATACATCAAAGACAAGAATCTTATTTACATCGATCCGTCGAAGCCATTAGTTGTTCGTCGCGAGCCCGATTATATGGCAGGAGTTGCGGGAGCATCTATTTCAGCACCCGGACCGTACGATAAAAACGGAAACACCTATTACAATGTCGGAAGCTTGGCCGGTTGGGATAAAGACCGTGCAGAGAGCTACCTCCGCGAATACAACAAATACATTTTACAAATCCTCAACATACACGAAGCCATTCCTGGACATTACACACAATTGGTGTACAGCAATCAATCGCCGAGCATGATTAAATCGATTCTTGGTAACGGAGCGATGGTAGAAGGCTGGGCAGTTTATACAGAGCGCATGATGCTTGAAAGCGGTTACGGTAATAACGAACCTGAGATGTGGCTTATGTATTACAAATGGAATTTACGCAGTACATGCAATACCATTCTCGACATCAGCGTGCATGCAGGCGACATGACGAAAGAGCAGGCGATGAATTTGCTGACGAACGAAGCGTTCCAGCAGCAGACAGAAGCCGAGAACAAATGGAGACGCGTGTCGTTGACATCGGTGCAGTTGTGCAGCTACTTTACAGGGTATACGGAGATTTATGATTTCCGGGAGGAGCAGAAGAAGGCGTTGGGGGATAAGTTTGATTTGAAGGCGTTTCATGAGAAGTTTTTGTCTTATGGTAGTTCGCCGGTGCAGTATATTAGGCAGTTGATGACTTCGACTAAGTAGGATTTGTTTCACGCAGAAGACGCAGAAAGCTCTTGTGAAACTTGTGGTGAAAAAAAATTCAGCACGTATTTCCCGCAGATGACGCAGAAAGCTCTTGTGAATCTTGTGGGGCTTGTGAACTTGTGGTGAAAAAAACTCAGCACGTATTTCCCGCAGATGGCGCAGATAGGCGCAGAAAGCTCTTGTGAAACTTGTGGCACTTGTGAACTTGTGGTGAAAAAAAATTCAGCACGTATTTCCCGCAGATGACGCAGATAGACGCAGATAGGCGCAGAAAGCTCTTGTGAACTTGTGGTGAAAAAAAATTCAGCACATATTTCCCGCAGATGGCGCAGATAGGCGCAGAAAGCTCTTGTGAAACTTGTGGCACTTGTGAACTTGTGGTGAAAAAAAACTCAGCACGTATTTCCCGCAGATAGGCGCAGAAAGCTCTTGTGAAACTTGTGGCACTTGTGTTCTTGTGGTGAAAAAAACTACAAAGCAGAAAAGACCTTTTCATCGATCTCGTTCATGCATTTGAAATGACCTTTCGGGCATTTATCGAAACCGATTTTAGAACAAGGCCGGCAGCGCAGATTCTTTACTTCGAGGATTGCGCTGTTGGTTTTTAGGGACGACGGTAAGTAAGGATACATTCCGAATTCAGGAACGGTATTTCCCCAGAACGAATAGATTTTTTTTCGGAAAGCGGCGGCGATGTGCATGAGTCCCGTGTCGTTGGAGAGGACAACGGATGCGTGCTTAACCAGAGCGGCAGATTCGTTTAGAGAAAATTTTCCGCATGCATCAAAAACATTTTCACCGAGCGCTTCTTTGATAGTTGACGAAAGAGCAACATCATTTTTCCCGCCCAGCAAAACGATAGGCGATTTAATTTTTTTCCCGATGCTGATCATTTTAGCAGAGGGCAATTGTTTCGTTGCATGAGCTGCACCAACAACCCAGGCGATATAATTTTTTCGGAAATGTTCGGGAAGAGAATCGACGGCACGTTCATCTTCAGGAGTAATGAAATAGTCGAGTCCCTGGTCATCGTTCGTAACGCCGAAGGAAGAAACCGTTTTCATGTAACGATCGACGATATGGACGTTTGGCATTCGGTTCATTTTGAAATTCACCAGCAGCCATTTTTCGATATTGAGTTTGTTGAAGGAAAAAGATGTTACATCGAGCGCACGTTTGATTTTTAGAGTGCGGAGGTTGTGATGAAGATCGATGACGGCGTCGAAGCGTTCCTCTTTCAGATTTGAAAGCAGGTCGTTGTCGATAGTGTTATCGTTAACGAGATGTACGGCATCGATGTACGGGTTATTCCTCACAACATCTTCGAATCCCCGTTTAGTCAAAAAATGAATTTCCGCATCCGGGTGTTGCTGCTTCAGGCAGCGTACGACCGGAGAGGTAAGTACGATGTCGCCGATAGAAGAGAGACGGATGAGGAGAAACTTCATGGTGCGAAAGTAAGGATTAGTTATGAACCATGTCCGTGCTTTTCGGGGGAAATTCGTGGTAGTTTTTTTTCACCACAAGAACACGAGGCCCACGAGATTCACGAGGGTTTTTACCACTAAGTTCACAATAAGTCCACGAAGGCTTTCTGCTAATTCCTTTTTCACCACAAGAACACGAGGCCCACGAGATTCACGAGGTTTTTTACCACTAAGTTCACTAAGTTCACAATAAGTCCACGAAGGCTATCTGCGCTATCTGCGAAATTTCTGCGCCGTCTGCGGGAAACACGGGCTAATTTTTTTTCACCACAAGTTCACAAGCCCCACAAGATTCACGAGAGCTTTCTGCGCTATCTGCGAAATTTCTGCGCAATCTGCGGGAAACACACAAAGAATAAACGGAAAGAAGTGATAACTTTGTCCCAATGATAATTACCGACACCCACACCCACTTCTACGCCGAAGAATTCAACGGACTACGCGAGCAATTATTTCAGGATGCGATAACGGCAGGAGTTACGCGATATTTTTTGCCGAACATTGATCATAGATCGATACAGCCCATGCTCGACTTAGAGCAACAGTTTCCCGGACATTTTTTTCCGATGATGGGCTTGCATCCGTGCTCGGTGAAAGACGATTGGAAAGACGAGATGAGAATTGTGGAGGAATGGTTAGCGAAGAGAAAGTTTGTGGCTGTAGGAGAGATCGGCATTGATTTGTATTGGGACAAAACACATTTCGAAGAACAGAAGATGGCGTTTCGTCGACAAGTGGAGTTGGCGAATCAGTATAAGTTGCCGATTGTAATTCATACACGCGATTCGTTTGATGTGACGTATGAGTTGTTGCAGGAAACGAAGAAAGAAAGTCCGCGCGGTATTTTTCATTGCTTCACGGGGACGTTGGAGCAGGCGAAGAAAGCGATTGATTTGGGATTTTATTTAGGGATTGGCGGAGTGTTGACGTTTAAGAACAGCGGGCTTGATAAAGTTTTGGCGGAGATTGATCTTGAACACATTGTTTTGGAAACCGACGCGCCGTATCTGGCGCCGGTGCCGTATCGCGGGAAGAGGAATGATCCGGCGTTTATTGTGAAGGTGGCGGAGCGGGTTTCGGAGGTGAAGGGGGTTTCGGTTTTGGAGGTGGCGCGTGTGAGTACGGAGAATTCGGGTGGCGTGTTTGGGGTGTGAAGTTTTTTTCCCGCAGATCTCGCAGAAATTGCGCAGATCTCGCAGAAGGCGGTATAGCTTTATTGGGGAGTTTTGATTTTCAAATACACAGACGTCTTAGTGTCTGAGTGCCTTAGTGGTAAAAAAACCACTAGCACTAAAACAAGAAATTAATGGGACGTACACCTTTTCGTGCCTTTAGTGTCCGATCTGCTAGTTGCTTGTGCTTCGCGTCATTCTTATTCGGGGGTGGTGGCTTGTACCTTTGCAGAAAAATTGAGTATGAGAAAGGTATCATTTATTCTTGGCGCCTGCGTAGCGCTGATGATTGCATCGTGCGGTAGTCCGTCGACGGAGAAGAAAGAAGGAGAACAGGCTGCGACAAATTCTGTGGCCGATCAGCAGTTGCTGGCGAAAGCGAAAGGATTGTTTGCGGCATTGCCTGCTACGGCAGAGAATCCGGAGAATCCGGTTACGCCGGAGAAAGTTTTGCTTGGAAAGCAATTGTACTTCGACACACATTTGTCGATGAAGGGAAACAACAGTTGTAATTCGTGTCACAGCTTATCGACGTTTGGAGTTGACAATCTGCCGTTTTCGAAAGGCGACAATGGCGGATTCGGAACACGTAATTCACCAACGGTATTTAATGCAGCGTTGCACTCCATGCAATTTTGGGATGGCAGAGCGAAAGATGTAGAAGAGCAAGCCGGTGGTCCGATTACAAATCCTGTCGAGATGGCCATGCCGAATAAAGCCCTCGTTGAAAAACGATTGAAAGGAATGCCGGAATATGTGACCATGTTCAAAGCCGCATTCCCTGCCGACAAAGAGCCCGTAACATATCTGAATGTTCAGAAAGCCATCGGCGCATTTGAAAGAACGCTGTTGACACCGGCGCCGTTCGATAAATTTATGAATGGCGATTTATCTGCATTGAATGCCGAGCAGAAAGAAGGCATGAATGCATTTATCGATGCCGGTTGTACAACATGCCATCTCGGATCGAATCTCGGCGGAACGATGATGATGAAATTCGGACTGGTAGCCGATTATCATCCCCTCACCGGCAGCAAGACGAACGACAACGGCAAGATGGATCTGACGAAGCAAGAAGGCGACAAAGACATTTTCAAAGTTCCCGGCTTACGGAATATTGCAAAGACACAACCGTATTTTCATGACGGCAGTGTAGCGGATTTGGGAGCTGCGGTTAAGATTATGGCGAAGGTTCAGTTTAATAAAGATCTTACGGATAAAGAAGTGAAGTCGATGGTGGCGTTTCTTGAATCATTGACCGGTGATTTGCCGGCCGATGTTAAAGCTGCTCCAAAAGCGATTGCCGAAAAATAAGTGCATTGCTCAAGTAGTTTTAGTATCTTAGTGTTTATTTTTTTTAAACACTAAGACACTAAGTTTGTTTCCCGCAGATAGCGCAGAAATTTCGCAGAAATCGCAGAGAGCTCTCGTGAATCTCGTGGGCCTCGTGTTCTTGTGGTGAAAAAATATTAGCACGTGTTTCCCGCAGAATTCGCAGAAATACGCAGAAAGCTCTCGTGAATCTCGTGGGCCTTGTGAGCTTGTGGTGAAATTTTTTAATTTTGTTTTTATGCACCACACACTTAAACTCCTTTTCTTTTTCCTCCTCTTAGCATGCACCATGCAAGCCCAGGAATATTTTACAATCACCTACGGCGGTACATACCTCGAGCAACTGACGAACATGCGCCCGACGGCCGATGGCGGGTACGTGATGGTAGGCAGTACCGATTCATACGGACCGAATGTCGGATCGTTGGGATCGAATTATTACATCGTAAAGACCGATGCGGCGGGGCAGCAACAGTGGGCGACGGCAGTGGGAGGATCGCAGAATGATTTTCCCTATGATGTAAGACAGTTGTCCGACGGAGGATTTGTAGTGATTGGTTACACGGCGAGTTTTGGTTCGGTGTTGTCGGCCATGCTGGTGAAGTTCGATGCAAGCGGAACGGTATTGTGGACGAAAAAATATTCAGCTTCAACCAATGTAAACGGATATTGCCTTTTCGAAAAAGCGAATGGCAATTTGATCTTAGCCGGAACGCAGGAAGTACCCGTGAGTACGGCGCAGGCCAATTGGATTGCCGAGACCGATGCTCAGGGAAATTTGATTCACAATTACACCTACCAGTCATCGTTTGGCGACCGAGTGAGCGACATTGACACGACGCACGACGGAAATATTCTGATGTGCGGTTATACTCAGAATCCTTTCAGCGACGACATATTTATTTTCAAATTCGATACAGCGTTGAATGTGATCTGGTACGTTCGTGAAAATACGTCCGCGCACTTCGAATCGCGCGCAGGCCATTCAGGAATTATGGAACGGAAATATTCTGATTGCCGGAGGAAGTTCGTTACACGAGAGCAATCAATACATTTCGGATATGCTGTTGTACATGTTCGACAGCAACGGCAACACCATGGGCGGAAATTTATACGGACAGTCGAGCATTTATGAAATGGCCTACGATCTGTGGGTCGATCCCATTACGAAAAAGTTTTATGCCAGCGGCGAATTAAACGACCAGGTCGACGTCGGCATTACGATTGTAGGCGACAGCAACATGACGATGGTTGACATTGTGAACCCCGGTTTCGGCAAGCTCGCATATTATGAACGAAACATTTCCATCACCCGCAACGCCAACCGAAGTTTCACTCTCGCCGGCCACACCCTCGAAACCGGCGGCGGCGATTTCTTCCTCGCCCTGCGCGATACAGCACTTGCGGCTCCGCAGAGTTGTCACGGTATGAGTCTGGGGCCGTACAGTCAGTGGAATGCACCGCTTCTTTTTAGTTCACCGCAGCCGTATGCTTCGACGAATGCTGTGATCAGCGCTTCTTCTATTACACCGCAGATTGGGAGCGGAGGAACGTTTAATGTGTTGTGTAGTACGGTGGGGGTTGATGAGCTTTCTTCTTCATCCGCGTTTAGTATTTATCCGAACCCTTCTTCCGGAAAATTTACGATTGAAGTTGCGGAGGCCGGGGAGTGTAGGGTGGTGGATGTGATGGGGAGGGTTGTGCGGAGGCTTTGGTTGGAGGTGGGGAGGAATGAGGTGGAGTTGTCTAGGGGTGTTTATTGGGTTTCTAGTGGGGAGCGTTGGGGGAAGATGGTGGTGGTGGAGTAGGGGTTTTGGGACCGTAGAAGTAC
>JADKIH010000004.1 GCA_016721305.1 Bacteroidota bacterium
TGCGGGTTGTGATTCAACGATTACGACAAACTTGACGGTTATTCCAAATACATCATCAACTCAGAACGTTTCAATCTGCGATGGTTCTAGCCACACATTGGCTGACGGAGTTGTAGTTTCGACTGCCGGAACATATACATCTCACATTTCAAATGCGGCAGGTTGTGATTCAACGATTACGACTAACTTGACTGTTATTCCAAATACAACTTCGACTCAGAGTGTTTCAATCTGCGACGGTTCTAGTCATACATTGGCTGACGGAGTGGTTGTTTCTTCTGCCGGAACTTATACTTCGCATATTGCGAATGCGGCGGGTTGTGATTCTACAATCACTACGAACTTGACTGTGATTCCAAATACAAGCTCAACTCAGAACGTTTCAATCTGTGCTGGTGCATCACATACACTTGCTGATGGCGTTGTAGTAACAACAGCGGGAACTTATACTTCGCATATTTCGAATGCGGCTGGTTGTGATTCTACAATCACTACGAACTTGACAGTTATTCCAAATACTTCATCAACTCAGAATGTTTCAATCTGCGCCGGTTCTATCCATTGGCTGACGGAGTAGTAGTTTCAGCTGCCGGAACTTATACTTCGCATATTGCCAATGCGGCAGGTTGTGATTCAACGATTACGACTAACTTAACTGTTATTCCAAATACAACTTCGACTCAGAGTGTTTCGATCTGCGACGGTGCTAGTCATACATTGGCTGACGGAGTGGTTGTTTCTTCTGCGGGAACATTTGTTTCGCATATTTCAAATGCTGCAGGTTGTGATTCAACGATTACGACGAACTTAACTGTTATTCCAAATACTTCATCAACTCAAAACGTTTCCATCTGTGCCGGTTCTAGCCACACATTGGCTGACGGTGTTGTTGTTACGTCTGCAGGAACTTTTACTTCGCACATTGCAAATGCAGCAGGTTGTGATTCTACGATCACTACGAACTTAACCGTTATTCCAAATACGACTTCAACTCAGAACGTTTCAATCTGTGACGGTTCTAGCCACACATTGGCTGACGGTGTAGTAGTTTCGACTGCCGGAACATTTGTTTCGCATATTGCGAATGCTGCAGGTTGTGATTCTACGATTACAACTAACTTGACAGTTATTCCAAATACAAGCTCAACTCAGAACGTTTCAATCTGCGCCGGTTCTAGCCATACATTAGCTGACGGAGTTGTCGTTTCAACTGCGGGAACATTTGTTTCTCATATTTCGAATGCTGCAGGTTGTGATTCAACGATCACTACGAACCTGACTGTTATTCCGAATACTACTTCAACTCAGAATGTCTTCACTTCAATCTGCGACGGTTCTAGCCATACCTGGCTGACGGAGTTGTTGTATCTACTGCGGGTACATTTGTTTCGCACATTCCGAATGCTGCCGGTTGTGATTCTACGATCACTACAAACTTGACAGTTATTCCGAATACTTCATCGACTCAGAACGTTTCAATCTGCGACGGTTCTAGCCACACTTTGGCTGATGGTGTTGTAGTTTCAACTGCCGGAACATATACATCGCACATTTTGAATGTTGCAGGTTGTGATTCAACGATTACAACGAACTTGACAGTTATTCCAAATACTTCATCAAATCAGAACGTTTCGATCTGCGACGGTTCTAGCCATACCCTGGCTGACGGAGTTGTTGTATCGACTGCCGGAACTTATACTTCGCATATTGCAAATGCAGCGGGTTGTGATTCTACTATCACTACGAACTTGACAGTTATTCCAAATACGACTTCAACTCAAAACGTTTCGATCTGCGACGGTTCTAGCCATACATTGGCTGACGGAGTGGTTGTTTCTTCTGCGGGAACGTATACTTCACACATTGCGAATGCAGCAGGTTGTGATTCTACGATTACAACTAATTTAACTGTTATTCCGAATACTTCATCAACTCAAAACGTTTCGATCTGCGACGGTTCTAGCCATACTCTGGCTGATGGCGTTGTCGTTTCAACTGCGGGAACATTTGTTTCTCATATTTCGAATGCTGCAGGTTGTGATTCAACGATCACTACGAACCTGACTGTTATTCCGAATACTTCATCAACTCAGAACGTATCGATCTGTGCAGGTTCATCACACACTTTGGCTGATGGCGTCGTTGTAACGACTGCGGGAACATTGTACTTCGTATATTGCGAATGCTGCAGGTTGTGATTCAACGATTACGACGAACTTAACGGTTATTCCAAATACAGCTTCAACTCAGAACGTTTCAATCTGCGATGGTTCTAGCCACACTTTGGCTGATGGAGTTGTAGTATCGACTGCCGGAACATTTACTTCACACATTTCAAATGGTGCTGGTTGTGATTCAACGATTACAACGAACTTGACGCTTATCCCGAATACTTCATCGACTCAGAACGTTTCGATCTGCGACGGTTCTAGCCATACCCTGGCTGACGGAGTTGTTGTATCGACTGCCGGAACATATACATCGCACATTTTGAATCTTGCAGGTTGTGATTCTACGATCACGACTAACTTAACCGTTATTCCGAATACTTCATCAACTCAGAACGTTTCGATTTGCGACGGTTCTAGCCACACTTTGGCTGATGGAGTAGTAGTTTCGACTGCGGGTACATTTACTTCACACATTGCTAATGCTGCGGGTTGCGATTCTACGATTACTACGAACTTAACGGTTATTCCGAATACATCTTCTACTCAGAACGTTTCGATTTGCGACGGCTCAAGTCACACATTGGCAGATGGAGTTGTTGTATCGACTGCCGGTACTTTTGTATCGCATATTTCAAATGCTGCGGGTTGTGATTCAACGATTACGACGAACTTGACGCTTATCCCGAATACTTCATCTACTCAGAACGTTTCGATCTGCGACGGTTCTAGCCATACCCTGGCTGACGGTGTTGTTGTATCGACTGCGGGTACATTTGTTTCGCACATTCCGAATGCTGCCGGTTGTGATTCTACGATCACTACGAACTTGACAGTTATTCCGAATACTTCATCGACTCAGAACGTTTCAATCTGTGATGGTTCTAGCCACACATTGGCTGACGGTGTGGTTGTTTCTTCTGCGGGAACTTATACATCGCACATTTCGAATGCTGCGGGTTGTGATTCAACGATTACGACTAACCTTTCATTGATTCCGAATACTTCATCAACTCAGAACGTTTCAATCTGTGATGGTTCTAGCCACACTCTGGCTGACGGTGTAGTAGTTTCGACTGCGGGTACATACACTTCACATTGCTAATGCTGCAGGTTGTGATTCTACGATCACTACGAATTTGACGCTTATCCCGAATACTTCATCGACTCAGAACGTTTCGATTTGCGACGGCTCAAGTCACACATTGGCGGATGGAGTTGTTGTATCGACTGCCGGTACATTTGTTTCACATATTTCGAATGCTGCGGGTTGTGATTCAACGATTACTACTAACCTTTCATTGATTCCGAATACTTCATCAACTCAGAACGTTTCAATCTGTGCAGGTTCTAGCCATACCCTGGCTGACGGTGTTGTTGTTTCAACTGTCGGAACATTTGTTTCGCACATTGCGAATGCTGCAGGTTGTGATTCTACGATTACTACGAATTTGACGCTTATCCCGAATACTTCATCAACTCAGAACGTTTCAATCTGTGATGGGTCTAGCCATACTCTGGCTGACGGTGTAGTAGTTTCGACGGCGGGAACATTTGTTTCTCATATTCCAAATGCAGCAGGTTGCGATTCTACTATTACTACGAACTTGACGGTTATTCTTAATACTTCTTCAACTCAGAATATATCGATCTGCGCAGGTTCATCGCACACATTGGCTGACGGAGTTGTTGTTTCAACTGCCGGTACATTTATTTCACACATCGCGAATGCTGCGGGTTGTGATTCAACGATTACTACGAACCTGACTGTTATTCCAAATACAAGCTCAACTCAGAACGTTTCAATCTGTGATGGTTCAAGTCACACATTGGCTGATGGAGTAGTAGTTTCAACTGCAGGAACATTTGTTTCGCACATTTCAAATGCAGCGGGTTGTGATTCAACTATTACTACGAACTTGACTGTCATTCCGAATACAAGCTCAACTCAGAACGTTTCAATCTGCGACGGTTCTAGCCATACATTGGCTGATGGAGTGGTTGTTTCGGCTGCGGGAACTTATACTTCGCACATTGCGAATGCGGCAGGTTGTGATTCAACTATTACAACGAACTTAACTGTCATTCCGAATACAACTTCAACTCAGAACGTTTCAATCTGCGACGGTTCTAGCCATACATTGGCTGATGGAGTGGTTGTTTCTTCTGCGGGAACTTATACTTCGCACATTGCGAATGTGGCAGGTTGTGATTCTACAATTACACGAACTTAACGGTCATTCCGAATACATCTTCTACTAGAACGTTTCGATTTGCGACGGCTCAAGCCACACATTGGCGGATGGAGTGGTTGTATCAACGGGGAACTTATACTTCACATTTCGAATGCAGCAGGTTGTGATTCTACAATCACTACGAACTTAACCGTTATTCCAAATACAAGCTCAACTCAAAACGTATCCATCTGTGCAGGTTCAACGCACACATTGGCTGATGGTGTTGTTGTTTCAACTGCCGGTACATTTACATCACACATCGCGAATGCTGCGGGTTGTGATTCAACGATTACGACGAACTTGACGCTTATTCCAAATACAAGCTCAACTCAAAACGTATCCATCTGTGCAGGTTCATCGCACACTTTGGCTGACGGTGTTGTAGTTTCTCTGCGGGGACATTTACATCACACATCGCGAACGCTGCAGGTTGTGATTCAACGATTACTACGAACCTGACTGTTATTCCAAATACTACTTCAACTCAGAACGTATCAATCTGTGCAGGTTCTAGCCACACTTTGGCTGACGGAGTTGTTGTTTCAACAGCAGGTACATTTACTTCACACATTTCGAATGCTTCAGGTTGTGACTCTACGATCACTACGAACTTGACGGTTATTCCGAATACAAGCTCAACTCAGAACGTATCCATCTGTGCAGGTTCATCGCACGCATTGGCTGATGGAGTAGTAGTTTCGACTGCCGGAACATTTGTTTCTCATATTCCAAATGCTGCAGGTTGCGATTCTACGGTTACTACGAACTTGACTGTGATTCCGAATACTTCATCAACTCAGAACGTTTCAATCTGTGCAGGTTCTAGCCATACATTGGCTGACGGAGTTGTTGTATCAACTGCCGGAACATTTGTTTCTCATATTTCTAATGCTGCGGGTTGTGATTCAACGATTACTACAAATCTGACGGTTCTTCCGAATACGTCTTCTACTCAAAACATTTCAATCTGTGCAGGTTCAACGCACACATTGGCTGACGGAGTTGTAGTTTCAAATGCCGGAACTTATACATCACACATTTCGAATACTGCCGGTTGCGACTCAACAATTACAACGAACGTAACAGTTATCCCTAATACATCTTCATCGCAAGTAATTGCAATTTGCACTGGATCTAGTCATACTCTTCCTGATGGAGTTGTAGTGACTGCTGCAGGAGCTTATACTTCTCATATTTCTAATGCTGCAGGTTGTGACTCTACTATTTCAACACAGATTACGATTATCCCTGCTGTAACATCCAGCGTGAATGAAACGATCTGCCAAGGTTCGACTTTCACACTTCCTGATGGCAATGTGGTTTCTTCGCCGGGCGCATACACCGTGCACTTGACTTGTGTAAACGGTTGTGATTCTGCAGTGACAACATTCCTGAATGTTATGCCGGCTACGTCGTCATCTGCTTCTGCTACCATTTGCCAGGGTGATTCTTATACCTTACCTGATGGTGATGTAGTTGGTGCTTCGGGTACTTTTGTATCTCATGTATTGAATATGTATGGTTGCGATTCTACAATCACCACAACTATCACTGTTACTCCAACATCGTCTTCTTCAGAAGTAATTACAATTTGTCAAGGCTCTTCTTACACGTTACCTAGTGGTGCAATCGTAAGTGCAGCCGGTAGTTATACCAGTACGCTGCCTGCAGAGAACGGATGTGATTCAATTATTACGACAAGCTTGATTGTAACACCAAATTCATACTCAACAATTACTGCTTCAATTTGCAGCGGATCCGATTACACTCTCGCCGATGGCGTAGTGGTGAACACTTCCGGTACATATACCAGTATACTTGCGAATGCAAATGGTTGCGACAGTATTATCACAACTGCTTTAACAGTTTTGGCGCCTTCTGCGCGAACTGACTCAGTTACAATCTGTGCAGGTGCTCAGGTTACATTACCTGACAACTCTACTGTTAATCCAGTAGTTACTACTTCGTATATGATTGTACTTCCTAATGCCGGTTCAAATGGCTGTGATAGTATAATTACAACTGTTGTAACAGTAAACTCTGTTCCAACTTTACTTGCTTCACCTACGCAAATACAGTGTTTCGGAGGAAAGGAAGTGTGTCACTTTCAACTTCAGGCGGTACGGCTCCTTATAGCTACAATTCGCAAGCTGTAACTAATTTGCTCGCCGGTACTTATACGTACACGGTAACAGATGCAAATGGTTGTTCAGCTACTACAGTTGCCGTTATCGATCCTCAACCGGATGTTTTAACTCTCAGCGCTACACCAAATCAAATTCAATGTTATGGCGGACGTGGCAGCGTTACATTAAACGGTGTTGGTGGTACGGCCCCTTACTACTATAGCGGTTCAGCATCAACAAATCTCGTTGCTGGTACTTATAGTTATACTGTAACGGATTCTCATTCATGTACTGCGACTGCTTCTGCCGTTATTACTCCGCAGCCGACTCGTATGCTTGCAACTGTTGCTACAACAACTTCTGCATGTACAACGAATACCGGAACTGCTACAGTAAATACAACAGGTGGTACTACCTTTTACATACTTGTGGAATTCTAATCCTCCTCAAATTACTAAGACGGCAACAGCTTTGCCGGCTGGGGTGTTCAACGTTGTCGTTACCGATAGCCGAGGATGTTCTTTGTCTATGAATGCTACGGTTCTTAATCCAACAACGGTTCATGCAACAATTACGGGATCAAGCGGATTATGTCCGGGTGGTGCTACGAATCTTTGCGCAAGTTCAGGAATGTCGGCTTACTCATGGAGTAATGGAGCTACTACGCAGTGTATTTCTGCGACAGCCGTTGGTGCATATACAGTGACGGTGACAAATTCTGTCGGTTGTACAGGAACGGCTACGGTTAATGTTACTCAAGCTACTCTGCCTAATTGTTTCATTACCGGCAATGATTATATCTGTCCGGCAAGCTCTACTGTTCTTACAGCTCCGGCAGGATATACTTACGTTTGGAGTACAGGTTCAACTAGACAGTTTATTTCGGTTCGCACAGGTAATACATATACTGTTACCGTTAAAAATTCATCCGGCTGTACCAGCTCATGTAGTAAGGTAGTTACTTCGCCAATGATCTATAAGGCTACGGCTACGAACGCTAAGTGCTCTAATGGCTACAAAGGAAAGGTTACCTTAGCGGTTTCAGGCGGAGTGCCACCGTATACATTCCTTTGGAGTAATGGTGCTACAACACAGAATATCTCCGGCCTGGCTGCAGGAACTTATTCAGTTGGTATCACGGATTCAAAAGGTTGTTTTGCTCAAACATCGGCCCGCGTATTGGTTACAAAAGCCGCTGCCGATTATACAAAGATTATCGGAACGTTTAATGCAAATGATATCGATACCGGACGTACAATTTGGTTCAGTGCATCGGTGAAAGTAAATTATGCCGGTCAATACCCATTGACGCTTCAATTTACAGATCAGAATATCGCCAGCTCTAAATTCAATATTAATCCTGCTAAGGCAACACTTATTATCGATAATAGTGTTACTGTGGCGACAACTGTGTTCACAGGAACAGAGTGGATTACTACTGCTCCTCCGAATGTTACGGGTAATTACTTTATCTCAGGTGCGATTTTCGCTCCTCGAAGCAAGATTCTGAAGAATCTGACAAATATTGCCTGGAAAGGAATTTGGTCAGCATCTTCTCCGGTTACTTCGGTTGAATGGAAGTGGGCCGCAGCTCCATATACTCAATTCTCTCCTCTTGCCGGTTTGAATATTAAACCGGTCGATGATAATACTTCTTCGGCGATCAATAACTTTGATCCTGCGGGCACACCTGAAAATTACAAGCCATATGTAATTGCCGGGGCCCGCAGTACCGGGGGGACAGACTATGTTGGGGTTTATACATCCATCGCAACAACAACTCCTTGTGCTGATGCAAGCTTCGGTATTGCCAGAACAATCGACCCTGATAGCGATGAGCCTGTAACGGCGATTTACAATCGTGTGTTCCCGAATCCATTCTCTGAATCAACAACTATCGAATTCGAAGCGACGACCTATTCGGATCGAAGCACAGTGGAAGTGTATTCTCTTTCCGGTGCTAAAATCGCTACCTTATTCGAAGGTGAAACTCTGGAGAATGTTCGATACAGTATCGACTTCAATGCCGACAAATTACCTGATGGTATTTACGTGTACCGAATTATCTGCGGTAACGAGGTTGTCACAGGTCGAATTATGTTGGCACGATAAAATCATTTGGCTTTGGCCGGTTTGGTTCCTCAAAAGAAACCCTGTACATGGCTGTACGGGGTTTCTTTTTGTATTTGACCGCATAAAAATTAGATTTTGCCGAAAAAGGATCTATTAGTTATTAACTATCAGTTTATCGGGGCTTCTTAATAGTTATAATTGCGCTACCCATTACTGCGCCAATGAAATTGTTAAAAAATTCTCTCTCTGCGGGATTTCATCTTTCTGCCTGGCTATTGTTTTTGCCAATCCTGCTATATCTGATCTTCGAACGTCGATTACAAGGCTATCTGATCAACGATGATTTGTTTAATACTTTCTCCTTGATTTTGGTACTGGTCGTTGTGGGTGTCCTCAATGCCCGCTTTTTTATCCCTCGTTTGCTTTATCACAAAAGAAGAAATCTCTACATCCTTTCTATTGTGGCGTTAGTGCTTTTTGGTACGTTATTCGATCTCACTTTTTCTACAATCTCAGATCGTGTAATCGAATATCTCGAAAAAGCTGCTCTCACTACTTTGTCGGCTATAGTTGCATCTGTTGTTATCAGCACAAGTGTCAGGATTATTCTCGACGAATACAGGAAATCGACTTACATGGATTAAGACCTGCTTAATCGATCATATACAAAAAAAGCAATCAAAATTTGATTGCTTTTTTATTGTCGTTTAGTTTGACTTGTAATGCAATGGCTTTTTCTTCGTCAATGCCTCCGAAGGCTCAGGAACCCAGTGATGCAGACCTCCTGCGAGCGGATCATTAAACGTAACAGGAATGTTGCCGGCCAGCGTACGATCTTTCCATGTCAATACTTCCTTGCCATCGTCACGTCGTTGCATGTTGATGCATTCTTCTACCGGACAAACCAATGAGCAGAGATTACAACCAACGCAATTTTCTTCGATAATTGTTGGCTTGCGATTCAGCGGATCTTCAGATAAAGCGATCGCCTGGTGAGCGCCGTCTTCGCACGCGGTGTAGCAAAGTTGACAACCGATGCACTTATCTTCATTGATGTTCGCAACAACTTTGTATTTCAAATTGAGATCTTCCCAGTGTTTCACATTTGGAAGAGCTTTTCCCACGGAAGTCATCAAGCGTTGCAAAGCCTTTTTCATCCATGTATCGCTCCAAGCCTGCAATCATTTCGCGAATGATTCCAAATCCGTAGTGCATAACGGCTGTGCAAACTTGCACTGATGTAGCGCCGAGTAGAATAAACTCAACGGCATCACGCCAGTTTTCGACACCGCCAATTCCGGAAATAGGAATTGTTACGCCGGGATGCTGTGCACAGTTCTTCAGCATATTCATCGCGATCGGTTTTACTGCCGGACCGCAATAACCGCCGTTTGTACTCTTGCCGTCGACAACAGGGTAGGTGACGAAATTATCGATGTCGACTCCAACTAGCGACTGAATTGTATTGATTAATGAAATAGCATCGCCACCGCCTTCAACGGCTGCTAAGGCCGGACGAGTGATATCAGTAATATTTGGAGTTAGCTTTACAATCACCGGCGTTTTGGCAACTTCTTTTACCCAGCCGACAATCGTTTTCAAAACTTTTGGTTCTTGCCCAACGGCTGAGCCCATTCCGCGTTCGCACATACCATGTGGACAGCCGAAATTTAATTCCAATCCATCTGCTCCTGCGTTTTCCGCGTCGCGAACTATTTGATGCCATTGTTCTTTTGTCTCTACCATGAGAGATGCAATGACGGCATGATCAGGGAAGCGTTTTTTTACCTCTTCAATTTCTTTCAGATTTATGGAAAGCGGACGATCGGTGATCAGTTCAATATTGTTGAAGCCCATCATTCGCGTATCGCGATAATTCAATGCGCCATAACGACTCGAAACA
The DNA here is from genome assembly GCA_016721305.1 of Bacteroidota bacterium. Taxonomy (GTDB): domain Bacteria; phylum Bacteroidota; class Bacteroidia; order AKYH767-A; family 2013-40CM-41-45; genus JADKIH01. The sequence continues at coordinate 10,508 of JADKIH010000004.1, forward strand.
TTCACAACCGGAACGCCAAGTGTCTTCCAAACCGCGCCGCCCCAACCGGCATCAAAGGCTTTCATGATCTGATAGCCGCTGTTTGTCGGCGGCGCCGATGCAAGCCAAAAAGGATTTGGTGATTTTATACCTGCAAGATTGGTTCTTAAATTTGCCATGTTTTAATTTCTTTTAAAGTGAAAAATGAGTGATTAGCCGAGCAGATATTTTTTAATTCCTCGTGCTGCTTTTCGTCCTTCTGCTGCTGCGTTCACAACTTCTTGTCCGCCACTCACTGCATCTCCCGCAGCAAAGTACTTCGGATTTTTTGTCTGATAGTTTTCCTCTGAAACTTCAATTCGTCCTTTCGAATCAAGTGAAACTCCTTTCATAAGAGAAAGAATACCTGTTTGCTTTGATTGTCCGGTAGCTTTGATTACCCAATCACATTCCTCGATGAATTCACTGCCGGGGACGTTTACGAGCTTACCGTTTTTATTTTCGGTGCGAATAAATTTGACGCCTGTTACTTTTCCATTACCTGTTATTTCGAGCGGTGCAACATTGAAGAGTCCTTTTACGCCAACGCCTTTTGCAAGATCGTATTCGAAATCGTAAGCCGGCATTTCTTCTTTATTGCGACGATAGGCGAGTATGACTTTCTCGGCACCCATACGAGCACTCTCGGAAGCCGCGTCCATAGCGGTATTTCCGCCACCCAGAACGATAACTCGTTTTGCAACGGAAACTTTATGATGATTCATGCGAAGCTTTTCCACAAACTCAACAGCGCCCATCACATTTTCTTTTTCTTCGCCGGGAATATTCAATGCGGAAGTGCTTCCCAAACCAAAGCCGATCAAAATTGCAGCATACGATTTTTCTAATTGATCAATTTCTGCTTGCGAACGAATTGCTTTTCCGTATTGAACTTTGAAACGAAATTGCTTTTCGAGATAATCCATTTCATTCAAAGCTTCTTCGTTGGTAATCTTATAAGGCGCTACACCATGAACCGTAAGACCGGATGGTTTTGCTTTCGCTTCAAAAATATCGACATCGAAACCAAGCATTCGGAGTTCACATGCGCAAGAGATACCGGCCGGACCGGCACCGATGATTGCTACTTTCTTCCCATTCGATGCAGGAAGTTTGTAAAGCTGCTTGTTGGAACGAATAGCTTGCCCCGTTGCATATGATTGCAGTCGGCCAATCTCAATTGCCTTTACATCGGAATGGTTGTAGACACATGCGCCTTCACATAACACTTCGGTTGGACAAACTTTTCCGCATGCATAGCCGAAGTAATTGGAATCGTAAATTGTTTTTGCCGCACCAATCGGATTCTTCGAGTTGATCTGACGAATGAATAAAGGAATGTCGATGTTTGTCGGACAAGCATTCACGCATGGTGCATCATAACAGAACAGACAACGCGAACTTTCGTAATAAGCTTCGGTATCTTTCATCAGCGGTTTTATCTGACTAAAGTTGCTGTCAAAGTCAGCCTCGCTGGAAGGAGGAAGGAATTCGCTCATTCAGTAAATATTTTAAGTGAAAAAAATCTGATTATAATTCGATCAGCTTGCCATAAGTTTCCGGACGACGGTCGCGGAAGAATTGCCATACACTGCGAACTTCTTCAATCATATCGAGATCAAAGTCGGCGATGAGCAATTCATCTTTGTCTTCCGATGCCGTTGCGAAAATTTGGCCGCGCGGATCAACGAAGTAGGACGAGCCGTAGACCTTACCGAGATTCCATGGTTTCTCTGTACCGACACGATTGATACAGCCCATGAAATAGCCATTGGCAGCTGCATGCGCAGGCTGCTCAAGTTTCCACAAATATTGTGAAAGTCCGGATACTGTTGCCGAAGGATTGTAAACGATCTCTGCGCCGTTCAATCCCAGCACGCGTGCTCCATCAGGGAAGTGACGATCGTAACAAATATACACGCCGATTTTTGCATACTTCGTCTGGAAAACCGGATAACCTAAATTGCCCGGTTTGAAAAAGAATTTTTCCCAGAAACCTGAAGTGTGAGGGATATGGTTCTTGCGATATTTTCCGAGGTATGTACCATCGGCATCGATTACCGCAGCGGTATTGTAAAGGAATCCTGCTTGTTCTTTTTCATAGATCGGAACAATCATGACCATATTGTACTTCTTGGCGTATTCGGCCATACGGTGAACGATCGGACCCGGAACAGGCTCGGCTGATTCATACCATTTTTTGTCTTGGCCGGGACAGAAATACGGTGTGTTAAAAATTTCCTGCAGGCAAAGGATTTGAACACCTTTTTTACCTGCTTCTTCGATCAAGGGAATGTGCTTTTGCACCATTGCTTCTTTGATCTCTTCGATAGTGCCTTCTCCTTCTGTCTTCGGCAAACTCATTTGGATGAGGCCGGAACGAATCATTCTTGCCATTCGTGCTAGTGTTTTTTGACCGGGGCCGGGAATCTCAGCCTGACAAAGCCCGGAGTGTTTGAATAATTATGAATTACGAAATGTAATAATATTTTTATGACTTTCGACAAGGGGGAAACGGAAGTGATTAAATGATACCGTTCACTTTGTTACGCTTCACAAATTTTCCGTAGCCCGGTTTGATGAGCAATTCGTTCTTATCGACAGCAACTTCTCCTCGCATAATAACGGTTTTCGTCTTGCCTTTTACTTTCCAGCCTTCATAAGCGGAGTAATCGACATTCATGTGATGCGATTTTACAGAAAGAGTATGCTCTTCATTCGGATCGAAAATGATGATATCGGCATCGGCTCCCGGAGCAATACATCCTTTCTTCGGATACATGCCGAAAATTTTAGCCGCATTTGTCGAAGTAACTTCTACGTATTTGTTGAGAGATATTTTTCCTTTGTTAACACCCTCGGAGAATAACAATTCCATTCGGTGTTCGATCGCAGGGTGCCCGTTAGGGATTTTTGAAAAGTCATCTTTGCCCATGAGCTTTTGTTCCCATTTAAAAGGACAATGATCGGTCGCAACAACCTGAACGCTTCCCTGATTGATACCGGCCCATAGAGCAGCCTGATCTTTTTTCTCACGCAACGGTGGGCTCATTACCCATTTGGCGCCATCGAAATCTTTTTCGTACAAAGAGGCATCAATGATGAGATACTGAATGCAGGTTTCTGCAAACACACGCTGATTTCTTTTTTCAGCATCGCGAACCTGATTCAATGCACCTTCACATGTCATGTGTACGATGTATGCAGGCACTCCTGTATGATAAGCCATATCGGCAAAACGGCCGGAGGCTTCAGACTCGGTGATTTCGGGTTGCGACAAGTAGTGGTAGAGGGGAGACAGCTTTCCTTCAGAGCGATGTTTGGCAACAAGGAAGTCGATCATGTCGCCATTGGTGGCATGTACGGTAACCATTCCGCCTTGTTTCTTCACTTCATTCATCAGTCCAACCATCTGACGATCGTCGATCATCAATGCCCCTTTGTAGGCCATGAAGGTTTTGAATGAAGTAATACCTTCTTTGTTCACCATATCGGCAATTTCCTTCTTGGTGTTATCGTTGAAATCGGTAACAGCCATGTGGAAGGAGTAATCACAAAGTGCTTTGTTGTTTGAACGTCCCTGCCATTCGCCGAGAGCGTGATAAAGCGATTTACCCTGAGTTTGGAGAATGAAATCAATAACCATCGTTGTTCCGCCGTGCAAAGCAGCAGAGGTTCCGCTGGTGTAATCGTCGCTCGAATACGTTCCCATAAAAGGCATATCGAGATGGACGTGCGGATCAATTCCGCCCGGCATAACGAGCATGCCTTTTGCGTCGATTACTTTATCGGCTTTGTAAGAAAGGTTTTGTCCGATTGCGACAATACTTTCGCCTTCGATATATACATCTGCATCGGCAATTTCACCAACGCCGACAACTTTTCCGTTTTTAATGAGAATTGACATGTTCGATTTATTTTATCCCGAAGGAGGACATGCAAGATAGTGAAAGATTTGAGAAAAAAAAGCTCTTAGAGCTCTCCGATATCTTCATTCCAGAGTGCAGGATTTTCGGCGATAAATGTGCGCATCATTTCTTTGCATTCTTCAGAATCGATATTGATCACGCTTACTCCGTGTGATTCCATGAACTCTTTTGCTCCTGAAAAAGTCTCGTTTTCTCCGGCATAAACTTTCTTAATACCGAATTGAACAACGGCGCCTGCACATAAATAGCACGGCATAAGAGTAGAGTAGAGGACAGTGTCTTTATACTGACCGACACGACCGGCATTACGGAGACAGTCGATTTCTGCATGAGTTATCGGATCACCATCCTGAACTCTTTTGTTATGACCACGGCCGATTATTTTTCCGTCTTTAACCAACACCGAACCAATCGGAATCCCGCCTTCTTTGCGTCCTTGTTTTGCCTCATCGATGGCAGCTTGCATGAATGAATCCATTGTTTTTTTTTTCGAAAGATAGGGAAATTGACGTTCAAAGTTCAAGGTTCAAAGTTCAAAGTTCAAGGTTCAAAGTTCAAGGTTCAAGGTTGAGCGAAATTCATAGGAGCATCTTTCGATGAATGTGATTGTCGAAGACGGTAATCCGTTCTCAAGTATGGGTGTGAGTCGCAGTGCGAGTTAACTGCCGATGTGCATTTGGTAACCAGCCGGCTGAGCCTGTCGTAACTCGCAACTTCCTCCGAAGTTGCCTAGAGCGCCGGATCGAAAATTTTGATTTCGTGTAGATCCAATCGGTAATGCTTTAAAACATCATTTAAAATTGACTCTCGAATAACTAAAATTAAATTCATATTAAACATTTCATCCTCCAATAACTCATTCAGGAGTTCATTGAACCCTTTGCCTTCTATTTCCAAAGGACCGATTTCATCGATGATTAACCAACCTGAATTTTGCCTTGAGTTTTGATAAATTAAATCGATCGCTTTTGCAAAAGCGGCAAAACTGAATTTGTATTTGCCAATGATCATTGGGGTTGCATCGGATTCCTCTGCTTCCATGGCAAAAACTTCATTCGTTTCTGCATTCATAAAAACTCTTTTGCCATCAATTTTTGGTGTCAAAATTCCATATACGTCAGACCGGTTTTTTGCCCACTCGATTAACGAAGTGCTTTTGCCGGTATGAATTGGTCCCGAAACAATAAATATGTTTTTCTTTCCCATAAAAAATGCAATCTAAAAAAGAACAAACGGGCATAGAGGAGCTAACGCCCATGAAATACTCCCTAATAGTAATAATAAATGCTTTATCTAGCAAATATCGGATAGGTAAATTTAGCTTTCGTTGTGAATTATCCCATTTACAAAGAGAAGTCTCCAAAATAAACGTAAGCGACCTAATCCGTTTTTAACACCTGAAGTTCGCCAGCAACGACGAAAAAGTTCTTTTGTAGAGGGTAGCAGAAGGAGGATTTCTTCTATGTCTTTTTTGTAAATTGTCTTTTGCTTTTCGAGTAACTTTTTTAAGAAATACAAAAGTACGGGAGCAAGAATGTAAATCCAGGTTATGAGAATTAAAATCGAACGTACAAGAAATTGAACAGCCATTTGCTTCGACATCCACGGGTCACCGGGTACAAGAACAGATTGTGTGTATAGAACAATTAGGATTATCCAAAGCACCAGAATAAGGTTGAGTCTTCCTTTACGTTTTTTATACTCAGGATTTCTATCCGCTTCCGTAAGCGGAAGCAATTTGAAGCTTGATTTGTCTCTTTCCAAGGTGATCAGAAGTTGCGGAATATTTCCCATAAATCGTCCGATGAGTATACCGGCAATAAAATGAAGGAGAATATACGCTGTAACAATATATAAGCTGTAGTTGGTTGTCGGATCTTGCCCTGTAATGCCGGAAATGAAAATGTTAATGGCTTTCCAAAGGTCTTCTCCCATCAATATTGTTAGCACAAAAACTCTCTGTACAGCTGATTCCAATAGTGTGAGAATGGCAAGCAACATACAGGCAATTCTGAAGAATCTCTTGTTGATGAAGAGTAATTCGCCAAGAAAGCCTTGAAAGAAAACGGCGATGTAAGCAGGAGGAGGTGCTTGAGGACTCATCATCATCTTAAAAATTGCCACGATCAATGTGGCTCTGAGAATAGCTCCTTTATGAGGCACCAGATGGGCAATGAGAGCAATAACAATAATGGCAGAACCTCCAAGTATCAAACCTGTAATCGGAAGCTTGAAGGTGTGAATGAGTCCGCCCATCATAGCTTCGATAATCACCCAGAGGGCAATGAGTCGGTAATAAATTTGTCTTTCAGAGATTGTCAATTGAAGCGTATTTAATCAATAAATGTTATTTTTGGCTGATGGGATGATTGCTTTCTTGCCAAACTGTCGGCAAATTACTCAAAAGTCCCCTTCCATTAAAATCTACTTGTGATCAAATTTATTCTTAATAACACCGAAGTTTCTACCGATCAGCATCCGGGTACTGCTGTACTCGATTTTATCCGCTATCGTCAAAATCTCACCGGCACAAAAATCGGTTGTCGCGAAGGTGATTGCGGTGCCTGTACGGTGTTAGTAGGTGAGCTCACTAACGGAGATATTCGTTACCGATCAATGACTTCCTGCCTGATGCCGCTGGCGAATGCTAACGGAAAGCATATCGTCACAGTTGAAGGAATAAACGGCGACGGTCTGAATCCGGTTCAGCAGGCAATGTACGATGAATCGGCGACACAATGCGGATTTTGTACTCCGGGTTTTGTGATGTCGATGGTGGGTTTCTCTTTGCAACATGAAATTACAAACGCTCCAAAAGAAGCTGTCGATTCTGTCGATGGGAATATTTGTCGGTGTACCGGCTATAAGTCAATTCAACGAGCAGCTACTCGTGTTGGCGAATTGGTAAGCACTCGTAAATCGGATCCGGTTGCCTTTGCCATCGAACAGAAATTTGTGCCTGAGTATTTTGCATCGATTCCTTCACGACTGAAAGCACTCTCGGATAATTTGTCGGCTGTCAAAAATATCGAAGTTGCGGATTATCGCGTAGGAGGCGGAACTGATTTGTATGTTCAAAAGCACGAGGCCATGTCGCATGCTAAGCTCGATTTCTTCTTCGATAATCCCGCTATGAAGGGAATACGTATCGAAGGAAATCGCTGCATTCTTGGTGCATCAACAACGGTGACTGATTTGGTAGAATCAAAAGAGTTTAGAAAACTATTTCCTGATTTCGAAATTTACTACAAACTTGTTTCGTCGACGCCTATCCGTAATATGGCAACGATTGCAGGTAATATTGTGAATGCTTCACCAATAGGTGATTTTACGGCTTTCTTTCTTGCTTTAAATGCGTCTGTTCTTTTAACCGACGATAAATCCAGTCGCGAAATTGAATTGCGCAAATTTTATCTCGGCTACAAAAAGTTGGATAAACGTCCGGAAGAATACATAAAAACAATTTCCTTCGAAATACCTTCCAAGCATACTCGTTTTAATTTCGAGAAAGTCAGTAAGCGAACGAATCTGGATATTGCCAGTGTTAATACCGCTATACGTCTTGATATCACTGAAGGAATTATCTCAAATGCGGGAGTTTCTGCCGGTGGTATCGGGCCAATTCCAACTTATCTGTTTAAAGCTTCTGAATATCTCAACGGAAAAAAAGTGTCGCTTGAATTATTGCCTGAATTGATTTCCATTGTTCAGTCAGAGATAGCTCCGATAAGTGATGCTCGTGGAACGGAAGAGTACAAACGACTTCTTTTGAGTCAACTTTTAAAGGCGCATTTTCTGGTTCTCTTTCCTGAACTGGACGAAGCCAAAATTCTTACTATTTAATTTATACGGAAGCACATTTGCTCTCCGACGAAATATGAAAAACATCGATTCATTTACTCACCTTCGTGGTGAATCTGTATACCTCGACGATATTCCCGTTTTGCGTGGAACTTTGTATGGTGTAGCTTTTGATTCACCGATTGCTCATGGTGAAATCACTAAGCTCGACGTGAGTGAAGCGGAATCGTTTCCGGGAGTGATTCGCGTTTTTACTGCGAAAGATGTGCCGGGTGAAAATCAAATCGGTGGAATTGTTCCCGATGAACCGTTGTTTGCCGATCATCATGTTCATTTTTGCGGAATGCCAATTGCCTTTGTTGTTGCCGAAACTGAAGAGGCGGCACGTATGGCAATCAAAAAGATCAAGCTCGAAATAAAAGGTCTGCCTGTAATTACTGATCCGCGGGAAGCTCAAGCAAAGGGCGAGCTGATTGTTCCACCGAGAAAATTTGTCATTGGTAATTCAGATGAGGCTTTTTCAAAATGTACTTACGTTTTCGAGGGGAAAGCTGACTCGAACGGACAAGAACATTTATACATCGAAACTCAGGGTGCATATACATATCCGATGGAGAATGGAGGAATTCGAATTCATTCTTCCACACAAGGACCAACGGCTGTTCAACGTGCTTGTGCCAAAGTTCTCGGCGTTCCGATGCATCAGCTCGAAGTTGATGTGACACGATTAGGCGGCGGATTCGGCGGCAAGGAAGATCAGGCAAACACTTGGGCTGCTTTGTGTGCCATGGCAAGTCATTTGTTGACACGACCGGTGAAGTATTCATTGCACCGAATGGAAGATATGCGAATGACGGGTAAACGACATCCGTATTCTTCAGATTATAAAATCGGACTGTCACGTGATTTGAAGATTCTTGCATACGAAGCTACGTTTTACCAGAATGCAGGCGCAGCTGCTGATCTTTCACCTGCTGTACTTGAACGAACATTATTTCATTGCACGAACTCATACTTTATTCCTAATGTAACAGCTACCGCTTATAGTTGTCGTACACATCTTCCTCCAAATACCGCATTCCGCGGATTCGGGGGACCGCAGGGAATGTTTGTCATCGAATGTGCGATTGCACGAGCTGCTGAAGAATTAGGCGTACCTGCAATTGAAATTCAGAAGAAAAATCTGATTCAGTCGGGAAATGAATTTCCGTACGGACAAATTGCTGTTAGCGAAGCAAGCGAATGTTGGAATAGAGCAGAGGAGGTTTATTCGTTGAAGGAAATTATTGCGCAGATTGATCTCTTTAATTCTAAAGAATAGTCGAGTAAAGAAAGGAATGGCTATCATGCCGATTTGTTTTGGTATTTCATTCACTAAAACATTCATGAATCAGGCAAGGTCGCTCGTTCATGTTTATAGCGATGGCAGTGTGAATGTCAGTACAGGTGCAGTTGAAATGGGGCAGGGAGTAAATACAAAAATGCTTCAAGTAGCCGCTCAGGTTTTTTCCATCGATGCTTCACGAGTACGTTTAAATACGACGAATACATTTCGAATTGCCAATACATCTCCTTCGGCTGCTTCTGCAACGGCTGACTTAAATGGTCGCGCTACGCAAATTGCATGTGAAGCAATATTGGAGCGACTAAAAGAAGTAGCCTTGCTTGAGTTGAATCTGAAGGGTGTGACAATTGAGCTGAAAGATGAGTGGGTGTACGCCGACGGACTTCAAACTGAATTGGGCTGGAAGCAACTCGTCATGGCTGCCTTCGTACGCCGGATATCTCTTTCCGAACACGGACATTATGCAACTCCTGAAATTAATTTTGATTTGAAAAAAGAAAAAGGCCATCCGTTTGCTTATCATGTATATGGAACGGCCATTATCACTACTACGATCGATTGTCTTCGCGGAACCTATGAAATGGACTCGGTAAAAGTTGTTCATGATTTCGGCGCATCGATGAATGTCGCCATCGATAAAGGACAGTGCGAAGGAGGAATTGTTCAGGGAATAGGGTGGATGACGATGGAAGAAATTATCTATGATAACGAAGGGCGATTACGCAGCAATGCGCTTTCTACTTACAAGGTTCCTGATGTGTATTCAGCACCGAAAGAAATTCAGATCGAATTTTTGCATACCACTAATGATAATCTGGCTATCTTTAATTCAAAGGCAGTAGGTGAACCGCCATTGATGTATGGCATTGGAGCGTATTTCGCTTTGAGAAATGCAATCAAGGCATTTAATCCAAACGCAAACCCTGCATATTCCTCACCTATGACGCCGGAGAAAGTATTGATGGCATTGTATGAGCGAAAGTAGCGTTTCGCTATTCCACGTGAACAAATTTAAAGTGTTCCGTTTGCTTGTTTTGTTTTAATTCTATTTGCAAAATGCCTGCAGGAAATTCTGAAAGATTGATCTGAATAATTTCGCTTTCAGAATATGAATTTGAAAAAAGTACTTGCCCCGAGAGATTCATGATTTGAATTTCGATCTCATTGAATCCTGATGGGCTATTTTGCAATTCAATATTTAATACATCTTTGGCAGGTGATGGATAAACGCGATATTTTGAATTTTGGGAGATTGAATTAATGCCATTCAATAGTGCAGAGGAAAGTCGATATAAAGAGTCGGCATGCGTAACAAAGAGGTAATCAGAATTTAATGCTACCAATTCGGGATACTGATTATTGGGTAGAGGAATGTTTATATCATACCAGCTAATGCCATTGTCGAAAGTTAATTTCATAGTCGGAGAAACAATCAACACGCCGTTATAAACAGTCGCTGATTGAAATGTCACGGCAGGGTAGTGCATATCATTCCAGGTCAGACCATCGTTTGTTGAATACCAGATGAATCCGCCGGTATTATTAATGGCATACAAAATTCCTGAATCGAAAAGGATCTTTGAAATCTGTTGCCCGCTTAATACCTGCGACCACATACCTCCTAACACAGGAGACCGATAGAGGCCCGACATGCTTGCTATGAAGTAGCTGTTTGTGCTTGCTCCAAGAGTTATTGGAGTTCCGGCAGGGAATGTCAGTGTGCTCCAACTTGTACCTCCATTTGATGAGGATTTTAAAGTTCCGTCAATGTTCAATGCTATCATTCCTTGTGAATTGCTGCAGTAATCTACCATCTGTTGCGAGTAATAGCCGTATGGAAAATTTAAATCAGTCCATGTATTACCGCTATTTGTTGTTCGATAACCATAAGCTGCTGAAGCAACAACTTCACTCGAATTCACAAAAATCGAGCGAGTATCGGTTGCGGATGCTAAATGATTAAAGGTATAACCATTGTCATTGGAAACGGAAAAACCATCTGAACTTCCCATATATAAATTGCTTCCGGAAGTTCGCATGACATTTGTGAAATAGTAGTTGATACCTTTGCCACAAAACTGCCAATTGAAATTATTCTTCGATGCTTTGTAAAGCCCTCCACTTGTAGGAGCGTAAACGGTATCTCCAACTTCTACAATCTGAGTTCCTGTCGACTCGAGAGGTAAATTAGTGCTCTGATTCGAAAAAGAAGCTGTTGCAGTATCTGAAACGTAGAGACCTTTTCTCAGATTGGCGTAAAAATAAATTTTGCCACCTGCGACCGTCATCCGTGATAATGTCGGATTGGTAAATGCTGTAGAAGGAATACCGGATGAAAAACTTGCCCACGTGTTTCCTGTGTCTGTTGATTTGTATAAGCCATCGTAGTTGAGAAGGAATACTAAATTGTTGTAACGATAAACAGACGCTACAAGGTAACTAGAGGCACCACTAATTCCGGTAGTTGGAGAGGGAGTCCAAGTCTGCCCGTCATCATCCGAAAAGAATAATCCACCTTGACCGGTTCCGTTATTTGAAAACGACAAATAAAGTCTTCCTTCATAAATTTCCATGACTTCAAGATTATTCTGTGATGGGAGCGTAATTTGATTCCAACTTGTTCCGTCATCATTTGAAATGTAAAAGGCATTGTAAGAGCAATGAGCATATATTTTACTTCCGGAAATTTTAATGTCGACAATTTGAAAGCTTGTGTCAGGAGTAATTGTAGTCCATGTAGCTCCACTGTCGGTTGTTAAATAAGCATTCAAATGATAAGTTCTTTTGAAAAGCATTTTTCCGTTATCGGCACTTAAATTTGAGAGTAGGTGGGTGTTAAATGGTTGATTAGTGTAAGCCCAATGTTCGCCTTGATCGTTGCTTTCAATTAGTCCAACACTAGTGGCCGCATACCAGATATTCTGAAATTGTACCAGGTTCGTTGTGTGAACTCCATTTGGTCCTTCGAGTAATTGCCATTGTGCATTTGATAAAAAGGGCGCGAAAAAAGCAAATAGCACTAGAGAGAATAACTTAGTTTTCATTGGTGCGGGATTTTAAAAGTGAGAAAGGGTGTAGAGTAAAGATATGAAATTATTGAGGATTGAAAATTGAAAATTGAAGATTTAGGTGGAGGTTGGAAATTTTGAAAATAAATGGGGGTCAAGGTTCACTGTTCAAAGTTCAAGGTTCAAAGTTCAAGGTTAAAAGTTCAAGGTTAAAAGTTCAAGGTTAAAAGTTCAAGGTTAAAAGTTCAAGGTTCAAAGTTCAAGGTTCAAAGTTCAAGGTGCAAAGTTAGGCCTTGCCTCTTGGTTTCGCAACTCGCAACCCGCAACTCGCAACCCGCAACTCGCAACTCGCAACCCGCAACCCGCAACCCGCAACTCGCAACTCGCAACCCGCAACTCGCAACTCGCAACTCGCAACCCGCAACCCGCAACTACTTCGCTCCCTGCTCAATCCATCTCCCAATCTTCTCTCTCTCATCATCGGTAATCTTCGTCTTATTACCCTGAGGCATTGTCGCGGTCTGGACGGCCCTGACTAAAATGCGTGGAGCCATTTTTTGAATCTGCTCCTTTGTGTCAAACATCACTCCGCCGGGTGCAATCTTTTGTACGTCGTCGGTGGGATGGGAGGAATGGCAAACTGTACATCTATCCTTAAAAATAGGCTCAACTTCTGCAAAGCTGATTGGAGTTGTATTCTTCACTGTGGCTTTTGGAGCCGTAACAACAATAAGAGCGAAAATGGCAACGGCTGCAAAAGGAATCATTCGGACAGCTAATTGACCTTTCTCGTGCAAGTTGAGATAATGTCGCACAGCCACACTCGCCAGCGTGAGACCTGCTAAAATCGCCCAATTGGCAGTATGCCCGAAGGTGGCAGGGAAGTGATTGCTGATCATAATGAAAATGACCGGCAATGTGATGTAGTTATTGTGCAATGAACGGAGTCCGGCCAGTTTGCCAAGTTCGGGATTCACAGGACGACCTTCTTTTGCGGCAGCAACCAGTTCTTTCTGCGAAGGAATAATGACGAAGAATACATTCCCCGCCATCACCGTTCCTAACAATGCGCCTATATGAATAAAAGCGGCTCGTCCGCTTAAATACTGCGTGAGGAAGATTGAATAGAGTACAACGATTCCAAATCCGACAAAAGCAAATGCTTGCTTCTTGTGCAGCAATGGTGTTCTGCATAAAATGTCATATACAAACCAGCCACTTACAATCGTCCCAATTCCAATCAGCACCGCCATACCGGCGCTGATATCTCGTACTGACGGATCTACCATGAACGATTTTGCATTCATGTAATAAACTACACTCAGTAGCAGAATTCCCGTCAGCCAGGTGTAATAGGCTTCGTATTTGAACCAGTGTAATTTCTTGGGTAACTCCTTCGGAGAAACTTTGTATTTCTCTACATAGTAAAATCCACCGCCATGAACAGCCCAGAGATTTCCGGCTAATTCATCCCGTAAATTCTCCGTTCGATTCAAACTGTTTTCCAAAAAAATAAAGTAGAAGGACGCGCCGATCCATGATATTCCCAGAATGACGTGTGCCCAACGAATAATCAAATTAAGCCAGTCCTGAATATGTCCTTCGAGTCCCGAACCGGGAATGTATTTTACGGCAAGAAATAGCACTCCTGCGAGAGTAAAGGATAATACCAAAGCAATTCTTCCACGACGCAATGTGTTTTTTACATCAGCCAATTCGTCGCCCGTAGTTTCATCACTCATCTTCATCAAAACTGTAAGAAGAGAGGTGAAGAGCAAAATCATCGCAACTAAAATGGCGGCGACGGCTACAGGAAGAAAGTATGGGCTAAAATCCATTCAGGGAAATTTAAATTCGAATATTAGAGTTGATTTATTTACGACGACCAACGAGAATGCGATAGAAGGAACGTGAACGAATTTCTTCAACCGTCAATCCCGTCATTGTTGCTTCTTTTTCAGTAATCGCTCCGCAATTCATGGCTTTGAGGAAGTAATTCAATAGGCCCTGTCCTGTTGCTGCGTCATCGAATACATCGCCCGATAATGTTGCCTGAGCTGCTTTATCGACGAAGTTGCGAAGACGAACGGCTGCATCTTCATAGCTCTCGAGGAAGAAAGTGTATGTAGCCGCATAGCGCATTGGCAATTGAGCCGGATTCAAATCCCATCCTTGATAAAAGCCGTTGATGAGTGAATGCATCGTATGACCATAACCTAATTTCCATGCTTTATGAACGACGGCGCGATTTTCCATTTCCTGATCTAAAGTCAGATTGTCGCCACGATGCGGACCTACAGGCATCACGTTAGTTGCACCATCAGAGAGCATGATTCCGGTGTTGCCCAAAGCAACGCGAGTCATATGATGCGCAAAATCGCATACAGGATGATCCATCGTCTGATACTTCGCTGTGATATTGCAAGAAGCTGTATAATCGTACGTTCCAAAGTGCGCTGCAATGCAACGTCCTTTTCCTGCACGAATTAATTTGAGAAGCGGATTTTTACCTTCGGCATCCATCATGGCTTGCGTGGCTTCTACCATCATTTCCATCTTCAGACAACCTGCAGGAAGAGAATGGATTTTTTCAAACGTCTCGAATAATTTTACAAGAGCTTCGATTTGCTCCGGAATAGTCACTTTTGGAAGCATCACGACAAAATTGCCGGGGATTTTATTTCCTGAATGCTCCAATAAGGTTGTAAGAAAAATATCGAGTGTGCGAATGCCGCGCATCTTTAGATCTTCTGTGAATGGTTTGATGCGAATGCCGATGAAAGGGGAGATGGTTTTTTCTTTCATTCCCTTTGCCAATTCCTTCGCCGCATTCACAGCTGTTTCGTCTTCCTCTTTATCCGGGCGATTTCCAAAACCGTCTTCGAAGTCAATGCGAAAATCTTCGACGCCTTCGTGCTCTAATTTCTGAGCAATCTTTTTATAAACGGTATACGACAACCATGCATGCTCTTTTTTCAAATCTGCATGCGATAAGCGCTCCAAACGACCTTCAAGAGCTTTGATTTCGTTTTCCGTTGAAGGAAGCGATTCGTGTCCGGTTAGCTCGAGAACCTTTGCGAGAATGGCAAAGTTCGGAGCATTTGTTTTGAAGCTCTTTAAAGCAATCTGTCCCATCTTCACCGTCGTGTCGGACTTGAAGAGATTAGCGCCACCATAAACCGTATGCACAGGCTGACGATGCGGCTGTTCTCCCGGATAGATATGCTGGAAAGCGAGATTAGCAGTTTTGAGTTCGGATAGGACGTTTTCGGTGATGTCGGTGGGGATGGATAATTTCATTCGGTTATTGAATATTGAAGATTGAATATTGGACTTGCTATTAGGAAGCGCCTGAGATTGGTGGATTCAGGTCTTATTGCAAAGGTTTCGTTGGGGAAATAATATCAGCTTCCACGATATGTCGAATACCCAAACGGATTCAACAAAAGCGGAATGTGGTAATGTGCATCTTCAGAAAGATTAAATTCTATAGTGACAGAAGGGTAGAAGCCTTTTTTGTTTTGTGCCGTGAAGTAGGAGGCGGTTTCGAAAATCATTCGGTAAGTGCCATGAGGAAGAAATTTTCCTTTCTCGAGTAAATCGCCGATACGGCCGTCGGCATTGGTGATGCCTTGAGCCATCTGATTCCAGCCGTTAGAAGATTTTCCCTCTAAGTGAATGGTAATTCCCATGGCGGGTTTGCCGATGGAAGTGTCGAGGACGTGAGTGGTTATCTGGCTCATGCAAATAATTTAGTTAAACGAATATGGGTAATTTTATTTTGTTCTTCGGCAGCAATTTTGATTTCTTCTTCGGGAGTATTAGGCAATCGCTGCTCTAACAAGTGTAACATTTCGTCGGCTGATTTACCTGTAGCGCAAACGATGAAGATAAATCCAAATCGTTTTTCGTATTCGATATTGTCATTTGCCAGCTTTTCTATTACGTCAGTACTTGCTGCTTGCACACCGGCTTGCTCATTGGCAGCCCATTCTTTTGTAGCAAATTTTTTCTTGAAAACTTCCGGATCTCCGATTTTCGGATGATGAGTAAACGCTTCGAGCCAATCGATCTCCGTACTTTTATTCCAGATTTCGTCTGAAACTTTTTTTATTTCTGTGAGATTGGCAAACGGACGCTTCGCGACAACTTGCTTTGCCCAATTCGTGCTTCCGCAACATTTGAATAATTCTTCAAATGCCGCCTGTTCTTCCAATCTGTTAAATTCTAAAACTGTCATCTTAGTCTGTAATAGTCCCGTAAAGTCGCATACGACTCACTCCACCATCGGGGAAGATCGTCAGGCGAACATGCGTAAATGGCCCTGCATTTTCAATCGTTTCAAAGTAGTGTTCATGGTCGGCCGATAATTTACTCTGAGCTAAAATGGTTTTCCACTGAATTTTATCTGTATTCAAAAGTGCTTCGTCTTTCACATCGAGTACACAGCCTTCGATCAGACAACTATCAGGGTAGTTTCCTTTGAAATGGCACGTGTCAACCAAAATTCGATTCACCTTTCCTTTATGAGCTAAACGAACGATCACCCAATCGCGATTGTTCGGTGTGCGGTTTCGTTTTGTCTCCCATCCGTCGCCCATATTTACTCCGCGTCCCGGCATGATGAGATTGTCCATGTGTGAGAAGAACATGTCGTTGCAAAGCACTGAGCGTGCACCATTAATTGCAGCAGCGAGGTCAATTACTTCGTCTTTCTTTACCTGCGTCCAATCACGTTTTACATCTCCGTAAACTTTCAACCGCGCGACACCGCCATCGGGATAAATATGCAAGCGAATATGCGTGTACGATCCGCCATCTTTTATTTCATAAAAATTCTGACTCCCCGGATTGAGCGGAGACTTTGGCAGAATTTCTTTCCATTTAATTTTTTCGCTGAGGATATCGTTGTCGCTGATATTTTCATCAATTGCATTAAATGCTTCAATAGAAGCATGAGGAGGATGATTCCCTAAAAAGAAATTCGTGTCAATATCAACTCCGTGAATTTGCCCTTCCGTTGCCAGACGAATAACACACCAGTCATGTCCGGGCGTGCGCTTGCGGCGCGATTCCCATCCGTCCATCCATTTTCCCCGGTCAGTATATTTATCAGCGATGAAGATTCCTCTTCCCGGTTTTAATAAGTTTTCTTTTTCGGCGAAAAAATCGTCGGTGCACCACAAAGCCTTCCCGCCTAATCGTTCGGCGGCAAGATCAGTGAGTTTGGTAAAGGCC
Source organism: Bacteroidota bacterium (assembly GCA_016721305.1). GTDB lineage: Bacteria > Bacteroidota > Bacteroidia > AKYH767-A > 2013-40CM-41-45 > JADKIH01. The sequence continues at coordinate 27,847 of JADKIH010000004.1, forward strand.
GGTGCTGTGGCTTCTTTCATAATAGAATGTTAGGGTCGTAAAGATATCCGATTTTTGTAAAAATGCAGATTATTTCTTCAATAAAACATGCCCCTGATGCGGGTTTTTAAGCATGCCGTTTTCATAAACTTTTACACCGTTTACATAGGTTGCTATTACTTGCCCGAGCCACTCGCGGTTTGCATACGGACTTATTTTATGCCGATGGTGAATTTCGTTTTCTCCTATTGAAATTTTCGCTTTAGGATTCCAGATAAATAAGTCCGCATCAGCACCTGCTACCAATCGGCCCTTGTTTTTCATTTGAAGAAAATCCGCCGGGTTTTCGGCAAGCCATTTAGCTACGTCAGTAACTGTAAATCCTCGTTCATGTGCTGCTGTCCAAAAAGACGACAACGCAAATTGTAATCCCGCAATTCCACCCCAGGCTTTGTACAAATTGCCTGATTCGCTCTCTTTCAACTCCGGTGGAGCAGGAGAGTGATCGGTTGCAACGAAACTGATAAGACCGTCTTTCAGTGCCTGCCAGAGTAATTCGTTATTTGCTTTTTCGCGAATGGGAGGAGCACATTTATACATCGTTGTTCCGTCAGGAATTTCTTCGGCGCAGAAGACAAGATAATGCTGAGCTGTTTCAACAGAAAGTGGCAAGCCTTCTGCCTTTGCTTCTTCAATCATTGAAAGCGCTTCGGCAGAGGATAAATGCACTATATGAACGTGACTTTTCGTTTCACGGCACAATTGAATCATCTGTTCAATCGCTTTGTTCTCCCAGTCTTTTGGTCTTGATGCCAAATAGTCTTTATACGATGTCGGATTTCCTTTATGCTTTTCTATTCCGGGATGATCGGCAGAAAGCTCGCAATGCACAAGCAAAGGCCTTCCGTATTTTTTTAGAGTGAGAAGAGCGTTTTTCAGTTCATGATATTCGGAATTCGGGAAATCATCGATGCCGGAATGCGTCATGAAAGCTTTTAGCCCAAGTACGCCACCTTTAAGTAAATCATCGAGCTCGTTTTCATTTCCGGGAACCACACCGCCCCAAAAGCCGACATTCACATTAAGCTTATCCTCGCTTGCTTTGAGCTTGATTTGGAAGTTGTGCTCATTGATGGTAACGGGCGATGAATTCAGTGGCATATCGACGAGCGTCGTAATTCCGCTAGCTGCAGCCGCCAAAGTTGCTGTTTCAAATCCTTCCCAGTGTGTACGGCCGGGTTCGTTGATATGGACGTGAGGATCGACAAGTCCAGGCATGAGATACAGATGCTCTGCGTCGGTGATTGGGCCTTTGAAATCAAATGGCACTTTGTCTGTAATTGAGACAATTTTACCCTGACTGATCCGGAGATAGCCATCCTCGATTCCTTCGGGCGTTACAATGTTTTTACTGTAAATTAATTCTTCCTGCATATCCAATGTGGTAGTAAACAAAAATAGACTTATTTTCGGATTCTGATACGAATATCTATGCGTGATTTAAACTTGTGGAAGTTCATTCGTGACCGAGTAGGCCGGCAGATTCCGCTTGCTCTGCTCGTAGTTCTCGAGAGCGAAGGAAGCAGTCCCGGCCGACAAGGTTTCAAGATGGCTGTCACTGCCGATGAGCTATGCGGATCCATAGGAGGAGGGATGATGGAGTACAAATTCGTTGAGTTGGCTCGTGAGAAGTTACGGGTTTCCGAGCAAGAGCCTCTTATCAAAAGACAAATACACAGCAAGTCGGCAAAGCTGAATCAGAGCGGAATGATTTGCAGCGGAGAGCAGACGATTTTCATGTATTATTTCGATGTTGAGTGGCTCGCAGTTGTAGATGAATTAATCGGTAGTCTGGAGCGAAATGAAAATGGAACTTTAACTATCACTGCCGATTCTTTGTTGTTCACGCCGCAAGTGCCGGAATTTAATTTTTACTATCAGCAGTCATCCGAAGCGGATTTTATTTTCCGAGAGAAGACCGGCTATAAAAACTACTTGCACATTATCGGCGGCGGGCATTGTTCTTACGCACTTTCGATGCTCATGAAAGATTTGGATTTTCATATCACAATTTATGATGATCGAAAAAATTTAAATACGTTTTTGGAAAATCATTTTGCACATAAAAAAGTACAGCTCGAAGATTATTCCGAAATGAAAGGCCGAATTTCATCCGGCAAAAATGTTTACGTCGTGATCATGACATTCGGCCATCGTACCGACAATGTCGCTTTTCAAGCCGTAGTCGAAAACGATTACAAATACCTGGGAGTTCTTGGCAGTAAAACAAAGGTAGAGCAGATGCGAAGAGAGTGGACGGAGGCAGGAATATCCGAAACGAAAATTAATCAAGTCTTTTCACCTATCGGTATTTCCATCAAAAGCCAGACACCTCCGGAGATTGCGATTTCTATTGCGGCGGAGATTATTGCGGTGAAGAATGCGGATTGATTTTATTTTTAAAATTCTCAATTCTCAATTTTCAATTCTGTAATTTCTCCTGCTTATTCAACCCGAGATAAACAAAAAACGCCACCCCAAAACCAACAAACCAAGCGTAATTGTACAAGTCGCCAACCCATCCCCATACTGCTGTACTATCCAAAACATGAATAGCAATTAAGAAGCCGGGTATGTTTGGTACAATACCTGCCAACAATGCAATAATAGCTGCCATATGGTATCCGCCGGCAAAAGTATAGCTTGCCTTTGCCTCGTACAATTCGTTTACTTTTAACTGCTGCTTCTTGATGAAGTAGTAATCTGCAATCATAATTCCGCCAACCGGACCGAGTAACGATGAATAGGCAATCAACCATGTAAAAATATATCCTGTTGGGTCTGCAATTAATTTCCAGGGGAGAATTAAAATCCCAATTACACCGGTGATGTATCCACCAATTCTGAAATTGATTTTCGATGGTGCGAGATGTGCAAAGTCGTTTGCCGGACTCACAATATTCGCTGCAATATTTGTTGCCAATGTCGAAAGAGCAACAGCAATCATCGCAAAACTCACCAAAAATTTGCTACTGAATTTTCCTGCTAACACCAGCGGATCCCAGATCATCTCTCCGTAAATAATCACAGTGGCAGACGTAACAACGACTCCGATAAACGAAAACAATGTCATCGCCGGCGGTAATCCAATGGCCTGCCCCATGATCTGTGCACGTTGACTTTTTGCATAACGGGTGAAGTCGGGGATGTTCAACGATAAGGTTGCCCAGTAGCCAACCATTCCTGTTAAACCGGGAAAGAAGTATTTCCAGAAGTCCGCATTCGTCGCAAACTTCGAAGGCTGCGAAAGAATCGGACCTAATCCGTGTCCTGCTGAAATAGCCCAGAAGAGTAGAGCAAGTGCCGCTATCGGTAAAAAGAAAGCTTTAAAAACTAAGAGCTTTTTAATGCTTTCTACACCCAGATAAACAACGTACATATTCAGAATCCAGAAAAGTAAAAATGTAATCGCCGGCCCGGTCTTTAAACCAATAGCATCAGGAAAAATCTGCGGTAAATTTTCAATAGATGGCATCCATACTCGTGCCATTTGATACAATGCAAATCCTCCAATCCATGTCTGAATTCCAAACCATCCGCATGCGACTATCGCTCGCAACATCGCCGGAATATTCGCACCCTTTGTTCCGAAACTCGAACGCGCCAGCACCGGAAAAGGAATTCCGAATTTCGCTCCGGCATGACCATTCAATATCATTGGAATTAATACGATGGTATTGCCTATGAAAATCGTGAGTATCGCTTCCCACCAATTCATCCCGCCTCCAATCAGCGAACTGGCTAACATGTAAGTCGGAATGCATAAACTCATGCTAATCCACAAAGCCGCATAATTCCAAGTGTTCCAGGTCCGTTTCTCGGCCGGAATAGGGGCAAGGTCTTCGCTGTAGAGATCGGACATGTTTTTTTTGATCGGGTAGTTAGTAGTTTGATTGAGTTCAAAGTTCAAAGTTCAAAGTTCAAGGTTCAAAGTTAAACCTTGAACCTTGAACTTTGAACCTTAAACGTTGAACTTTGAACAAATATTAAGCAGTCACAAACTCATCCGCCACCGAAATCGCCTTCGAAATAATATCAAGGCCTTCGTCCATTTCATCCTGAGTAATACAAAGTGGCGGTGCTGTGAAGATGTAATTCCAGCGAACAAAAGTGAACAAGCCGAGCTCGAGTAATTTTGCATTCACTTTATTCATTACTTCCATTTCACCGGCTGTAGCATTCCATGGCGCCATCGGTTCTTTTGTCTTGCGATTTTTGACAATCTCAATACAGCCGAGCAATCCTGTATTTCTGTAATCGCCAATGCTTGGATGTTTATCCATCATCGCTGCAACTCGCTTGTCCATATACGCTCCCATCTTCGCTGTATTTTCGATGAGTTTTTCATCTTCGTAAATCTGTAATACTTCAACTGCAGCTGCACAAGCAACGGCATGAGCAGAGTAGGTGAGACCCAGCGGTAATGGCTTATTGTCGAAAGCGCTGATTAACTCTTCTTTAATGATAATTCCTCCCAGTGGAATGTATCCGCATGTTAAGCCCTTTGCAAAACACATGATATCGGGAACAACTCCGTGATGATCTACTCCAAACCATTTTCCGGTACGACCGAATCCGCTCATGACTTCATCGCAGATCAACAAAATTCCGTACTTGTCGGCAATGGCACGAATAGCTTGCCAATAACCTTTTGGATATTTAATACAATCGCTCGATCCGCTTTCGCCTTCCAGTAAAATGGCTGCAACATTCTGTGGTCCTTCATATTTAATGATGCGCTCCATATTCGCTGCAGCATTCGCGCCGCACTCTTCCGGCGTAGCACTGTTCCACGGATCACGATAAAAATATGGATTCTCAACATGGATAAAATTCGGCGCCGCTTGTCCGTCGTGGGGAATACCTCTTGGATCTCCGCTGGCCGACATAGCACCATATGATGCTCCGTGATAACCCTGGTAAAGTGTAATGACTTTATGACGTCCCGTGTATAAACGAGCAAATTTGATGGCGTTCTCAACTGCTTCCGCTCCGGCATTTGTAAAAAATGTTTTCTTCAATGAGCCGGGTGTAATCTCAGCTAACTTCTTTCCTAATTCACCGCGTGCTTTTGTAATCATTCCAGGATGAACAAATGCAACTTCATCCATCTGGCGCATCACCGCTTCTTTCACACGCGGATGACCATGGCCGATATTCATATTCATCAGCTGCGAAGAAAAATCCATGTACTTCTTTCCGCTTCGATCATAAATATAAACTCCTTTTGCATCGCAAATATTCAACGGATTCAATCCCGCCTGCTTCTGCCACGAAAAAATTGTGTACTCTAAATTATTTTGAAGAATGATTTCTCTTTCGCTGAGTGCTGATTTTACTTCCATTTTATTTCGATTAACTGATTGGCTAATTAGCTGATTAGCTAATTAGGTTGTACATGTTGTTAAGGTTACTTTCTTCTCTTTACTTTTGACTCAATCAGCTAATTGTTTAATCAGCTAATTAGCTAATTGAAGGCCATCGGCCTAACTCATCCAATTCGTCTTCCCCTCCGGATTCCACTTAATCGATGTCTTCTTCAACTGTGTCCAGAATTCAATCGAACTTTCTCCGGTGAGATCGCCAACTCCGAACTTCGAATCGTTCCATCCTCCGAATGAGAATGGCTCTCTCGGTACAGGAACGCCTATGTTCACTCCGATCATTCCGGCACTGGCTTTTTCCATCACTTGTCTGGCAATACCGCCGCTTTGTGTAAATACCGATGCAGCATTTCCGTATTCAGAACTGTTTTCGATTTTCAATGCATCATCGAGATTGTTTGCGCGAATGATGGCGATAACCGGACCGAATACTTCTTCTTTCGCAATGGCCATGTCAGGCGTTACGAAGTCGATCACTGTCGGTCCAACATAAAAGCCGTTTTCATGTCCCGCAACTTTCGCACCGCGACCGTCAACCAAAACTTTCGCTCCGGCTTTTTCAGCTTCAGTAATATATTTTTCAATTCGTTCTCTGGCGGCTTTGCTGATTACAGCACCGAGGTTTTTACCGGGAATCACCTTGCGGGCTTCGTCACATATTTTCTGAATGATCGGATCGATATTTCCAACTGCAACCATTGCAGATGCTGCCATACAACGCTGCCCGGCGCAACCGCTCATCGAAGCTGTTACATTCGTAGCCGTCATCTCAGGATGAGCGTCAGGCATAACGATGAGGTGATTCTTTGCACCACCTAGTGCAAGACAACGCTTCAAGTTTGAAGTAGCACGACGATAAACAACTTTTGCAATTTTTGTCGAACCTACAAATGATACTGCTTGAATTCCCGGATGATCGCAAATGGCTTCAACGATTTCTTTGTCGCCATTCACCACATTGAAAACACCATCCGGCAAACCTGCTTCTTTCAACATCTCGGCAATGCGATTTGATGAAATAGGCACTTGCTCCGACGGTTTCATGATCATACAATTTCCTAGTACTAAAGCATTGGGAATTGTCCAATGGGGCACCATGTGAGGGAAGTTAAACGGCCCGATACAGGCAACAACACCCAATGGCTTATGATCGATGCGACATTCTACGCCACGACTCACTTCCATGATCTGCCCGGAAACAAGTTGAGGCATGCTGCAGGCAAACTCTGTTAATTCGATACTCTTTTCAACTTCAGCAACAGCTTCGTCGTATGTTTTACCGTTTTCTTTCTGAACGAGTGTGGCTAACTCTTTCAGATTTTTTTCCATTAAAGTTTTATAACGATAGAAAACCTGTACGCGTTCTTTAATCGGTGTGTGCGACCATGCTTCAAATGCAGCCTGCGCAGCAGCGACGGCAGCATCGAGTTCTGTCTGCGTCGACATCGGAACTACGGAAAGTATAGAACCATCGATCGGAGAAATAACTTCCATCGATCGTTTAACTCCATTCGTAAATTTTCCACCGATGTAATTTTTTACCTCAGGGAATTGTAAAGCTGTTGTTGACATATGCTCTTTTTAAGGTTAAAGAAAGCAATCGGGGGAGCTCTTCTTTGCCGGCTCGTAACGATTGAACCTCAAATATAAAATTCCATTCTTAAAAATGCTAATTATGGCACTTTTTATCATTCACCCACGCTTTTAGTGTGTCAGTCAAATTCAAGTTAATCTTAATCATCTTAGATCGAAAATGGCTAACTTTAGCACATGATAAAAACACACACACTCCTTTTTTTACTGCTGACGCAATTAAGCTTTGCTCAGACTAACTTTCAACGACTCATCGGAGGTACATCTCATGAGCGCGGACAAGGGCTTTTCGAGACATTTGATCACTATTATGTGGTAAATGGAGCTACTTTATCCTATGGACAGGGTAGTGCCGATTGTATGCTCAACAAAACTGATGCAAGCGGAAATATCATTTGGTCGAAGACTTACGGAACTACAGCCTTTGACAATTCAGAATTTGCTTTTGAAACTCCGGATCATGGATACATGTGCATGGGTCGAACATCATTCAATACGGGCGGCTCATATGCACTGATATTCAAAACTGATTCGGCGGGAAATTTTCAATGGGGAAGGACATTTGGCGGTGCAACTCATGATGGATTCGTTTATGGAATCAATACTTTCGACGGAGGATTTACCTTTGTTGGAACTACTCAAAGTCTTGGTAGTGGTACTGACGATATCGTCATGATTCATACGGATGCAAATGGTGATACGCTATTTACTCGGGCATTCGGTAGCATTGAATCGGAAAGCGGAATTTGTGTTACTCAAACAGCCGACCATGGTTATGTGATCGCCGGACGACAACTTGCTCTCGTTTCAGGTGTAACTGAATCGTCAGGTGTTTTGTTGAAAACGGATGAGTCGGGCACATTACTATGGGCGAATTATTTTAAATCTCAAAAATGGGAAGAACTGGAATCTGTTGTCGAACTGCCATCTCACGAACTTGTTATTGCTGGTTCTTCTGTTGATACGCTCACTGATTTTAATATTTTGTTCTTAAAAACGGACTCTGCCGGTAATGGTATCGATGTTCACACATATGGCGGAATAAAAATCGACGCTTCCTACAATATTCTTTTGAACGAAGATTCTTCTATGGTATTCAGCGGTTATACCGAAAGCTTTGGTTACGGCCATTCATTTATGGGTACCGATAGTACTAACATTTTCCTGATGAAAACTGATTTGTCCGGAAATGTTATCTGGTTTCGCACATATGGCGATGGATTGCAGGATGAAGCATACCGTAGCGCTAAAGCATCTGATGGAGGTTACATGATTAGTGGCTTCACGACGGATTATACTCCTCCGGATAGTTCGCAAATTGTATTTCTAAAAACAGATACTGCTGGTTTCACCGGTTGTCACGAACAAACTGTTGCCGTAACTGCTGATACACTTGCTCTCACTCAAACTGTAGCCTCAAATCTGATTGAATATTCCGGCTGGCTCGCCTTAAACATCACTCTCCCCGAAGCAATCGCAACTCCTTCAAATAATGATGCCTGCCTGTTCCTAGGTGTAAACCAACTTCCGATTAAAAATCTGAACGTCTATCCAAATCCATTTGGATCTCAAATCAGAATCGTAATGACTGAAGGTACAATTGCCAAACAATACCGACTTACGGATATTTCAGGAAGACTAATTTATGATTGGAAAAAATTAACTGCCGGTCAAATGGAGATTTCAATTCCTGATATTGAAGCAGGAATGTATTTGTTACAAGTTCAAACAGAATCGGGTTGTGAAACGGTCAGAATAATTAAGCAATAACACGCGGAGAATTATTTTCCAAGGACCGAAATAAGCTGACGTTTTTCGTCAGTCACCACTACGTACATTCCATCGGATAGCGATGAAAGATCGTGCACTGACATTCCCGGAAGGGCAGTAGAGCTAAATTAATTTTCCGTTGAGATCAAAGATTTGGAAAGCACATGCCTTTGAAGCATTGTTTTCAAAATGAAGTGCGGAACTATTCGAGAAAATTTCGTAATTATTATTTTCGCTGATAGGGCTTGTAATATCTGTTGATACTCCTTTTGCCAACCAGATGGTCGCATTCATTAATAACTTCTGATGATTGCCATTGGCATCCTGAGTGTATCCGTTGTACAAATTGTCGTTCGAGTCTCCGGTACCATCGTCGCAGGGTGAGCTGTCGCCAATTGCTGCTACTTTTCCGCTTCCATAATGCGCATAGGCAAACATTACTTTGCTGTTATTATTCGATGAGCCGCTTCGAAATACAACTCCTCGTACAGTGGGATTCACATTCGTATTGATGGTCATATCTGTTCCGTCGGACCACATGACCTGACTTACCGTTCCAAATTGTCCGGTAGAAATACTGTCAGCACCGGAGCTCACTATGCTCGAACTTGTTTCGCTAAACCAATTAATGTTGAAGGTAATTCCCATATTGGAATGTGATAAAAGATCGTTCCATATTGCGGGAGAATCGTATCCATCACCATTGCGGTCAGACTGGTCATGATCAGAAATCATAAACAAACTGCCTCCGTTTTGAACAAAGCTTAGAATAGCTGTAATCTCATTTGAAGAGAATAATAAATTTGGTTCGCAAACAATGAAAATATTATAGTTGGAAAGATCCTGAGTGTTAGAAGAGTTTCCATAGGTAATTGAACCATTGTATGGTAAGCTCTCTACCGTGTATCCTTGTTTGACACAATCAATTCCCCAGTTCGAAAGTCCACCGTTCCAGTAAGTCTCCGCTGTTGCTGCAGTAATTCCGGATTGAGCAGGTGAGGGGAGTTGTTGAGCGTTTGATTCACTTCCTGCGTTTACAACGGCTGTGGGATTCCAATACAAATTGTGTGTATTCGCATCTATTATCCAGTCTGCATTTCCGGCCGTCTCAGCTTTTGTCGCATCAAATAAAATTTTCACCTGAGCATTTCCTGTAAAACCCGCCGCCATCAAGCAAAGCATTAGTATCGTTCCTCGAATCATCCTTTTTGTCAATTGGGCCGTAAAGATACGGCCTTTCTTGGAGAATAATAGGGAAGGATCGATGAATTTATCGGTAAATTCAAAATTCAGAATTTTAAATTCTAAAAAGTAGCCAACAAAAAAGGCCCCTTCCCAGGAGCCTTCAGTGTTCAAAATAAGTGGCAATTAATCTTTTTTTACTATTTTCATTTTACTTACGCCTTTTGTATTCGAGATGCGAACCATATACTCTCCGGCTGAAAGATTGCTTCCTTCGTCGAAAGTAAATGTGTTGTGTCCCTGAACAGCGTATTGGTATTTTTTGAAAACAGCTTTTCCGTTTGAATCAATCAACTCTACTGCTACATCACCATTTTTATCTGAGTAATATTCGGCAGTAAATAATGAGTGAAATGGATTTGGCCCTAAGCGTTGAATGTTTACTGATGTAAGAGTTGTGTTCTCTGATTGTACGTGTACTTTTTCAGATGTGCTGACAATCGATTTTCCATCGAATGTAGTCTGACGTAATCGGTAAAACGAAACTCCTTGTGAAGGTTGACGATCTTCGAAAGTATATTTTTGCATTTCTATGCTGGTTCCTGCTCCTTTAACCGTTCCGATTGATTTGAATTCGGTTCCGTTTTCTGATCGTTCTATCGTGAAGTAGTCGTTGTTGTGCTCTGTTGCCATGGCCCATGTTAACACAACTTGTTTGTTCTTTACCATTGTTTGGAAGTAAATCAATTCAGCAGGTAATGAGTTTGAATTGTCGGATGCAATTCCAAACATCCCAAAGCCGGTAAGTCCTGTACGAATAACCTGTGCACTTTCATTGCTTCCTGTCGCCGGTGCATGCTTTCCACTAGCCGTCCATGCCGAATAAGATGAAGGGCGATTTACAACATGTAGCTTACTGAAATCCTGAATTCCGGGGAAGCCGTTAGACTGTAGCTTTAAATCGAACTCTCCGCCTTCGTATGACTGTGAAGAAAGAAATGACCAATATGCATATCCAACATTTTGCAATACATCTTTCGAATCGCTCATTGGCATTCCTAATGTGTTCACATTTCCAATCGAGAAGCTACATGAAATAATTCCGGCGTGCGTCGGTGCTTTTGTGAAATTGATGCTTGCTGTATTGTCAAATTTATCACTTCCTACTGGGAAACCGATTTCACCCTTGAAAGCCGGATTTACCCAACGATTCAGTTGTCCAATCACATGTCCTTCGACCTGGCGAATAGATCCTGTGTTTCTTTCTCCTGTTCCAAGTGTGATCGAATTGTTATTTGTAATCCAGTTTCCGCTGAGTAAGTTAAGTGTTCCTGATACACTGACTGAATTTGACAGCGTACAGTTTTTCTCATTATTCAAAGTCAGATTATGAACTTTGGTTGGAAGACCACTACCTGTAATCTGTGGTGTATTGCTATTGAAAGTGTAATCGGCTTCAGGCGAAAAATAACGTGCACCCTGAACCTGGATATTTCCCTTCATCTCTGATTGTGAAATTCCATCGGGTGATCCTGCTAAAATTGCTGCTCCATCGTTCAAACGGAAACTGCCGGTGCCGCTTAATGTGTAATTATCCAGACGCAATGTTGCTCCTTGGCAAACGTTGAAGTCTATTTTGTTTTTAGTGTTCTCATTTGTCACTGCAAACTGAATACGTTGCTTGCCATTGAAATTAACTTCGGCTCCCGCCACTAGTGAGTGTTCTGTGATTAGACCGGTTCCTGTGACAGAAAAATTACCGCCAACATTTACAATGCCTTTTGTTACTGATTCGGTTTTGCTTTCGTTTAAATTCAAACTTCCACCTGTAATCGTCATGTCGTTTTTGATCGACATAACTGTGTTGCTCTTCGATGTAGATGAATTGAAATTGAATGTACCTGAGTACATGGAGAAAGAGCCGTTTACAATTACTATGTGCGACGAGATCGGGTTTGTTGTCAGAATGCCACCCTTTACAATAAGGTCTTCACCTAGTGTGGTTGTAGTACTTGAGCTCAATCGGTTGAAGCATATTGACTGACTTCCTGTGCTCTCAAGAATAAAACTATTTTGAATAGAAGTAATCTGTCCGTTTAAATCAATTGGCTTTGCCTGTGATTGACAGTTCCATTTTACGCTTCCAAAATTCTGATTAATATGATCGGGAAGAGTGGTAGTGACACCGGAAATTTCACAAGTCGATTTTGGTTCCCAATTAGCTACAGGTAAACTTCCGCCATCAAAATGATGTACGTATGTTCCGGTTGCTCCGATTGTCAGTTGTTTGGCATCAATTGGAAACTGACCTCCTTCATTGACAAATGTACCGGTAATTTCAATCTGACCTTTTAAATCAATCTCTCCGGATTCTTTTAAAATTAGTGACTTTGAAATTTCTGATTGAGAATTCTCTGCCGTATTCAAATTTCCACTAACTTCTAATTCGCCATTAACACGCAAATCGGTTCCGTTTCCATTTTGAACATTCAAAGTTCCATTCAGTACTTCCAGTTTTGCTCCTTCGTCAACGATAATCTGATCAGCTTCCACCTTAGTTGAAATGACAACTGTATGGCCTGATCTGATTTCAATTGAATTACTTGTTGCATTGGGAGGAGTGTTTGTCGGTCCCCATTGACTACCATCGTATTTTTCCCAGATATGAGCCGTTTGCCAGCTTCCTGAACTTACCGTGCGGTAATCATTCTGAAATGCTGCCATCGCTTGCTCGCTCTGACCAAATTGAAAGTAGATTAACAAGCCTGTTATCGCTGCACCTGCTATCGAGCTGGTTGCAATAAACAATTGCTTGTAAGAGATACGCTGACGCTGACGTCGACTAATTCGGATTCTTCCGGAAGATTTCATGATGCCACTCATTTTTAAATTCAAAATGGTGTACGCTCATATAAAGAGATCCTCCGGCGGACTTTCAGCCAAATGTCTCTTTTGTAAGATTCAGTGTAATTTCTTCAGGCTTTTTCACCATGCTGAAAAGGATGGATTAAATGGTCTTAATCAAAGGAAGAACCAATTAAGCCTTCCATAAGCTCTCTTTTGCCCTGAAAATGGCTATTTCTTTAAAGTTGATCTTACTTTTTGGATTGATGGCGGCAAGGATAATAGCCCAAAATACCATGATTCATTTCCTGAAACTTGTAAGGTATTTCGGGAAATGTGGCCGGAACAGTGTCTTTTACCCAGGAATCAGACAAATACTTACAAATCTTAGAAATCAGCCTGAGATTAAATCGTCAATGGCGTCGAGCTTTTCATCGGTAAATGCACCGTTGGTCCGGTAAACGATTTTTCCGGTGGCATCAAAAAGTATGAAATGAGGCTGATTGTCCTGAGGAATTGAAAGGGAATTCAGAGCTTCTTTATTGTCACCCGTTACAAAAAGAATGTGTGGGCGAATGTCTAACTGTGTGTTTTCGTTAAAACGGGCCTTTACCTTATCAGCGAAAATTTTCGTACCGGTAATTACCGGAATGAAATATAAGTTCACATCAAAAGCATCGTCCATCAACCCTGATTTGGCAATAAACTTTTGATACAACGGATCCAACCATCCTTCTAACTCTTGCTGGGCTTTTGTAGAGGATGCAACACAAATTAACGTGAATTTCCCTTTTGTGTCATTCGGAATGGTAATAATGTCTTTGTTGAGGCTTTCACATGCTACAGGTGTGATCGACTGACAGAAAGCAAACGATGAATGGATCGTTACCATTAACAACAAAATAAATCGAGCGATGGCTTTCACGGAGATGAAGTAGGTTGTTCTGAAACGGAGAAGAAGCTTATTTATTGTCTTCGCTTCCCGAAGAGGCTCCGTATTTGGAGAGTGCATCACGGATTCTCATAGTGAAATCTGTAATCCAGCCTACGAGTTTCTTTTCCAGAACAGACTCTTGCTTTGTCAGAATGCGATGAATGATGATCGATACTGTAGCCATCAAACCGTTTTTCAAAAAGTCGGATTTAGCAAAGTGAATGCCTGTTACCGAAGAAAGCGTTCGGAAAATGATGTTCTCCGGACGAAAATCTTCGCGAACAGCTTTGAGGCCAACGCGGATCTTTTCCTCTTCTACTTCGAGTTCTGATTGCAGTCGGACGATTTCTTCGCGTAACTGCCTTGCGTTTTCAATTGTCCTCATCTTTGTTCAGCATTTTACGGATGAATAAATTTGTCATCGGTGTACCAACCCAGACTTTGCGACCTGCATATAGAATGACAGACAAAACGAAATAGATTCCGGCAACAGATAAAAATCCTAAAGCTATATCGCCTAATCGCTGGCCCAGATAATAAGCGAGAGTGCTGTGCTGGCGAAAAAATGATCAGTCCGAAAAAATCAGCAACAAAAACCTACCGTTGCCGCACTGGCTAATTTACTTCCTTGCTCTACTGCCTGAAGCTTACTCAATTCTAACCTCGTGTCGACGTAATCTTTTACATCAGCAAAAAGTTTCTCGATGTTGTTTTCGTCTTCCATAAAGCATTAGAATTATGAATTCAAAATTTAGAATTCATAATATTTAGAATTCTAAATTTTGAATTTTGAATTAGTTCTTAAGTTTCCCCAATCGCTCGTTATTCAGAATGTAAATCTGTTTATCACGAATGTCGATCAGTTTCTCTTCTTTGAAATCGGAGAGTGTGCGAATTACCGATTCCGTTGCCGTGCCTACGATACTTGCTAAGTCTTCACGACTTACAGAGAAAGGAAGATTTTCTCCATCTTTCTGATAACGTAATTGTAAAATCAATAAAGCATCAGCAACGCGTTTGCGAACTGAATTGTAAGCAAGATTCATCAAACGTTCTTCTGTTTCAGTGAGATTGTTTGACAACATGCGAATAAATTTCGCTGCCACATCGCGATTACTGTAGAGTAGGGCAAAGAAATCCTGACGCGGAATGATGCTTACTTCGCAATCTTCCAACGCTTCGGCTGATTCACGATATTCATCGTTCTCAATCAAATCTGTATAACCGATAAATTCACCTTCCTGGTGAATCGAAGTGATTAACTCTTTTCCTTCTTCGTGAGTTTTGAAAGTTTTTACTTTACCGCGATTGATAAAAACGATACCTGCCGGTTCATCACCTTCCATGTAAATCATTTCTTTCTTGCGATAATGTAAAACCTTACGCTCTTTTGAAAGCTTCTGCAATTCAGTAAGTCCTTTTGCTGCCGTGAGGAATTCATCCAACCCTTCAACGTTCTTGCTGAATTCTTTCTTGAAAAGAGAATTCTTTTTCAAACGGGTCTCAATTGCATTGAGCAATTCCATTTCTTCAAACGGTTTTGTCAGATAATCATCGGCTCCCATGCTCATTCCTTTACGTAAATCAGCCTTTTCAGCTTTAGCAGTAAGGAAAATGAAAGGTATACCTGCTGTTGAATGGTTTTTTCCTAATAGGTACAAAACTCCGTATCCGTCCAAATCCGGCATCATGATATCGCAAATAATGAGATCCGGCATTTCTGCAGCAGCTTTCTCTACCCCGGCCTTTCCATTAGGTGCTGTTACGACCTGGTAATTGGCCAGTTCCAGGATTTCTGCAGTATTCTCCCGCATTTCCTTATTATCTTCTATAAGCAGAATCTTCTTCATAGTCTTTTCTTAGTGTGGCAAAATTATAATAAATGTCGTTCCCTTTTCAACTGAGCTCTCAAAGGTTATAGTTCCTTTCATGAGTTCAACGTATCTTTTTACAATGTTGAGCCCCAATCCGGTACCCTGAATGGCCGTTACATTGCCCGCCCTGAAGAAGCGGTCAAATAAATGAGGCTGATCGGCTTCGGGGATTCCAATGCCCTGATCAGCTACTTTAATCGTAATATTCTCATCAACACACAAATATATGCTGATTTCGGCACCTTCCGGTGAGTATTTTATGGCATTGTTGACCAGATTGATCATTATGTGACGCATAAGTTGCTTGTCACCATCAATCATGTTCTTTCCTTCATGCTTTAACTTGATAAGCTGCCCCGATTTAGACACGGCTTGCATCTCTTCACAGAGTTCTTCAATGAACTCGACGAAATTTAATGGTGCCAGATGGACATCGGTTTTTCCGGCTTCCAGTTTTTCCAAAGAAAGGAAATCGTTCAGGATCTCCGTGAGGTTTTT
Organism: Bacteroidota bacterium; assembly: GCA_016721305.1. Lineage (GTDB taxonomy): Bacteria > Bacteroidota > Bacteroidia > AKYH767-A > 2013-40CM-41-45 > JADKIH01. The sequence continues at coordinate 43,965 of JADKIH010000004.1, forward strand.
TACCGATGAACGAATTCGATCGATGTGTCGGTTTCGCTTATCCAGATCGTCAGTTTTTTCATACTTCGCAATGAGTGAAACGGACGTTAAAATTGTACTTAACGGTGTACGGAACTCATGAGAGGCAATACTCACAAACTTCGACTTCATTTCATTCAGCTCTTTCTCTTTTTCAAGTGAAGTTCTGATTTCAATTTCCGCATTTTTTAATTCGGTGACATTCTGGATAACGAGAAGGATCTCTTTGATAAAACCTTTTGTATCGGGTAGGGGAACGGCATTCACAACATACGTGTCGTCCTGATGAGGTAATTCAAAATGTGTACTTGCCCACCCAAATACACTGATCAGTTTCTTTTCAAGTTCTTCCGACAGTAAAAATAATTCAATTGTGCTGAGTCGTTTCCCTGCTAAATGATCGCGCTTCCATCCTAAATTCTCCAGCTCTTTTCCATCAATAAAAACAATTTTCAACTGACGATCAACAACACAGATAATTCCGTCGGGAAAGTTCCTCGCAATTGTACTGTATAGCCGTTCACTGTCTCTCAGTGCTTCTTCCATTATCCGGCGTTCCTGCATTTCTGCTGAAATGCTCTTATTGGCTTTTTCCAATGATGTATTCGCCTCTTCCGAAGCCTTGGTACGTTCTATCACGCGTTTCTCCAAATCTTCCTGTGCTCTTGCAATGAGATCTTCCTGTAATTTCCGTTCAGTGATATCGATGATAAAGCTGATGATGAATAGTTCCGATTTATTCCGGAAAGATGAAAGGCTGATTTCAACAGGGAATTCACTCCCGTCGCTCCGAAGTGCATACAAATTCATCCCTTTGCCCATCGATCGGTTGTGAACTTCACTGTAAAATTTTGAACGGTGCTGCGGATGACCTGCCGAAAAACGACGTGGCACTAAATCTTCAATTTTTTTTCCGGGCAAGTCACCGTATTCGTACCCGAATTGCTCGCATGATCGAGGATTGGCCATGACGATTATTCCTTTGCTATTGGAAATAATAATTCCTTCCGTAGCATTCAGAAACATGGCGTTCAAATTTTCTGTGCTCTTAATTAGATTTTCCTGCGAAGCTTTGTACTTGATAATGGCAAAGGTAAAGGCCCAGACGAAAAAAATCGGATAGACAAAAGTTGGTACGGCCTCCGTTTGAAATTCAAATTGATGATTAATAAAATAGGCTATTAAAATCAAGGCAGTCATCACTACACTTGAATCAAATGTACTCCGGTTTCCGGGAATCCAGATTGTTAACAAAACAATCAGTGAGTACACAAATTCCAAACGGTATTGAGTAGGCAGTGTACACGTTGCTATAAAAATCAACGCGCCTAAAAGAAAGCCTAATATCTTAATGTTTCTATCGTTCATCGCCTGTTCCTAAGATCGGCTAAATTTAATAAATCAAAACAATTTATCAGTTTTTTGTCAAAGAATGCGAATAATCCCCCCGTAAGGTGATGAATGTCATGCGGTAGGGTTGTTTATCAACCTATTTTTGAGTATTGTTCAAGAAGTCTCATCTCCATGATAAAATTTGAATCACGGCCTGTAGGAAAGATATTGGTACCCACCGATTTTTCGGAGCCGGCGAACAAAGCTTTAAATTATGCCGCTTCTCTGGCTGTAGAGTACGGGGCGCAGATCATTCTCTTCCACGTGAATGAAGCTCCCATGCTCGTTGCCTCCGAAATGGCATTTGCCATCGACTATTCTGAGATGGATAAAGACATCATGGTCAATCTGGAACAAGAGAAGAAGAAAATTATCGAAAAATACCACTACTCCGAGATAAGTATTGCTTATACAAAAGGAGTGGCTGCTCTTGAAATTATATCGCTTTCCGAAAAAGAGCATGTCGATATGATCGTTATGGGTGTGAAAGGCAGCAATGTCCTTAATGAGATTCTCATCGGTAGCCTCACCACTCGGATCATTAGCAAGAGTACTTGTCCTGTGCTGGCTGTTCCTATGGATGCACCTTCGCATAAACCGGATAAAGTTGCCTTCGCGACTAATTTTAATGATCACGAATTACAATCACTATTCGTTCTCTCCGAAATGATCCGCCCATTTAATGCGGAAATATGCGTTGTTCATGTGTCAGACGGAAAAGAAAGTCATGCCTCTCACGAGATTCCTGATTTCTTTGTAAAACAGGTTCGGACAAATATCCCTTACGATAAAATTTCTTTCCATACGTCCACGCAGGGTAGTGTCGAAGATGCACTCGAAAAGTTCATCAAGGACCAAAATATCGATTGGCTGGCTACCGCTAAACGTAAAAGAAACTTCTTCGAACGTCTAACAACCCGAAGCCTGACTTCTGAACTTGCCTTCCATACGCATGTTCCGCTTCTTGCTTTTCATATTCATATTCCTGAGGGCGTTCCACTGTTTTGATTAACTTTGTCGCAGTTAGTCAATCCCCAATCTGCTATGAATATCCGCGTCTGCAAAGAATTTACGTTTGAAATGGCTCATGCTTTATATGGCCACGACGGTCCATGCAAAAATATTCATGGTCATTCTTATAAACTTTCTGTCGTACTCCTCGGTTCTCCGAAAGAGAAAAAAGAATCAGATTTCGGTATGGTGATGGACTTCTCCGAAATGAAGGAAATTATCAATCAGGAAGTTGTTCACCATTTTGATCATTCTCTTGTTATAAATAAAGATTACCCTCATGCTATGCCCGATGGTGATGCATTCGGAAAAGTTCACCGGGTAGGATATCAACCTACATGCGAAAATCTTCTGATCGATATCTGTAACCGTCTCAAAGGAAAATTTCCGCATAATATCCACGTCGTTTCTATCCGCCTTCGCGAAACGGCAACTTCTTATGCGGAGTGGAATGCGAAGGAGAATATTGCTTTGTAGTTAGTAAGTAGTAATTAGTAAGTAGTAAGTAGTAAGTAGTAATTAGTAAGTAGTAAGTAGTAAGTAGTAAGTAGTAAGTAGTAATTAGTAAGTAGTAAGTAGTGAGTTGAGTTTTGGGTATTCTTCCTTTTTAGTTACGACTTTATTTGTAAGACCAGTAAGCAGGATTTTTTTACTTCCCGCAACTCGCAACTCGCAACTCGTAACTCGTAACTCGCAACCCGCATCCCGCAACTCGTAACCCGCACCCCGCACCCCGCACCCCGCACCCCGCAACTCGCAACTCGCACCCCGCAACTCGCACCCCGCAACTCGCAACCCGCAACCCGTAACTCGCATCCCGCAACCCGCAAAATCCCTATATTTGCCGGCTCATTATGAAAAAAGCGGCATTTTTAATTATTTTCTTGCTTTCGTGCTTTTCTAGAGCTCTCGCTGTGGAGATTTCGACGGATGATACGCTGCCGAAAAATGCAAAGTCGAAATTTCTGGTTTTCCCTTTCTTTCTTCGTTCTCCTGAAACAAGCTGGGGATTTGGAGCTGCAGGAGCATATTTTTTCAAGGCAAAAAAGAATGATGAAAATATTCGAACTTCTGATGTCAATTTGGTTTCTCTATATACCCTGAAAAAACAACTTGTTATCGTCCTCGGCTCAACTGTTTATTTCCCGGGCGAAAAAGAAATTTTTCGGTTTCAGGGCTCGTATAGCTACTACCCTGATAAATTTTGGGGCATCGGAAATTCAACGCATGTGGAAGCGGAGGAAAAATATAGCATTCACCAATTTTACTTCAATCCGCAATTTCTCTATCGCATTTTTAAAAGTACTTATGTCGGACTCAGTGCCGAATATCAATCTGTAACAGATTTTCAATATACTCAGGGTGGTGTGTTTGATCAACAACTCATTGCCGGTCGATTCGGTGGCGCAACTTCCGGATTCGGCGGACTCATAACTTACGATACTCGTAACAATGCCTACTCGCCTACAAAAGGAGGCTTTGCTGAAATCAACCTCACGCGTTTTTCAGACCGGATCGGAAGTGATTTTAACTTTACATCTTATTCACTCGAACTCAAAAAGTTCTTTCATATCGGACGAAACCGTGTCCTGGCTTTGCACGCTTATGGAAAAGTAAACAATGGAGTAGTGCCTGTCAGAAATCTCGCAATGTTGGGAGGTTCTGAAATGATGCGCGGATTTTATAAAGGACGTTATGCAGATCATAATATGTTCCTGTCTCAAGTGGAGGTTCGACAATACCTTATCTGGCGACTCGGTGTAGTTGCCTTTGCTTCAGCCGGAAGAGTTTCGCACAATTTTTCTGATCTGAAGTTTTCAGGAATGCACTTTGCTTATGGCGCGGGTTTACGCATTATGGTTCAGGAAAAGGAAAAACTGAATCTTCGTGTCGATTATGGACGTGGTGAGCAGGGCAGCGGAATCTATGTGATACTCAAAGAAGCTTTCTGATATTTTTTTAAGTTTGCGCTCAGGTAGGTATGACCAATGTCAGGACTCGCTCTGACAAGACTCATCTACAGACTTGCACTTAATTGCGATTTTTGTGCATCTATCCGAGAAGGGCTTCAGTTATGAATTCAATTACCGACGTTAAAGAAAAATGTTACCACTGTGGCGAAGATTGCCGCGAAGAAATTCTTGTAACCGATGGTAAGAATTTTTGCTGCGAAGGCTGCAAACTTGTCTATGAAATTCTTCTGGAAAACAATCTCTGCACTTATTATCAGTATAACACGGGCCCGGGAATCTCTCCCAAAAATAAAGCATTCGAACAGCGTCTGGCTTATCTCGACGATGAGACAGTAAAAAAACAATTACTTCAATTCAGCGATGGGGTTAATGCCGCCGTGACTTTCTTTATTCCTCAGATGCATTGCAGCTCTTGTATCTGGCTGCTCGAAAATCTTGCCCGAATCAATGACGGTGTTGTTAAAAGCAGAGTAAACTTCCTTAAGAAAGAAGTCTATATTCTCTTCCGCGAAGATATGGTCTCGCTTCGCAAACTCACAGAAATGTTGAGTACAATCGGATACGAGCCTCTCATCAATCTCGATGATCTGGAAAACAAAAAACAAAAGGTAGTCGATCGCTCTCAGATTTATCGTATCGGCGTTGCAGGATTTTGTTTCGGGAATATTATGCTATTCAGTTTCCCTGAATACTTCTCTCTCGGCTCCTCTGCCGAATCGGGCTTCAGCGGAATTTTCAGCTACCTCAACTTAGGCCTTTCGCTGCCGGTGTTCTTCTACTGCAGTCTTCCTTATTTCCGTGCCGCTCTTCAGGGATTGCGCCAACGCTTCCTGAATATCGATGTGCCAATTGCACTTGGAATTCTGATCATGTTTATCCGTTCTTCTTACGAAATTATCTCTGCAACCGGAGCCGGATATATGGATACAATGGCAGGATTGGTTTTCTTCATGTCGCTCGGTCGCTATTTCCAAAATAAAACTTACGACACACTCTCCTTCGAGCGTGACTACAAATCGTTCTTCCCAATTGCCGTTCTATGCCGACGAAATGGAGTGGAAACGACAATCCCGGTTTCAGCATTGAAAGCCGGCGATAAAATTATCATCCGAAGCGAAGAATTGATTCCTGCCGATTCATTATTAATAAAAGGTCAGGCAAATATCGATTATAGTTTCGTAACCGGTGAATCGGCTCCGGTGCCAAGAAAATATGGAGAGCTTATTTACGCAGGTGGAAAACAAAAGGGCTCTGCAATCGAACTGGAAGTAATTAAAGAAGTCAAGCAAAGTTATCTTACTCAATTGTGGAATAACGATGCTTACCATGGTAAGAACGACGAAAGTCAGTTTCAGCTTTTGGTCAATAGAATCAGTCATCCCTTGCTATTTCCAGTCCTTTCACACTAGGAAACATTCTGCGTATGTTCGGCCGAAATAGTTTTTATCTGAAGAACTATTCTGTAATCGAAAAACTGGCAAAAGCTGATACAATTGTTTTCGATAAAACAGGTACGCTCACTCAAAATGATAAAGCTATAGTTGAATTCGTTGGTCAGCTTACCCCTGAACAAATTGTTTTTGTTAACTCTCTCGTCTTCCATTCAACACATCCACTGAGCAGACTAATAGTCTCTTCGTTAAATGGACTCACGCGCTTGCCTGTGAAAGATTTCTCTGAAGTCACCGGCAAGGGAATTAATGGAATTGTAAATGGCGTCGTTGTGAAAATAGGATCAGCAGGTTTTGTAGGTGCAGAAAGAGGAATTGATGATACTACTCAAAGCCGAGTTTACGTTTCATTCGATGATGAAGCAGTCGGATATTATTCCATTCATAATTCTTACCGTGAAGGACTCAATAAAGTGATTGCTGATTTGCAAAAGGAATCATATCGTCTGATCGTCCTCACCGGCGATCATGAAGGCGAACGGTTGGCCTTAGGAAAAATATTCGACGACAAAGCTGAATTGCATTTCCATCAGTCGCCGGCCGATAAATTATCGATGATTCAAAAATTGCAAGAGGAGGGAAGATACGTTCTCATGATCGGTGATGGTCTCAATGATGCAGGTGCATTACGTCAGTCGAACGTCGGCATTTCAATATCCGACGATATCAATAATTTTTCTCCTGCATGCGATGCTATTCTCGATGCATCTCGCTTTAGCTGGTTGAGTCGTATGCTTCGCATTGCAAAAGCATCCCGTCGAATTATCTTAGGCAGTTTCGTAATTGCCCTCCTGTATAATCTGTTCGGTCTCTGGTTTGCCGTTCGTGGAGAACTGAGCCCTATTTTTGCCGCTATCCTGATGCCAATCAGCAGCATTACCATCATTGCCTTTACAACAGGTCTCTCCCGTCTGGTAGGCGGATTTCGACGGTCGTAATCGTTCGTTTTGTCAGGCATTTTTTAGCAAAATCTACTTTGTTCCTGAAATGTTGACAAAAATCAAATGGCACACCTGTGTGCATTATTTTCAACGAATCGTACTAGTTGATCCAATGAACACCTTCTTTGGCAATCACCGCCACTTTTTTCGCATTCGTCTCAGTTCAACGAACTCGTATCGTGCTTCGAAGGCCATTTATTTAGCTGAAAATTAGCATTATGTGAATTGGTACATTAATTTTCAAAAGCCAATGATGCCACTATTTCTCGCCTGTCAGAGCTGCGAAAATCATGATAAAAATCATGAGTCAAAACTGATGCGTATCATCTAGGAAAATTGCTCCCCTTTCTACATTTGGCGGAAAACACACAGACTATGAGTGTCATTTTTCTGCTCATCTTTTTCAGTATTGTCCTTGCAGGCGGATTCCTCTTTGCCTTCATCTGGAGCGTCAAAGATGGTCAGTTTGAAGACGATTATACTCCCTCAGTCCGTGTACTTTTTGATGATATCGCACCGGAAACTAAAAAGACCTCAAACGAAGACCTATGATAACAGAGAAATTTAACTATGATAACAAGATCGTCCGCAACTTCGCTGTTGCCACGATGATCTGGGGCATTGTCGGGATGCTCGTCGGATTGATAGTAGCTTTACAGCTTACTAGTCCGAAATTTAATTTTGCGCCGTGGCTCAACTTTGGTCGTATCAGACCGCTGCACACGAATGCCGTCATTTTCGCATTCGTCGGAAATGCCATGTTTATGGGCGTCTATTATTCGCTCCAGCGTTTGCTCAAAGCTCGTTTATTCAGCGATGTGTTGAGTAAAATTCACTTCTGGGGCTGGCAGTTGATTATCGTTTCGGCAGCTTTAACTCTGCCTTTCGGTTTTACAACAAGTAAAGAGTACGCCGAATTAGAATGGCCGATCGATATCGCAATCGCTCTCATTTGGGTTGTATTTGCGATCAATTTCTTCGGAACTATTTTTACGCGTCGCGAACGTCACTTGTACGTTGCTGTATGGTTCTATATTGCAACCATCCTTACCGTTGCCGTTCTTCACATCGTTAACTCTTTAGCTATTCCGGTTTCTTTCCTGAAAAGCTATTCAATCTATGCCGGTGTTCAGGATGCCCTCGTACAGTGGTGGTATGGTCACAATGCAGTTGCATTCTTCCTTACAACTCCGTTCCTCGGTATCATGTACTACTTCGTACCGAAAGCAGCAGGCCGTCCGGTTTACTCGTACAAACTTTCCATCATCCACTTCTGGGCGTTGATCTTCCTCTATATCTGGGCAGGTCCTCACCACTTGTTATATTCATCTCTTCCGGATTGGGCACAATCACTGGGAGTTGTATTCTCCGTTATGCTCATCGCTCCGTCTTGGGGTGGTATGATCAACGGTTTGCTTACACTTCGTGGAGCCTGGGATAAAGTTCGCGAATCAGCGGTTCTTAAATTTATGGTGGTTGCCATTACCGCTTACGGTATGTCGACTTTCGAAGGACCGATGCTTTCTTTAAAGAGTGTGAATGCTATTTCTCACTTCACTGACTGGACTATCGCTCACGTTCACATCGGTGGATTGGGCTGGAATGGTATGATCATCTTCGGTATTCTTTACTGGCTTGTTCCTCGGATCTACCAAACAGAACTTCACTCTAAGAAATTGGCAAACTTCCACTTCTGGATTGCTACTCTCGGTATTATCTTCTATGCTGTTCCAATGTACTTTGCAGGTTTCACTCAATTCCTTATGTGGAGAGAATTCACTCCTGAAGGTGTATTGAAATACCCGAACTTCCTCGAAACAGTTGTGAACCTGGTTCCAATGTATCGTCTCCGTGCATTAGGTGGTGGTCTCTACCTAATCGGTGCCGTAGTTATGGTGTACAATCTGGCTAAAACAATGGCAGTTGGAAAATTGCTTGCTAACGAAGCGGCCGAAGCTCCTGCAATGGAAAAAGGTAAAGTTGATGATCATGGTCACTGGCACCGTTGGATTGAGCGTCGTCCGGTTCAATTCCTGATTGTTTCTTTAGTTGCAATCCTGATCGGTGGTATGGTGGAAATCATCCCAATGATGACGATTAAATCAAATATCCCTACTATCTCCAGCGTGAAACCTTATACTCCGCTCGAATTACACGGTCGCGATATTTATGTTCGTGAAGGTTGTTATACATGCCACTCTCAAATGATTCGTCCGTTCCGTTTCGAAACTGAGCGTTATGGTGAATACTCAAAAGCAGGCGAGTTCGTGTATGATCACCCGTTCCAGTGGGGTTCTAAACGTACAGGTCCGGATCTGGCCCGCGAAGGTGGTAAGTATCCTAACTCATGGCATTATAATCACATGCTCGATCCGCAAACAATGTCGCCGGGCTCACTTATGCCGACTTATCAGTTTATTATCGAGAACGACTTAGATACAACTTCAACTGCTTCTAAGATCCGTGCTATGATTACTCTTGGTGTTCCTTACGATAAAGGTTACGATGCTCTTGCTAATGCAGATCTTGTTAAACAAGAAGCAGCAATTGCAGCCGATCTTGAAAGTGCAGGAGTGAAAGTGGCTCCGAATAAGGAAATCGTTGCCTTGATCTCTTACCTGCAACGTTTAGGTGTTGATATCAAAGCTGAACCTAAGACAGCAAATCGTTAATCTAAAATCGAATCGTCATGTTCAAAAACTATTTCAAAGGAATCGAAGGAATCGCAACCTACCCAATGTTCACATTGGTGGTGTTCTTCCTTTTCTTCCTCGGCTTATCCATATGGCTTATCAGAGCGGATAAAAAAAAGCTGGATGAAATTGGCCAGCTGCCTTTACAAGAAAGTGCTGATGATTCTAAACCTTCACAATCCTGAACCTATGAAAAAAATAAACTCATATATAAAAGGTAGCATCGCTCTTATGCTGATGACGGCTACTAGTCTGAGTGCTTTCGCTCAAACGGCAACAGCTCCGGCTGATCCGATGAAAGATGTTGTTCGAATTCCTAAGATGTTCTTCGATCCGGTTACTTATATCTGGATTCTGTTAGGTTTCATCTTACTGGTGACTATCTATACTCTTTCACGTACAGTGAATCAACTCACAAACGTGATTGAGAAACAAAATGGTCGCGTTGCTCAGGAAGGCGCAGCATCCGGTGTTCGTGTCGAAAAACCAAATACTGCTTGGAATCAGCTTATGAAACTTCTTACTCGCTCAGTTCCGATCGAGAAGGAAGCCGACGTAATGCTCGACCACGATTACGATGGTATCAAAGAATTGGATAATCAGTTACCACCATGGTGGAAGTGGGGATTCTATTTTACGATAGCTTTCGCTTTCGTTTACCTTATTTATTATCACGTTTCCGCATCCGGTCCTCTTCAGGCAGCCGAATACCAGGCTCAAATGGATCTCGCAGCTGCTGAAAAGAAAGCGATGCTTGAGAAAAATGCAAATATCGTTACTGCGGAAAGTGTTGTAATCTTGACTGATGCTGAATCTATTGCAGCGGGTAAAAATGCATTCATGACTTATTGCAAGGCTTGTCACGGAGATTTCGGTCAGGGTAACGTCGGTCCGAATCTGACTGATGAGTTCTGGATTCATGGTGGTGGTATTAAAAATATCTTCAACACAGTTACAGAAGGTGTTCCTGCAAAAGGTATGATTAGCTGGAAGAGTCAATTGTCTCCTAAAGTTATTCAGCAAGTAGGTAGCTATATTCTTACTCTGCAAGGAACTAATCCTGCCGGTGCCAAAGCTCCTCAAGGCGATAAATGGGTGGATCAGGCAGCAGCTCCGGCTCCTGCTGATTCAACAGCAAAAATGGATAGTACAGTTACTGCAAAAAATTAAGTTGCATAGTTTTGAGTTCATCTCAGTATTTCAGATGAATTCAGAATAGGGATCCGGAATAAATCATTTCGGATCCCATATTTTAAAAAGAATAAATTTCAATCATGAACGCTCCGTTAAGAGATGAATCATTCAGGGACAGTATTTCTACCATAAGTAAGGACGGGAAACGGTCGTGGATTTACGCGAAGAAACCTTCGGGTAAGTTGTACAATAAAAGAACAGTGGTCAGCTCAATTTTGCTGGCCCTTCTGTTCTCGGGACCATTTATGCGCTGGAATGATCATCCTTTCCTGATGTTTAATATCCTGGAAAGGAAATTTATTTTATTCGGTATCCCTTTCTGGCCACAGGATTTTATCCTCTTTGTGATGGCTATGCTTACATTCCTTGTGTTTATCATTCTCTTCAGTGTGGTACTCGGTCGATTGTGGTGCGGATGGGCTTGTCCTCAGACAATCTTTATGGAAATGGTCTTCCGTAAGATTGAATACTGGATCGAAGGTGACTCAGCTCAACAACGCGCTCTCGATAAAGGCCCATGGACTCCTGAGAAAATTCGAAAAAAAGCACTCAAGCATTTTATTTTCTTCTGGATATCGTTTGTTATTGCTAATACATTTCTGGCTTACATCATCAGTATCGATGAATTGAAATTGTTGGTGACCGAAGGCCCCGGTAAGCATATGGGCGGATTCGTTGCTTTGATTATCTTCACTTACGTCTTCTACGCGGTTTATGCTCGCTTCCGCGAACAGGTTTGCTTAGTCGTTTGCCCTTATGGCCGTCTTCAAGGTGTACTCTTAGATCGTAACTCTGTAGTTATTGCCTATGACTATGGCCGTGGCGAACCTCGCGGGAAAATGAATAAGGCAGAGCCTCGTACTACGGGCGACTGTATAGATTGCCATGCTTGTGTTCATGTGTGCCCAACCGGAATCGATATTCGGAACGGTACTCAATTAGAATGTGTCAACTGTACAGCTTGTATCGACGCTTGTAATTCAATCATGAATCGTGTCGGTCTGCCTGAAGGCCTTATTCGCTACACAAGTGAAGCTAATATCGCTGAGAAAAAGAAATTCAAAATCACTACTCGTATCTACGGATATGCTGCCGTGTTAACAATTCTGTTTACGACTCTCTGTACTTTGCTATTATTGCGTACCGATGTAGAAACAACAGTACTGCGTACACCGGGGCAATTGTACCAAATCGTCGACAGTGTGCATGTATCCAATCTGTATAATATTCAGATGGTGAACAAAACTTACAACGACCTGCCACTCGAAATCGAACTTGCAGAACCTGCCGGAGCGTTAAAATTTGTCGGAGAACAACCAACGACTCTCGAACACGATAAAATGGCAGAAGGTGTATTCTTCGTTGTGCTCAATACGAATGAAATAAAAGCGCTTAAAACGCCTCTTATTATCAATATTAAGTCGGGAGGAAAGATTATCTCTAAAGTAAAGACTAATTTCTTAGGACCAAATTCAAAATAACGAACATGAAATTTAACTGGGGACACGGTATATTGGTATTTGTCTTAATTTTTATGGCATTTATACTGAGTTTAGTGTATCGATGCACTCAGCAAAATGTTGAGCTTGTCAGAGCTGATTATTATGACAAGGAAATTCACTTCCAGGAGCAAATTAACCAGCAACTTAATACCAACAAGCTGGCAACCGGCGTTAATGTGCTGACCGAAAATCAGGTTGTGAAAATTGAGTTCCCTCAATCTCTCAAGGACAGTGGAGTAGAAGGTGTCATCACTTTCATGAAACCGGATAATGCAAAAAAGGACTTTGACGTAACGGTTAAATGTGATGAGCAATTTTCACAACTCATCCCAACTTCAGCTGTCGACAAGGGAATCTGGAATATGATTATCAACTTTAAATCCGGATCAACTCCTTATTATTTCGAAAAGAAAATAATGATTAATTAATATGTGGATCTTTTCAGCATTTCTTTTTGGCTTTTTAGGCAGCTTTCACTGTGTGGGAATGTGTGGTCCCATCGCCTTAGCTTTGCCTCCAAAAGGGAATACATCATTTTTATTAGGCCGCCTTATGTATAATTCCGGCAGGATTTTCACCTATGGAATATTAGGTGCTCTTGCCGGAATTTTCGGCCGTACTTTGGCCATGGCGGGTCTGCAGAAAACAGTTTCGATTGTTTCGGGAGCGCTTATCATTCTATTTGTGCTCATTCCTTTTCTGGTAAAAGGAAATCAATCGGCTTTCCTGTACGCCTGGACTTCAAAAATTAAAAAAATGTTTCGTCGGATTTTTGCATCCGATTCTAAACTCACGCTCTTGTCGATCGGATTGGTAAACGGATTACTTCCGTGTGGGTTTGTTTACCTGGCTCTCGCAGCCTCTCTCGCGATGGGAAGCATCGGAGGAAGCGCCGGATATATGCTCCTCTTCGGAATTGGTACGCTGCCAATGATGCTCGCCATCTCTCTGAGTGGCCAGGTGTTCAATGTGCGCTTTCAAACGATCTTCCGTAAAGCTGTTCCTTTTATCGCTGTAGCCCTCGGTGTTTGGCTCATCGCCCGTGGCGTCATGATCGAAAGCCATTCCTGCTGCCAGAGGTAAGAATTGTATACCTTTCACACATGAATTTCCGAAGTAGTTGAACCAAGATCCGCTCACGCGGATATGCCATTCTCTCCTGATTTTTTATTTAGGAATGGTATAATTTACTTTACGGCAGATTTTTGTACTTTTAACCAATACGAAAGATCATGGGAAAAACTGCCGTCGTTATTTTGCTCCTCCGTACTATCACCGGAATCCTCTTCTTCTTTCAGGGTTATGATAAGCTTTTTAAAATAAAAGTGTCGAATGTCGTTCAGACATTTACCGAATCATACAAACGGATGTTCCCTCTGCCTTTGCTTTCCGTGGCAGTCTATTTATCTTCGATTACTGAGTTAATTGCCGGCTTAATGCTTATCCTCGGCATTTTCAAAGTAATCGCCTTATATGCACTATGTGTCGACCTGGTACTGGTCACTCTCGCTTTCTCGTACATGCGCCCAATGTGGGATATGCAGCTCTTCTTCCCAAGAATGATCTTCGTCGCTGCCCTTTTACTCCTCTCAAACTTCAACGACCCATTCTCTATCCAGCACCTTCTTAACCTTGGTAAGTGATGAGTCGAATTATGAATTCATAATTATGAATTTATAATTCACAAAAACCCTCTCCAACATTCCTGCTGAAGAGGGTAAACCACATGAACACCTGATAAATAAACTCTTTGTTGTTACTTAACCAATGGTTGGTATGTTAAGTCAACTTTTATTTTTGCTTCTGCTGCGATTTTGTCTTTCACAACTGAAGGGATTGTAATATTAAAATCTGCAAGCTTAATCTTGAATTCTGATTTCGCAGCGACAATTGCACCGCCTTTTACGGTAACTGTTCCTGCCGCTTCAACTTCTTTCGTTACACCATGCAAAGTCATCATTCCTTTTACCTTTACATTGTATGTACCGTCTTTTTTCAAATCAACAGCACTCATATTTTCTACACTGCCTTTGAATGAACACTTAGGATATGTGTCTGACTCAACATAATTCTCGTTGAAGTGTTCTCCCATCAGCGCACGCTCAAAAGCAAATGCTTTCATAGCTAGTGCAAATTCAATTGCACCTGTCGATGCATCAATAATACTTGTTGCTTTTTCATTCGTTCCTTCAATCTTCTCAGGTGAAGCAGGCGTAGTACAGTCGAAATATACTTTACCGTTTTTTGTGAAATACCTGTTTTGACCGAAGCTGATCGTCGAAACAAATGCCAAGAGGCAAACAATAACTATTCTTTTCATCATTAGTTTGGTTAGATATAGAGTTTTAGATTATTCACTGACTACGCAATCTACAAGAACAACGTCCATCAAAATTCCGGTACAGGTTCCTTTGATCTTTACCTGATCACCAACATTTAACTTTGTTGTTTTCTCAATTGCCTTGTTTTCGAAATCGCATCCAATCCCTGCTAAGTCCGGTCCGGCTAACGTTAAGCTTACCTTACCTTTGTCATCCTTTGTTTTTTCGGATACGACTCCCGTTACTTCAATTATTTTGCCAAGATATTTAGTGTTGGCTGTTTTCTCGTCGTTCTCATAAGCAGTAATAAGTACCTCTGAGTTCAATTTGAAATCCGGTGTTGCATCTGATAAGCTTTGATGCGGCTTGTTGAACAGATAGAAGCCATATGCTGCTCCTGATAGGATAGCCACTCCGAGGGCGAGGAATATTTTCTTTTTCATTGTCAAGCAAATCTAGGGTTGAATTTTGTAGAGATATTGAAGATTTGTTCAGATTGTAATGCTTCTTTTTGTAATCCTTTTATTTGTTGGTAAATAGCCTGAAAACCTTGATTTTACTGGCTTTTGAGCTACTTTGAACTTTGGGGAATCGATGAATTTTGTCTGAATTATGCTCCTACCTGATTAAATTTTGTAAGAATTTGTTGCTTTTAAGACTGGCGTGTAGTACCAAAATGGTCAGGAATTGAGTGTCAGAATCGCCAGGGTGATCAAAAAGAGCAATCCGGCCAGGAGTATGTCTGTTACTTGTCGTTTAACGGGAACCATGAGTATTGTATTTAATTGACAGTGTAAAAATACATCACCCAACCGCTCTTTGAAATCGGAAGTTGCTGAACGGGAAAATATATAGGCTGAATGAGTCAGATCGTCGACGAATCAATAAAAAAAAGGCCTGTAACGCTTGTTATCAGGCCCTTTTGCTCAGTCTTTGCCGCCAAGCCAATCTTTAAAAAGCGGGCTTCTCTCGGTGCTTACTATCGTATCTAGAGCGATCGGAGGTTTCAAATTGATCTTCACTCTGGACTTGGAAAAGGAGAACATTTGGTCAATTGAATCAATGCCTATAATGAATTGGCGATTGATGCGAAAGAACTTTTCAGGATCTAAAATCTGCTCAAGCCGGTCAAGATTATACTCGATATGGTAGGTGTGATTGTCTTTTGTCTTTACGAAATTGATTTTATCCTCTGTGTAGAAATAAGCAACCTGTTCTATATCTATCGCCTTTATATGTTCTCCAAAACGGATCAAAAAACGTTTCTTATACTGCGACTGTGGGTCTCTTAATGCTTCCACCAGTTTTGTCAAATCGGGTAACTGCTCTTTCTTCTCGAAGTACTTCCTGAATTTTGCAACTGCATTTTGAAGCTCTTCCTTCTTTACCGGCTTCATCAGATACTCCACACTATTTACTTTGAATGCTTTTATCGCATACTCGTCATACGCCGTTGTAAAGATCACCGGTGCACTAACTTCTGTCAGATCAAAGATCTCAAAACTGTTCCCGTCGGCCAGATGAATGTCCATGAAAATCAAGTCGGGTTTATTGCCCTTGTTGAAATACTCCACAGCAGTTTTTATACTAACGATCGACTCGGGAATGATAGCTCCCGGTTCTAATTCCAGCAACATCTTCTTTAGTCTTTCTGCCGCCGGCTCTTCGTCTTCAACGATCAGGATGTTCATAGATTATTGTTTTTAAGTATTGGTATGTATACAATGAATTGCTTCTCCGTAAACTGAATGTCAACGCTCTCTTTCGTTAATAATTTGTATCAGGAGATAATGTTCTGCAATCCGACTCCTTCGGATGTCTCTTTGTTGATCTTTGGATTAATGTTATTGCTGACAACAATTTTGTTGTCGGATACAAATATCTCAATTTTTAGCGGTGTTTCTTTCGATACTGCATTGTGCTTGATCGCATTCTCAGCCAGGAGCTGCAAGGTGAGAGGTGGAATCGTCGTACCTCTGATCTGCTCATCTTTCAAATCGTTGATCAACTCCAGTGATTTGCCATATCGTTTCTTCTGAATGAAAATGTAATTGCTCACGAGTTCTAACTCTTCTTTTAAACTGATCAAACTCTTTTCTCTGTAAGAAACAATGCTTCTGAAAAATTCGGAAAGTTTTTCAACGTATTCGGTTGCCATCTCCGGTGTTGTCTCAATCACGTTTATCAGTGTGTTGAAACTGTTGAAGAGGAAGTGTGGATTCACCTGATTTTTCAATGTCTCAAACTGAAACTCAATATTCTGCTTTTGGAGCAAATCAATTTTTCGAATTCTGTTCTCTCGCTTTTTTACAATATAAATGACGATGATAATAACCAACGTCGCCAATGCAATCCTAAACCACCAGCGTTGCCAAAATGGTGGCTCAATTATAAATGTAAAACTAGTTTCTTTCGAATTGCTGAAGTCGGAATTTAGTGAAGCCCGAATCCTGAATGTATATTTAGCCGGTGGTAACTTCGCAAAAGTGATGGCGTGATCTTTTGTGTTTACCCACTTAGTTGAATACCCCTCGAGCATTACACTATAATTCACTCGTTGGGGATCGCTATACCATAAGCCTGAATAATCGAAACGTAAATTGTTCTCGTCGGAACTAAATTTGCTCCTCCCGTTTATCACTAAATCGTTAAAAATATATACACCGTGAAAATCGAGCTGTGGCGATGTAATATTCATGTCGGAAAATGGTCGGTAACGTAAGATGCCTCGCTCTGTGCCAATCCAAATTGTAGAGTCAGAACTTTCGGTGATGCTGTTTAAGTCGCTGTTTATGTCGGCAAGATTCTCTTCTGTAGAATGATAAAGAATTAAATGTGTAGACGGATCCATAACATCAAATCCATTGCTGTGAACGATAATCAACTTGCCGTTTTTTGCGCAATAAATTGTTGAAGGGGAGGGGTCTGATAAACCGTTTTTTGTTGTGAAAAAACTTAATGAATCGTGTGAATAACTGGCAATGCCTGCATCCGGAATGGTAAACCAAATTCGTCCTTCACGGTCTTCCGTAAACGAATGTACCGCTCCTCCGTTGACCGGCAGATTAATCATTCTGTCCTTGTCCAGCACATATGCGCCGTGCTCATCAGTTCCAAACCAGATTCTCTTTTTCGAATCAATAAAGATGGAATACACATAGTCGTTCGACAAACCTTTTGCGGTTTTATTGTCGAGCGTAAATTGTGGATTGTCACTATTGCCATCAGATGCAATCGTCATTTTTACCACGCCATTGAATCCGCCAATCCAGATATCATCACCATCTCCTGTAATTGATAGAATGCTGGATCCTTCGATATTCGTTTTTTCGGTTACTTGTTTGGTCTTTCCGGTTTTCGGATTCAAGCGATAGACTCCTTCTCCTAATGTTCCAATCCAGATGAAGCCGTATTTATCCTCGTAAAGCGTTACGACATCAGCAGGATTTTGAGGATTCAGAAAAGTGTAACTGTCGAATTTAACCTTGCCGTCATGAGTAAGACTGAGCTTGCTTAAAAAGTTGTCAGGGCAAAACCAAAGATTGCCTTCGTGATCCGAAAGAATGCAATGAATGAAACTTAATCGTTTAGTGTCAATTTTCTGAAGAAGTGAAAGCTTACTGCCCGCCGTTCGGAATAGATGAATAGATTCTGAAATCCAAATATTGTTTTCCAAATCGTTAACGATATCTCCGGGTTTGTCGACCTTCTGATCCTGTAACTCTTCCTGAACTAAGTTTCCGTATCGATTCAATCGCCATACTCCGTTTTCTTCGGTTGTAATCCATAATTCCCCCTGCATCGGAAGAATTTTATTTACCTGTCCGTTTGCCCATTGAGACGTCGCACCTGAAGGTGTCAGGCGGTTCAACTTGTAGTCAAATTGTGCAATGCCTGCCTCTTGAAAACCTAGCCAAAGCTTACCTCTGTCGTCGATGGCAACTGTCCTTACTATATCATCGGGCAAGCCGTCTTCAAAAGTGAACTTTGAAATATTCTTTATTCCTTTCGTGAACTTTATAAAGTTTATTCCTTCATCAGTACCAACGCACATTCGGCCATCCGGTAAATGTGCCATCGAATAACAAAAGTTATCGCTTAGCCCGTCGTCATGATCGAAATTGTAGATGCGTTTATTCGTGTACACATATACTCCTTCACCTCGGGTAGAGAAGAATAGTTGCCCATAAACATCTTCCTGAAAATCGCTGATAGCAGCTTTTGGCAAACCTTCCATTGGTAAAAATGGGGAGAGCTTATCATTGACGATGGTGATCAGTTTACCGCTTTCATAGCCTACCCAGATTGTCCCTGATTTGTCTTCATAGATAGCAGTTACCGATCCGAAATTTAGTGAGTCGCTTCCATTAATCTTGGAAAATGCCAGACCGTCAAAGGTGAAAATGCCTTTGTCTGTGCCGGTCCATAATAATCCGTCGCGGTCACGAAATAAACGGGTGAACTTCGGACGAGAACCTTCACTGCGTATGTCGAACGACTTAGTAAGAATCTGCTGACTGCCTGCTGATCCTGCAATTCCGTTCAGGATAATGAAAAGATAAAGAAAGTAGGAGTAGACGCGATTCACTAATTGTATTTTTTATTCAACTGTGCTTTAATATCAACACTGATTTCACTGGCAATTTTTTCGTGTACAACTTTTGGTACTTTAATATTGTGATCGGAAAGCAGTACGTTGAAATGTGCTTCAAGTGTAATCTTTTCTCCTTTAATGGTGATCAAAGATCTGATGATGCGCTCTTGCTCAATTCCGTGAATCCAAAATTTTCCTTTTGCCCGAATGTCGTACACGCCGTCCTGAGTAAGATTAACTGTTTCGATAATCTTACCCATAAAAGTGGCTTCCGGGTATTTCTCCGACTCAAGATATTTCTCATTAAAATGTTCTTGCTGAAGCGAGCTGTTGAAGCCCTTGAATGTTTGTAAAGCTACCTTGAAAACAAAGGTCTTGTGAACGGGGTCCAAAACGCCTCGTAACTCATCGGATGTTGCTTTGATTAATTGCTTGGCTTCTGACTTGAAAGAAACATGACCGTTGTCGGTATAATAAAACTGAACTTCCTGCCCGCCGTGAACTTCGTACGAACAAAGAAAAAGCATTGTCAAAAAGGAGAGAAAGAATGGACGCATGAATATCAATTATTCAACGGCAAAGTTAAAAGAAATGAGCAGAATGCAAAGTGGGGATTTAGCAAGTTATACCTGCCCCGAATCGTGAGAAGGATTGAAAATAGCCTTGAAAATCTGACCGGTTGCTCCGGTATGTTGTCGAAAGTATTCGCCTGCTTTTTGGCCGGCAGTTTTCAACTCGTTCTCATTCAATAAAAGTCGGAGTGCGTGAATTGTGGCTTCGTTGCTGTTCTTTATAGCAAATGCTCCACCGGCAACCTGAAGTTCATGTGCTTCCCTAAACTTCCCGTAATTGGGTCCGAATAAAACTGCTTTGTTGTGCCGCTGCTTCCAGAATGTTGTGGATGCCTTTCCCGAAGCCGCCTCCTACATAGGTTATATCGGCATAGTGATATAATCTTGACAACATGCCAATCTTGTCGATTATCAAAATGCCTTTTTTGCTTCCGGGTTTCAATTGTGAATACCTGATTGTTTCCTCTGAAAGTCCTAGTTCTGCAATTGTACTCTCAAGTACTTTCAAATGTTTTTCATCGGGCTCATGTGGTACAAGAATCAACTTCCTGGCATATTGCTCCAGGCTTCGGTAAAGGTCGAGCAATACGATGTCGTCGCCGGGCCATGTGCTGCCACCTACGATCACTCGATTCTGTGCACAGAATTCTTCAATGTCGTTCATCGGACTAAACGATTTGACCACAGCAGCAACTCTGTCAAAACGGGTGTCACCCGAGACTTTTACATTTGTCAACGCTATTGATTCAAGAAGTCCGGCGGAGTTTTTATCCTGAACGAAAATTATTGTGATGCCGGATAACATGTCCCTGAAGAACTTGCCGTATGATTTGAAGAAAATCTGATCCGGCCGGAATATGGCAGATACAACGTAAAACGGAATCGATCTTTTTCGGATTTCAGAAATGTAATTATACCAAAATTCATATTTGATAAAGAAAACTTTCTCGGGTTTGAGTATCGATAAAAAATCACGGGCATTCGATACACCGTCGGATGGCAGGTAGGTGATATAATCTACCTGTGTATAGTTCTTTTGTTTTCATATCCTGATGGCGAAAAGAAGGACAGAATAATAAAAGCATCCGGAAATTCAGCTCTGACTTTTTCAATTAATGGTCGTCCTTGTTCAAATTCTCCCAATGAAGCACAATGAAACCAATATCTTTTTTTATTTCCTGATTTTGACAAGCCGGCTTTCAATTTCTCTCTCCAGTCTTGCCTTCCATCAACCCATTGTTTCGCCTTTTCATTCCCAAAATAGGAGGCCAGCGTGATCCCAAACTGATACAAATAAACAATAAAGTTGTACAGCAATCTCATGGATCAGTTGAAGTATATTTGATCGGCAACTCGTTTATACAATGGGAATACCCAGCCGATATGAATTCCAATCATCAGGTCGAATCTTTTCGTCTCATCCTTAAGGCCTGTATCGAAATTGGTGCGACGATTTTGAGTAAAGCCCTCAGTTAGATCGATGCCGGCATAAAAGTTTATACGTTTCGAATTACTGAAATTTACATAGCCTAAAAACTGATTGAGCATAGGCCCGTTGGTAAATCTGTCGAAACCTTTCCGGTATTCATCTTCCAAATACGGGACTACATTGCCGGGAGTGTCGATGAAGATTTTATGTTGAATATATCCGGCTCCAAATGTCGCCATTAAACCGCTGTTTTTATTTGGACCAATTACGGGAAATATTTTTCCGAAGGTTATATAAAATTTCCATCCTCGCTCAGTCAAATTTACCGTGGCATACTGTCCTTCTCCGCTTAAAATATAACCATCGGCCGTCATAAACTGATCGAGCATATGATTCTCCTTCACCTTGTCGCTGAAGAAGAAATTCCCTCGAAACCAATGATCCAGTTTGTGCGAAATTTATAATGATAGCTGCCGCCAATATGGAAATTGGATCCGAAGCGATCAGCTAAATCGCCTCCGGGAATTTCATAACCTGCCGTAGCACCAATGATGGAAAAACCAATGGTGGTGTCTCTGATATTAAACTGTGCGCTGACCTCTAAGCTTACAAGTGTAAGTATCGAAAGGAGGAGGTGTTTGATCTTCATTGGTGGGGCAAAGTTATTTTTCTTTTGGAGGAGATGAGAGGAACTCATTGGATTTTCCTCTGGGTATGGACAGATTCTTGAATCGGTCAGACTTTATCAGCTTTGCAAGGAATACAATTTGTCCGCAATGATAGGCATAGTGGGCAAGCTGACGTTGTAGTGCACGAATAACGGTATGGGCTTCCGAACGGATATAAACCGTTTTCGTCAAATCATCTTCCGTTAGTTGCTGCAGAGTACTGAAAAGAATTTGCCAGCCGCCTTCCCAATATTCCATAAGCTGAATGCGGGACCATTGCTCGTCAATGAACTCATTGTCGCGGTTCCGGTTTGGTTTTTCTCCATCACTGATCAGAAAATCAGTGAAACGGGAATACAAGTTTCCCGCAATGTGCTTTACAATAATCGCAGTACTGTTCGTCTCCGGATCAGGTGTATAATGGAGCTCTTCATCGGATAATTGCTCAATGGCTTTTTCGGCATTCGATTTTAAGCCTTTGAATCCTTTCAGAATTTCCAGCAAGTAAACAGAACCGATTTCGCTCATTTTGTTTTTACCTTTAAGTCGTCGGCATTAAACTGATATGGGAGAAAATTGCTGATAGTATCGGCAACAAGAACTTTTCCTGATTCACCTGTCATGATCAGCCGAATGTCTTGCTGATAACGATGTTCATACTCAGCAATCGCCTGTCGACATGCACCACATGGGGTGATCGGCTTATTCACATGGAAGTGATCCGAATTTGCAGTAATAGCCAGTGCTTTTATTTTCACATTCGGATAATTGGCTCCGGCGGCAAAAATAGCTACGCGCTCGGCACAAAGTCCGATCGGATAGGAAGCGTTTTCCTGATTGTTTCCTCGTAAAATAATTCCATTATCCAGCAAAATTGCAGCTCCGACATGAAAGTGTGAGTAGGGTGCATAAGCCTTATTCATGCTGGCTTTTGCTTCCTGTATCAGATTACGGTCTTCTTCCGGTAATTCATCCTGATTATCGTATTCGGTCAGACTGCAATGGATTTCTACTTTTCTCATATTTTAATTAAAAAAGGGAGTTAAAGGTAGTTAGAATTTGTACTATTCCTAATTAAATGTACGATGCATTGATGAATCGCCGGATTAAAAACTTCCGACTTTTTCAAACATGTTTTTCTGCCACCGTTGCCATTCTGTACAAATCAACGGAGGTTTACCGCATAAATTCCACGAGAATTCCTCTTTGTCGGATAAAAGTGTACTTCACCTCGTTTTGTGAAAAAAACGAGCTTTTTTTGCGTTCTTTTTCACAACATTTAGGGCATTTTACCGTAATATTACAACCGTATTCTTTCGTTTTTCAGGACGAAGGATCATGAAATTCTTTCCTTCTAACCAATCTAATTTCATTCAAAATGAAATCTCTCAGGGCCCTCAACTGCCTCATTTTTATCTCGTTAGTAATCTTTCTTTCGTCAGGCTGCCAAAAGGACGAAGGGCAGGGCGGTACCAGCACGATTGTTGGTCACGTCGTGATCAATTCATTCCAGGCCGGATTTAATCCACCGGTACCTGAAACAACGTATGCAGCTGTCGATGAAGACACCTATATCATCTACGGTGCCGACCATTCAACTTATAATGACAATTATAAAACGTCGTTTGACGGTTCTTATGAATACAAATATTTGCAAAAAGGAAAGTATAGAATCTTCGCTTATTCCAAAGATTCTACTGGTGCTTATCTGGGAAATGCCAGCAGTACTCGTCCTAAAATTCCGGTTTTCGTCGATGTTGAAATCACTGAAAATGGACAAACAGTAACGGCTCCAACACTTACAATTTTAAAAGACAACCAATAATCAACATGAAGTTTCATTCATTCATTTATGTGCTTTTCTTTTGTGCATTAACAGGCATTTCTTCGGGTCAGAGTAAAAAGGACGTTAAGAAGAATCGTGTTAAATCATGTCGCGAAACCGAAACTTCGGTAAAAGAAGGGAAGGAAATTACAGCCGATAATCAATTTCAACGCTTTGATGCAAATGGAAATGTAACTGAATTCATCGATTACGATGAAGCAGGCAAAATAAAATCCCATGAAACCGCAGTCTTCAATAAAGATGGCGATAAAACAGAGGAAGTTACTTTCACTCCGGATGGAAAGGTGAAGAAAAAGAAAACCTACAAATACAATACTTCCGGCGATCGTACCGAAGAGAATCACTTCGATGCTGCAGGTAATTTGGTAGTGAAGATTGTTTTCGTCTACAATGCAAATGGTGACCGGATATCTGAAATTACATTCGATCCTAAAGGTAATGTACTCGAAAAGGTTTTATCATTTACGATAATAAAGGGATGAAAAATCCAGCGTAAGACAGTAGACGCAAAGGGGAATTTAATTTCAGACAAAAATTTATTTACGAGTATTAGTATTTTGGAAAATTTAGATCACATATTGAACGGATTAGATCCGATCTCGCTGCAACAAATGGATAGCGTTAAGCTGCAAGACAGGCTTGATACTAAATTTATGTTCAGAGAGGACTTACTTGGCACCATCCTTCAGGAGATGACAAAGGATTACTATGCTCTTGAAATTAATGGGAAGCGATACAATCATTATGAAACATTGTATTACGATACGCCAAACTTCGGATTGTATCTTCGCCACCATAACGGTCGTGTTAACCGATATAAGTTCCGCTCAAGGAAATACGTTGAATCAAATCTGGCCTTCTTTGAAGTGAAATTTAAAAACAACAAGGGCAGAACAATTAAAGATCGGATCAAACGCCCCGATATCTCAAAAGAAATTGTCGACTCGAGTTTCGAGATGGTAAAGAATTTCTCGAACGTGGACCCGGAATCGCTCGAGGCGAAGCTCTGGGTGAATTACCGTCGTATGACATTCGTGAATAAGACTTCACAGGAACGCTTGACAATTGATACAAAGCTCACATTTATTGATGATCATACTACTGTCGAAAAGAAAGCAAAAATCTATCAGCAAATATTGCCTGGCTGTAATCAGCCTGAATCAGGATATTAAAAAGAATAACTTCAAACCCACACTAATTTACCTTAATAAACTTATTAAAGCCTCATGAACGACGCAATGAATCAATTTGAATTGTTTGATAAGCTATCAGACAAATTTTTCTGGCGACTACTGGTCGATGTAATTTCGATGTTAGTACTGGTTCGCCTCATCTATTTCGAATCTACAAGAAGAAGGATTATCTCTTTACTTTCTTCTCTTTAATATCATCATCTTTATCATTACATATCTTCTCAATAAAGTGGATATGTCGATGGGAGCTGCTTTCGGTTTGTTCGCCGTTTTCAGTATGCTGAGATATCGTACGGAAGGTATCAGTACTAAGGATATGACGTATCTATTCATCGTGATTGCGATGGGATTGATTTGCGCCGTAAGTAAGGCGACATATTTCGAGCTTGCTGTCATCAATAGTATTCTGATTGGCTTCACCTATGCGCTCGATGGGAACTGGCTCGTTAGGAATGAAATGGTTAAAACCATTCAGTACGAAAATATCGAGTTAATCAAACCTGAGAATTATAACGAGCTCCTTACAGACTTGCGTAAGCGTACAGGCTTGAATATCCACCGTGTGACTATCAACAAAATTGACTTCCTGAAGGATATTGCCGTCGTAAAAATTTACTTCTACGAAGATAGTCTGCCTAAAATTCCAAAATCTAAATAATGGTATTGCGCCGTTTCATCGTATTACTGACTTTGCTTCTACTATCAGGTGGAAGCAAAGCTCAGATTGATGATGTCCGTTTATGGACAGGCGTGAGTATTCAGCATAAATTTACCCGTAGATTAACTGGTAGTATTGAGGAACAACTTCGTTTTAGAAACGACATTACTCAAATTGACCAGGTATTTACAGATGCCGGTCTCTCTTATCAGCTTTTCAAGAATTTTAAAATTGCCCTCAATTATCGTTTTGTTCGCAAGAATGAACATAATTACTATTCAATTGCACACCGTTTTTATCTCGACGCAGCCTATCGGTTTAAAACAGGCAGAATAGCATTTACCTTGAGGGAACGCGTTATGGAGCAGTACAAGGATTACAATTCGAGCGAGCTTGGGAAAATTCCGGAGTGGTTGCTTCGTTCTAAATTAACTGCGAAGTTCGACATGCAAAGAAAATACTCTCCTTATATCGGTGCGGAAATGTATTATGTGATTGATAATGCTAAGGAAAAGGATAATCTTATTTCGCGAATCAGATATTCAGCAGGAGTAGAGTATGAGTTCAATCGAATTCATTCACTCGATGTATTTGTTCTCCTGCAACATGATCGCCCCGACGATTTCAACTCTTTCGTTTTTGGAACTTCTTATTGTTATACATTCTGATTTTTCGGAGCTCCAAAGTATTCTTTCCACTTTCTTTATTCCAAGTCAAAGCTGTTGACGTAAGTCGAACATCGATTGTTCGAACATCGTAAATTTTATCGAATGAACAGGGTGAAGATGGTTCTGCCGGTTGACCTGATAAAATGAAACACAGATCAGGCTCTAAGATTTTGTTGTCAATTTACTTCCTTAAAAGTAAGACAACGGCATAACAACAAACGCCTTCTTCTCTTCCGATAAATCCCAGCTTCTCATTTGTTGTTGCTTTAATTGAGATGTCGTCTTCATTTATTTGCATCACCTTTGCTAATGTGGATTGCATTTGCGGTATGTAAGGAGCAATTTTGGGCTTTTCAAGACAGAGTGTGACGTCGATATTACCGATACGAAAACTCTTTAAGTCGATCAACAGGCAAACGCGTTGAAGAAGAATCTTACTGTCGATGTTTTTAAAATCAGCGGAAGTATCAGGGAAGTGCTTGCCGATATCTCCAAGATTTGCCGCACCGAGTAATGCATCGCATATGGCATGAATCATTACATCGGCGTCTGAATGTCCTTTCGCTCCTTTTGAATGGGGAAGAAGTATTCCTCCCAGCCAAAAATCACGACCTTCTTCCATCTGATGTACATCGAAACCGAAGCCTACTCTCATAGCTGTTAATTTTAATGCAATAATAACATTCCTGCTTCACTTAATGAAACGGATATGGATCTTACTTTGCATCTTTTCCGACCGGAACTTGAATTACAGGCATAAAAAAAGCGGACCCTGAGGATCCGCTCTTAGAAATTTCTTAGGATTTCCGGGATAACTATTCAGTTTTTTCCGGATCATCATTCTTGTCGCCTGCCAGTCCATCAAAGTCAAACACAAGTGTGAATCGTAATGTGTTCTCTAACGGATTACGTTGTGTTGTTGGAATAAGGTAAGCGAAATCGAGACCGAATACATTATAACGAAGACCTGCACCTAATGTGAAGTACTTGCGATTTCCTTTTGTCGAAGCTTCGTGGAAATAACCGGCACGAATGGCGAATTGATTGTCGTACCAATATTCGGTGCCAATTGAATAAGTAAACTCTTTCAATTCTTCCGCAAAACCTGCAGGCGCATCTCCCCATGAAGAGAACAGTGCAGCTGCCGGAGAAGTAGAGCTGGCATCTTTACCGTATTGAATGATCTTATTGTTATTAGCATCCAAACTATCGCGACCATCGGCTGTGCGAAGGTAAACCGGTGGAGTAGGAACAAGAAGCTTGTTTACATCGGCACCAAATGAAATTGTATTATAGTTGTCGAGCTCAATTTTAAGATTCGTACCTAAACGGAAATTGGCCGGGATGAAATCCTTAACTTTTGTATCTGTGTAAGAGATCTTTGATCCGATATTCGAAATGTCGATACCAAAGGCCAGTACTGATTTCTTCTTTGAAACTTCTATATCGCGACGGTAATATGCAGAAACGTCGGCCGCAACTGATGTTCCGGCGTGAGTGTTAATCGTACCATTCTGAATTGGTACACCTCCGGTCAGATTCGAATAGATATAACGTAAGGCAATACCTCCTGATAAACCTTCTCCGAGCTTACGTGCATAGGCTACATCGAATGCCCATTCTTTTGGCGAGAACGAAGTAATCTTTTGAGCCTGATCATCGGTAAAGTCAATATTACCTAATGAGAAATAACGCAATGATCCTGCAATCGTCTGATCGTTCTTTAACTTCTTGTATCCCGAGATATAAGCAAGGCTGATATCACTAACCAATGCTCGTAACCATGGTGTGTACGAAATTGAAAAACCACCTGATTTTTCAATGAATGCCAATTTAGAGGCATTCCAGTGGATTGAATTAGGATCAGGAGATGTTGCCACCCATAGTCTCCCATACCTCCGGCTCTTGAATCAGGAGCAATCTGTAAGAAAGGGACTGAAGTTGTAATCGTATTTATCTGTCCAAGCAGTGAATCCTTGAAGGAGGATATCTGAGCTGAGCTCGAATTAACGAATAAAATGAGGCCGAAAGCCGACAGAATTAAGTTTTTGAGAAGAAAACGCATTTTTTAGATTAATATGAAGGAGCCAAATATACGTGAATAATTAAATTTTGTTCTTTAAATGTTAACGGAGAACGACTAATCGCTCAAATTTATCTGCCGTATCACCGTCAGAAGTTTTGATTCTGAGCTTATAGACGTAGACTCCTTTGCCAATTCGATCCCCAAAATCGTCCAAACCATCCCAATCCAGGCCCTCAAATCGATATCCGCTTGGTGTCGTATGAGTAGAAAGCGTTTTGATCAACTTTCCGGATACGGTGAAGATTTGCACCTGTACATCCATCGTCACAAAAGGACGATTATGCTCAAACATGAATGTTGTATGTGTGGTAAATGGGTTTGGATAATTTAAAACATGATCCAAGGCAATTTGTGCCGATTCACTGACGATAAAATCGGTTGTTGCCTCAGATGAGTTATTGTAAACGTCCCACACTTTGAGAGAAAGTGTGTGGCCCTGCATCCAGATTCTTTAAGCGATAGTAAACTTTTCCGGTTGTATAACTATTGAGGTCGTTTTCAAAATAATCGTTCAGCAAATACTGCTTGTCGCTCTTACTGTCGAGCTCAGCTGTCAGATCGTGTCCAATTCCTGTTCCAACTGTATTTACTCCGCTGGAATCGGAAATCACGGCATAGATATATGGGTTCTTATCTGTCATGCCTCCGCGAACAAATTTGTCGTCATTCATAAACAAACGTACTCGGTCCATCGATGTCTGCAACTGAATTGGTGTTAACTCCTCCGACCGTAATCGAGGTGTCGTAGCCGGATGCATCGCTTGTGGCGTTGTGCGCATAATAGCTGATTTTGCCACTGCCAAATCGATAGGAAATATCTTTAGGAACAATAAACGAGAAACTGAAATCGCCATTGACTACACTGGCACGACCACTGTAGATAACATTTTTCTGAAGATTAAATGGCTGAGAGCTCGACGGATTACTCGGATCAGCAGCATCATTTCCTATAGTGTAGTAAAGCATTACTTTGTCATACACAGTCGGATTAACAACTCCATTGTAGTTTGTTATTTTATTTCCATTCAAATCCTGGATCTCTCCGGTTACAACAACTTTGCTTAATGCTTTCAATGTGTCGCTTACGGAGCCAACGGATTGCCATTGATAGAATTTGTTTTTACAACAAATTCAGGATAGGCTAATCTTAAAGCAGGATCTCCAATCAGAATAAAGTTGCGTACGTAGCTGTCGCCGGCCATATCAACTTTCGTCTTTTCGAAAATTTCTCCCGTTGTCAGATATTTTCCATTTTGTTTCTCGAAAAGGTGATTGTAAAAGCGGAGGCAGAGATTGTTGTTCGAGCTAGAGAAGGCGAGACGGGAAGTGGTGAACATGCATATACTTCCGCCGTTAGGATTCAGGAAAACGTATTCACCGGCTGAAGTTCTGTTTGGATCATCAACACGGGTGAATTCGCATGTGGCTGTTAAAAATCCTGCGAGCTTGTTAAAATTTGTCCATGAATTAATATCGTTATTCTCAAGGAATCTTTCATGCCCCCAGCCTAATTCACCACCATGTCCAATGTAAGTAATCAATAATGTTCCATTCTGAACGCGATCGAGAATTGCCTGATGCCCATCCGGGAATCGCTGTCCACCGGGTGTAGAGAGTTGTTGGTATGCATCCAAATAGATCTTGTCAACATTGAATGAAAGATAATTTTTCCGTACTCGCTCAGCCAGTGTGTCGGTCTGACGGAAGTGAATATTGTAATCCTGATCATCGGCAACAAAACTGATCATGTTTCTCCAACTGCCGTAATTTGCCTGCAACGTACTGTACGTTGTGATCTTGTTTATTGCAGAATTTGCTTCGGTACTATTCTTAACAGGTAATCGTCCGATACTTAAATCAACTGTTTCTCCATTGTTCCAGTTTCCTTCGCTGTCATCTAAAAGTCCAAAGAAGTCGTCAGAAATATATGTCTGAGTATTGTTAATCGAACCGGCCGATTGATATGATGTTACATAATTCGTGTTCGACGGAATTCGATATTTGTTGTCGTAAGAAGCATCTCCGAACAGGAGCAAATACTTTGGCAAATCTGTTGCTGAGCCTGCGCGATCGTAAAACATTTTTGCGAAATCGCGGATGGCTGATACGTCCTGTGAACCGCTGCTGAACTCATTGAAGATTTCTCGAGTGGTTACGACGTTCACCGTTAAATTATCTTTCGTGCGATGGAAATCGGCCAGCGATTGAGCCTGAGCAAGGAAATTCGGATGCGTCACGATTAACATGTTTGCCTGCGGAAGTCCATGGAGGTTTTGGTTTTCAATTCTGCCGACTAAGGTTGGCGATAAAAAGTTCTGACCTTCGAAGGCGATAAACTCTCTGAAAATATCTGTAGCAACGCCAAAATTACTGGTATTGTTGGCGTATGTGAGCTCCTGATTTTCTACATTGGTTGGATCGGTAACATCCCACACACGGAAATTGGTGTTCGTTCCGGTGATGATAAAGTTACTCACCTTACCGATGCCTACTGAACTAAGATCGCGAAAAATCATCTGACTGCTTGCGGCCGCAATATTGAGATCACGGCGATAGTTGAGCTCTACCCAATTGATCCAACCCTGAGCAGATGGGTCAGTGGAATTAAAGTAGAAGGAAGTGGCAATTGATTGGGCAGAGGAAAAGTAGTTTTTTGAAATGCCAATCATCGAAACGATATTATCCTGCGGCGAAGTCCCAACTGTAGCAAATGATTGTGAGCCTCCGTTTGTGCCATTGATTGTCATTGAAAAAGAGTGTGTGCCGGAACTGGTAGCACGGCCTGCAAGCGATGACCGAACAAAGATGGTGTCGGAGCCTCTTGCATTGGGAGTATTAAAATTGATTGTAATGCTGTTGTTCAGATTGTCGATTTGCTCTCCCAGCCATTCACGTCCCGACATCAGCAAATTGTACATGTCAGCTTCGTGATAAGCATATTCATTGAAAGTTGTAACAGTTGTATTCGTATTCGTTTCTGAAATTCTGTCTGCTACTCGTTTACCGTTTTGTTGTCCGTAGGTTAGGAAGAAGTAGGTTGTATCGGAGTAGTAATTCGGATCGTGATTAAATTGGCGTGTAAGTGAATCGTAGCTCCATCGTGTTTGCGCCGTGCCGTAAAAAAGGATGTAATCTGTTGAATCAAAATGAGCATCGTTTTCGCCTTCAACAAGAATTGAGTTTTCTTTTAAATCATCTACCCGTGGAGTTGAATTTAAAAATGGCAACATGCCGCCACCATTGCCAAACAATTGCAATTGGCGAGGATCAAGACTGTCGATTGGAAGACCCAGATTTTTTAAAGCAGAGTAGGAGAGTCGGTACACTCCGTTTTGTGTCACACCTACCTTGTACCAATCGCCGCTTGCAAGAACACTTGAAGGAGCGTAAACACGCGCCATTCGACGACTCTGAGCCAGCTGTGAAGTTTGTATGGAAACGGAAAATGAGAGAAGTTTCTCAAAATTGTCAGTGGAAATTTTTCTGATCGGAAGAACAGTGATATAAGAATAAGGTTGTTTTTTTCTGTAGATGACTTTTGCTGTGACTACAAAATCGCCCGATACATTATTCGGAAAACGGATGGCATTTTTTTCAGACAAAGGAGCAGTCTGAATGTCTGAAAGTGTTGCTGTGATTGAGTTTGTGCCTGCAGGCAGTGCTTCGGTTATCACATATTCAGGAAGAAATTCTTCATTGAACGATGCACCGGAAAAATTGAGAGAACGGAAAACAGATTCATCGCTGAACTTCTGTTCGTAGACCGGTTGCCAATCTATTGTATGTTGCCCTTTTGTTTGGCCTGCAAGCACTATCGACGGAGC
Organism: Bacteroidota bacterium; assembly: GCA_016721305.1. Classification (GTDB taxonomy): domain Bacteria; phylum Bacteroidota; class Bacteroidia; order AKYH767-A; family 2013-40CM-41-45; genus JADKIH01. Next base: position 75,999 of record JADKIH010000004.1, read on the forward strand.
AATAAGTAGCAGGAAGAATAAACTCAATCGGTTTATAGTGCGCATGATCAGGTTAAATGGTTTGAAATAATCAAGTGGTGTGCTCGAAACGGATCTTTCGCCCTGATTATTTTACAGAACAACAAAAATAGAGATTATAAATTAACAGTTTGCCTTATCGTGTCATCAAATTGACAAACAATTGGCATCTGTATAAAGTTCAGAGCCTGAAATGGAGATAGTCAAATATTTTTTCACTTCTGATTCAAGCTTCGGCCATACTTTACCGTTTTATTTCGATTAAACCCCAAAAAAATACTTGCAATAAATCTAAATTAATTATCTTGCTCCATCATTTTTCGGGTAACCAAGAAAATGTAGAATTGTAAGCTATTCTTACAAATTGTAATGAATGGCAATATTAGCAACACTTCCCGACCGTAACTCTATATATTGAATATCGTAATACAAGGTCTAAAAAAGTCATTAATGCTCAGGAAGCTACTGGTTATTTTGTTTATCGGCTTGTCGGGTTCAGTGTTAGCACAGGATCCTGAGTTTACGCAGTTTTACGCAAATCCGATTTATCTCAATCCGGCATTCGCGGGCTCAGCCCGTTGTCCACGGATTTGCCTTAATTACCGCAATCAATGGCCGGCCCTTACAGGTACTTTTGTCACGTATACCGCTAGCTACGACCAGCATGTCGAAGCTCTGGGTGGTGGATTAGGCTTGCTCGTTTTGAACGATAAAGCAGGGGAGGCTACGCTTACCACGACGAACGTTTCTGCAGTTTATTCCTATCAATTGAATATTACCCGCGAATTCAGCGTGAAATTCGGTATGCAGGGGACGTATGTACAGAAAAAGGTCGACTGGTCGAAGCTTACGTTTGGCGATATGATTGATGCCCGTTTTGGGTATATCTATGAAACTCAGGAGATTCAACCCAATACCAACAAGAGTTTTTGGGACTTTTCTGCCGGCATCATTGGCTATAGTAACCGTTATTATGGCGGAGTCGCTGTAAACCATTTGACAGAACCGCAGGAATTTTACATAAAGCAGCTAATGGAAGTAAACTTCCAATGAAAATTACAGCTCACGTTGGGGCTGTTATTCCAATAGCAGGAAATCGGGACGGTACAACCTACATTTCACCGAATTTCATCTACCAAATTCAGCGCGACTTCAAGCAGTACAACATCGGATTTTATGTCGCTAAAGCCCCTCTCGTTGGGGGTTTGTGGTATCGCGGAGGTGATGCATTTATCGCCCTTATCGGCTTACAACAAGGTATTTTCAAGTTCGGTTACAGTTACGACGTAACTGTGTCGAAACTGTATAACGCTTCGGCCGGTTCGCACGAACTTTCCGTAGGCCTCCAGTTGGGTTGCCACCCTAAAAAGAAACGTTTTAGGACGATTAAGTGCCCCGCTTTCTAAAAATTAAAATAAAATAAATACATTTGGCCAGCGTTTTCGGCTATATATAAACAACACCTCCTATCAATGAAAATGATCTCACGGAATTATTTCAGCCTCATCGTTTTAGCGCTCGTCATGGCGTCTTGCGGTAAGGAGAAATCCAGCGTTACCGGATGGAACTACAACGATCCCAAAAATGGGGGATTCGAAGTCGTTCCCTACGACGAACAAGAGACCGGCCCGGGTTTAGTACTCGTGGAAGGTGGAACGTTCTCGATGGGCCGTACCGAACAGGATATCACAATGGATTGGAATAACATTCCGCGTCGCGTGACTGTTAGTTCTTTCTATATCGATGAAACTGAAGTTGCCAACATACATTACCTGGAGTATTTGTATTGGGTAACTCGTGTGTTCAGCGCCGATTATCCTGAAGTTTATAAAAAAGCATTACCCGACACTCTGGTATGGCGTGACCGCTTAGCATACAACGAACCTCTCGTTGAGCTTTACCTGCGTCACCCTGCTTATCAGCAATATCCTGTTGTAGGTGTGAACTGGCTGCAGTCTTCCGATTTCTGCGCTTGGCGTACTGATCGTGTAAACGAACAAATCCTCATTCGCGAAGGTATCCTTCGTGTGAACCCAAATCAGATAAACGAGGATAACTTTAATACAGACTCATACCTCGCCGGACAATACGAAGGCCTTGTGAAAAATGATATCCCTGATCTCAATCCAAGTTCAGGTGCTAATGGAACTCGTAAAGTACGTATGGAAGACGGTATCCTTCTTCCACGTTACCGACTCCCGACTGAAGCGGAGTGGGAATACGCTGCTCTTGCTCAAATCGGAAATACTGTTTACGAGCGTGTAACTGATCGTAAACAATATCCTTGGAATGGTCACATCACTCGTAATAAAGATGAGAAGTACAAAGGTCAGATGATGGCCAACTTTAAACGTGGACGTGGTGATAACATGGGTACTGCCGGCTTCCTGAATGATAACGCCGATATCCCTGCACCTGTACATTCTTATTGGCCAAATGACTTCGGTCTGTATTGTATGGCCGGTAACGTAAACGAGTGGGTTATGGATGTATATCGCCCTCTTTCACCGGAAGATAAATCAGACTTCAATCCTTATCGCGGTAACGTATTCCAAACTCAGCAACGTGATGAAGAAGGAACGATCTCTGAAAAAGACAGCTTAGGCCGTATTACCTTCCGTGATATGACGCCTGAAGAAAGCGCAGAACGTCGTAATTATACTAAATCCGATAACATCAATTATCTCGATGCGGATGAGGCTGAATACATTAAATACGATTATGGTGTGACTTCACTGATCAACGATAAAGCCCGCGTTTACAAAGGTGGCTCTTGGAGAGATCGTGCATACTATATGAGTCCGGGTGCCCGTCGTTTCCTTGATGAGAAACAAAGCACTAACGACTTAGGTTTCCGTTGTGCAATGACTCGCGTAGGTAGTCCTACCGGTCTCGAGCAAAACCAAAACTAAAATCAAACGATAAGCTCACTTCAAAATATTTTTCCCCTCATCCATACGATGAGGGGTTTTTTGATTTTTTTCGGGTATTGTCATTTACTTAAATACTGCTACTTTTACTGTAAATCATACTCCTATGCTGCGCTCATTAAAGCTTTGCTTCGTCGCTCTGACGATTATCTCGACTCTTACTTCCTGCTTCGATACTGTCGAAGAGTTTACTTTCAACGACGATGGATCGGGCTCTTACTCCATGAAAGTGGATATGATCAAGATGTTTGAAATGATGGGATCGATGCTAAATGATTCTTCTTTTGGCGGAGGCTCAAAAGATCAGACGGTAGACTCTACCTGGAGTATGCAAAAGGATATTGACGCTGCTCAAAATTTGTCGTCTGAGGAAAAAAACTTTTTCCGTAACGGTCAAACGCATCTGGAAGTGAATCTCCCTACTAAAAAAATGTACTTTCAGTTTGATATGCCTTTCAAAAACCAAAGTGATTTTCAGAAGTATTACCCGAATACCCCTAAAGCTCTTTCCAATCTAAAAAGTGATGAAAAGAAATCTGCCGATGATTCAACTTCTTCAGGTTCTATGGGTGGTTTTAATTTAACTCCAAAAGGGGATGCCACAGCCGTAAATCAGTTCTTTGATATAAAAACCGGACAGGGCTTCTTCGAGAGAAAAATTAAGAAAGAAGAATTAAAAAAATACTTCGAAAGCGACTCAATGATGACGCAAATGAAACCGATGCTGGGAAATGTTTACTGTAGCACAATTCTCCACTTTCAAAGTCCGGTAAAGTCGGTTTCAAATCCGTATGCAACAATCTCAGACGACAAAAAAACGGTAACCTTCAAATTCCCTTTCAGCGACTACACCGAACGACCTGAGGTTTTTAATTTCAGAATTGAATATTAGTTGCTTGGCTGCTTAGTTGCTTTGGTGCCTCGGTATTACCTGTATATCACACCGCGTCAACTGAGCTTGTCGCACCCCGCAACCCGCAACTCGCACCCCGCAACCCGCAACCCGCAACCCGCAACCCGTCGGCTGAGCTTGTCGAAGCCCGCAACCCGTCACCCCCTCTTCTTCATCACAAAGTAAACTGGCACTCCCGTTAGAATGATAATCAGACCATAGAGGCTCGATTGGGTTTGATTGATGAGCATTGTTATGGATACCCAAGTTGCCAGGATGATATAGAGTGCAGGAATGATTGGGTAACCAAATGCTTTATATGGTCGCTCCATATCCGGTTTCTTTACTCGTAGGACGAAAATTCCGCTGATAGTAAGTATGTAAAAGAGTAAGACGGCGAACATGATGTACTCGAGCAATTGGCCGTAAGTACCGGTAAAGCACAAAAGACTAGCCCAAATGCACTGCATGGTGATTGAATTTGCGGGAACATTATTCTTGTTCAGCTTTGCCGCATTTTTCAAGAACATTCCATCGTTAGCCATAGCATAGTAAACACGTGCAGCTGTAAATATGCAACCGTTCAAGCAACCGAAAGTGGAAATCATAATCATCGCTGCCATGAAGAATTTTCCATTGGCACCAAGAATTACCTGCATCATCGATGTAGCCACACGATTGTTTTCTGCATGAGCTATATTATCCATTCCCAAAACAGAGATGTAAGCCACATTAGCCAGGAAGTATAAAAGAATGACCGTTCCCGTTCCGAGCACTAGCGAGAGCGGAAGATTGCGTTTCGGATTTTCAACTTCACCTGCTGTAAATGTGATGTTATTCCATGCATCGGCAGAGAACAATGAACCTGTTAATGCGGCACCGAAAATTCCAATCGTCGCTAAGTCAATCACACCGGGAAAGGCAGGAGTGAAGTTCGAAGCGCCTGTCGGAGATGTAAATCCGAAATAGATCCCAATCACTACCAAAAAGAGCAAAGCTGCAACCTTCGTAATGGTGAAAATATTTTGAATCAAGGCGCCTGATTTGACGTCTCTGTAATTGTAAATGCTTAGAAAAACAATGACGGCAACGGCAAGTACCTGTTGAGTGTTTACGGCAAATAAGCCGAGATCAAACAAGATATTGTCGGCCGATATCGAAGGAATAAATACTCCCGTGAACTTTGCGAAGGCAATTCCAACTGCTGCAATCGTTCCGGTTTGTATGACGGAGAACAAAGTCCAGCCATATAAAAATCCGTAAATCGGACCAAATGCTTCTCTGATGTAAACATACTGTCCACCGGCTCTAGGCATAGCTGCTGCCAACTCGCCATAACTTAGCGCAGCAAAAATTGTAATTACCCCGGTCACAATCCAGGCCAGTAGTAGCATTCCGGGCGATTGAACCTGCTTGGCAATGTCGGCCGAAACAAGGAATATTCCTGACCCGATCATCGAACCGATAATAATCGTCGTTGAGTCGAGGAGATTGAGTTTTTTGGAAGCGTGGTTTTCTTTCGTCATGGTTTTTGTCTTATTCAAATATACCATTCTAATTTACTTTGTTATTAAGAGTGGCATTCTCGGCGGGGGGTGGGGGGGGGGAAGGAAAAAAGTTATCAAGAAAGGTAATAATTTCGATACTATTGGTATTTTCGTCGCATGACTCGTGAACAATTATTTCAACAAATCAAGATCAAAAGAAGCTATCTGTGTATCGGCCTGGATACCGATATAAAAAAGATACCTCCTCATTTATTGAAAAAGGAAGATCCGATTTTTGAATTCAATAAGCAGATCATTGAAGCTACTTCGGATTATTGCGTGGCTTACAAACCCAATCTAGCCTTCTACGAATCACTCGGACCGGCCGGACTTGTCAGTTTGGAAAAGACAATGTCAATTATCCCGAAAAACATTTTCACAATTGCCGATGCCAAGCGCGGTGATATCGGAAATACTTCGGAAATGTACGCGAATACATTTTACGACTATTATAAATTCGATTCTGTTACCGTTGCTCCTTATATGGGTAAGGACTCTGTCGTACCATTTCTAAGAAAAGATAAGTGGGTTATTCTGCTTGCGCTAACGAGCAATTCCGGGTCACTCGACTTTCAAATGACTGAGGTGTTTTTACCGGGTACTCAGGCCGATTTCAAATTGTACCAACACGTATTGCGTCATGCTCAGCAATGGGCAGGCACCGATCAGCTAATGTTCGTGATCGGCGCTACTCATCCTGAATTGTTCAAAGAAGTCCGAAAAATTGCTCCTGATCATTTTCTTGCTGGTTCCGGGGAGTAGGAGCACAGGAGAAATTTGAAGGAGATTTCCGAAGCAGGGATGAATAAGCAGTGTGGCTTGTTGGTGAATTCGTCGCGTCAGATTATTTATGCTTCTTCAGGTGAAGATTTTGCAGAGAAAGCGCGTAAAGAAGCTCAATATATGCAGAAAGAAATGGAGCAGTTGCTGGAACGTCTAATATATTAAACGTCGTTGATCACGATCGGATGTAGTTTTACCGAAAATTTCATCCCCGTGACTGAAGCATTCTTACACCATATTTGGAAACACCGACTATTCAACCATAATAATTTACTCACCGACGAAGGTAGAATTGTTGAAATAGTTAATCCCGGCTACCATAATATGGGTGCCGGACCCGATTTTTTAATGCTCAATTAATCATCGGCGGTACGCATTGGGCCGGCAATGTCGAAATTCACATTCAATCTTCTGACTGGAATCGTCATAATCATCATCTCGATGAGGCTTACGATACGTGCGTTCTGCATGTCGTGCTGGATAATGATGGCGTAACCCGACGAATGAACGGAACGCAGATTCCTACTGTTCAATTACGTGGTCGTTATCCGGATTATCTGTGGAACAATTTTATACAACTGATCGGTCGTCAAGATTGGATTGCCTGCCAGCAGCAACTGAAAGATGTTGATGAGGAATTATGGAGCACCACGATTCAACGTATGCTGATGGAGCGCTTGCATCACCGATCGCAATATATTCTGATCTCACTGGAAGGACTGAAAAATGATTGGGAAGAATGCTTCTATCAGTATCTGGCTCACAATTTCGGCTTTCAGGTGAACAGTATGCCTTTCGAAATGCTTGCACGAAGCCTGCCTTTAAAAATCCTGCGAAGAGAAGGAGCAAACCCTCATGCGATAGAATCTCTTCTTTACGGACAGGCAGGTCTGCTGGAGAAGGATTTTAATGATTCGTACCCGACAGAATTGCAAATGCACTACCGTCATTTTCAAAAGAAGTATTCATTGACTCCGATTGCCGCTTCGGCATGGAAATTTATGAGAATGCGGCCGGTTAATTTCCCGACAATTCGTATTGCTCAATTTGCGGAGATGATTCGTTCTCATCCTTCACTCTTCTCAATTGCCCGAGATTCCGAAGACCTGGAAAATATTCTGCCATTACTTTCCGTTCAGGCAAATGGGTATTGGTCCGACCACTACCTCTTCGACAAACTATCGACGCGGTCAGAAAAAAATATGGGAATTCATTCAATCGAAAACATTTTGATCAATACGATTGTTCCTTTCATCTATGCCTGGGGGATTTTCACAGGCTCAGAATCCGCTCGCGAAAAAGCTTTGGAATTCCTGTTTCAAATTCCGGCGGAGGATAATTCCATTATTCGAAAATGGTCTGAAATGGGCGTTAATATTGGAAATGCCGGAACATCTCAGGCTTTGATTCAGTTAAAACAGCTACACTGCGCAGAAAAAAAATGCTTATCTTGCACTATCGGTTCACGAATCATCAATACACTGTCATGAAGAAGATTGAAACCACCAGAGGTTTTTTGGAAAAGCAGGCTTTTGGAGTTTGTACCTGGCTTGGTGATAAGCTCGGGATGCGTTCTTCTGTTATCCGTCTGTTTTTTATTTATGCCTCATGCCTGACAATAGCTTCTCCGCTTATCGTCTATATGATTCTGGCTTTCTGGTTAAAGATGAAATCGTACGTTAGAGCCCGTCGAACTTCAGTTTGGGATCTTTGATTGTTAGAGAATGAAATCAGTTCAACTATTTCTATTCACTCTTACAGCAATTTTAACCTGCTTATTTTCTAATGCTCAATCCTGGGAAGCTCTAGGGCCTCTAAAGCCCGGTATAATTACAAAGAGCGAATACACTGCTAAACGTGCCAATGGCATTGGCCGAGTGTCTTCTGTTCGTTTTGATGATTTCGATACATCCAAAATATTCTGCGGCTCACCCTATGGAGCATTGTATTCATCTTCCGACGCTGGGAAATCGTGGAAGGTCTTAAAGCATGAAAGTGGGGTCGCAGATTACGTCATCAATCCTAAGAATCGTAAAATTCGTTACCTGGTTACGGGTGATCCTGATTGTATCCTAAATCCGAACGAGCCGGCATTAGGCAGTGAGTCTTGCCAATCGTCAGGAATTTTGAAAAGCACTGATGGTGGGAAATCATGGACGAGTGTATCAATCGGAATTTGGTACGATGTAAATAGAAATGCTATTCCTGATTTTTGGAAATTCCCGACAAAAAATGTAATTCGACGATTAATCATTCATCCTAAGAATGGTTCTCTTTATGCTGTACTTCATACTTTCAATAATAAAACAAAATCATTCGATGGTTTCATTTATCGTTCAACTGATGGCGGAAAAACCTGGTTTGTTTCTCTAAGTGCTCCCTGTGGATTTCTCCGTGATCTCGAAATGAATCCTAAGAACCCAAAGATCCTCTACACAGCCGGATCTAAAATATTCAAATCAGAGGATGGAGGTGTGACATGGATTCAAATAATGAATGATGTTTTCCCGACCGATTCTTTGATCACTCGAATTGAAGTTGCCTGCTCACCGGTGCATTCCTCTTGGCTGTATGTGTTGTTTGTTTCACCGTCACAAAAGAAAAATATCATCTATTTTTCTGCTGATAATGGTCTGAGTTTTCGAAAAACAGGCGTATTCAATATGTCACCCGAATGGCGGACATGCCTGGCTATAAATCCGGGAAATGACAAACAGATTTGCTTTACTTCCGCCAACACTGTCATCTATGCTGAACGAATAGATACTTCCTTTAAAATTTTCTATAACAGTACGGCCATGCACGATGATGTGCATGAAATCGTTTTTCAAAAAGGGGCCAATAAATTATTCGTAGGAACCGATGGAGGGCTATATTATTCAACACCGGGAGAAAATTTGTGGAACTACTGCTCATCCGGTCAAAACATCGCTGAATGCTGGGGTGTAGCCGTTGCACAGAAAGGAGAAGCTGTGGTACTGGCCGGACTCCAGGATTGCGGCACAATTTTATATCGCCCCGACTCGTCCGGAAAGTTCGAGTGGTATCAGGTTCGTGGCGGCGATGGAATGAAGCCTGCATTTGATCCGTCCAATTCAAATATCTGTTATGCCAATGATGGAAATAATAATCTGATAGCTCGGTCTGACAGCGGAGGCGTAAAATGGAATGCAAATATTTCAACTTACAAGCCGCAAGGTGCATACCTCCGACCTTTTGTAGTTGATCCGGTAAATCCTGCTACAATTTATACAGGATACCATCAGCTATATCGCAGCAGTGACCGTGGTGCACATTGGGATACTTTGCCACTCCCTTCACCTGATGTTTTCGGCAGCATTATCGCCATTGCTATTGCACCTTCAGATAATCGATTCATCTATATCGCCTATGAAAACCCATGCTGGTCGGAAACTACTTTAAATCGTTTGTTTATGAGTCAGGATGGAGGAAGTACCTGGAAGGATATTTCTCCCGGATTAACAGGAGTAAAGTACTCTTCAATTTCTTCCCTTGCCGTTGATCCGCTTAACCAGTATCACGTTGCAGTTGGATTTCATGGAGGTTGGGCAATCAAAACTATGTCTTCCGAGGCAGCAGGATTAAACAGTTCATGGGTTGATAATTCGGCAGGTTTGCCTGTAGAATGTGACGTTTATTGTCTCATTTTTGACAGATCAAATCCAATGCACCTCTTCGCAGGAACGCTGAAAGGCGTGTGGCAGCTCAAGGCAAATACCGTTGCCTGGGAAAAAAACAGGAGACAATCTGCCTGATGTCATGGTCTCTGATCTGGATATTCGTTATGATCGCCATGAAATATTTGCAGGAACGCATGGGTATGGTGTCTGGAAGATGAAGCTTCCGGAATAATAAATACCGAATCTGAATTTAGTGTATGCCGATATCTGTCCTTAATCTTAATATCAAGTATTTTAAAAAGCTCTACATCGCTATAACCTTAGTGATCGCAGTAATGATCATTGGAGTTGCAGGATATATCTTTATTGAACATTATAATTTTGTGGATGCAGTGTTCATGACGATCATCACAGTAGCCACTGTTGGATATCGGGAAGTGAACGAGCTCGATCAGGTCGGAAAAATATTTACCTCATTCTTGATAGTCTTTAGCATTGGTACTTTCGCTTATGCTATTTCTGTTATTACGCGTTATGTAATCGAAGGGGAGTTTCAATTATACTTTAAACATTACCAGGTGAACAAGGAAATTCAAAAACTCAAAGGCCATGTCATTGTTTGCGGTTATGGCCGAAATGGTAAACAAGCCTGCGAACAATTGCGGTCGGGAAATGAAAAATTCGTTGTCATTGAATCGAATCAGAAGGCAATTGAAAACATGGCTTTGGAAGAGGGTCTCCTTTTTATTGAAGGCGACGCTACTCAGGATGAGATTTTAGCCGAAGCCGGACTGGAGAGAGCAAAGGCTTTGATTACCGCTCTTCCAAGTGATGCAGCGAATGTGTTCGTCGTATTGACTGCCCGTGACAAAAATCCAAATCTTAAAATCATCAGCCGTGCTTCTGAAGATGCCTCAGAACATAAACTCAAGAGAGCAGGAGCAGACAATGTGATTATGCCGGATAAAATCGGTGGCACACACATGGCCGCTCTGGTTACGAAACCGGATGTGCTCGAATTCATCGACCATATCACCGGCCGAATTAATATCCGCCTGGAGGAAATTCATTTCAGCAGCTTGCCTGAAAACATGCGAAACAAAACAATTCGCGAGTTGGAAATCAGAAATAAAACCGGTGCTAATATTATCGGCTTTAAAACTTCCGATGGTGATTATGTGATCAATCCTCCGCCCGATACCGTTATGCTTCCTGATGCAAAACTTTTCGTTCTGGGAACACAAGAGCAAGTGTCTAAATTCAAAACGATTTTATTGCAATGAAAACAATTCTCGTAACAGGAAGTAACGGATTGCTGGGGCAAAAAATCATTTATGCTCTGCGCAATCGGAGTGACGTTAAATGCATCAGTACTTCTCGCGGTGAAAATAGAATGCGTGAGAAAAGTGGTTACATTTATGAGTCGCTCGATATCACAGATGCGCAAGCTATTGAAGAACTGTTTTTGAAATACCGCCCCGATTCAGTAATCAATACAGCAGCCATGACGAATGTGGATGCCTGCGAGACGAACAGAGACGATGCGTGGAAGATGAATGTTACCGCAGTGGATTATCTGATCGATGCGTGTAAAAAAATCGATGCTCATCTTGTTCACCTTTCAACTGACTTCGTATTCGACGGAAGAAATGGTCCATACGTAGAAACCGATGAAGCAAATCCACTGAGTTTTTATGGTCATACCAAATACGAAGCAGAGAAGAGGCTCATGGCTTCCGGTCTTCATTGGGCAATTCTGAGAACGATCATCATCTATGGTGTGCTCGATGATAACAGCCGTTCGAACGTTGTTCTTTGGGCAATCAATTCTATTCGCAGCAAGAAAACAATTACGGTAATCAACGATCAATTCCGTTCTCCAACTCTTGCCGAAGATTTAGCTGACGCCTGCATTTCTGCCAGTCTTAAAAAGGCTGAAGGTATCTATCATGTTTCTGGCATGGAAGTGATGAATATTCTGGATATTGTAAAAATTGTCGCAGAGTTTTTCGATTTGGATCAGCAGTACATTCAACCGATCTCATCCGAATCACTCAAGCAACCTGCAGTTCGTCCTCCTGTTACAGGCTTCATAATTGAAAAGGCTGTGCGCGAACTCGACTATCATCCGCATACATTTATCGAAGGATTATCCTATTTAAAGAAACAGCTTGAATTGGTTGTAAAGTAATTTCTGCTTCTCTTCCTTTGTGTTTTATCATGAAGAATGAAAGCAAGTCGAAAGAAAATTACAACCGGCTGGAAATCGTACTTCGATTTTTCTGCCAGAGAGCGACGCGGTATTTCCGTACTGGGATACGTATTAATTTTTCAAATCTGTGTACTCATATATTTGAGAAACTACCCTGTGGTTTTTGATCCGCCGAATGTTAAGCTTTTTGAATCGATGCTTTCGGAAAAGCATAATGAAAATGTCTTCGTTCAGATAAAACAGGATACTCTTTTTCAGTTTGAACCCAATCGCCTCAGTGCGTCGAAATGGGTGATGCTCGGATTTTCCGAAAAGCAATCTGCATCTATTCTGCACTACGTCGAAAAAGGAGGGAAGTTCAGGGTGAAGGATGATCTCAAAAAAATTTATGGACTTTCCGATGCGAAATTTCATCAACTAAAACCGTTTATCCTTCTTCCTGATTCTCTGCCAAGAGCCGAATTCAAAAAAAGCGAAGCAGACAAGGCGAGAGGATTTTCTGTTGAAATAAATTCGGCTGACTCAATTCAGTGGGATAAATTATACGGCATCGGACCGGTGCTGGCATCACGTATTGTTCGATATCGCGAACGTCTCGGAGGTTTTGCTTCAGCCGACCAAATCAGAGAAGTCTGGGGAGTCCAGGATACGGTATTCGAAAAAATAAGTAAGTACCTCACTTTGAAAGCGCCTCCAATTCTGAGGAAAATCCATTTAAATTCAGATAGCCTCTCCGTAATCTCATCACATCCATATCTGAACCGGAAAATAGCACGAATGATCGTTAATTACCGTGATCAGCATCCTTTTCAGAGCATCGATGAATTGAGCTCTTTGCCTTTGCTAACTGAAGAAAACTTCCGTAAACTTGCGCCCTATTTAACAACGGAATAATCACTCCGTTCGAAGATTTCACCTCAATATCAGAGTTTACCAAGAATGGAATTCGCAACAAATGAAAATCAGGCGATGATCGCCGATACAGTCCGAAAATTTGCCGAGATGCATATTCGCCCGAATGTGATGGAATGGGATGAAGCACAAATTTTCCCTGTAGAGCTTTTTAAGAAAATGGGAGAGCAGGGTTTGATGGGAATTGTTGTCCCTGAAAAATACAATGGCTCTGGTTTAGGTTATTTCGAATACGTAACGGCTATTATTGAAGTCGCCCGCGTTTGTGGTTCAATCGGACTATCCATGGCTGCTCACAACTCGCTTTGTACAGGGCATATTCTGGCCTTTGGCAGCGAAGAGCAGAAAATGAAATATCTCTCCAAGCTTGCTACCGGAGAATTCATCGGAGCATGGGGACTTACTGAAGCTAATACCGGCAGCGATTCAATGCGTATGCGCTGCGTTGCCAAGCAAGACGGTGACTATTGGGTTCTCAACGGTACAAAGAACTGGATTACGCACGGTAAAAGTGGCGATGTCGCTGTTGTCCTGGCACGAACAGGAGAATTACTCGACTCACACGGAATTACCTCATTTATCGTTGAAAAAGGCACTCCGGGTTTCAAAGCCGGAAAAAAGGAAAATAAGCTCGGAATGAGAGCCTCTGAAACAGCTGAATTGATTTTTGAAGATTGCCGCATCCACAAAAGCCAGATCATGGGTAATGTAGGCGATGGCTTCAAACAAGCTATGAAAGTTCTTGACGGTGGTCGGATTTCTATCGCTGCCCTGTCATTAGGTATCGCTCACGGCGCTTATGATGCAGCTAAGAAGTACTCGAAGGAAAGAGAGCAGTTTGGTAAGCCAATCGCTGAATTTCAGGCAATTGCCTTCAAATTGGCCGATATGGCGACAAAAATCGAAGCAGCCGAGCTGTTGACTCTCCAGGCAGCCGATTTGAAGAATAGAGGCGAAAAATGCACAAAAGAGTCGGCTTTTGCCAAATATTACGCTTCTGAGGTGGCCGTTCAGGTGGCAACGGATGCAGTGCAGATTTTTGGCGGTTATGGCTATACAAAGGACTTCCCGGTCGAGAAATTTTACCGCGATTCGAAACTTTGTACCATCGGAGAGGGTACGAGCGAGATCCAAAAACTGGTTATCTCAAGAGAAATTTTAAAATAATTTGTAATTCAAGAGGAAAACTCTATTTTTGCAATCCAAAATTGAAATTTAACAATGATCATTGTCCCAATTAAAGAAAACGAGTCAATCGATAAGGCGCTGAAGAAATTCAAAAAGAAATTCGAGCGCACAGGTGTAGTACGTGAACTGCGTCGTCGTCAGACATTTGAAAAACCGTCTGTAGAACGCCGTCAGGAGATCATCCATGCTAAATACGTGGATGCTATGAAACGTAATAACATCCTGTAATCTGATTGATCATCCAGGATATTTTTGTTACTTTTACTGTACATGAAACCTTTCGGTAACTTGACAGTTAGAAGAACATAAATGAAAAGGAGAAATGAATGCTACACATTCGTTTCTCCTTTTTTTAGCACCATGATCGTTCAGAGTTTTCTCCAGTACATACGCTACGAAAAGCGCTTTTCACCGAATACGGTTTTGGCCTATCAAAATGATTTGGCCCAGTTTTTTGAGTTCCAAAAAAAGCAATACGAAATTGATGATGCCGTGGCGATACAGCCACCGATGATCCGTTCATGGATGGTGAGTCTCATGGAAAGTGGTATCAGTACACGATCCATTTCCAGAAAGATCACAGCTCTGAAAACCTTCTACAAATTTTTGATGAGAAGGGGAGATGTGAAAACCAATCCTTTGCAAAAGGTGCAGTCACCGAAAATATCGAAACGACTTCCGGTTTTTGTCGACGAGGCCAAGATGAAGATGCTCTTTTCAGAGGTCAATTTCGGCGACGGATTTGAAGCCGTCAGAGACCGATTGTTGCTCGAAATGTTTTACGCCACAGGAATGCGTTTGTCAGAACTGGTGGGGCTTACAGACGATCGTATCGATGTTTATCAGTGCCAGGTAAAAGTTCTTGGAAAGAGAAACAAAGAGCGCATAATTCCGTTTACGAATAAACTGAAAGAACTGATCAATACGTATCTGAAAGCACGTAACGAAATAACCACCCTGGCACCGGCCTTTTTTGTCACCTCAAAAGGTACTCCGGTTTATGCCAAGATGGTCTATCGTATTGTTACTCGCCGAATAGGTGGAGTTAGTACTCTCGAAAAAAAGAGTCCGCACGTACTTCGTCATACTTTCGCTACTCATATGCTTAACAATGGTGCCGATATCAATAGCGTGAAAGAATTACTCGGTCACGCCAATCTTAGCGCCACACAGGTTTATACCCACAATACCATCGAAAAATTAAAAGAAGTTTACAAACAAGCCCACCCACGGGCGTAACACTTTTCAGGAGGAATATTATGAAAATCAGAGTTCAATCAATTCACTTTGATGCAGATCAAAAACTGCTTGACTTCATTCAGGAGAAAGTAGACAAACTGGTAACATTCAACGATCAGATCATCGGTGGAGAAGTGATGCTGCGCCTCGATAAAGCGAGCGATAACAAAAATAAAATTGTTCAGATCATGATCCAGATTCCCGGTAACGATATAGTGGCGAAAGAACAGTGCAAAACCTTTGAGGAGGCAACCGACCTCTGTATGGAAATTTTGTCACGCCAAATCAAAAAACATAAGGAGAAGGTTAAAGGTCTCTGATCCCGGTTTCTGCCGGATTTTTTTCCGGTTCCTGTAAGATTTCCAATAGAATTTACTCAACTCCGTTATCCGGTTAACGTATTTGTATTGTATTTACCTTAACAATGAAACGAGCTATTTTCGGCCTATTTGCTTTTTTAGCGCTTCCGGGGTTTTCCAACGCCCAGGATGATGCCGCTTTTCAAGTGGTGACTAAAACGGTCATCTCCTGGAATGATACGACTCGTCTTCATTTTCTTCAGGATTCTACACTCCATACTCAGGGCTGGGATACACTACCGCAAGCGCGCTTCTGGAAGGATGTCATCAACATGACGAGTGATTCATGCATCGTGAATATTTCCTACTGCCGCAAACCGGTAGATCGTGTCAATCGCTCAGCATGGATGAGTCAGTCGGAACCGGAGAAGCAATGTTTCAAAGATAGTTTGTGCCGTATCCTCAATGAGGATCCGGAAAACGTGTATGTCACTGCCGGAAAAGGGGAATTCTATGAAGTCAAAAAAGCTCTTCCGGTTATCAGTCGCGCCATCGTAGCATTCGAAAAAAATAACTGCGATCCTTGGTATGCTCAGGCAATCCTGCTCATCGAAAGTCCGGGTAAATACGCCTCTAAGTCTTCTGTCGGCGCTAACGGACCTTTCCAGCTGATGAAAAGCGTAGCGATTCGCTATGGTTTGCGTGTCAACAAAAAGGTAGATGAGCGGTCTGATATCGAAAAGTCTGCAAAAGCAGCTTCGTCTTTAATCAAGGCGGGTTGTATTCCGTACATCAAGAAATTCCTCGACGAAAAAAACATTGCTTATAAGGAAACGGATCTCTGGTTCCGCCTTCTAGTACTTCACGCTTATCACGCAGGGGCAGGTAATGTTCGTTGCGTTATCAATGCCATTAATCCGGATAAAGGTGGAGTAGATCTTTTTACAAAAATCTGGCAGACGACTTGTGGCGGATTTAAAAACGAATCGCAAAATTATTCTCAAATCGCTCTGGCATCGCTACTGAATTTTGAAAATATTCTTCATCAGGACGGAGATACCGTTTATTTAGTTCGCGGTGATCTGGCTCTCAAACATTACAATCGTAAAAAGGTAAAACCTTGGGAAGCCCTCGACTACTTAAGTACATGTCTCAATATGTACGAAAAGGATTTTATAGATGAGATGATTCCATTCGATTACCTGATGAAGAAGGTAACATTTATACGAAATGAGTACCAGCATTTTTCTTCGGTGATTACTGAATCGCAAAAAGAAATTGTGCTTCGTAAATACCCGGCATCAGAAGATCATCTTACCATGCTCGCTTCGGAACTTACCAAACGTCGTCGGTACGAAGATGCTATTCGTATACTAAAACTAAATCTGGATACCAACCCGGAATCGTATGCGTCAAATGATAGCATTGCCAGGCTCTATCGCTTAACAGGTGATCGCAAAAAAGCCGACCTGTACAGCGCAAAAGCCGTTGCATCAAAACCAACTTCTAAAGACGCAGAATAGTTTTTTTTCTTTTACATTTGGAGCATCCAGCTAATCGGATGATTCATGAGATCACTTCTGCTTCTCTATTCTCTTCTTTCAATTTCCTTTTATGCCTTTGCTCAAGACCAAGTGATTAAAATTGCTTCGGGTTTCGAGGGCTTTTTTCCTGATAGAACCTGGACAAATACAGGAACCATCGCTTTCGATAGTAGCAGCAACAATCATTTCTCAGCCACAGATTCGCTACACCCGTATGGAATCGGTTACAAATCCTCTTTTCCTGCCTCGCTACGGTTTCAAAGTGTGGAAGTGACCGTGAAGGCGAAAGTGAGGGCGCATTCAGCAGGGGGGAAAGGGAGTCTTGTTTTTAGCAGCACACGTAATTCTCAAAGTACCTTTTGGGAAAGTCGGAATATTGTTGTCCAGCAAGCCGACACAGGTAGATGGATCGACTTCACTGCCTCCGCAGCATTTCCTTCTAATCTGACCGGTAACGAATGTGAATTGTTGATTTTCTTTTGGAATGAAAATGGGAAAAGTCAAATTGATATCGACGATGTGGATTTTGTTTTCAAAGTCAAAGAACTTCCTTCATTTTTTCCGTCATTTCCTCTTTCCTCTCAAAATGATCGAAAAGATTTTTTTCTTTTGACAAAGACCAGAGATTTTTCTTTTTTGACTGACGCGGATTCTTCTTCACTTATTGTTCTGAGCGCTTTGGGTGATACTTTGTTTTCTGACTATTTCTTAGTTCTCGAAATGAACTCAAAACGAAATAAAACAACTCTGCCTTTGGTTAATCCCGTTGATTTATCGCGCAATGTTCGTCGAACAAAAATGGGCGATGGAGTTGTAATTGATTTCAAAAGCAAAGATATCTGCGGTACGATTTCCGTTACCGAAAATTCAGCCGGTTCATCGCTTGACTTTAATTCCTCAGTTCACTTTCTCAAGGAAAAATACGTGAGAAGATTGGCATTTGCTTTGAATCAACAAATCCCTCTTGATCGTGTTTATAAAGTCAATACGCAGGTCGATTCCGGATACTTCAAAAAGGAATACTGGCTTGAGAAAGAAGGTTATTCTGTCAGTAACGAAAGATCAAAATTAGTCACCTACAGACCTGATAATCTGTCGTCCATTCAACTTGGAAATTTTGGTGCACAAGTCGTGTTCAACTTTGATTTTGCAACGGATCATCCGCTCATGCATTTTCCGAAGATGAGCAAGAGCAAGAATATTTATGTGGATCAATCGGAACGAAATTATAAGGCCGGAGATTCTTTGCTTTCGGCTTTTCGATTTGATCTTATTCCGGTGAGTTCTGAGATCATACGCATTGCGAAAAACCCAAATGGTTTCCCTGCTTCATTGGTTTGGACTGAGCATGCAGATTATGCAGATATTCGAACTCAAAGAGCCGTTAATTTCGGAAGTGAAAATGTTGTTAAGCTAAAGGATGCAAAAGGTGGTTTTGCGGGTTGGAATATTCCGGTTACCAAAAGTGTTTTCTATTGTAATCCTGAAGCTCAAACTCTGAAGTTCAAAGACAGCAGATTTGACAGGACCTCTGTGTCAATAAAAAATCATCCGACTTCGAAGAGTTTCTCAAAGAACTTAAGAGTAGCGATTTCGACATTTGTTTGCATACCCCGGATCCATTTACCACGATCGCTGATACGATGGAAGAAGCTTTGAAATATATGCAATCAAATTTCGGTTCGCCTTGCTGGATCGATCATGGGTATGATAACTCTCCTATCAGTAACAGAGAAGACTTAGCTTGTGATGGTACAGATCCGAAATCACCTCAATTCGCATTGGGCCTATGGAAAAAATATGGAGTAAATTACCTGTGGAATAATTACTATGAGGATAGTGCTTTCTTAAACCGATTATCATTCAACTCTAATTTCTCTATTCCATACAGCGGATGGAGTGATGCTTTTCCTCGCCCTGAGTATTGGGTAACTCCACTAAGAGGTGATACTATTTATTCATGGAGGACCGGATTTACAATCGACCCGCCTGACGGATCATTATGGTCATATTATTTTAGTGATCAAAGATTGAATGATTTAGTAGAAACAAATACGGATTGCATTCTTCACTGTTACCCTTCAAGAGTCGATTCCAGTAATGGTTTTTATTTCTTCGATGGGCAAGAAATTAAGGTCAATCCTGAATTTGACAAGACGCTGCAAAGGCTGCACGATTATTCAAGCCGCAGAGAGATATGGGTTACTACAATAGATAAGCTTATGGATTATCGTCTGGCAATTTCAAAGATTGTTATGAGCCGTGATGTAAAGGGTCAAACTGTTCTTGAAAACCCAACCGCAAATCCTATCGCAGGAGTGACGGTTGTTTCGGCTGTTGACATCGATTTCCCTCCCGGCTTTACCTATGAAAAACTCAAACGGCGCGGTGAATATGTTTTTATTTTTACTTTGCAGCCCCGTTTGAAGATTCATTTATCGGCTAGTCAGGCAATCCATGAATAATAGAGGAAAACTTGAGTGGTTATTCCGAAGTGAATAATTTTAACGACTTAGTATTTCAATCCGCATAAGTTTAATCTAAAAAGTAAATGTTGAAAAAAGCAGGGAGAATAATTTTGAAAAGCGTCCTTTGGTTTTTGGGACTCAGTATTCTTTCCGTCATAATATTCCGATTTGTCCCTATTCCGGTGACGCCTTTGATGTTAATTCGTTGCATTGAGCAGAAAGCTGATGGGAAGTCTATGCAATTGAGTAAAGATTGGGTGTCATTAAACGAAATAAGTCCTGCTATGCCGATGGCCGCTATTGCTGCGGAGGATCAGAATTTTGAAGAGCATTTCGGTTTCGATATGAAGGCGATTCAAAAAGCGGAGAAATACAATGCAAAGCATAAAGGAAAACGACTGAAGGGTGCCAGTACAATCAGTCAGCAAACTGCAAAGAACGTTTTTCTCTGGCCAAACCGTTCGTGGATCAGAAAGGGGTTTGAAGTTTACTTTACATTTTTGATTGAAATTTTCTGGAGCAAACGTCGGATAATGGAAGTTTATCTGAACGTTATTGAAATGGGGGATGGCATCTATGGAATCGAAGCTGCATCCCGTCACTATTTTCATAAATCAGCAAGCAAGTTGTCAGTTAGAGAGTCTGCTCTGATTGCCGCTATTTTCCCAAATCCCCGAAAATGGAATCCGGTCTATCCCGATGCCAGAGTCAGCAGAAAAGCAGGAAGAATTACTCATTTTATGAGCCGTTTAAAACTGGAAGACTTTTAAAACGAAGCTCTCAGCACTTCAGCCTAGGTTTTTCTTGATTTCAAGAAAACTTTAACTCATATTTGAATCGTAATTCAAAGGAAAACTTCCTTAAAAAGATCGTCAGTGACTACAAGTATCCGAAATGAAAAATTAAAGTATTTAGGTTTCCTGCTTTTAGTTTTTGTTTCACGCCTTCCTTTTCTTTCTGCCGGTTTCGGACTTGATGGTGACAGTTGGTCGGTTTCTATTGCAGCTCGACTCCTGCACAATACAGGAGAATATGTTCCTTCCAGATTACCGGGTTACCCTGTCCATGAATTGTTATGTTCTCTGATGTCCCCATTTTCATACTGGGGATGAATTTGATTTCAGTCTTATTCAGCACGATAGCTGTCTTTTTCTTTGTTATGATATTGCGGACATTGCGTTTCAAATACATATTTCTGGCTGCAACAACTTTTGCCTGCATTCCTGTTTTTTTTATTCATAGTACGACAACGATCGATTACAATATTGCACTTGCTTTTATACTTGCCTCATTTTATTTTTTACACAAAGACAAACTTGCACTTGCTGGATTGGCACTTGGTTTAGCCATTGGGACAAGAATCACATCGGGTGCTATGCTAATTCCATTGCTGATATTGTTGATCAGGACAGATGGACTGATGAATAATGTGAGGAGATCACTCAGGTTGGTTATTCCTGCATTGGCCGTTGGCGCTGCTCTGTATTTCCCATTGTATTTAAAATACGGATCGAACTTTTTCACCTATTATGAAGTCCCATATCCGGCCATTCCTAAAGTTCTGTACAAATTCTCCATTGAAGTTTGGGGTGTATTTGGTGTGCTTGGAATCTTTATTTCAACCATTTTGTTTTTCCTGCCGTTCGATCGTACTGCCGGAAAATTTCTCTTCCCAAGATCAATAAATGAAAGGCATGTTATCGCCTGGCTGGTTGCAATCGATATATACATTATTGCATTTTTGAAATTGCCGATGGAAGCAGGTTATCTGATTCCGATCGTTCCATTTGTGATTATGCTTTTCGGTAAATACCTGTACAATCGTGCCTTCGTTTTCTTCTGTCTGATGTTGATAGGATCCGCTTTCTTCGGCACGGTTTCCCCTGTAGAAAGGTACGATGCAGCAACACCGTCGAAAGCTGTTATTAATTTTAATGCAGGCGGTGAAAAGCTAATGCTGGATTTTCTGCATGGTCCGGTGTACAGCTATGAGTCGAGACGAGAAAACGGAATACATTTTGTTGAGAAGTTACTCAAGTCGACCGATACAGTTACAGTGAAGTCGGTGATTATCTCAGGACGATGGTTCAATCAAATGATCGTTCAATCGGGTGATACATCTAAATTGAAGGTGAAGATTCGTGATTACATTTCCGAGCCCGAAGCTTTGTATTTTTATGCAAAAGGGTATGTAATTTATTATCTCCCGAAGCAGGAGTACTATAACAAAGTTATGCGAAATGTGGATCTCGATATTTATCGTGCCGTACCATACATTCGTGAGTAACTGAATTTTCTTCGACCGGATTATAGTCCGATGTCGAATCCAATACGAATCACTAAAGGCTCACTGTAAGGTGAATATTGATTGTCGTGCATAACATCATAAAGAATCATCAGATTCAATGAGCTGTAATCGCCGATCATCTGACGCAGTCCTCCACCCAAATAGAGTGCATTAACCTGCTTGCGGATATATTCGGTGTAGGAGTAATATGCTTTGACGCTCAGTGATTCGAATTCGGAATGCAGGAAAATATTTTCAAGAATATTGTAACGTGCAAAAACACTTCCGCCATATACATCATTCGTATAGTCGTAGAAAGAGTTTTTATAGTGGAAGTACATATACGTTGCGCCAACTCCCACGGAGAAATCATTTGTAACCCGATACCCTAGAAGGGGTGATACATCTATAGCCGTAGTGCTTCCGAATTGAAGCCCGAGATTTCCTCCGGTAAAAAAACGATTTCCCTTATCAGCAGCGGAAGTAGATCTAACCGGAGGAAGGTAAGTGCCTTGTGCACTCAGGCAATATGACTGCATAATAAGGCTGATGAGAAGGAGAAATTTTTTCACGCTATTTTTTTTGTAAATGTAAAAATCCTGCTGATTTTGTCAACATAAAATCTCGTTCTTTGTCGATGAGAAGTATGAGCGAGTAAGAGTTGAAAGATTCGAATTTCGGAAATTTGCGTTACTTTTCTTTTAATAAACGAAAAACAAATACAGCGTAAGATGAATGTAATTATCACAGGAGCGTCCTCGGGGATTGGCAGGAGTACAGCATTGGAATTATTGAAATTTCCGGGCTTACGAGTAGTGGCGATTAGTCGTAATTCAGTGAAGCTTTCATCCTTGCAGGAGGAGGCGATTCGAATGGGGAAGGGAGAATTTCTTCGTACGTACGCAGGAGATATTACGAGTGATGCTTTTATTTCAATGGTGGCGGCAGAGGTAGAGAAGAGCGGGATAGGAGTTCAGGTGTTAATTAATAACGCGGGCAAATTAATTCATAAGGCGATTTCAGAGCTAAGCAGAGAAGAATGGCGAGAGGTATATGATACCAATGTGTTTTCTACGGCGGCGATGATTAAATATTTTTTACCACTGTTGAAGCAGAATTTACCTATGGAGAATTCAGTTTTTCAGTCGCACATTTTGAATATAGGATCAGTAGGAGGAGTGCAGGGCAGTGTGAAATTTGCCGGCTTGTCGGCCTACAGTTCCAGTAAGGGAGCGATGAGCATTTTAACGGAGTGTTTAGCGGAAGAGTTGAAATCGGAGCGTATTGCGGTAAATTGCCTGGCCTTGGGATCGGTTCAGACCGAGATGTTTACGGCAGCTTTTCCGGGCATGGAGGCATCTATGAAAAGTGCCAAAATGGGCCAATATATTGCTGAATTTGCCATGCATGGGCATCGATTTTACAATGGAAAGGTACTTCCGGTGACTTTCAGCACGCCCTAATCAATAATATTTTTGCACGTAACTCATAGATTTTCAAGCGTTTACTACGAAACTAACACATGTTAATAAAAAATATGCTGATTTATTTGGTTGTTTCCAAATAGGTAGTACATTTGCAACCCCATTCAGAAAGTTCTTTACATAAACAATGGGACGCGGAATTTGCGGTTTTTTTCAGGAAAAAGTCAGAGGAGTTCGTTCTGCAAGTTTTAGGTCTGATTATGTGCAGATTAAGAAAAACTGAAAAAAAAATAATAAAAAGTGTTGCAGAGTTAAAAGTGATTTGTATCTTTGCAGCCCGAAAAACAAGAAATACTTTAACAACTCAACGGAGTTGTTGCGAATAAGTAAACGTTCTTTGAAGAATTGAAAAGGAAATAACAAGCCCTAATTATCCGTCAATTGAATTGAGATAATTTTGAGTAACAAATCCTATACAGAGACAGAAATCAACTTTACAATGGAGAGTTTGATCCTGGCTCAGGATTAACGCTAGCGGCAGGCCTAATACATGCAAGTCGAACGGCAGCGGGTGTAGCAATACATGCCGGCGAGTGGCGCACGGGTGCGTAACGCGTATGCAATCTACCTATAACTGGGGAATAGCCTTCCGAAAGGAAGATTAATACCGCATAATATCACGAGGCGGCATCGTCTTGTGATCAAAACTCAGGTGGTTATAGATGAGCATGCGTGACATTAGCTAGTTGGTGAGGTAACGGCTCACCAAGGCGACGATGTCTAGGGGGTCTGAGAGGATGATCCCCCACACTGGTACTGAGACACGGACCAGACTCCTACGGGAGGCAGCAGTAAGGAATATTGGACAATGGCCGCAAGGCTGATCCAGCCATGCCGCGTGAAGGATGAAGGTGCTCTGCATTGTAAACTTCTTTTGTCCCGGAATAAACCCTCCTACGTGTAGGGGGCTGAATGTACGGGAAGAATAAGGGACGGCTAACTTCGTGCCAGCAGCCGCGGTAATACGAAGGTCCCAAGCGTTATCCGGATTTATTGGGTTTAAAGGGTGCGTAGGCGGAATATTAAGTCAGTGGTGAAAGCTCTCAGCTTAACTGGGAAACTGCCATTGATACTGATGTTCTTGAGTATGATTGAGGTGGGCGGAATGTGTCATGTAGCGGTGAAATGCTTAGATATGACACAGAACACCGATTGCGAAGGCAGCTCACTAAGTCATAACTGACGCTGATGCACGAAAGCGTGGGGAGCAAACAGGATTAGATACCCTGGTAGTCCACGCCCTAAACGATGATCACTCGATGTGTGCGATATACAGTACGCGTCTGAGCGAAAGCATTAAGTGATCCACCTGGGGAGTACGACCGCAAGGTTGAAACTCAAAGGAATTGACGGGGGCCCGCACAAGCGGAGGAGCATGTGGTTTAATTCGATGATACGCGAGGAACCTTACCAGGGCTTGAAAGTTAGTGAAGGATGTGGAAACATGTCCGTCAGCAATGACACGAAACTAGGTGCTGCATGGCTGTCGTCAGCTCGTGCCGTGAGGTGTTGGGTTAAGTCCCGCAACGAGCGCAACCCCTATCATTAGTTGCCAACAGGTTATGCTGGGGACTCTAATGAGACTGCCCGCGCAAGCGGTGAGGAAGGTGGGGATGACGTCAAGTCATCACGGCCCTTACGTCCTGGGCTACACACGTGCTACAATGGTCGATACAGAGGGCAGCCACATGGTAACATGGAGCTAATCCCAAAAGTCGATCTCAGTTCGGATCGAGGTCTGCAACCCGACCTCGTGAAGCTGGAATCGCTAGTAATCGCATATCAGCAGGGATGCGGTGAATATGTTCCTGAGCCTTGTACACACCGCCCGTCAAGCCATGGGAGTTGGGGGTACCTGAAGTCGATAACCGCAAGGAGTCGCCTAGGGTAAAACCAATGACTGGGGCTAAGTCGTAACAAGGTAGCCGTACCGGAAGGTGCGGCTGGAACACCTCCTTTCTGGAGTGGTTTGTTACACGCCTGATTAATTTCAGGAGACTATGCTTGTTATTTCCTTTCATTTTCTTCTTTTAAAAAAAGATCCCAAACGAGCTTAAGGTGGTCCCTCCATCTGAGAAAAAGCTATAACTTCTGTAGGTTACGGAAGAAATAGTCCCGTAGCTCAGCTTGGTTAGAGCACTACACTGATAATGTAGGGGTCAGCACTTCAAATCTGCTCGGGACTACTAATCAACTTGTCTTGGGGAATTAGCTCAGCTGGCTAGAGCATCCCGTTGAAAAACGGGAGGGTCATCTGGAGTATTCCCAAAGAAACATGGGGAATTAGCTCAGCTGGCTAGAGCACCTGCTTTGCAAGCAGGGGGTCATCGGTTCGACTCCGATATTCTCCACTTAATCAATTAGCTGATTAGCTAATTAGCTGATTGAAAAATCAGAAAAAAATTAACGACTGGTCAACGGATCAGTTTAGTTTGAAATAGAGTTAATGCAATGATGCAACTACCATTGGTAGGGCCGGCTCGATACCGGATTAATTCGCGCTTTAATTAGCAGATTAGCTTAAGGGCTAATTATCTGATTGAAAACGTTCTTTGACATATTGAAAGAAAACATAACAAACAAGAATCAAGAATTTTATCGTAATAGATAAGAAAGTTAATAAGGGCACACGGTGAATGCCTTGGCTCTCATAGGCGATGAAGGACGTGATAAGCTGCGAAAAGTTTCGGGGAGGTGCAAACAACTTTTGATCCGAAAATATCCGAATGGGGCAACCCGTATAGTTGAAGACTATACATCTAATAGAAGCTAACCCAGGGAACTGAAACATCTAAGTACCTGGAGGAAGAGAAAATAAATAATGATTCCCCTAGTAGTGGCGAGCGAACGGGGAAGAGCCCAAACCATGATTGTTAAGGCAATCATGGGGTTGTAGGACTGCAATATGAATGTATGCGCTAAGCTGAAGCTTCTGGAAAGCTGCTCCACAGAGGGTGATAGTCCCGTAAGCGTAAACAATTACATTCTAGCAGTATCCTGAGTACCGCGAGGTCGGAGACGCCTTGTGGGAAGCTGCCGGCACCATCCGGTAAGGCTAAATACTAATGAGAGACCGATAGTGTACTAGTACTGTGAAGGAAAGGTGAAAAGAACCTCGAACAGAGGAGTGAAATAGAACCTGAAACCGTGTGCTTACAAGCGGTCGGAGTCCCGTAAGGGATGACGGCGTGCCTTTTGCATAATGAGCCTACGAGTTACTCCTCACTGGCAAGGTTAAGATCTTAAGGATCGCAGCCGAAGCGAAAGCAAGTCTGAATAGGGCGTATAGTCAGTGGGGGTAGACGCGAAACCTTGTGATCTACCCATGAGCAGGATGAAGTGACGGTAACACGTCATGGAGGTCCGAACTGGTAAGCGTTGAAAAGCTTTCGGATGACCTGTATGTAGGGGTGAAAGGCTAATCAAACTGGGAAATAGCTCGTACTCCCCGAAATGTCTTTAGGGACAGCGTCAAATGAATTGTCATAGAGGTAGAGCTACTAATAGGGCTAGGGGCTTCACCGCCTACCAAACCCTGATAAACTCCGAATGCTATTGACATATATTTGGCAGTGAGGCCTGGGGTGCTAACGTCACAGGCCGAGAGGAAAGAACCCAGACCATCAGCTAAGGTCCCCAAATATATGTTAAGTTGATCAAACGTGGTCCAATTGCATTGACAGCTAGGATGTTGGCTTGGAAGC
This sequence comes from Bacteroidota bacterium, assembly GCA_016721305.1. Classification (GTDB taxonomy): domain Bacteria; phylum Bacteroidota; class Bacteroidia; order AKYH767-A; family 2013-40CM-41-45; genus JADKIH01. The sequence continues at coordinate 103,147 of JADKIH010000004.1, forward strand.
AGCCATTCATTTAAAGAGTGCGTAACAGCTCACTAGTCGAGCGATCTGGCGTGGATAATAATCGGGCATTAAACATAGTACCGAAGCTATGGGATCGAAAGATCGGTAGGGGAGCATTCTAACAGCACCGAAGGTTCTTCGTAAGGAGGGCTGGAGCGGTTAGAAAAGCAAATGTAGGCATAAGTAACGATAAGGCAGGTGAGAAACCTGCCCACCGAAAGACTAAGGGTTCCTGATCAACGTTAATCGGATCAGGGTTAGTCGGGACCTAAGGCTCATCCGAATGGAAATGCCGATGGACAAAAGTTTAATATTACTTTACCTGTGCAATCAGTGACGGGATGACGGAGTAGTGAAAGATCTGCGTACTTACGGAATAGTACGTTGAAGCCAGTAGATATAGGACTTGCAGGAAAATCCGCAGGACCTGTCGAAGGTGACAGTACCGAGAGTCTTCGGACAATCGGATAATGATCCTAATCAGACTTCCAAGAAAACTCTCTAAACTTATGATTGTACAGCCCGTACCGTAAACCGACACAGGTAGTCGAGGAGAGAATCCTAAGGTGCTCGAGTGATTCATGGCTAAGGAACTCGGCAAATTAACCCTGTAACTTCGGGATAAAGGGTGCCCCGCGTATGCGGGGCCGCAGTGAAATGGCTCAGGCGACTGTTTAACAAAAACACATGGCTATGCTAAATCGAAAGATGATGTATATGGCCTGACACCTGCCCGGTGCTGGAAGGTTAAGAGGAGATGTCATTCCGCAAGGAAAAAGCATTGAATCGAAGCCCCAGTAAACGGCGGCCGTAACTATAACGGTCCTAAGGTAGCGAAATTCCTTGTCGGGTAAGTTCCGACCTGCACGAATGGTGTAACGATCTGAGCACTGTCTCAGTCATGAGCTCGGTGAAATTGTAGTAGCGGTGAAGATGCCGCTTACCCGCAACGGGACGGAAAGACCCCGTGCACCTTCACTACAACTTTGCATTGATTCTGATTAAATGATGTGTAGGATAGGTGGGAGACTTTGAAGTTGGAGCGCTAGCTCTAATGGAGTCATCCTTGAAATACCACCCTTCATTTATACGGAGTCTAACCCCGATCATTCGGGGGACATTGCATGGTGGGTAGTTTGACTGGGGTGGTCGCCTCCAAAAGAGTAACGGAGGCTTTCAAAGGTACCCTCAGCACGCTTGGTAACCGTGCGCGGAGTGCAATAGCATAAGGGTGCTTGACTGTGAGACAAACAAGTCGAGCAGGTACGAAAGTAGGATATAGTGATCCGGTGGTTCCGCATGGAAGGGCCATCGCTCAAAGGATAAAAGGTACGCCGGGGATAACAGGCTGATCTCCCCCAAGAGCTCACATCGACGGGGAGGTTTGGCACCTCGATGTCGGCTCGTCACATCCTGGGGCTGGAGAAGGTCCCAAGGGTTCGGCTGTTCGCCGATTAAAGTGGCACGCGAGCTGGGTTCAGAACGTCGTGAGACAGTTCGGTCCCTATCTGTTGTGGGCGTTGGAAGTTTGAGAGGGCCTGACTCTAGTACGAGAGGACCGAGTCGGACGTACCTCTAGTGTACCTGTTGTGGCGCCAGCTGCATCGCAGGGTAGCTATGTACGGTTGAGATAAGCGCTGAAAGCATCTAAGCACGAAACTCGCCTCAAGATGAGACTTCCTTTAAGGGTCGTCAGAGACTATGACGTTGATAGGTTGCAGGTGTAAAGGCAGTAATGCCAAAGCCGAGCAATACTAATTGCCCGTAGACTTTTTATCTGATAACTCTCAAGATCCCTGTTAGTTGTGTTTTCTTTCTCTAATATGTCAGTCTATTGAAGATTGAATATTGAAAATGGAAGATTGGCCTCGGCCATCCGATGTTTTCTTATTCATCATTTAATATTCAAGATTTTTATGGTGACTTTAGCGTTGGTGTCCACCTCTTCCCATTCCGAACAGAGAAGTTAAGCCCAACAGCGCAGATGGTACTGAAGTAACATTCGGGAGAGTATGTCGTTGCCGTAAATTATAAAAGCCTCGCTCGTAAGAGTGGGGCTTTTTTTTTTCCCCGCCTTTTAATGAATTTTCTATTGCCTAATTTCATACATACGCTTGAATCAGAATGAGAGATATTTTGAATTGCTTTATTCCTCTTCCTCGTGTCTTCCTTTCGCCTGAAATCGATTCGGCTGAGCGGCGTTTCGAATGGTGTAAAATTGCTTCTAAGGATCTGCAAGCTTATCTGATAAAGCAAGCATGGGCTCACAACTTTGGTTTGTCCAACAATGCAGAAGGCAATGTGATCGGAAAAATGTTCGGAATACTCGTCGTTAGTACGGAACAAAATGAAATTGGCTATATCTCCGCTTTCTCCGGAAAACTCGCCGGAAGTAATCAGCATGCGCGTTTTGTGCCTCCGGTGTTTGATGCCCTGACAGAAAATAGCTTTCTCAATATTGGTATGACGGAACTGGCTTCGATCAATAATGAGATTGCAATGCTGGAACAGAATGCTTCAGAGAATTCTGAAGAGCTCGAATTTTTGAAATCTGAAAGAAGAGATCATTCTATTGCTCTTCAACAAAAACTGTTTGAGAATTATAGTTTCCTGAATCAGGCAGGTAACGAATTAAATCTGATTGAGATATTTCAAAATGCCGGATATAAGAACCCACCAAGTGGTGCCGGCGAATGCGCTGGTCCGAAATTGTTGCAATTCGATTTTCAAAAGAAGTTGAAGCCTCTGGCATTGGCTGAATACTGGTGGGGACTTGCTCCTAAAGCTGAAACGTGGAAGCACGGGGAGGTTTATCCTAGCTGCAAGGAAAAATGTGAGCCTATCTTAAATCACATGCTTACAGGACTTGATGATTTAATTTTTCTGATTTAATATCTCCTGACTCAGAATGCTTCGGATTTGTGGAATCGAAGCTGCGTAAATCGAATCGATAAAGAACTGAATGGAGTCTTAAGGTCGATTTAGAATCAAGCACAACTGAACCTTTTTTATTATGCTCTGCTCTCAATTCTTTCGAAGCGTTCTTTCAAAACTAAAATCTTTTTCTCCAAAAACTCAAAGGATAGTGTTGCCAGTGCTATCGTCCCTCCCAAAATTAAAATGTAGATGATTGCATACCCATACCAGGATTGTTCTTGAATAATAGATGCTCTACCTAAAAAGTGAGAAGCAAGAACAATGATGGTTACATGGTAAAGATAAACTCCATAAGAAATCCGTCCCAGATAATCGAGTATTCGGTTCTCCAGCCCAATGATAGGTGAGGGATTGGTACTGACGTTGATGATCAGAATGAGATAGATGAGTGAATGAATTTCGTTGTCTATTAAAGTCGCAATATGTATTGGAGAGTGGATTATCGAGATGATCAAAAATAACCAGGCCATCAATTGCAAAAGCTTATGGTGCATCCATTCAATTATTTTGCTTCTTTCAAATACCAGTACGGCGCCAATTCCTCCGATTGCCATGGAGTCAAAGGCAGACCAGCAAATGAAGTTATACCAACGGCCGTTATCAACTATTCTGAAATAAATTTTTATAGCGAAATAAATCGCGATTACTACGGTAAGCGATCGTAATACATTTTTGGAATTGTTGAGCAAGACAGGCCACATTAAGTAAAATTGCTCTTCAACACCTACCGACCATAGCGGTAGCATATTAATAGCTCCTAAACCAAGTGTGTACCCGACGTTTGAAAGCAGGACCGAATAAAGAGTGACGGTAAGTGAAAATTGAGCCGGAGCAGGCAGAATATTACCTATGATCATCAATAAGGTGATCCCGATAATTAAATAATAAAGTGGCCATATCCGCAGGATTCTTCGGATGTAGAATTTGCGAAGTTCTACTCTTTGAAATCGGTCTTTTTCTTTCAGCATCAGAAAAGTGATAAGATATCCGCTCAGAACAAAAAACATGACTACACCATATCCGGCCATTCCGGTCTGATGATAACCTAACCCGGGAAGTCCAAATAATGGCATGTATTGATCGATATGGAAAATCACAACAATCATCGAGGCAATTGCTCGGATTCCATTCAATCCTTTGAAATGAACTTTTTGTTCCATGCGGTAACAGATCAGTCACGAATTTAAAGCAGTAAGCTCAAGTATCTTTTGATACCATACCAATTTAATTAAAACATCTTAAAGCTGGAGGAGATATTCTGATCAGGCGTAAAACGGCTTAGTCTTTTTCGAGTACAGCTCCGCAATTTTGTCCTTCAGGTATGTCGGAAATCCGGAAACCGGTTAACTTAAATAATGCTTCCTCTATTATTCCTGATTTTATCTGAGTGATTTTTACGGTGTAATTTGATCCGTTTGATTTGTTGGTTGTTCTCACTTCCAGAATCATTCCCCGAATCTTTTTTTGCCGGAACCAATCACCCTTACGTACCAGATCACCTGTCATTCCGCAATGGCTCAGTAAAGTATATACCTTATTCAAATTAAATTCAACTTGCTCAGTCACCCAAATTTCTGACAAGTAGTTTTCGCTCTCTAACGTGTACTTTTTGCATTTATAACCTTCAATTACTTTTTCAATGTTTGTTTTCTTAAAGACAACTTTCTTCGGTGGGACCGAATCTCTGAACATAGACGAAGCATGTACCCGTACAGCTTGTTTCACATTGTTATAAGCCATCATCATTATCCACGTGCTGTCGGCAGGATCAAACAGAACTCGTTTGCTGACACCCTTTTTATTCATTTCGTCTTTGATTTCCATGACCATTTTATGGTCGCTTTTTGTTGAATGGACATTCCACGATAATGAGGGTTCCTGCTTCTCGGATCCGGTAGATTCAAATGACATCAGAAAGCTGCCCGAAAAGTCAGCTTGAGCCAGAGAAAGGCATGGGAGAAATACATAAAATGCGAGAAAACACGCCTTTTCTATTATGTTCTTCATCGATTCAGATTGGATCCGGCAATTAAGCACTCTTTTTCTTGATAGGGGATACTCACCAAATTGTTAACTCCTGACAATAATCCATTGTTACTATATTGGTAATTCTTTGTACTAAACCAATATATCAATTTAATTATTACCACCACACTGCATGCAAAGAAAAATCTACACATTAATTTTCGCACTAATATCGTGGTTTGGAATAGAGGATGCAATTTGTCAAACTAATCCCGTTGCGCAATCACTTCCATATTCCCAGAATTTTGCCGGACTCGTTGCGGCCTCTACAACTTATCCGGCAGGCTGGCAGGGATGGAATTTATCGACGACCGGACCAACGACAACATTCAGAACTATTGCACCTCCGGCCTCATCGGATTTAGCGATTACGGCAAACGCCAATGCATCGACGGCAACCGGTGGGATTATGAATTATACGGGGAAGATTGGTTTTCTTCCGACGGCAACCATCGAACCCACAATTTGTCTGGCTATTAACACTACAGGATTTAATACTGTACAGGTGACCTTTGATGTGATGACGGTCAGAAACCCTTTCGATGGAGTCAATACGAGAGTTAATCAGGTAGATTTACAGTATCGAGTCGGTACCTCAGGAGTTTTCACATCTGTTTCTAATCTCACAAACGGGATTTATCAAAACAACACTACCAATCAAACCACAGCAATTACGACGCCGCAAAATCTCGTGGCAAAAGCTTTTGTCCTTCCTTCAGCCTGCAATAATCAAGCGGTGGTTCAGTTGCGATGGGTTGTGAGAGATTTTACCGGAACCGGAAATCGTCCGGGTTTTGCAATAGACAATGTGATAATTTGTTCAACGCCGGTTACGCCAACAATTTCTATCTCCGGGCCAACGGCTTTTTGTAATGGGACGACAGCGACTTATACAGCTACACAAACAAACGGAGGAACTCCTGTATATCAATGGAAACGGAATGGAGCTAACGTTGGCACAAATGCATCCTCGATTACACTTGCCGGTTTGAATCCGGGAGATCAAATAAGTTGTGTAATGACTTCTTCTCTTAATTGTGTTACCTCATTAAATACGACTTCAAATATTCTACCTATCGTGACAGTGCTTTCGTCACCAACCATAACATCGGCATCGATAAGCGATGTTACATGCCCGGGTGCACACAATGGCGCGGTGACGATTTCTGTTGCAGGCGGCACACCGCCTTATACAATTGCATGGGATACAATAAATACTTTGAACGGACCGGTGTTTGGTGTCACAGTAGCAACTAAGTCGGCACAACATCCTTTTTTCAATCTTGGGAATCCATTAGCGTTTCAGATCGATGGGGTGGAGGCAAAGACTCTTAATCTGGTAAGAGGACTTCCGTATACATTTAATGTTCTTACACCGGCGCATCCATTCCACATTTCCACTGATTCGTTAGGAGGAAATATAAACAATATCGTTTCTGCCGGTCAAACCGGAGCTCCGACACAAAGTGGAACCGTTACATTTACGCCGGGACCTTCAACACCTTCTATGTTGTATTATCCGTGTCAGTTTCATACTTACATGGGTTATCGGGTTGCTGTCAGTAGTGGTTACGTAACTTCAGGAACAACTCTTACCGGTGCTCATGCAGGGAAATACTCTGTAGTTGTAACTGATGCGAATGGTTGTACAGCCACTGCTCAATATACAATTTCAGAGTTGCCATCACCGGTGACTTTAAATGCTACTATTACTAATTCGGCATGTTTTGGTGCAACAGGTTCAATCGATTTAAGCGTTACAGGAGGTGCAGCACCATATACAATCTGTTGGGATACACTCAATACATCAGGTGGTAATCAGTTTGGTGTAATGGTAGGCACGAAAACCGCATCCAATCCTTTTTCGGACTCGGAAGTTTGTTAGCATTTTATATCGATGGCACTGAAGCGAAGACATTAAAGCTTGTTAAAGAGATTCCTTATTCTTTTAATATTCTGAGCCCAACGCATCCATTCCATATTTCGACGGATCCGATTGGAGGAAGTACGGCAGGAATGGTCAGCAGTGGACAAAGCGGGGCTCCAAGCGATAATGGTACAGTGGTCTTTACTCCAACTAACAGTAGCCCTTCAACTCTATATTATGATTGCTCGAATCATCAATACATGGGCGCTCCGGTGAGTGTTGTTGATGGCTATTGTACCGAAGACTTATCCGGTCTGCACTCGGGAAAGTATTCTGTTATTGTACGAGATGCAAACGGCTGTGAAGCCAATGCCACATTTACCGTAAATGAGGAAGGCGAACCGGCAACAATTGATGCTATTCAAAATTTGTTTTGTTATGGTGCTACCGATGGCAGTGTGAGTATCTTAACCTCAGGTAGTAATCCTCCTTATACTTTGTCCGGAAGCGGTCCGGTATTTTCCGTAATCGTTGAAGTGAAAAATCATTCGCATCCGCAGTATGGACAGGGTAGCAGACCTGATGGGTTTACAATTGATGGTGTACAAGGGAGAGAATCGACTTTAGTGAGAGGCATCACTTATGCATTTTCAGTGTTTGCGCCTTCACATGAATTTTTCATTTCGACAAGTGATGTAGGCGGACCATTGAACACGGCTTCTGTCGTTACTGATGGTGTTACAAATAATTTTGTTGCTGTAGGAACATTGTTCTTTACTCCAAATGCTCTTCATCCTAATTTGCTTTACTATCAATGTGGAATCCACGATTACATGGGATGGAAGCTCAATATTGTTGATGGCATCAGTGATTTGAATGTGAATAATCTCGTTGCAGGCGATTATAGTCTTGTAGCAACTGACGCAAGCGGATGTCCGAGTCCTCCTATTACATTCACCATTCAGCAACCGGCCCCGACCATTTTTTATTATGATGGTGATTCGGATGGTTTTGGAATTGAGACTGAATCAACGCTGGCCTGTAGTGCACCGCTCGGATTTTCTGATGTTGCAGGAGATTGTGATGACTTCGATTCAGGAATTACCGGTATCATTTCATACTCCGATGTTGACGGAGACGGCTTCGGTGATCCTTTAACGCGAATCGGAACATGTACTTTGCCGGTGGGTAACGTTTTAGATGGCTCCGATTGTAATGATCAGGACGCAGCAATTAATCCCGGAGCCTCTGAGGTCTGCAATGGTATTGATGATAATTGCGATGGACTTGTCGACAATGGAATTGTTTGCCAGTTAACTGTCAATGTAAAAATAATGATTCAAGGATATTTTGATGGCGTAAATCTCATGAGAGCAGTTTCAGATCCGCTTGCTTTTCCGGGAACCTCGGATACGATTACCGTGCAGTTAGCCTCTTCTTTACCTCCTTATGACATCATGTACGCTTCACAGAACGCAGTAAGTTTGAGTGGGATAGGGGCGTTTACATTCCCTCCGGAGGTTAGTGGCGGTGATTTTTATATTGTTATTAAACACCGAAGCTCGTTAGAAATCTGGAGTGCTATCTCGTATACGATAAGCGACAACTTCACATTCGATTGTCAAATGGATCCTGCGCAGGTTTTAGGCAGTAATCTTGCAGATCTTGGTAACGGCTTTTATGGAATGTGGAGTGGAGATGTAAATCAGGATGGCTTGATTGATGAAAATGATTTTGTTTCAGTAGAAACTGATCTCCCTTTATTCTCTCAAGGTTATTTATCTCAAGATTTGGATGGCAATCAGATTATTGAATCGGCAGATTATTCGCTGATCGAAAATAATTCCGCTTTTGGATTGTCGGTCATTCATCCATAAACCGGAAGATTACTCGTAACAAAAAAAGGCTGATCGATAAATTGATCAGCCTTTTTTATTTCTAGAATGCGAGTGATTTATTTTAAAGCCAGCTGTACGCCATCTGCTTTAATAATTTTCTCGAAGAATTCTTTAAAGGCCGGATATTTTTCAACGGAAATTTGTCCGTTCCCTTTTGGAGAGAATTTGCGAGTGATAATATAGTTCGTTCCGGAAACTTTGTAAGTGAGTGAATAGTCGCCGAATTCCGAGCTGTATATTTTAGCTTCAGGAAGTTTTAGTAAAGTTGAACCGACCGGCAATGAGAGTGTAATAACCTCGCTGCTTTCAGAGTTGAATAAAAGTCCTGTGGCAACGATCGGATATTTACGAGATTCTTCACTCAGGAAATCCAGAGATGTCAGACCTTCTGAAAAAGGAACTTTGAATACTCGCATTCCACCTACATCATTGATCGCATCTTTTGATGAGTATGTAAACTCGTAAGTGATTGAATCGATAGTCGATTTGAGGTTCTCTTCGAATTTAAAATTATCGAGATGTACGCTCGGGTATTCATCATTGATGGATTCCTTCAGGTTTTTTCCTGCTGTTCTCTTCCAATGTCACGATAATTGTTTCGCATGTAAGAAGCATTGATGCCGTACTTAGTTGTTTTCTTCTGCACGGTGATTTTTTCTCCGGCCAAAGTCATCTTTGTCTGGCGCATTACAGCATTACGGGTTGCATTATCTTTTGGAAGGTGAATAAGATCGTTCTTCACCTGATCGCGAACTTCCAAGGCTTGAGCGTAATATAAGTCGCCACTCATCGTACTGAACGGGTTGCAATCGTTCGTCAGTTCAACGTAGTATTTTTTCGAATTGATATTAACTGCAGCAATACAATGATCGAAGTCGATGCACGGTAAGTACATGTTGTTATCACCATTATCGCGTGTGTTAACAAGGGTCAGATTGGCATCGATACCAACTTCGCGACACATTGCAACGAAGAGAGTAGAGATGTCTTTGCAGTCACCCATTTTCGAGTTAAGTACATTGCTGGTGCTTTGAGGAATAAGGCCGCTTTGACGGAAGCTTACCGAGCTGTAACGAATTTCATGCACAATGTAATCGTACATATCCTTCGCTTTTCCAAATCAGTCATTTTTCCTTTGCCGTCGAATAACTCGTGCATGAGTTCCTTTAATTCGTAATCCGGTTTTGCCTTTGAAGAAGAAATTTCACTATACCATTTAGAGACATCATCCCATTCTTTGAATGTTGTTACTCTCCCACCGAAGGAGCGATATATCGCCGATTTCAGGTGATGGAGTTCTCGGAATTCCAATGCGGGTTTATTTGTTTCAACCCAAGTGTACAGTTTGAATTCGTCGATGTTCTTAGTTTGAACCTGAAGATTTGAGTTCTTCATTTTGTAATAAATGCTGACTGACGTATCGACAAGCAATTGATAAGAGCTTCTCATTACAGGGAAGAAATAATTGAAGTAATGGATCTCGCTAAAGTTTTGTGCTAATTTTCCTGTGTAATAATTTTCGATTTTGTAAGACAGGCAAATAGCATCTCCGACTTCGAGTGTGGTAAATGCAATTTGATTTTCATTTTTATCCGCATCAACTTTGCTTCCGTTTTTCTTGATGATATAGGCGTCATCTACGACCAGACGCTGACCACTGTATTGTGGGATGTTGTATTCTTTCCATGTGTCGATGCCGGAAGTGTTGAATACCTTCACCATCAGGAAAGTTCGTTCTACTGAGGCACCGCCTTTGTAAATGACTTTCTGATCTTCGTCGACGAGAATAATACTGTTATCTTCAGGGTATGCATCGGCAGAAGGGGAGGATTTGTAAATTTTCTGAAAATCGGGTTTTCCGAATGGTTCAAAAATTTCAGGCTTGTCATCGAGCTTACGAAGTTTTTCGCGGGCATCATAATTTGTCGGACTGTATGTAATAGCGCGCTTGTAAGATTGACGAGCATCATTTGTTTTTTTTTCTGCATCAAAGATGTCGCCGGCTAATTCATCGTAACTGCCAATGTAAGGAGCTATGGTGTGGCAGATTTGATTGTATTCGTGAGCCTTTTTGTAGTTGCCTAAGCTGTATTGAATACGTGCCATTTTTGATATATAACCGATTGCATATGGGTTCAGATCGATCATTTTCTCGAGGGTAGACAAAGCTCCGCTTACGTTATTTGTTTCCAAATATTGATCAAGCAGATCGCCCATTGCATTCGTGCTCTTGCGTTTCTCGATATATTTTTTCAGAACTTTTTCAGCTTCAGAGCTGTTCTTGCGAACTTTGTTCTCGATTAAGAATTTCAGATTGACAAAGGTGTAGTTTTCGGGATACGCTTTGTAAGCATCTTCGATGGCAGTTAACATTTTTTCAATTTGTTTAGTGCTGCCAAGAAGTGTAATTTGTTTTTCGATAGTAGACTCATCCTCGCCGTATTTGCTTTTAATTTTCTCGAGGACTTCTTCTGCCTTATCCCAATTTTCGCCTTCTGTCATTTCCTGATATTCTAACTGAAGCGCATCGTAACTGTCGGGGCCACTTCCTTTAGTTTTTTAAGGATGGCACTCATGCCGGGATAGTTCTTTGCACGACTGGCTTGTTCGGCTTTAAGTGCGAGCAGATAAACACAATCAGGTGCAAGTTTTTCTGCATCACGTAATACGTGCGCGGCGTCGAACGATTTGTCGTTTCTTAAATAACAATTTGCGAGTAGGAGATAATTTAAAAGCAGAGTAGGATCTTCTTTAACCTTTGCTTTGTAAAACTCTTCGACATTGATTGGAATGATTGTTCCTTTATAGTCGTATGTTTTAATATACGGTTGGTATGCTGAAGTGTAAGTTAGTCCCGGGATTAATTTTCCTGTTGAATCGGTAAAGCGGCACATAAAATTACAATTTTCAATCTCGCTTGACCCCAATTGAATAAGAATTCGATTTACACCTTTTGCGAGTTTCACAGTTGAGATGTATGTATCGAGATCATTGTTTCTTTCTTCAGGGTCCGACATGATCAGATGATCATTGAGCCAGACTTTGTAGGAGCCGCTCGTTCCGAGTCGGAATTGGCATTCAACATCAGACAGAGAAGTGATAAACGTTTGAGCATAAACAAGAGCATTCGTTGTGGAAAGGAAGTATTCAAAATCAATCCAACGGTCGTTTCGAATACGATCTTTCGGTACCGTAAACCATGCCACGTCGGCATTGATTTTGTTTTTGAATGTATATGTTGCTTCAGGGTGGGCAATCGCTCCGAAATCTTTATTGAAACCACTACCGGATAAGTTTTCAAAAGACCCAAGGACTGTCCAATCCTGAATGCTTCCGATTTTGTCTGCAGTAGCGCGACCTTTAGCCACATCGCCATTCAATTCATAGAGCCCGGCTAATCGCTCATAGGCCATACCACGGCTGGTTTCATCGATGTTCGGATTCTTTACGATGTTCTCGTAAAACAATGTGCTTTCCTTTACATTCATTGAACGGATAAAGGGTGCAGATTCCAAAGCAAAGAGAGCGGGGTTGGGATTTTTACAGCCGGTCAGATATTTGCTGAAATTTTCCATAGCCACTTTCGTTTTGTAGATTCCGGTATTCAGCATTGCCAGCGAAATGTATGCATCATCGGCTGTGGCAGGATCTTTTGCAGCATTGTTAAAATGCTCTACGGCTTTGGTGTAATCGTTTTTGGAAAATAATTCCCAGCCGGCTTTTAACTCCTCTTTTCCGGTACCGGCTATTGCCGATGTTACAAAGAGAAGAAGAGCCAGAAGTAGCACAGTGGTTTTCTGGTTTTTCATATATGGGTTTGGTTAGAGTTCAACAATTTAGGGAAATATGTTAGTTGAGTGGATAATCTTCTTTACTTAAAATTATCTGAAAATCAATAACATATCTATAAAATCAGCTGCTATTCAATGATCAGTTTTTGATGAATAAAAGATCGTGACTTTTTCTAAGGTGTAAATTTATGTACCAGTAAAGAGTAGATGACGGAATCGACGAATTTGCCATCGAAGTAGTAGTTCTCCTTGAAGTATGCTTCCTTCTCGAAGCCTAATTTCTCGAGTAATTTTATGGATGGCAGATTGCCCGGATTTACATTTGCTTCAACGCTATGCAGGTTCATTTCATTGAACCCGTATTTAAAAATTCTGACAAGGGCTTCAGTCATGATTCCTTTTTCCAAAATTCCGGAAGAAGGTTGTAGCCAATTTCCGCACGGTGATGTTCGGGAGTAGTACGCCAAAATCCGGCAGTTCCTATTAATTCATTGTTTTCTTTTAAAGCAATACCCCAGGATATTCCGTTGTTGGCATCAATTGACTGATCCATTTTATTAAGCAAAGAAAGAACTTCATTCATTTCTGTTGCCGGTGCGCTGTCGCTGTACCGTAAAACCTGAACATCACTTTTAAGAAGAAATAATGTTGACTGATCTTCTTTAGTAATTCTTCGAAGTAATAATCTATCCGTTTCCAGTCTTGGAAATGGCTTAAAATTAAAATTGAGCATAAGGTTGTATTTATCTCCCGAGGTGAAAAATGATCGGAAAGAAATGGATTAAGGTTTCTTGACAGCTAAAGGGTGATCAAATTTATCGGTTTGATCTTCGTGAGTTTCATCAAGACATTTGAAATCTTTCTCCAGAAGGACATACAAGTTTTTCCGTTGCCAATAGGCATATCGTTTTCCAGACCGATGAGAGTGGTTTTTGTCCATTCTTCCGCTTGTTTTTCGGTCAGAAACATGGTTATTATGCCATCCTTAAAATCAGCTCCCATTTGAGCATACTGTGGGCCTGAAACTAAAGCATACGAAAATTTTGTATCGCCGAATTCAGTATGATCTTCTATTCGGTGATTTACAGCAAAGCGGTCAACTTCGCTTTTGGAAAGTCGGATACGAATTGTATTGCCCTTAATTCGAATTTTCACGGGGAAAAGGTAAGTAAAAATGTTAAATCAACCTCCAGTCGAATGTCGAAAAAATTGGCTGATCTGAGCGCAGTTGATGGACAGCCAATATGGATATATTATCGTCTCTAAGGCAGTTAAACTATTGCCCGAAATTTGTCATTTTTATTCGTTCCTGGCCTGTGTAGATGTTGAAGCGACCGTTTTTTAAAAAGCCCACCAGAGTGATTCCGAATTCTTCGGCCAGCTCTACGGCCAGACTAGATGGGGCTCCGATGGCAGCGACAATTGCGATCCCGGCCATGGCAGCTTTTTGAATCAATTCAAAACTGGCCCGACCGCTAAGAAGGAGAGTACAATCACTAAGGGCGTACGATTGGAGTAAGCATGCACCAATTAATTTATCCAAAGCGTTATGCCGTCCTACATCTTCACGCATTAGGATTACATGACCATCTTTTCCAATCAATGCTGATGCATGCAGTCCTCCCGTAGTCCGGAAAACATCCTGCACAGCTCTCAACTTTTCCGGAAGAGAAAAGAAGAAATCTTGTTGAAGAGTAAAATCCTGAAGGTTTTTGTTTTGAGGGCTTACGATTCGAATGGAATCAATTGAGCTTTTGCCGCAGACTCCGCAGCTTGAAGTTGTATAAAAGTTTCGATCCAGTGCAGAGAGATTTAATTCAAGATTGTCGATCAGTTCTACGCAGATGGTATTTTCCGCCCGGGAATGGACTTTTTGGATCTGCTGCTTGCCGGAAATAATTCCTTCAGTGAATAAAAATCCTACAGCCAATTCTTCATCAAAGCCCAGTGTGCGCATGGTCACTGAAACACGTCGAGTTTGCCTGCCATTTTCTGTACCGTATGCAAGTGATATCTCCAATGGTTCTTCAGTGGCAACAATATCGTATATCGTTTCTGATTGTTCGCCTTCTATTTTAGTCAGGCGTATTCGTTTTGAAGAGTTCATGTGCATTCGGATTAGCGGACGTTCAGGAGGCGGAAATTATTTTTTGGTATTCATAGGGTGTGTCGACGCTCAGATAAGCCTTTGAAGTGCTGCTTGCTACTTTCATTGCGTCGCGTTTTATCAGGAATCTCCTCAGTGAGTCGTTACCGGATTTAAGTTCAGCGGCTAAAGCAGAAATATCAGCAGCGCTATAGAGACAAATTAATGGTTCTATTTCATTTGTCTCCGGATTCAAAATTCCGCAACTTTGAATTCCTTTGAAATGATTGGTGAGCTGCTCAAGATCTTTTTTTTGGAGGAATGGATAATCGCAACCTACAACTAAAAAATTACTGCCGGGAAATTCTTGAGCTACGCTGAGCAATCCGGAGAGAGGTCCATGATTGGCAAATTCAGGTGCGTCGGCGATTGAATAGCAATCGGAGGAGAGATGTTGAGAAAGGGGAAGGTTAGCAGACACGACCACTTTTTCGCAAATGTCGCTCATCAAATTTGTCAGATGATAAACTTGCGGTTGATCATGATAGTTGAGCAGAGCTTTGTCGTTTCCCATGCGTTTGCTTTTCCCTCCGCACAAAACTATTCCGATTAACCGCGCATTTTTCATGATACAGCTTAGTCGTAAGATTCAAATTTGATATGCTTCTTGTCGTATCCCATTGCTTCCAATCTCTGACGTGTCTCGTGTAACATGTCGCGCCAGCCGCAGAGATAAAAAGTTGCAGGTCGGCGATCAGCGAATAACTCTTCGTACACCTGATGAACGTATCCTTTTTTTCCTTCCCAGCCCGGATTCTCCCGTGAGAGCACCGGTATAAACTTAAAGTTCGGATGTTTTTTCTGTAAATCTTCCATCTCGCTTCGGTAGATGATATCTTTTTCAAAACGATTCCCGAAAATCATGTAAAGATTTTTGCAGGGAATATTTTTATTCAGAATGTCGACAAGCATTGATCGCAGAGGTGCAATGCCTGTTCCTGTGCAGACAAAGCAAATATCCTCTTCGATAGGAAGTGAGAGTGAGAATTTGCCAAGAGGTTTGGAGACATCTATTTGTGTACCAACAGCGACGTTCTCCCATAAGTACGGCGTGCCCAGACCTCTTGGGTTCAGGATGATTGCCAGTTCGAAAGTGTTTTCTTCATTCGGCGCCGACGCAATTGAATAGCTTCGATTTTTATATTTCGAATCAATCGGCAGATGTAACATCACGAATTGTCCTGCTTTAAAGTTAAACGGAATCTCATCCGGTACTTTAAAGAAAAAACGTCGAACAAGATCACTTTCGTGAACGATTTTGTAAATAGTGCTGGGACTGTATTTGTAAACCATAAAGTCTAATATTTTTTTAGAACACTGATGAGATCAGTTAGCATGTCGTCGGTGAAATCGAGGTGTGTTACCATTCTTACCGTTTGCTTTCCGAATAATATTCCTTTGACATTGTTTTCGGAAAGATAATTAAGAAAATGTTCGGTCGTATACTTTTCGTTCAGTCGGAATACGATGATGTTGGTGTCGACAGGGAGAATTTCTTCAACGGCTGACATTGTTGCTAAGCATTTAGCAATTTCTTTAGCTTTCGAATGGTCTTCTTTCAATCGAGAAATGTGATTGTCGAGAGCATAAATGCCTGCCGCAGCCAGATAGCCTGATTGACGCATACCACCTCCGAATCCCTTTCGGATTCGTTTGGCTTTAGTGATATTTTCTTTTGTTGAGAGTAGTAGTGAGCCTACGGGAGCACCTAATCCTTTCGATAAACAAACAGAAATTGTGTCAAAAAGTTTTCCGGTTTCTAAAGGATTGTCGCCGGTTTCGGCGAAGGCATTAAAAATTCGGGCACCGTCGAGATGAACTTTCAATTTGTGCTTGCGGGCCATGTCGGCGAGGCCTTTCATTTCGGCAAAAGTATAATAGCTGCCACCTCCTTTATTGGAAGTGTTCTCCAATGATACGAGAGAGGTAAAAGGCTGATGAATATTATCAGGAGGATTGACGTTATCATCGATTTGCTGAGGGGTGATTTTACCTCTTACACCATCGACTAGCCGCATCGACAAGCCCGAATTAGAGGCGATGCCACCACCTTCATAGTAGTAAATATGTGATAGCTTATCGCAAATTACCTCTTGTTGAGGTTCGGTCAGAAGTCGAACACCAATCTGATTTGTCATTGTTCCGCTCGGACAAAACAAAGCAGCTTCTTTTCCAAATATAGCTGCAGCTTTAGCTTCCAGTTCCTTTACAGTCGGGTCTTCATCGAAAACATCGTCGCCGACTTTAGCGCTAAACATGGCGTTCAGCATGCCGGGCGTTGGGCGGGTTACGGTATCGCTCCGCAGGTCGATCAGGGGTTTTGTCATGCCCAAAGAACGGAGTTTTTTTAGTAAGTAGTAAGTAGTAAGTGGTAATTAGTGAATGGAAATTAGTAATTAGAAATTAGTAATTAGAAATTAGTAATTAGGTTGGTGGGTGAGGGCTTTTAGGGTAAAAATAGCCCCTTCCCGGTGGCCCGGAGGTTAGCTCTTGGGGAGCTAATTTCCAGGGTTAATGAGAAGGGGCTAGGGATAAAAGGGGGATTCTGAACGAAGGGCTCGGAAGGTTTACTTGATTACCGGATCTTCGATTGGAGCAGGGTCGTCGGTCTGACCATTTTGATTTCTTTCGCGATTCATTTTTCTTCTTTGCTCCTGCATATCCTTGTACTGAGAATATTGTTCAGGAGACAATGTGCTTTTGAGAACCTGGTCATTTTCTTCTCTCACTTTACGCATGATTTCGCGTTGCTGATCGATTTGCTGTTCTGTTTTAAGGAATTGGGAATAAATCGTTTGATATTGAGCGTCGGTCAAATTCAACTTTGCTTTCATTGTTTCGGCGCGTTTTTCGGCGCGTTCCTGGCTGCTCATTTGTGGACGGCGTCCGTGTTGTTGAGAAAAGGCCGTTGCCGTTAATAGAAGCAGAACGAGGAGGATTTGAAGTTTTTTCATACTATTTGTTTTTTTTAAAGACTGCGATCTATCGAAAAGGTTTAAAATTGGTAAGATTTAAACTAAAATAGCAGCGAATTCGCATGGATAGGTGCAGAAAAACGGTACAAACCTGTAATAAACAAACTATGGGAGATTTACTTTTTCTGCATAATCAATAACCCATCACGTAAAGGAAGAAGAATGTGCTCAAGTCCTTTATGGGCGTGAACTTTGTCGTTAAATTCCATAAGTGCTTTGGTGTCGACATCCTTTTTTGAACCATCATCAATCACCTTTCCGCTCCAAAGAACGTTGTCGGCAATTATAAATCCACCGCTACGAACTTTATCAAAGCATAAATTAAAATACCTGCTATAATTAACCTTGTCGGCATCAATAAAAACGAGATCAAACGGGCCGGCCAGGGTAGGAATGATATCAAGCGCATTCCCTGTGTGGATTACAAATGAGTCGGTAAGTCCGGACTTCTCCACATATTTTTTTACCATCGGAGTTAATTCATCGTTGATATCGATGGTGTGAAGTAAACCGCCTTGTGCTAAACCTTCAGCCATACACAAAGCTGAATAGCCGGTGTAAGTGCCGATTTCGAGAATGGTTTTGGGAGAGATCATCCGACTGATCATGCTAAGCATTCGGCCCTGAAGATGCCCGGAGAGCATTCGTGGCATCAACACCTTGGCATGAGTTTCCCGATTCAGTTCTTTGAGAATTTCTGACTCAGGCGAGGTATGGCTTTCCGAATAGGAATTGATGGAAGGTGGTAAAAAGTCCATCGTAATTCCTAGTTCCAGTCTTTCGATTCACCAATTTTTACACGCTGAACGTTTTCGATCCAATGTGCATTCGGAGTGTCTCCGTATTTATCAATGAAGAAAATGATATATGAATTCGATCGGTTTACACCCGTCAGATCAACATCGTAAACTTTCACATATTCACTATGAGGAACCATTAACGTTTGAGGAATCTGATCGCCGAGGCTTCCGTTGATATTGATCACACGTGTCAATACATCGGTATGCTTGTAGAGATGAATTGTATCATTCAAATCATAGAAAGAAAGCGTAGAGTCCGGTGTGCTGCCTTCAATGCTGAAGTCGTTCATTTGATCCAATAAAGAATCAGAGCTCGTGATACTGCTTTGAACAATATAACCGTGCAGACGATAATCGCCACCAAGTGCCTGAGAGAATCCGGCATGAACTACGAGGCGAAGATGATTGTTTGCTTTAATTTCTTTTGCTTCCAGGGCAAGTCCGCATGATGGAATCTGTCCCATTTTCGACTGCGTAAGCGATATCCAATTGTCAGCAGAGAAATCGGCTGTAGTGAAATTTCTACGGTTGATCATTCCTCCCGGATAAATCGAAAAGACATTGAACATTGAATCGAGGATGTTGGTGCCTCCGACAGTCATATTTTCCGGGGCCTCCAAAAGATCGTTAACGTGGATAGCAACATCATAGAATCGTTCCGGCCATAATTCAGACAATGAATCGGCATAAAAGTCAGCAATCGGACATTGTCCGCACGATGCCATCGTGAAACGTTCCAGAAGAACTTTCTGATCAAAACGATCGGGTACGGCTGAGATATCAGGAGCAAATGCCGGGTTGGCGATATCAGGAGAGTTTTTAGCACAACCTGCGAATAACGCAATGATAATCAGTAGTCCGGAGAGTCTTTTCATAGGGGGTTAATTGACAGCGAAAAATAAACATTCTCATGAACTTATTAAAATAAATTTTCAATGGAAATAAAGGGGCTTTCCTCTATATTTGGCCTCAAATCAACCATTAATGAAAAATCTCTCCATTGTATTCAATGTTATTTTAACAATTGCTGTGGCAATTCTCTTCTATTTACATTTTAAAGGCAATTCGGCCGGCACACCAACTGAGGGTTCTTCAGCTCCTGTTGCATTGCCTGTGACAGCAAAGGGAATCGTTTACATCAATTCAGATACTCTTCTCGATAATATCAAGTACTATCAGGATATGAAGAACGATTTCGAAGCTGAGCAAAACAGAGTTAAGGGTGAGCTCAAAGCTGAGAGCGATAAACTTCAGGCCGATGCTGCTACCTACCAGAAGCAGGCTATTGGGATGACAGATATGGAACGTCAGCAAACAGAAGGAAATCTTGGTATGCGTCAGCAACAACTGATGGAGAAGAAGGATAATTTGCTCTCGAAGCTGGATGAGAAACAAGGAAAAGCTTCTGAAGAATTATATGCTCATATTTCTAATTACCTGCACGAATTCAATCAGGGGAAAAATTATCAATTTGTTCTCGGCTATCAAAAAGGTGGCGGAATTCTTTTTGCAAACGATAGTCTGGATATTACCAAGCAGATTATCGAGGGATTGAATAAGCAGTACGATGAAGAGAAGAAATAAATTTAGAATTTAGAATTATGAATTCAAAATTTAGAATTCATAATTCTAAAATTAATAATTACAATAACTGCCGGCTTTCGTCCTTAAAATTCATAATTCATAATTCATAATTCTAAATTTTGAATTGATTCCCCGCCTAGCGATTAAAAAGGAGTTTGAAGTAAAACGACGGCTTTCTGAGTCGTTCACGGATGTCGAGATCTTCGAACATGCAAGTAATGGTCTCCCGAAGTGTGGTGTTTTTGATGGCTTTATTTACGACGAGATTGAAGAGCCATTCCTTTTTTGCCAATTTTTGAATAGTGTGACTCAGGCGGATTTCGCTGCCTAAGGATGCTTCTATTTTTTTATCGTATTCTGATAGAAAAGCAGCATCAAAGCGATTTGTTTTTACTGCACCTTCGATCACCTCAGCAGCCAGGCGCCCGCTGGCCAAGGCATTACCGATTCCTTCGCCTGTGAATGGATCGATAAGAGAAGCAGCATCGCCAACAAGGAGAAAGTTGTCGCCGGAGATTATTCTTTTCGCTGATCCGAGTGGAAGTCCCCAACCCTGAACATCGGTCACGGCTTTTGCGTTTTTAAATCGAGGACTGATTACAGGATGTGTGGTGATAATTTGTTCGAGCTCTTTTTTTAAGTTCACTTTTCGAGCCGATACTTCAGAACTTAGCATTCCGATTCCAACATTCATGCGATTTCCGCTCATTGGGAAAATCCAGAAGTAGCCGGGGAGTATGTCTTTTATAAAATGTAGTTCAATGAAATTTTCTGCATGACAATTTTCGATGCCTTCGTAGTAAACACGTAAGCCTGCACAGTAATGATCATTGTTTTTCTCGAACGGTGCTAGTGCTTTGGCTGTTATACTGCGATCACCTTCGGCGCCAATCACCAGGTCGAATAATTCCTCTCTGATGGAATTATCTGTCTGATATGAAACCAGAATTTGATTTTCCGATCGTCTTAAATTAAGTATTGATGTATTCTGCCTGACGTCGGCGAATGGTGAATGCGCTTTTTGAAAAAGAAAATTGTCGAATACCTCTCTGGTAGCAATAAAGCCAGGAGCCTGCTTGAGTTTGGATGGATTTGTAGAGAATGGTACATCCAGGCGTTTTCCGTTCGGTGCAAAAAAGCTCACGCCATATGATCCGATGTAGTTTTTATCGGATGCTATTTCTTCGACGAGACTTTTATCGTACTTATTCAGAATGTGTACGACTTTTCCACTCAAAGCGTCTCCACATATTTTGTCTCTCGGAAAAATTGCTTTGTCGATAACGGTATGCGGAATTTTCGCCTTACTCAGAAAGAGCGAGGTGGAAAGTCCGGCCGGCCCGGCACCGACAATTAAGATTTTAGCTGATGACATACGTTTGAAAGGAGGCGGAAAGATATATCTTTGAACTGAATTAATCAGATATGTCAGGATATCCTTTTGTTGTCAGAGTCTATGGTTTGTACTATGATCCTTCGAGGGGATTATTGGTAAGTGATGAGTTTATTCATGGCAAATACATTACGAAGTTGCCCGGCGGAGGCTTAGAGTTTGGTGAAGGAACGTTAGAATGTCTAGAGCGTGAAATGATGGAGGAAACCGGGCATCGATTTGAGGTTGAGGCTCATTTCTATACGACAGATTTCTTTGTTGAATCAGCGTTCGATAAAAATGCTCAGGTATTTAGTATTTACTATCTCATGAAACCGGCTGAAGAATTGAAAATGAGTTTTGCTGAAAAGCAATTTGAATTCGCCGAACTAAAACATGAAGCTCAATCGTTTCGATTTGTGAAGCGTGAGCAAATCGGAGAAGAGACCTTTACTTTGCCGATTGACCGGAAAGTAGGGGAGATGTTCGCGGCTTGGCTGAATCGGCAGGATCAGGCTTAAAAATTCGCGCATGTGAGAAGCCGTCTTCTTTTAAATCGGCAATAAGGTCTCTTACCTGATCGTCCGATTTAATACCGGTAATCACAACTAAAAAATTACGCTTTTCACCGGAGCCTGATACGTGTACACACACTGAATCGAGCTTGTATTCCAGAGCCAAACTACTAGCCATATAAAATGCATGCTTCCAGCTTTCGGTGAGCCACACAAATACAGTTTTCTCGCTCATCGAAATAAGACTCGCATGGCAATTCCATGTATCGCCATCGGAAAAAACGGAATCTCCGACAGGCACACGATCGAGGTATGTGAGTACTTCAATCTGTACAGGCACAACTCCAAACGGAACCATGTTGATTTTCTTAGCAGCTGATTTAGTAAGGTCAATCACGCGACTTTTCTTAAATGGGCCACGATCATTTACCCGGACGATAACAGACTTTTTATTCTTTTTATTAGTGACAAGAAGAAATGTGTTGAATGGAAATGTTCGATGAGCTGCAGTAAAATCGTCTTTATCGTAATACTCTCCGTTGCTGGTTTCGAGTCCTTGAAAATTATCATGATAAAACGAAGCTTTACCATTGAGCGCCAATGAATCTTTCTTTGTTTGCCCTGCCGATACCAGACAAATAAGTAAAAAAGCAAGTGTTAAAATTTTTGACAAAGCGCGCATCATAAATCCAATGAGAAGCTAAGATAGGGAAAATTGGGGGTGGAGGCAAGTGGGAGATGCTAGATGCGGGTTGCGAGATGCGAGTTGCGAGTTGCGAGTTGCGAGTTGCGGGTTACGGGTTACGAGTTGCGGGTTACGAGTTGCGGGTTGCGGGTTGCGAGTTACGGGTTGCGAGTTGCGAGGCGACGAGCTTTTTGACTAGCGTCGAATAACGATGAGAGCTTCATGGCTTCTGAAAAACTACGTAACTAAGCAACTAATCAACAAAGCAACTAATTCAGTCTCCTCGAAATAATCGATTCAATTTTATTCAGCAAATCGACGGGTTGGTAAATGCGCCATGGCATTTCGTTGAGTTCGCCTCCGGTGAGGAAGTAGTAGTCGATGTTGAAGTTTTCCATTTCACGGAGTACATGCGGGCGGAAGTTGAGAGCAGCAATCCAGCCTTCATCGGCATCCTGAAACCATTCTTCGTAGTAACAATCGTCACTTCCGTGGAAGTTGAGAACGTTCTCTCCGATCAGAATAAAGCGATTGATTCCATTGCCGATCATCGATTCGATGATTTCTCTTTCAGGAACATGATGTCATTGTAAAGAGCATCGTTCCATTCGCCAATAAATTCTATGATAGCAAAACCTCTTTCATAATCGGCGAAGAGGATTTTAATATATAATGTATTAGAGCCGAAATGATCCCATTGCGGGTGAATGTAATAATTGTAAACAGTGTTTGTGTACTCAAACTCACTGTATTCCGTTCCATGAAATGGCGATAGTTCATCGTCGGCTGCAATATACAGCTCACGCCAATTGTAAAATGGTTCGATCTCTTGCACTTGATTCGCAGTTTTTTTGCGAAAGTAGGGAAAAAAGGGAGACGGGTTGCGAGTTGCGAGTTGCGGGTTGCGGGTTGCGGGTTGCGGTTGCGGGTTGCGTAACCCGCAACCCGCAACCCGTTTCTCGTCCTATTTTTTGAAAGCGTCCATCGCTTTGCGGACGCTACCGTGTTTGCTCAATAGTTCACCGGCTTCGACAGCGGAAATGCTTAATTCTTTCATCAGCATATGTGTGCCGCGGGAAATGAGTTTGCCATTGGAAAGTTGCATGTCGACCATGCGGTTACCGATGACGTGGCCAAGCTGAATCATCACGGAAGTAGAGATCATGTTTAACACAAGTTTCTGTGCTGTACCTGCTTTCATCCGAGTGCTTCCTGTAACGAATTCGGGACCGACAATGATCTCAATCGGATAGTGAGCATGTGTAGCAATCGGAGTTCCTTGATTGCAAGTGATACCGATGCAAAGAATGTTGTTTTCTTTACACTTTTTCATTGCCCCGACAACGTATGGTGTGGTTCCTGAAGCTGCAATTCCGATCACGACGTCGGAACCGTTGATCTGAAAGTTTTCCAGATCTTTCCAGCCTTGTTCAGGATCATCTTCGGCAAATTCAACAGCGCGACGAATTGCTGTATCGCCACCTGCAATTAATCCGATTACACGTCCGTGTTCTATGCCATATGTTGGAGGAAGTTCTGAAGCATCAACGATGCCTAGCCTTCCGCTTGTACCTGCTCCCAAATAGAATAAGCGACCGCCCGTTCTCATTTTTTCAGTGATCAGAATGACCACTGTTTCGATGCGGTGGATTACTTTTTCAATTGCCTCAGGAACGGATTTGTCTTCACGATTAATAGATGTAAGCAAATCATACACACTCATCGTTTCCAACTGTGCGTAATTCGACTCCTTCTCAGTTACTTTCTCACTCATAGATAAAAATCAATAATTAGACTTGTCAAAAAATTTAACGGTGCTAAATATACAACGGAAAATGTAACGGATCGACATCATTCATAATTCTGTAAACAGAGTTAACAACATCTTCCGCTGAAGGTTTGGAGAAATAATCGCCATCTGAGCCATAAGCAGGACGGTGCGGTTGCGACGTAAGTGTAGCAGGTGCTGCGTCTAACCATTTATAAGCTTCTTGGTTTTCAAGCAATTGTTGAAGAATGTATGCACTTGCCCCACCCGGTACGTCTTCGTCAAATACAAGAAGTTTATTTGTTTTCTGAATACTGGCCTTTATTGAATGGTGAATGTCAAATGGCAATAAGGATTGTACATCAATTAACTCCACCGAAATTCCCATCTCTTCCAAATATTGAATTGCTTCCTGAGCAACACGAACGCAAGATCCGTACGTGACCAATGTAATGTCATTCCCTTCTTTTAAAACTTCAGGAACGCCGACAGGGACTTTGAATTCACCTAAGTTGAGCGGAAGTTTTTCTTTTAAACGGTAACCATTCAAGCATTCAACGATTAATGCAGGTTCATCGCTGGCAAGCATGGTATTGTAAAATCCTGCTGCTTGTACCATGTTACGAGGAACAAGTACATGAATTCCGCGAAGTGCATTAATGATCATTCCCATTGGTGAACCTGAGTGCCAGATTCCTTCGAGACGATGTCCGCGTGTACGAATAATTACCGGAGCTTTCTGACCTCCTTTAGTACGATATGACAGAGTAGCTAAATCGTCGCTCAGTGTCTGGAGGGCATATAATAAATAATCCAAATACTGGATTTCAGCAATTGGTCTTAAACCACGCAATGCA
The DNA here is from genome assembly GCA_016721305.1 of Bacteroidota bacterium. Lineage (GTDB taxonomy): Bacteria > Bacteroidota > Bacteroidia > AKYH767-A > 2013-40CM-41-45 > JADKIH01. Next base: position 128,367 of record JADKIH010000004.1, read on the forward strand.
AGTCCGATGCCTTGTCCCGCAATGGTTGCTTCACGGATACCAACGTCTGTAATTCGGATCTCGCCGTACTTTGCCTGCAATCCGGCAAAGCCTTGATTCACGTCACCTATCTTTCCTAAGTCTTCACCAAATGCTACCAATCGAGCATCCTTTGCAAAGAGAGCATCGAAGTTGGCTTGCAATACTTCACGACCATCCATCATAGGAGAGTCATTGTTGTATTCGGCAGGAACTGCTTTTACTTTAATAGCTGATTCTGCTGTTTCGTTGTGAAGAGTGGAGTTGTAGCGATCTTTGTTCAATGCTACATATTCGTTGAACCAATGCAGAAGGTTTTCGACAGCGGAAGTGGATTCGCCACGTGTTAATCGTAGTACTTTCTGCGCAGCAACCATTATATCCCGACGCGCAGGATCGATAACAGAAGTGAGATCGGATTTTATTTTTTTGAAGAAAGGCTGATTTGCCTGACTGAGTCGCCACTGCATCGATGTGAGATGCAAGCGTATTGATTTCAGTCTTGATTGGCGACATAAAATCGTCCCACGCTTTTTTGCGGCAATCGTTTACATATTTTTTAGCATCCGCTTCGATTTGATCGCACTCCTCTGCAGTAGCAATAGCAGATGCAATCATCCATTCGCGCATTTTGCGAATGCAATCGTATTCGGTTTCGAATTCCAGGCGTTCTTTCGATTTGTAACGTTCGTGCGAACCGGAAGTACTGTGTCCTTGCGGTTGAGTAAGTTCTCGCACATGGAAGAGTACGGGTACTTGCTCGTCGCGACAGGTTTGAATGCCTTTTGCATACATTTCACAAAGGCCCGGATAGTCCCATCCCTTTAGCGCGAAGTATTACATAGCCTTCACCTTTTTCATTGCGTTCAAAACCACGGAGGATTTCAGAAATGTTTTGTTTTGTCGTTTGGTATTTTGCTGAAACAGAAATTCCGTATCCATCATCCCAAACCGATATAGCCATTGGTACCTGAAGTACGCCGGCAGCATTTATTGTTTCAAAGAAAAGTCCTTCCGATGTCGAAGCATCTCCAATTGTTCCAAATGCTACTTCATTTCCTTTATCGGAAAAATTAGTCATCTGATGCAATTGCTCGTTATGACGATACAATTTAGAAGCCCATGCCAAACCAAGAAGGCGAGGCATTTGACCGGCTGTCGGAGAAATATCAGACGATGAATTTTTCATCGATGTGAGATTTTTCCATGAACCGTCGGCATTCAGAGAACGCGTTGCAAAGTGTCCGTTCATTGAACGTCCGGCTGAGCTTGGTTCTAATTCAACATCGGGATTGGCATATAACTGAGCAAAGAAGGCAGTCACATTCGACTGTCCTATTGCAAACATGAAAGTCTGATCACGATAATAACCCGAACGGAAGTCACCGTTACGGAATTGTTTAGCCATAGCGATTTGCGCTACTTCTTTACCATCGCCAAAGATTCCGAATTTGGCTTTTCCGGTAAGAACTTCTTTACGTCCGGTCAGGCTGGCCTGACGGCTTTCATTAGCTAAACGGAAATCGTTGAGTACTTCTTTACGAAACTCTTCAAAATTCAATGAATTAGCGGCCTGTCCAACAGGAGATTCTTTCATACGACACTTTCTACTTATCTGATTTGAATTGACGACATTCTGGAAACCGGATTCCTAGGAGATAAACTCAGTGTGAGCAAACCTTCGGGTGGAAAGCCATTTAGTTGTTAATTTTTGTCTTTAAATGGTTCCAATCCGGGCTACTGACAAATGTAGGAAAAATAATAAAGGACTATAAACTTGTTATAAACGATGAAGCCGTTTTTTATCGTAAATTTGTAGTTCTAATGACATAAATCATTCATTATGTATCGAAATCTCTTCTACTGCATTCTACTCGCCGGTGCCTGTTCTTGTGCAAGCCCTAATGACAAACCGCAATCAATTCCGGTTCCTGATAAAGTTAAAATGGCTTCGCAATCGGAAGGAATAAAATTGGCTGACGGAATACTTGCATCTCCGAATGATACGATTTGCGGAATGGCTGTTCATAATGAACCGGCCGACACACTGCATGTCGGAGATAAAGTTTATGGTTTTTGCAGCACCGAATGCAAGACGGCCTTTATCGCTGAATTGAAGAAGTAATGGGAAAGCACGTACTGTTCAGATGGGTAATAGTAGCGGTTGTCGTTATGATTGCCATGTTTTATGGTTATAAAATATTGATTTCTCAACCGGTGATCGATGACTCATTACCTGTCTACGGAGAAAGAAATGCCGATAGTTCGGATCACGTGATCGGAGATTTTAAACTCATAGATCAGGATGGATCGATTGTTACGCAAGACAGCTTTTACAACAAAGTTTATGTGGCTGATTTTTTCTTCACCACTTGTCAGGGTATCTGTCCGAAGATGAGTAATCAGATGCAACGTGTCTTTGAAAAGTACAAAGGCGATCGACGTGTTATGTTTCTCTCGCACACAGTGAAACCTTCAGAGGATTCTGTTCCTGTTTTAAAAGAGTATGCTCTTCGACATGGTGCTGATTCGAAGCAATGGCATTTTGTGACAGGCGATAAAAAGGAGATATATGAATTAGCACGTAAGTCGTATCTGGTTTCCGTAACCGAAGGCACCGGTGGTCCGGATGATTTTGTGCACACTCAGTTTTTTGCATTAATTGATACAGACAAAAGAATTCGGGGATTTTATGACGGGACCGATTCGACGGAAGTAAATAAATTGATGAAAGATATTCTAAATTTGATCGCTGATTAAATCAAGAGAATAGGATGAAAAGTAAGCTGCATTTTCTTGTACTTTTTTTCCTCTCGCTGAGTGTTTATTCACAGTCGACGAACAGCATCGATGAAATTGCCGGCCTCGAATTAAAAGGCGCCTCCGGCAAAAGGTTTACTGCCGTTCAGTCCGGCTATCAGGCATACGATGTTTCTTATTCACGTTGTAATTGGGTAGTTGACCCGGCGGTTAATTTTATTGAAGGTTGTGTAGTTTCATATTTTTATGCGGAGCAAAACGGATTAACTCAAATCACTTTCGATTGTTCATCGGCTTTAACAGTTGATTCAATCATCGGCCATCAACAGTCGCTTACCTTTTCTCATTCCGACGATCTTTTGGAAATCAACTTGCTTTCAACATTAGCAGCGGGTGACATTGATTCACTTGCTATCTATTATCACGGAGCACCGGTTGCAACCGGCAATGGTTCGTTTACTCAGTCAACTCATAACGGACATCCTGTTATCTGGACGCTATCGGAGCCATATGGCGCAATGGATTGGTGGCCTTGTCGTCAGAATGTGGCAGATAAAATTGATTCGATGGATATATTTTGTTCGATTCCGATCGGAAACCGATGCGGTTCAAACGGAAGACTTATTTCCATCGATACGGCATTCTCGCAATGTACTTATCATTGGAAAACAATTTATCCGATTGCTCCTTATCTGGTGGCAATTGCCGTTACCAATTACCAGGAAGATACAAGCAGCGTGATTTTGCAGAATGGTGATGTGTTGCCAATTGTAAATTATGTTTATCCGGAGAATACATCATTGAGTTTGTCAGGATTATCCGTTACGTCGCAGTTGGTTAGTTTCTTTGACAGCTTATTGACTCCTTATCCTTTTTCAAAAGAAAAGTATGGACATGCAGAATTCGGATGGGGTGGAGGAATGGAACATCAGACGATGACTTTTTTGGGAAGTTTCGGTTTTGAAATTGTAGCACACGAGCTTGCTCATCAATGGTTCGGAGATAAAATATCTTGCGGTACATGGGAGGATATATGGCTGAACGAAGGATTCGCCACATTTATATCCGGTTTGGCGATTGAACGGTACAATTCTTCAGAATTGTATTCATGGAAATATGCTGCCGTAAAAACATTACTTCGATACCAAATGGAACTGTTATTTGCAGTGATACATCTTCTCTCTCAAGAATTTTCGACGGACGATTATCGTATAGAAAGGGATCATACGTTCTCGAGATGCTTCGTTGGAAGTTGGGCGATCAGATTTTTTTTCAGGGCTTGAGAAATTATTTATTGAACGCAAATGTCGCCTATAGTTATGCTGCTACGAACGATTTGCAAAGTGACTTAGAAGCCGCAGCAGGAATTTCGTTAGCTCAGTTTTTTGATGAATGGGTTTATAAGGAAGGATTTCCGTCTTATCGTATTGAATGGAGCGGAGGAAGTGAAAATGTGCATTTGAAAATATCACAGTCGACATCGGATGCTTCCGTTCCGTTTTTTCATATCCCGATTGAATTGCAATTTGGAAATTCACAGCTTGATACTTTGGTGAGAATTGAGCCGACTCAGAGCGAAGAATCTTTCGATCTTGTTCTCGATTTTGTTCCGGATTATCTTTCATTTGATCCGAATCTGAGAATTATTTCCGCAAAAAATTCTGTTGTTCAAATGCTGCCACCGGGAGCATTAAATGAAATGATTGAATTGTTCCCAAATCCTGCACATTCAGAGCTGACATTTTTTTCGGAGCGAGCACAGCTTAATCCACGCAATTTTCAGCTGTATGATGGGTTGGGAAGATTGGTCTACTCGCATGCGCTTAGCGGACTGCAAAAGGAAGCGGTAGTCCTGAATCCTATGCCTGCAGGCCTATATATTGTGAAGATTTCAACCTCGCAGGGCGATGTTTTTAAGAAATTAATCATCGAAAACTAGGATTTTAGCCTGTATTCGGGCTTACCTTTAAATAGGGGTAAAAACACTTGAAATAGCCTGAAACATGGCGTATTTTAGGAGTCTGCAATCACCCAATACGTACGCACATTATGAATCCCCAACTGCACTTCCGGAGCCTGCTATCGGTCTTATTCCTCATTCATTTATCAGTTATGGTTTATTCACAGGATGTTATTAATCCGTGGACTGACATTACCATTAATCAAGTTAGAGGAAAGTGTTACATGCAATCGCTGCCAACACAGTATCGATTACTGTCGTTGAATCTGGCATCGATGAAGACAGCTCTGAATCGTTCAGTGCTCGATTCAGATCCGAATGCGTTTGCACGCGGACCTGTAATTGAACTTCCGATGCCGGATGGGAAGTCGGCTCATTTCAGAGTAGCTCGTACAGAAGTTTTACCTGATAATTCTGTTCCGTCTTATCCGCAGATCAAAACGTTTATCGCCAAAGGAATTGAAGATCCTTACGCCATTGCACGAATCGATTATACTCTCTTTGGTTTTCATGCAATGATTATGTCGCCGACAGGCTGGATTTTTATTGATCCATATTCATTGAGTAATACACAAAATTATATTTGCTATGATCGCCGTTACACAACTGATCATTCTGACTTTATCTGTGAAACAGAGGGCTCCGATTATCATCGCTCGCAAATAAGTCCGGTGAGAACAAATAGTCTTTCGCGAACTGCCGGAACGCAATTGAAAACATATCGACTGGCCGTTGCTTGTACGGGAGAATATGCAGCAACATACGGAGGAACAGTACCGGGTGCAGTTTCCGGAATCGTTACTTCCGTTAATCGTGTTACCGGTGTTTATGAACTTGAGTTGTCGGTTCGACTTACATTGATTGCTAACAATACAGTTTTAGTGTATACCGATAGTTTAACGGATCCTTATACGAATGGTAACGGATCAACTATGCTGGGTCAGAATCAGACGACAATTACGAGCCTGATTGGTTCAGCAAATTACGACATCGGACACGTTTTCAGTACAGGCGGCGGAGGTGTTGCCGGATTGGGAGTGGTTTGCAATACGTCGAATAAGTCACGCGGTGTAACAGGACGGAATGCGCCGATCGGAGATGATTATGATATCGATTATGTAGCTCACGAAATGGGTCATCAATTTGGAGGTAATCATACTTTCAATAGTGTTACGGGATCTTGTTCCGGGAATCGTTCGTCGGGTGCTGCATATGAGCCGGGTAGTGGTACAACAATAATGGCTTACGCAGGAATTTGCGGAGCCGATGATATACAACCACACAGTGATGCTATTTTTGCCGTTAAAAGTTTTGATGAGATTCAAACATTCATTACAAGTGGCGGCGGAAGCACATGTCCGGTCGTTACGGCAACGGGAAATACAGCTCCTGTAATTACGGTTCCGGCGAACAAGTCAATTCCATATCTGACACCTTTTACGCTCACAGGTTCTGCTACTGATGCAAATGGTGATCCTTTGACTTATTTATGGGAAGAATACGATACAACTTCGGCTGGAAGTGCACCGCCTTCTCCACCGGCAGGATCGAACTCTCCGATCTTTCGTGTCTTCACTCCACAAACTTCACCGTCGAGAACGTTTCCTCAGATTTCCGATATCGTAAACAATGTTTCAACACTAGGCGAGATTTTGCCGACATACGGACGACAATTGAAATTCCGTTTGAGCGTTCGCGATAATCGATTGAATGGAGGAGGAGTTACTAATAATGATACACCCGTTCAGTTAAATGTGGTAAACACCGGTGCAGCATTCGCTGTCACAGCACCTAATACAGCAGTGACTTGGATTTCGGGTACAACACAAACTGTTACCTGGAATGTCAGTGGTACAACGGCAGCTCCTATCAGTTGTGCAAACGTGAATATCTTATTGTCAAACGATGGAGGTTATACTTATCCGACAGTTCTTGCAAGCGCTGTTCCAAACAGCGGCTCGGCTAACGTTACAGTGCCATTAGTTCTCACTACACAAGCTCGAGTTAAAGTAGAAGCATCAGGAAATTATTTCTTCGATATTTCAAATACGAATTTTACTATTTCAGGTGGCTCTGCAGTTCTGACAACTTTAGCGACAAATCCTTTGTCAGCGACGACATATTGTGCCGGTGCTTCTGTGAACGTTGACTTTGCAGGTGATGGTCCGGCAAATGCAGGAAATATTTACACGGCTCAGTTATCGAATGCCTCCGGAAATTTTAGCGCTCCTGTTGCTATCGGGACATTGACGAGTACAGCTTCATTTGGTACGATTTCGTGTGTGATTCCGGTCGGAACTGCTCAAGGGACTTTGTACAGAATCAGAGTGATTAGTTCAAATCCTGCAATTACCGGCACTGATAACTTATCGAATCTGACAATTCTGCAAAATGTCGGTTCCATAGGCGCTGTCTCAGGTACAGCTTCCGTTTGTCAGGGACAAAGCGGAGTTGTTTATAGTATCGCACCGGTTGCCAATGCTACAACTTATGCCTGGACATTGCCATCGGGAGCAAGTATCACAGCAGGAAGCGGAACGAATTCAATCACCGTTTCATTCTCTGCATCGGCTGCTTCAGGAACGATTTCGGTTACGCCTTCAAATTCATGTTCAACAGGCGGTTCTTCACCTGCATTTGCTGTTACAGTGAATACTCTTCCTTCTGCAGCAGGAGCTATCACAGGACCTATTCAGGTTTGTATGGGATCATCGGCAACATTTTCAGTTGGGGCAATCTCCGGTTCTACATCTTATTCGTGGACTCTTCCTACGGGGGCCAGTATCACTTCCGGTAGCGGAACAAATTCAATTACGGTATCATTCGGAACTTCTGCCGTCAGCGGAAGTGTTTCGGTGAGCGGAACAAATTCATGTGGAAATGGTACAGGATCTTCTGTCGCGTTAAATGTTGTTTCAATTCCTACTGCTCCTGCGCTTTCAGCCGGAGGAAGTACGACCTTCTGTTCAGGTGGTTCAGTAAATTTGAGTTTTACTCCACCGGCGAATACTGTTTATCAATGGAGAAAAGACGGCGTGTTAATTTCAGGTGCAACGGCTTCAACTTATACAGCTAATGCAACAGGAAATTACGATGCAGTATTTTATGGTAATGAAGTATTTTCAAATTCTCAGGTATATTCTATTCCGGATGCCATCTGTACCGGTGTTTCAAGTCCAATTACTGTTAGCGGTTACACAGGTACCGTGGCCAGTGGTTCGATTCGAGTTACCCTCAATATTACTCATACGTGGGATGCTGATTTGATTATCGTTCTTGTAAGCCCTTCCGGAGCGATTCTTCCTCTTGCAAATGCCGTTGGAAGCAGTGGTGATAATTTTACCAATACAGTCTTTACCGATGCAGGAGCAACAACAATTCCGGCCACGGGTGCACCATATACAGGTACCTATAAGCCTTGGGCAAGTGCTGTAACTACATGCGTGACTTCTACCATCAATACTTTCGCTGCATTGGGTGGAGGGGCGTTGAATCCTAATGGAACATGGAATTTGAAAGTAATCGATAACGGTGCACAGGATCTGGGTACAATCAATAACTGGTCGATTTTATTCCCTGCATCTTTGAATGGCCCATGCTATGCTACATCGAATTCAATTCCTGTAACAGCATCGTTGCCTCCTGTTATTACTTCTTTAAGTCCGTCATCGGGTGCAAGCGGTCAATCTGTTTCGATCATCGGTACTGACTTTACGGGTGCGACTTCAGTGCAGTTTAATTCGACGGCTGCTACGTTTACCGTAGTGAACGATCAGACAATCTCTACTACCGTTCCTGTCGGAGCAACAACCGGTTTTGTTACAGTTACAACTCCATGTGGAACGGCTACAAGTCCTGTAGTTTTTAGTACTTCTGTTGCCGTTAGCCTGAAAGTTTTGCTCGAAGGATATATGTTGCCATCGGGTTTGATGAGTTCAGCCTTGGCAGGAGGAGCTTGCGACACAATTACTCTTGAATTAGCTTCGACAATTTCACCGTTTGCTACTTTATATTCGGTTAAATCTACGATCAGCACCTCCGGCGTAGGTAGCTTTGCTTTTCCTGCAGCAGCTGCCGGCTCATCGTATTATCTCGTAGTGAAGCATCGCAATTCTGTTGCTACATGGAGTAGTGGCGTTGTTCTTCTGAGTGGATCCGGTATCAGCTTTGATTTTTCAACTTCAGCAAGTCAGGCTTTCGGAAGTAATCAGATCAGCGTCGGAGCAGGGAAGTTTGCGATACGTGCAGGTGATTTGAATCAGGATGGATTTGTGAACCACACAGATTTCACGCAATTGAATTCATCGCTGGGATTCGTCTCAGGATATGTGACTTCAGATCTTACCGGCGATGGTTATGTTGAATCTGCCGACTATTCGTTAGTGGAAACAAATGCACAACTGTCGATCAGCAGCATGCACCCATAAAATATTTTGGATCAAGAAAGCAAATCTGCAATCACAAAGCAGGCAAAGATGATACTGGCTATTCCGTTTGTTGTGAAGAAGGCCAGATTAACTTTGCTCAGGTCGTTTGGTTTTACAATCAGATGTTGGTAGATGACGAGTCCTGTGAACACGAGAACTCCTGCCCAGTAAATATTTCCGAATGGTAAAAAGATGCCTGCCCGCACGATGAAGAAAATGCAGATGGCATGAAGCAGAGTGGAAATCATTAACGCGCCTTTTTTTCCGAAGGCAACGGGCATGGAATTTAATTTGAGCGAACGATCGAATTCTTCATCTTGAAGGGCGTAGATAATATCGAAGCCGCTTACCCAGCAAATTACTGCAAAGCTGAAGAAGAGCGGAACCCAGTCGAACTTTCCGGTAACAGCGAGATATGCACCAATAGGAGCAAGTGAAAGTCCTATTCCCAATACCAGATGACAAAGCCATGTGAAACGTTTGGTGAGAGAATAGCCAAGAACGACAATTAAAGCAACAGGAGAGAGGTAGAAGCAGATCGAGTTGATGAACCACGTTGTCCCAATAAAGGCCAGCGAAGAAAGGATGACAAGAAAGAGAGCAGAAGTGGAACTGACAACACCTGCAGGGATTTCACGATTGCGTGTTCGGTCGTTCTTGCTGTCGATGTCGCGATCAATAAAACGATTGAATGCCATGGCCGAGGTTCTGGCGAAAATCATACAGAGAATGACTTTCGCTAAAAGCATTATGTCGAAATGTGCTTCAGGCTGATTTACTCCGAGCGTAAATCCGATCAAGGCAAAGGGCATGGCAAATACAGTGTGACTGAATTTGACAAGCGATAAGTAATTTGTAATTTTTTTTAAGGCCACTCTTTTAGAGTTAAGGTGGCAAAGATAGTCCTTTACAGAATTACCAACTTACCTGTTCGCATTATTTTTCCATCTACTCGTAATGAGCAGAAATAGAGGCCGCTGTTGAGTGTTCCTTTACTGATTTCAATGCTGTTGGCTAACCCTTTTAACGGAATTGACTGTACCGTTCTTCCCATTGCATCGGTTACTTCTAAGTAAGCACGGTGATATGTTGGAAGTGCACTCAGATCATAAGCGAACATTGTTTCAGAAGCAGATGGGTTAGGATAGAAGCTGAATCCAACCGGACTGTCATAAATTTCATCGATGCCGATAGAGCAGCCTTTTACCACGCCATAACCGTTTACCTTACCATAGCCCCAGTAATTGTCAGGCAAATTAGAGCCGGTAAATTGATCACGATCTGCGCAACCAAGAATGGCTGTTTTTACATCAGACCACATTGCAGAAGGATTTTTCTGAAGGTACAATGCTGCAATTCCGGCTACGACGGGAGCAGACATGGAAGTTCCGCTGCTTCGTTTGTGCTTTTTACCGGCAGCAACTTTTTCAGGCTCTGTAGCAGCGAGAATGTTTAACTCGGCTTGAGTACTGCATGATAAAATCCATTCGCCTGTTGCTGTAATATCGGGTTTGATTCGGCCATCGCGTGTCGGGCCGTGACTGGAAAATGTTGAGAGTTCACCAACTTGCAATGTAGTATCTCGTGTGATAGTATAGTTTACGTTCGTGTAGTAATTGCGATTGATGTATGATCCGACAGTTATCACTTTGTCGCTGCAGGTAAAACTGCTGACAATTGTTTGATCTGTATCCGGTTTCTTGTATTTCGTAATGGATGGTAGTGTCAAACTATCAGGCAAATTATCGAAAACCATATCGTAACTCCATGCATCCATTCTGCCACTGCCTGTCGTCATAAATTTCCAGAAGTAACGAGTTGTGTCATTCCCATTAATATTCACTGACGAATCAGGATAAATCAAATATTCAAATGAATAGCGATCTCCCAAATTCTGTGCGTAGTATTGAACAATTCCCAAACGATTCGATCCGCTCCACAAAGTATCTGTGATCACCGAATCGGGGTAGGAGAGAATGTTTGTGAATGGTAATGAAGCAAGAGTGGTGTAATCGGGTTTGATACGTTCTATCGCAAGAGCAAAATTCGCATTCTCAAAACTTCCTGAATCGCCCCAAGCCTGAATGTAGACGTAATTGCTGCTTTGTTGCAGCCATGTGTAATTCGTGTCTCCATTCAATGTGTAACCAAGATGCAAAGGCGCTGTACCTGCATTTCCGGCTGAACAAACAACGACATGACCGGGAGCCGATGAAATCAGATTGTCGATCGATTGCGCCTGAATGTCTTTGCCGTCGTGCGAACCGAAATAGGTACCGAGACTGATATTGATCACTGCCGGTTCTCCCATTTGATCGGCTTTGTCGAAGATGTATTTTATCGCTTCCACTAAGGAAGTGAGAAAGTCGGCATCGGGCTGATTGAGATTTGATTTTACAATGATGATATCAGCTTTCGGAGCTACGCCTTTGTAATTGTTTACTGCTAATCCGTTCCCGCAGGCAATACCTGCAACGTGAGCCATGACCGAAAGGACTATCATGATGTTGAGTTGAAGTATCGATCTGACTACCTACATATTCTTTTCCGTAACCATACGGCTGTGGTTGTGTATTCGGATCGGTATTGACAATGGCCTGATCCCATAAATATTTAATACGAGTGTTTCCGAATTCATCACGGAAATCCGGATGAGTGAAGTCAATTCCTTCGTCGATAATTCCCATGACGACTCCTTCGCCGTTATAACTTTGCGGTAAGCTGAAACCATTCTGCACTTCGAGTACGTGATTATTCACGACCATTTGATCGTTCAATGGAACAACTTTGTAATCGCTGCTCTCAATTCGTTTCACTTCCGACACTGCTGCAAGCTCACGTATTTTCGAAACATTGATTCGGATGGAAGCAATGTCGCCGGCAGAGAACTTAAACGTTCCGCCCAGCTCTTCCGTCTTTTGTCGGATGATAGATTGATCTCCTTTTACAAGCACAGTAATCTCACGATTACTCTGACGTGCATCCATCATTTTTCGTTGAATGCCGAAATTGAGCTTAGAATGTTGAGCAAGCATGCTGAATGAAAAGCCTGTCAGCAGGAGAATCAGAAGTAGTTTTTTCATTTGTTTTTTTCAGTCAAATCGCCCGGTTTAAAGGCGGTCTTTTTCAAAGCCGGAAATGAGCCTTCCGGATATGCTGTTTTGTACTGAAAATCAGTCTTTTTGTTTCCATAAAAAAATGCTCTTTCTGACACCATAAAACGCTCATAATTAAAGTATTTTGACGATCTTCGCGGCAGGGGAATCAGGGGTATTTATTGGTTAATCGGCGCTCTTGTTATTGCCGATGGCTGATATTCAAGCTGTTGCAAAGGGCCAATGAGAGGCATTTGTCAATATCCTTTAAAGCCTTTGTCCCGACAAGAGAATCTACCCAACAAAAAATCATTAGTTCATGGCAGACGATAAAAAGATCATCTTCTCGATGGTGGGAGTGAGTAAAATCTACCCTCCTCAGAAGCAAGTATTGAAAGACATTTACCTTTCGTTCTATTACGGAGCGAAAATTGGAATTTTAGGTTTGAATGGCGCCGGTAAATCGACGCTTATGAAAATCATTGCCGGTATTGAGAAATCATTCACCGGAGAAGTAGTTTTCTCACCGGGTTATACCGTTGGTTATCTTTCTCAGGAACCTGAATTTGATAAAACGAAAACAGCACGCGAAATCGTAATGGAAGGTGCGCAAAAGACAGTTGATCTTTTGAAGGAATTCGAAGACATCAACAATAAGTTTGCGGAACCGATGGAAGATGATGCGATGAATAAACTCATCGAACGTCAAGGTCAGGTGCAGGATGCAATTGATGCTTGCGGCGGATGGGAAATCGATAACAAAATCGAAATCGCCATGGACGCACTGCGTTGCCCTGATCCGGAAGCCAGCGTTGCGAATCTTTCCGGCGGTGAAAAACGTCGTATCGCTCTTTGTCGTCTCTTACTTCAGGAGCCGGATGTTCTTTTGCTCGATGAGCCAACGAATCACCTGGATGCTGAATCAGTTCTCTGGTTGGAGCAACACTTACAACAATACAAAGGAACGGTTATCGCCGTAACTCACGATCGTTACTTCCTCGACAATGTTGCCGGTTGGATTCTTGAATTGGATCGCGGTGAAGGAATTCCTTGGAAAGGAAATTACTCTTCATGGCTCGAGCAAAAATCAAATCGTCTAGCTCAGGAAGAACGTACAGAAAGCAAACGTCAGAAAACTTTACAACGTGAGTTGGAGTGGGTGCGTTTGTCGCCAAAAAGGTCGTCATACAAAATCGAAAGCTCGTATCGCTGCTTACGATCGAATGTTGAATGAAGACACGAAAGAAAAAGAAGACAAGCTCGAACTCTTCATTCCGCCGGGACCTCGTCTGGGTGGAGTAGTTATCGAAGCCGAAAATATTTCGAAGTCATACGGCGATCGTATGCTGTTTGAAAACTTAAGTTTCAGTTTGCCCCCTGCGGGAATCGTTGGTGTAATCGGACCGAATGGTGCCGGTAAGACAACGCTTTTCAAAATGATCATGGGACTTGAAACTCCGGATTCAGGTAGTTTCAAAGTAGGTGATACGGTTAAGATTGATTACGTAGAGCAGTCGCATGATGATTTAGTACCGGGAAAAACCGTGTACGATATTATCTCCGGCGGAACGGACTCGATGATCGTCGGCACACAGAAATTGAATTCACGTGCTTATGTTTCGAAATTCAATTTCAGCGGAACTGATCAAAGCAAGAAGCTCGAAGTACTGTCGGGTGGAGAGCGTAATCGTGTTCACTTAGCCATTGCATTGAAACAAGGATCAAACGTTCTTCTGCTTGATGAGCCGACGAACGATATCGATATCAATACACTTCGTGCACTTGAAGAAGCGCTCGAGAACTTTGCCGGCTGTGCCGTGGTTATTTCCCACGACCGTTGGTTCCTCGATCGTATCGCTACTCACATCTTAGCTTTTGAAGGCGATTCGCAAGTGTACTTCTTCGACGGTAACTTCTCTGAATACGAAGAGAACAAGAAGCAACGACTGGGCGATGTTCAGCCGCATCGGATTCGCTATAAGAGCATGGTCCGTTGATTTATTGAAGATTGAAGATTGAATATTGAATATTGGCGTAGCAGATACTGTTTGGCTAATATTCAATTTTCAATTTTCAATCTTCAATTCTCTCTTTTCCCAAGTCGCCTCAATACTTCCGCCAAATTTTCAATATTCAATATTCAATCTTCACTTCTCTCTTTTCCCCAAGTCGGCTCAATACTTCCGCCCAATATTCAATCTTCAATTTTCAATCTTCAATAAAAAAGCCTTAAGGAGTGTTAAACTCCCAATCCTCTCCAATAAATCCACCGGTCCGTCGTTCAGAGGGCGACAACCATGGATACAACCGATACGCTTTTACGCAAAATCAGGATTTGGATTGCGCTTTTTATTTTTGGACTTGTACTTAGTGGTGTAACGGCTTTCCCGTTGCAAAGCGAATTAAATTGGTTGAGTAGTCACAGCAATTTTCTTCCCGGTATTTTACAGGATTGGATTCGACGTGTCGCTGACGGAGTCAATCAAACCAATAATCAATTTTCTTTTATCGCTTACGGAACGGACTGGCTGGCATTTGCTCATTTGGTAATTGCCATGGCTTTTATCGGGCCGTTTCGTGATCCGGTCAGAAACGAATGGGTAATCGACTGGGCAATTCTTTGTTGTGTTGCAATTGTCCCACTGGCGCTTATCACCGGACCTATTCGCTCTATTCCTTTGTTTCATCAACTGATTGATATTTCCTTCGGACTTGTCGGAGTGATTCCGCTGTTAATTGTACGAAAGAAAATCCGCCAGCTTGATAAACTTTCCGATCATTCGAAAAAAGTGCCATCCACGACTTGAAACTCAAACCAAAAGCCGCATACATGAAAAACCTGAAATGGCTCCAGCCAGCCTTCGTTGTCAGTTTAATCGTTTTCAATTTCATTTTCTGGAATGAAAATCTTGGACTGAATTTATTCCTCTTTACTTTATTATTGATTGGAGGACTTTACCTCAATTACAAAGAAAGTTTTCGCTCTCTTAATGTAAAAGTCACTGTTATCGGAACAATTTTATCATCGTTAATGGTTCTGTTTTTTAATTCAACAGAATCGAAAATCGCCAACATTCTTTCATTCACTGTGCTAGTGGCATTTGTTCATCAGTCATCGTTTCGGTCGATTTATTATGCATTTCTACACATGGTGACTAGCGTAGTAATGACTCCGTTTCAGCTTTACAAGCGGAAGAAAGAGCAAGCGAAGAAAGTGCCGAATTTGTACCGAGCACTGCGAATTCTTCGAATGAGCCTGGTTCCTTTTTTAATCGCATTTATCTTTTATCAGCTCTACTCATATGCGAACCCGCTTTTTAGTCATTACGCATCTCAGTTTTTCGGAAAGATCATCAACGGTATTTCACTATTCTTCGAGACAATAAGTTTAGGCAGAATCTTTTTTATTTTCTTCGGAGCAATTATTCTTTCAATTATTTACTATCGTAATGAAGTGGCTATTTATCTCGACCGCGATTTATCGCATAAGGATAAGATGGAGAGAATTCGTCAATACAGAAGCAGGAAGAGTCAGGCGTACTCATTTTGGACCGGATTGCCTGTGGCTGATTCGCTCCGTCCTCCGTTTCCGGCATTAGCACTGAAAAATCAATCGCGAAGAGGAATCATTTTGCTCTTAATGGTGAACGTGCTTTTGTTAGCAGAGAACTTCGTTGATATCCGTTGGCTGTGGTTTAATTTCCAATTGCCTGCTGCATTTAGTTTGAAAGAATATGTACGCGAAGGAACAGGTGTTTTGATCTTCAGTATTTTTCTTTCAATGGCGGTTTTGCTTTATTACTTCAAGAAGAATCAGAATTTTTACAAAGACAATAAGTGGCTCAAGCAACTTGCCTTGTTGTGGATCATTCAAAACGGCGTGTTGGCTTATTCTGTTTTCCTGAGGAATTATCACTACATCGATTTTCACGGACTGGCATACAAACGAATCGGAGTATTAGTGTTTATCTGTTTGACGATTTTCGGCCTCGTTACCATGTACTACAAAATCAGGAAAGTGAAATCGGTTTACTTTTTGGTCCGACTCAATACATGGGCGGTCTATGTCACAATGATCGCACTCACGTTTTTTAACTGGGATGTTCAGATTGCAAAATACAATCTGGCACATTGGAATAAAGGAGAGATCGACGTTGATTTTTACCTGGCGCTTTCCGATAAAGCAATGCCGATGGTTTATGAAAATCTCGACAGTGTGAAAGCTCAGATAACGGCTCATCAGCAAAATGAAGTGAAGTGGATTAACTACCTCAATTTCGATGATTTTAAGGAAGCTTTAGAGCAAAAAAGAAGTCGTTTTGTGGAAAACTACTCTGAGCATAGCTAGCTTTCATACAATAGGGCGGACAAAGAGGCCTTTGATAAGCTCATAGCCTTGAAGTAGCCTTGGATTTGTCCTGTTTTGGCATAGCATTTTGATCGTTTTTAAGAGAGAAACCCCATTCTGATTGTGGAAAACTGCCTTTTTCAGAGCGGAATCATCTGTCTGACTTTCGTATTTTGGGCTTTTAAAGTGCTATGTCAAAACCCGCAATTCCCAGAGGAACACGTGATTTTTCGCCCGAACAGATGCGTCGGCGTAATTATATTTTCGATACCATCCGTTCAGTCTTTGCCCGGTATGGCTTTGAGCAAATTGAGACTCCGACGATGGAGAATCTTTCTACGCTCGAAGGAAAGTATGGCGAAGAAGGCGATAAGCTCATGTATCGGATTCTTAACTCCGGTCGTGTTTTAGATAAAATAAAAGAGGTTGGGCCGAATGTAAAGATCAGCGATTTGACTGAAAAAGGTCTGCGCTACGATCTCACCGTTCCGTTTGCCCGCTTTGTCGTGATGAATCAGAACGATATCGCTTTCCCTTTTCGTCGTTACCAGATTCAACCTGTATGGCGTGCCGACAATCCGCAGAAAGGTCGTTACCGCGAATTCTATCAATGCGATGCCGATGTGATCGGAAGTGATTCGTTGCTCAACGAAGTGGATTTACTTTCTATCATCGTTGATGTTTTCAAATTACTCAATGTCGGTTTCAAAATAAAACTCAACAATCGTAAAATTCTAGCCGGCATCGCTGAAGTGATTGGTGCGCCGGAGAAGATTATCGATATCACCGTTGCAATTGATAAGCTCGATAAAATCGGTCTTGATAAAGTAAAAGAAGAATTGCGCAGTAAAGATCTTAGTGATGCTGCCATTCTGAAACTCGAACCTATCATCTTACTTTCGGGTAGCAATGAGCAAAAACTTGCTACGCTATCAGATGTGTTGAAATCATCGGAGATCGGATTGAAGGGCATTGAAGAAACTCGATCGATTCTTTCATCGTTCGCATTATTGTTCCCTCAGGCGGATCATGTTGAAGTTGACATTACGCTTGCACGCGGATTGAATTATTACACCGGTGCGATTATAGAAGTAAAGGCGAATGATCCTCGTTCAAAGTTTACCAGTAGTATTTGCGGAGGCGGACGGTATGACGACTTAACCGGAATTTTCGGATTGCCGAATGTTTCCGGTGTGGGAATTTCATTCGGAGCTGATCGTATTTACGATGTACTCGAAGAGGCGGGAGGCTTTCCTGATTTCTCAACGGTGTCGACTCGATTACTCTTTGTAAACTTCGGTGAGCAAGAAGCTGCTTACTGTTTGAATCTTGCGCGGACAATGCGCAATGATGGCGTTTTTACAGAAGTCTATCCTGATTCTGCGAAAATGAAAAAGCAGATGACGTATGCTGATAAAAAGAAAATCCCTTTTGTAGCGCTTGTAGGTAGCAACGAAATGACAAGCGGAATGATTTCCGTAAAAAATATGACAAGCGGCGAGCAACATCAGGTGCCGGCCGGTGAATTATCATCTTTCATTAAAAATCACAACTCATAATATGGCTGCATTTAAAATCAGTGCCGAAGAATTGACATTTAGCGATGTAGAAGAAATTCTGCAAAGTAATTTGAAACTTTCTCTTAGTGAAGAAGCAAGAGCAAACATCAGCAAGGGCAGAAAATACCTTGACAGAAAACTGAAAGAATTTCGTGAGCCGATCTATGGTATCAATACCGGTTTCGGCGCTTTGTATAATAAATCGATTTCGGAAAATGAGTTAGGTAAGTTGCAGAGAAATCTGGTGATGTCGCATGCATGCGGAACAGGTGAGTATGTTCCGGAAGATTTGGTAAAAATCATGTTGCTCCTGAAAATTCAGGGCTTGTCGTATGGAAATTCAGGTGTGCAGGTTCAGACCGTAGAACGACTCGTTGATTTTTTCAATGAAGGAGTGTTGCCTGTTGTTTACCAGCAAGGATCTTTGGGCGCTTCGGGCGACTTAGCACCGTTGGCACATTTATGCCTGCCGTTAATCGGAGAAGGCGAAGTGTGGTATCAGGGAGAGATCCATCCGGCAAAAAATATTCTCAAGAAATTTAACTGGAAGCCGATTGAATTGCAGTCGAAAGAAGGTCTTGCTTTGTTGAATGGTACACAATTCATGTCGGCATACTCGCTGTATTGTTTGCTTCAGGCGTATTCGCTGGCTTCGTTGGCTGATTTCGTTGCTGCGATTTCACTCGACGGCTTCGATGGCCGTCCTGAGCCTTTCGATAAGCTCATTCATAAAATTCGCCCGCATAAAGGACAGATTGAAGTGTCGGAAAATATGCGAAGCATTCTGAAAGGAAGCCAGATGCTGAAACGCCGTAAAGAGCATGTTCAGGATCCGTATTCTTTCCGTTGCATTCCGCAAGTTCACGGTGCAACACGTGATGCTATCAATTACGCAGCTCAAGTTGTGCTTACTGAAATAAATTCAGTTACCGACAATCCAACAATTTTCCCTGATGAAGATAAAATCATTTCAGCAGGAAACTTCCATGGACAACCTTTGGCATTGGCAGCAGATTTTCTGGCTATCGCATTAGCTGAGCTTGGAAATATTTCGGAGCGACGTACGTACTTATTGATTTCAGGTCAACGCGGATTGCCACCATTCCTGGTAGCAAATCCGGGGTTGAACTCAGGCTTTATGATTCCGCAGTATACAGCAGCATCGATTGTAAGTCAGAATAAGCAATTGTGTACTCCGGCTTCTGTTGATAGCATCGTTTCGAGTAACGGACAGGAAGATCATGTGAGCATGGGAGCAAATGCGGTTACTAAATTGTACCGCGTTGTCCAAAATCTTTATACCATTCTTTCCATTGAATTAATGACGGCCTGTCAGGCTATGGAATTCCGTCGTCCGCTCCAAAGTTCAACGATGGTGGAGGAGTTTATCGCCGCTTACCGCAAAAAAGTACGCTTTCTCGATGAAGATCAGGTCATCTACCCAATGATTAAGGCAAGTGAAGAATTTTTGCGAAATTTATAGTCTCTAATCAATTCACCTTCATGAGGGCATTCCGGCTTCTCTTTTTTCTTGTATTTTCTTTGTCCGCTTCCGCACAACAGTGGAAGCTGGAGAAAGCGAACTTTGTCCGTTTTTCGGAACGAGAGAAATATGACCGCGGTGAATTTAATCGCTTAGTGCCTTCCGAGTTTAGAAATCATCCCGATGCAGGAAGATTGCCGTTCAGACAAGCTAAAGGGTTCAAAGCTGTTGAACGAATCGATAAACGAACTGAGTTTTCAAATTACTTCGTGGAGGTAGGGAAGAATTCTCATTTTTCCATTATGCAATCGGCTTCTCCGATTAATTACCTGGATGAAAATGGATGGTGGAGAGAAATCAATCCGCGCTTAAAATCTACTTCGGTGCCATTGGTTTTCGTTTCGGATGAACAGCCTGCGAAGATGAAGATTGATCTTTCGGGGAAATTTGTGAATGTCTCTTTTGGTTCGAATAAATTGACTCTCGCCAAAGACATTCAGCTTATTCATCGTAATTCGAAAGGCGACGAAGTTTCATTGGGAAAAGGCGACTGGATAAATTTTACTGCAGGCGATGATGGAATTCGAATTATCGATTTTTATCCCGGGATAGACCTGGTTTTTATCGTTGCCGAAGGCAGTATAGAAAGTAATTTCATTTTGAATAAACGTTTGCCAATTACCGATGGTGTTTTAATTATGCGACAGATTGTTGATCTACCAAAGAATAGTCATTGGGATTCGCAAGCTGCGTATGCAGGCTTTGAGTCGAAGAATATTAGCGATGCAAATGAGCAAACGCTTTTTACTTTTGAAAGTTGTTATGCTTTCGAAAACGATCCTTCGGCTACTCCATTTTCCGTTAGTACTCAGGTCCGAAACGGAAATTTATTCGACGTACTCACTCCGCTCAGCTGGTTAAACGATAATGGTAGAAAATATCCCGTCATCATTGATCCGCTTGTTTCTGTTACAGGTACGGTTGCAGCTGCGGTGATTGCCGGGACAAAGTATTCGGCCGTATGTTGGACGAACAGCTGCGATTACAATATGTCTGTCCTGACTCCGGCATTTGCTACCGTCTATAATATCATCGGAAGTTTTGAATATCGTACTGCAGGCGTTTGCCTCGTGAAAGATGGAGGCTTTAGCATGGAGATGTCAGGAACGTGTAATGCACCTACAGGCGCATTGCCTGTTTGGACAAATCAGGGACCATCCGGGCAATTGCCAGGCGTTTGTTCATTGTTCCCGAGTATCATCACTGAATTTGTTCCTTGCTTTCCGGCAGGCTCGTGTGTACCACAGAACCTGAATTTTGTTTTACATTTTTATCGTTGCAATAGCGATACGAGCACTACCTGTTCCGGCAATTGCATTCGCGCTTCTCAGCCTTGGGTAATCGAAGTGCAAGGGCATTCTCTCGAAATGCAATTCCTGAGTCCTTCGATGCAAGTTTGCGGAGGTACATCCGTCGATCTTGTCGTTGTTCCTCAATTTGGGATTGGCCCTTATACTTACGATTGGAATTCCGGTGCGAGTGTGAATGATACTTTTACGGTTTCACCTTTGGCGACAACTATTTATTCGGTTGTAGTAACAGATGCTTGCGGGAATACAGTAAGTGGAGCGGATACGATAACGATTACGACAAACAACAATCCGGGATTTACTATTTCGCCAATTACAAGTTGTGTCGGACAACCGATTCAACTGACAGGGAACGGAAGCGATCCTGTAACAGATTACGACTGGACGGTTCCGGGAAGTAATCAGCCGGGTGGTGTGATTAACGATAATCAGACACCAACTATTCAATATGCTCTTGCAGGAAATTACAATATCACTTTGCAACATCAGAGTGGCGGTTGTTTGTTTGATTCAACATTATCGATTACCATCAATGCTCTATCGGCTCCTGATGTGACAATCAGTACCGCATCTGTCGGGCCGTTGTGTGTCGGTGATACATTGACTTACCATGCAACACCTGTAAATGGAGGAGTAAATCCGACATACGATTGGATCGTCGACGGAGCTATTGTGCAGACGGGAACAGTTGATTCGTTAGTCACATCGAATTTGCATAACGGATCTATTGTTCAGGCCGTACTTCATTCAAATTCTACTTGTGTTTCAGTTGCAACGGATACAGCATCTTTATTTGTGGCGATGAACTCAGGTGTACTGCCAACAATTGCAATTTCGCCCGACACATCGGTTTGTCCCGGATCACCGATTACATTTACCTCTGTCGCAACAAACGAAGGTACAACGCCGACCTATCAGTGGTCTATCAATGGTGTGAGTGTTCTCGGAGCTACGGGTTCAACATTCACGACGACAATTGGTGCAACGGATTCGATTATCGGACTTATTCTTGTTTCGTCTTTGCGTTGTGTTGCACAGCCGAATGGATTAGATACAGTACATGTTACCTTGCTTCAAAATGTTTCACCGGCAGTTGTAGTGACATCGGATGCAAGTGCAAATTTATGCAGCGGCGATACAGTTCACTTTACTGCAAGTCCTGTTAACGGCGGAGCAAGTCCGTCGTATATCTGGTATGTAAATAACATTCCTGTTTCAGGTCCGGGCGCAAACAATACTTTCAGTTTAGCTGCTGCGCCGAATAGTTCGATAGTTTCTGTTCAGCTGACATCTTCGTATGCCTGTCTGGCAACACCTACTGCAGCGGATGCAGATACGATACAAGCTGTAGCAGCCGCAGTGCCTTCCGTAGCGGTAGTTTCGATTCCATTTGTTGTATGCGATGGCAAACCAATTTCATTCTTAGCGAGTGGAGTGAATGGTGGAACTACTCCGGCTTATCATTGGTACGTAAATGGTGTTTTGCAAAATGAAGATTCTTCTTTCTTTAATGCCGGTGCTTTGCAAGATTCAGATCTTGTTACTGTCGAATATGTTTCTTCGATTCCTTGCTCGAATCCTCCTGTCGCACTGACTTCTTATACCGTTCAGAATTTCCCTTCACCGACAGCAAACTTCATCTACGAAAATCCATATCCGTCGGCGTTTTTAAGCGAATTAGAATTTACCAATCTTTCACTGGGTGCCACCTCCTGGATGTGGTATTTCCCGGATAGCGATTCAACCGCTGTCTTGAATCCGAGTCACACTTTCCCCGGTGAAGGTAGCTATACTGTTACGCTTGCCGTTAAGAACGGATACGGATGTACGGATACGATTACCTATGTCGTTATTATAAAAGAAGAACTTGCTGTTTTTATTCCAAATACATTTACTCCGAATGGCGATTTTATCAATGAAACCTTCACTGTAACGACCGAGTAAGGCAAATTTTTCCATACTTTTGCTTTCTCTTAGTCACCACAAAAAAAAACTAACCCGATGGCAAAGAACTTTGTTAGCAATAAGGATGAGACGATAAAGATGTTCGAAAATCCTTTTTTAGAAAAATTCACCCGAATACACTATTCCGTTCCGCTGTTCATTTTTCTTCCGATAATCATCTACTTCTTCTATCATTCGTTCGAAGATCTGCAGATTTCTATTGTGAAAGTAGGTGAGTTCATTGCTGTTGGATTATTCGTGTGGACGTTTACTGAATATGCGCTCCATCGTTTTGTATTTCACTGGATGCCTCCCGGAAAATTGGGTGCTCGCATTCACTTTGTTTTTCATGGTGTGCATCATGATTATCCGAGCGACAGTAAGCGTCTGGTAATGGTGCCAACAGTGAGTATTCCGCTTGCAGCATTGTTCTTCTTCTTATTCAAAGCCATCGTAGGACCTGTTCACGTGTTTCCGTTTTTCATTGGATTCATCTCAGGGTATTTGTTTTACGACATGACGCATTATGCTTTGCATCACTACAATTTCAAGAGTAAATTCTGGTTGAATTTAAAGCACCATCACATGTTACATCACTACAAAGACATGGACAAAGGTTATGGTGTAAGCTCGAAAATCTGGGACAATGTATTCCGTACGACTTTCGGAGATAAAAATCAGAATAGCGCTGCTTAATTTCCGGCAATCATCATTCGGCTCGAGTGAGTCATGAATTTATCCGTTACTTCCAGAATATAAATTCCATTCGTCAGATTTTCTGAATGAACTGCAATTGTATTTTCTCCCGCGGCAATTGTTTCGTTTTTCTCAAGCACAACTTTTCCGGTGATATCGGTAAGCCTGATTCGCACCTTAGAAGCGAATTCTGATTGCAATTGAATCGTAAAGCTTTTGCTTGCAGGGTTCGGATAAACTTCAAGTGCCTTGCTAACTAAATCGGTTGTGATTCCGGTACTCACTTCATCGGCGCAAACCGTGAGTGAAACTCCGGCTAAATACGATCTCTCGCAGGAATGCTTCCTGTATTGTAATTCGGAGTTCCCAGAGTAGGGAAAACAGAGCTCGTCCAAAATACAGGAATCGAATCGAGATAGTAGCTGTCATCCGGTAGAGCAGATGTTCCCGTCGGTGTCATTGTTCCTCGTACATTATTTCCGTGCTCAAAATGTGCGGTACCTGCAATTGTGTAATTGCCCATGAAGAGTCCGGTGTTCGGAATTTCGTTTCCGACAAAGTTCAATGAATCGCTTTCGACTGCTCCTGATGTCATCAACACTCCGTACAACTCAGCACGATTTCGGAAAAATGTATTGAATGGTCCCGTAGGTCCCCAGGTTTGGTCGATTTGAATGTTCTGCACAATGTTTGCTTCGAATAAATTGCTGAAGGTGTAATGACCGTGCATTGAAATATCCGCTCCGTAATTCGCCGGAAACTCTGAGCGATTTGGATCTAAACTATAATTGTACGCAATCACATTTCCATTCGATCCGCATTGCATGGAGAAGGAGTGACGTAAATGTCGCATGATATTATTTTCGACACGACATTGTCCGGTGTGCCTGAACAACGTAATTCCATAACCATGTGTAGATGTTCCATCGTATTCGAAGTTCTCGTGAACGTAGCATCCGCTGATGGAAATATTTGTACAAGCATCGGCTTCAAAATGACTTCCAATACTCTTGCTACTCTCGACGCCTTTGATCCAGCAGTTGGCTGCGTAATTCAGATAAATGTTCAGACAGACACCGACGTGAACGCTGTCAACTCGTGTCATACGCAAACATTCGATGCCGACTTCATGACGAGGAACAATTTTTCGCACCTGCGGATTCAGAGAAGAAAGATAATTGATGCGAAGTGCTTCGTCGAAAAATAGAGTGTCGCCGTTGATTGAGGTGAGATGTAAAATTTGTCCGACCGAATTATCCGCCCAGCTTACCGGCTGTGTATCCCACGTGCCATTCGTTTCCTGCAGCTCTGCAAAATCGCCGGTAGTGAAGGAGGTGGCATCGCTCACTAAGATAAAATTACTTCCTCGATCGGCGCCACTTGTAACACTCACAAAACTTCCGGGAACTGATCCGCTGATATTGATTCCATTTGCAACGGCGCCGTTGAAATTAAACAGCAGGTGAGTGGAGTCGGCGGAATAGCCTCGGAGAATAATGCTGTCCGATAAATTTAATGTTGAGCTGAGCAGGTAATTTCCCGGAGGGAAATAGAGTACCGTTCTTCCGCTTGCTGCGTTAATTGCATTCTGAACGATGGTGTAATTATCGGTCACGCCATCACCTACGGCTCCAACAGTAGAGAGATCGACAGTAATAGGAGGAGAGGGAATGGTCCCTTCGTAACCGCTGTGTGCCCAGTTGCTCGTTCGTGCCGGAGGAATTGTTTGTGCATATGAAAAGTTGATTGAAAGGAGCAGAACAAGCAGAGTAGCGGTTTTCATTTATTTCGGTGGATTATCAATCTTCACCGTAATATTAATGATATTCTCTTTAGGTTTGTTAGCGTCGTCGGATTTTATTGTGTAATTAATTGTTTGTTCCGGCGGAGGCGTTTTAATCACTTCATGAATTTTGAAATGAATATTGATCTGCCTATGGAAAACAACCCGTAATCCTTTATAAGTACGTTTTTCGAATATCAATCCTTTTACAAGTCTAATGGCTTCTTCATCGCAACCGTAACCGAGTCCATGCTTTACTTTAGCTGCTGTTACTCTGCCAAAAACGTCGATGTCGTAATCTACAGCCACCGTTCCCTGAATCATATTTTTCATTGCTTCTTCGGGATAGCGGAGATTGGACTTTATGTATTCGCCCAGGGCTTTATTGCCTCCGGGATAGTTGGGAGGTGTGATGAAGCTTTCGGGTTTGCGGGAGGAGTTCTTTTTCAATGCGTATGATGGGTTAATATCGTTTAATTTGGGAAAATAGGGAGATTTATTGTGAAAAGTCATGAAAAAAGGTATTTTTATTACAAATTTTCATTTATTCATTGAGGTATATTGAAAAATTTAATTGAAAGAAACTCATGAAAAACTTTAAAACAAGTGTGTGTCTATTTCTGATACAGTGTTTTTTGCTACTGCCTGATTATTCATATTCACAATATGTGAATTTCCCACTCGATAGTGCTATTTGGAGAATCGATTATTATAATTCTTCCGGCTGTTCACCTGGCCCTCAGCCGAACGGATCGTTTCAATATACGTTAGACGGAGATTCTGTTTTGAATTCGATTACATATTCAAAAATCTATTCATCCGGAATTTCAAACTGTTTAACTTTTGGTTACTGCGGATTGTTGCGCGATGATACACTTTCGCAAAAGGTATATTATGTTTATCCTGATTCTGTAAACGAATTACTTATGTATGATTTTTCTGTTAATGTCGGAGACACGATAAATGATATATATAATGCTTTTCCTCTGTTTTATCATGTCGTAGATTCGGTAGACCAGGTTACCCTAGGGGGCGTTTCCAGGAAAAGAATTCGTTATATCTCAGGGTCCCCTGTAATGGAACCATATATAATTGAAGGGATGGGCAATGCATCGGGGCTAATGGCCCCGCTTGAAAGTCCGGGTGAATTATTCGATTTAACCTGTTTTAGCTATAACGGTACTAGTATTTACCCGACATCTTCAAGCGACTGTTCACTGATTGATAATGTTTTCGATGCAAATTCGGAATACGCGACAATTAGTATTTTCCCCAATCCCATACATTCAATTGCTATGATTGAGTATTCCGGTCGAGAAATTCAAGAGGTAAGAATTGTTGATAGTTGTGGAAGAATTATGAAACGACTTTTCCCTGTAAGTGGAAAATGTATATTAGAAGCAGAAGGAATGTCAGATGGATTTTACATTGCACTTTTCTTGTCAGAAAATGAAATTGCAGGAATGAGTAAAATCTCTCTAAATAATCGCCAATGAAAAAGCAATAACTAATTTAATGTTGCAGACTTGGATCATGGTTTTTACCTTGAGTTGTTAACCGGAAAGGAGAAAATTGTTCGCGCATTTTTTAAAGCAAAAAAGCAGAGATTCACCCAATGTGAGGAAAGGCTAATTCGGGTTTTGGCAGGATGTCCATGTCTGAAGTTGTCCTAGAATATCCATAATAAATAACGGCATAACCCGATCAGCATAAAATCGACTTTGTGTTTAAGCAGTAGTAAAAGTAGTTTTTGATATTCCTTTTGTAAAATATCCATCTAGCAGTCAAAATAAATTCGATTTCCCAATGTGGGGTTTTCCTTGAGTTCTTTGGAGAAAATCTTCTTCACCATTGTTGTAACTCTTTGCATATTCTCGATTCCCTGTGTAGCTGAATATGCTTCATAAGTACTTTCGTTTTCTTCGGCAAGAGAGTCGAAAAAGACTATGCGTTTTGAGCCATACAAAGCAGTAGGCTTATTCGCAGGTTTCTTGTTGTCTTTTTTTTCATTGCAATTTTTTGCGCAGACTCTTTATTGGAAATATGCCGACTTGATATTAATTTACGATTTTCTTGAAGCGTGAGGCTTATGAGACAATTTATTCCTGTCGTAAATTCAAAAACCTGCGGTACATTAGAATGCAATATCGTAAAAAAATCTGTAGGATGTTAACAATTGCTTTCAAAATGTATCTTTGACTCAATGATAAACCGCGAAGAAGTTTGCCTACCATTTGAAAATTCAAATATAGAAACACGATTAACTAGGATAAGGTAATTAAACAATGAAATATATTCTCATTTTTTTAGTAGTATTTTATTCATGCAGTCGAAAGGTCGGAATCGTTAAATCTCCTGCTCTTTGTAATGACTTAAAAATGGAAATCGAACAATATTGGAGGTTAAGTGCGGATAGTACGTTTTACGAAACTAACCTTCAATTTTTACGGCGTGTTGATTCGATATATAAATCTTGTTTAATAAATGAACACGAAATCATTGCATTATTTGGAGAGCCAAACAAAAGAGGAGATTCTTTTCATCGTTTAGAATTGATTTACCATATAGATAAACTTTGCACACCTGAACACCAATATCCCTGTACGGAATTTATTATACTTCGACAATTTGGATTCTGTTGGTGGAACTATGATACTCACAACAGATACTCCGAATATTCAGAAAGTTAAATAGAACATCTGATTAAAAGTGAATATGTGCAAATTAAAGGTGCGGGTTTTAAAAACAGTTCCTATTGCTTAGAGCTATAAACCGAAAAACAGAAAATTGTTCATACGATTGTTTAACCGTAACAAAGGTAGACTTAAGGCACTTTCAGGAAAAAATGTTCCCATAAAGAATTGGTCACCAAATTTATTTTGCATAAAAAAAAGCCCATCACAATAAAGCGATGGGCTTTCTAATTTAGATTTTACAATATTATTTCACTTTCCCCGCATAAGACCAATCACGTGTATCGATCTTAATTACCTCGCCCTGGTTCACAAACAACGGAACGTTTACAATCGCACCTGTTTCAACAGTTGCTTGTTTGAGTGTGTTTGTTGCTGTATCACCGCGTAAGCCCGGCTCTGTGTAAGTGATTTCGAGTTCTACGAATGTCGGAGCTTCGGCAAGAATCGGTTGATCGTTTTCGAAAGCAATCTTCACAGTCATACCTTCTTTCATGAGTTTAACGTTGTCGCCAAACATTTCAGAAGGAACATAAACCTGATCGAAAGTTTCATTATCCATCACGACGATATGATCACCTTCCGGATAAATGAACTGCATTTCTTTGAATTCAACACGAGCTACATCTACTTCTTCACCGGCACGGAAACGGTTTTCTACAACCTTCCCGTTACGTAAATTTTTCATTTTTGCCTGATAAAAGGCACGTAAGTTACCCGGTGTACGGTGGATGTACTCGGTAATAACACACAATTCGCCGTTATATCGAAGGATGGTACCTACATTGATGTCGCCTGTATTTGCCATTTTGTTGGAATTTTTACTTTTTTACACGTTTTATTTGAGGTGGCGAAGATAAGAAATCGGAGTACGGATAGCAAGTTTTGAGAGTTATCGGTGATCGGTTATAAGGTGATCAATTCGTAATTATGAGCATTTCTGCGAATTTATGCGGAATTTCAGCGCCTTTCTGCGGGAAACAAATCACATTCAGGCGGTTTTTACACAATTTCCATCTACTTTTGCAGTTCTTTAAGATTCAAATTCACCAGCAAAGCAAGGCTAGATCCGTGCTTCTTTCACTCCTATGCAGAAATTACCGGCTTGCCTTGTTCTCTTCTTCGTGCTTTTAATGAGCCATTTCTCCTTTGCCGGCGATTCACTGAATGTAATGGTTAATGGAGTGGTGTATTCATCTGCAAATCCCGATGCCCGACTTGAAGATTTAATGATCATCAATTTGCGTACATCTCAGGGAACGTTTGGAAAAGCGGACGGATCATTTTCTGTTACTGCACACAAAACAGATACGTTGCTGATTGCCTCAACAGGCTTCGAGTATGCTCGTATTTCAATGGCGGATTCAGTTTCGAAACCGATCTACTTTGCCAGGGTGCCAATCACAAAATTAGCGCGTACACTAAAGGAAGTAAATATTTTTTCTCCCCGCGATTTGCAATCGATCTACACCGATATTCAAAAGCTCGGTTATAATAAAAAAGATTTTGAGTTAAGCGGAGTAAATGCGTTAAGTAGTCCAATCACATTCTTGTATCAGGAGTTTTCTCAATTCCAGCGCGTGCGTCGACACAATGCAGAGCGAATCAACAACGATAAACGCAAGGAATTGCTTCGTCAGCTTTTAGCCAATTATGTGGAGCACGATATTGTTAATCTCGACGACACCGAATTCGACGACTTTATCGATTTCTGCAACGTTCCCGAAACGTATATGAAACAGGCGAGTCAGTATGATTTCTGTATTTACATCAAGCAGAGGTTTGATGTTTTTCGGATGATGAAGACGGACCGACGGTGATTATTGAAGATTGAAAATTGAAGATTGAATATTGGCGCAATTGGGTGAATTTACTTTTAGGATATTAGATAATTGAAGATTGAAAATTGAAGATTGAATATTGGCGCAAGGAGACGAATTTCCTTTTAGGATATTAGATAATTGAAGATTGAATATTGGCGCAATTAGGCGAATTTCCTTTTAGGATATTTAATGCAAGTATTTTTCGTCTTGACGGATAATTTTCAAAAAAGTCGTTTATTTATTCAGCCTGCGATAGTCTATACCGTAACCGTCTCGCCAATTTTCAATTTTCAATTTTCAATCTTCAATCTTCAATCTTCAATCGCCTCCCGTTCCCACTTCGTCACCACCGCTGTCGCCACGGCATTCCCGATAACATTCGTAGCCGACCGTCCCATGTCTAAAAGCCAATCGATGGCGATGAGAAGAGTGAGGCCTTCTTGCGGTATATTGAATGTTTGAAGCATTCCGGCAATAACAACTAACGACGCTCGTGGAACTCCGGCCATTCCTTTACTTGTTACGAGGAGAATGAGCATCATCGTGATTTGTTGCGAGATTCCCAGATGCATTCCGTATGCTTGGGCGATTGACATCGTCGCAAACGTCATGTACATAATCGAGCCGTCGAGATTGAATGAATAGCCAAGTGGTAAAACGAAGCTTACAATGCGAGGAGGACAACCAAATCGTTCGAGGCCAAGAATAGTTTTTGGCATTGCAGCTTCGGAACTGGCCGTGCTGAAAGCAAGAATCATCGGCTCTTTTACGTGATTAAACAATTTGAAGAAATCGATTTTCAGTACAAGGCAAATTGTGAGCAACACTCCGAAAATAAAGAACAACAATCCGCCGAAGAAGCAGAGGATGATTTGCAAATACCCACCGAGAATGTCGAGTCCTTTTAATGAAATTACTGCAGCCAGCGAGCCGAATACTGCCAGAGGAGCCAACTTCATTACATATCCTGTGATTCGGAGCATTGCATGTGCAATTGCGTCGAAGAACTCGATAATGATTTTCCCTTTTTCATGCATCGAAGCTACAGCGACTCCGAAGAAGAGGACGAAAATAATGATGGGCAAAATCTGATTTCGAGCCATCACGTCGGCTATACTCTCCGGGAAAATATGTTCGATGAATTCTTTTCCGTTAAATGGTTTTGGTTGAACATTGCTTAGTGTTTTTGAGGAAAGTTGCAAAGCTTTTCCGGGTTCGAAGATGTTGACGATAATTAATCCAAGTAATAAGGCTACAATAGTTGCGCCTGTAAAATAAATCATCGTCTTCAAGCCAATTCGTCCTACGGTTTTGAAATCACCAACTTTCGCAATACCGGTGAGAAGGAGTGAAAACACCAATGGTGCAATAATCATCTTGATCAGGCGAAGAAAAATATCGCTCAGAATATGCATGTTGTCGGCGAATGGTTTGATATTCGCCATATCGGGCCAGTTGTGACGATACCAGGCGCCAAGAATAATTCCCAGCAATAAGCCGATGACAATTTGAGTAGTGAGATTTATTTTTCGCAGCATTATTTTTTCAGATAAAGATCTTTTTTTACTATTTCCATCAGTCGATCGGGAAGGGCAACAGGAGTGAAGCCATATTGCGCATACAAACCATGTGCATCTCGTGTTGCCAGCATGAATCGACGTAAGCCCTGCAAGTCGGGGTGACTCATAATTGAATCCATCAACATTTTCGACAAACCTTTTCCGCGATGACTTTCAAGAATAAATACATCAGCAAGGTAGCCAAAAGTAGCTTTGTCGGTAACCACTCTTGCAAAGCCGACTTGTACATCATTTTCATATACACCAAAGCAAATTGAATTTTCAATCGATAGCTCCAAAATTTCCATAGGAATTTCTTTTGCCCAATACGAATTCGATATAAATTCGTGAATTACTTTTTTGTTGAGCAGGGATTTATCGGTGCTGATTTGATAGGTTGGCATTTTGTGTAAAATGATTTTGCAAAGTAGTAAATTCCCTCTCTCTTCTTGCAAAAATTTTGCATTGAAATTTGAACAATGCATAAACAATCATTGATCAATTCAAACCATTTTCGCACCTTCACCCCATGAATCATTGGCCGGAGGAATTTCTCCATCGTAGTAAATTACTTTTCAAAGATGAGTATTCTTCCTTTCTGGATAGCCTGTCGACTCCGGCTCCGGTTAGTGTTCGACTCAATCCATTCAAAAGAAATATCGGCTTTGTTGAAACTCAAGTAATCCCTTGGAGCAAAAATGGTCGCTATCTTCCCGAACGACCATCGTTTACGCTCGATCCATTATTCCATGCAGGAACGTATTACGTTCAGGAAGCAAGCTCCCAATTTCTCGAGCAATTGTTTCTTCTTGCACTCAAAGACAATCCGGAGCCAATCGTTCTTGATTTGTGTGCAGCACCGGGTGGAAAGTCGACACACTTGCTTTCGCTTCTCAACGGAGAGGGATGTTTAGTTAGTAATGAAGTGATTTCCTCGCGCAATAAAATCCTTCAACAAAATATTGCCAAGTGGGGTTGCACAAATTCTTTTGTAACACAAAACGATCCGGCTGATTTCAAACGTTTGCCGGGTGTGTTCGATATTATCGTTGTGGATGCACCCTGCAGCGGAGAAGGTTTATTTCGCCGCGATCCGGAAGCAGCTGATGAGTGGAGTGAGAAAGCGGTTGAACATTGTTCGACACGACAAAATCAAATCCTGGAAAGCATTCATGAATCACTGAAGCCGGGTGGGTACTTGATCTATAGCACTTGTACGTTTGAGAAGGCGGAGAATGGCGATCAGATTGAAAGAATGATTTCGGAATTCGGTTATGAAATATGTAATTCTGTTCCTGCGGAAAATGGAATTGTTCAAACAGAATATGGCTATCATTTTTATCCGCATAAAGTAATCGGTGAAGGATTGTTTATTTCCATGATTCGAAAACCTATAGATCATGATAAACGATTCCGAATGCGTCACGAAGATCCTCAGAATTACGGAAAAGATTTCAGGATGAGTTTTTCGAGCTACTTTAGAATCGATGCAAATCTTTCAGCTTTCGTAAAGGATGATCATGTGTATGCTATTCCAACCGAGCATTACTCGCTTTTCGCATTGTTGTTTAAAAACTTGTTTGTTCGTCAGGCAGGTATTTTCACCGGAACACAAAAGGATAAGAACTTTATTCCGTCTACCGA
Source organism: Bacteroidota bacterium (assembly GCA_016721305.1). Classification (GTDB taxonomy): domain Bacteria; phylum Bacteroidota; class Bacteroidia; order AKYH767-A; family 2013-40CM-41-45; genus JADKIH01. The sequence goes on from JADKIH010000004.1 coordinate 161,529, forward strand.
ATTGGCATTGTCGTTATCTGCAAGCGATCAGTTTCCATCGGCAAATGTGGATCTTCCAACGGCTCTCACATATCTTCGTGGTGAATCAATCAGCCTTGCAAATGCTCCTCAAGGATGGACAATCATTCAGTATGAAAATCAAAATCTCGGTTGGGTGAAGGTGCTGGATAGGAGAGTGAATAATTATTATCCGAAGGAGTGGAAGGTGATGAAGCGTTAGTTATTGAAGATTGAAGATTGAAAATTGAATATTGACGGTTGTGTTTGTGGGCCGGCCTTGAACCTTGAACCTTGAACCTTGAACCTTGAACCTTGAACCTTGAACCTTGAACCTTGAACCTTGAACCTTGAACCTTGAACCTTGAACTTTGAACCTTGAACGAATGGCAAAGACATCACCGGACCTAACCATGATCTACAACGAGCTTGTGAAAGTGCATAAGCCGTTTGAAAAGACTTTTGAGAATCGCGCAGAGAAGGCATTGATTTGTGGACTGACAAACCGATGGAACTCATGGGACGAAAATATCCGAATATGTTTTTCGCTTCCGTGAAACCGATGAAAGGTTATGTCGGATTTTATTACATGCCAATTTACTGCGATCCTAAAATCGGAACGAAGCTGAATCCGGATTTGATGAAAATGCTCAAAGGGAAATCGTGCTTCCACATTAAAACCTGGAGCAAGGAATTGGCAGGTCATATTACCGCTGCGTTGAAACTGGGAATGGCGGGGTATAAGGAGCGGGGGTGGATTTAGTTTAATGTTCAAAGTTCAAGGTTCAATGTTTTCGTTGTAGGAAAGTGTCGAAGAGTTTTGGAATGTTTATCCTTTCGGGTTGTAAGCTAGTTATTTGAAAAAATGTACCGAACCTTTAACTTTGAACCTTAAACTTTGAACCTTGAACTTTGAACTTTGAACCTTGAACTTTGAACCTTGAACTTTGAACCTTGAACTTTGAACTTTGAACCTTGAACCTTGAACTTTGAACCTTGGACATTCAAAATGGAACCTCTTTTTTTGTAAATTGCGCCAAAATTCCCCACAAACCGCATGCAAGAGATCCCTAAAACCTACGACCCGTCGCAAATTGAAGATAAATGGTATGCCTACTGGATGAAAAAGGGCTTTTTCCGCTCTGTTCCGGATAATCGCGAGCCTTATACCATCGTCATTCCGCCTCCGAATGTGACGGGTGTGCTTCACATGGGACATATGCTGAATAATACGATTCAGGATGTGTTGATTCGTCGTGCGCGTATGCAGGGAAAAAATGCCTGCTGGGTGCCGGGAACGGATCATGCCTCAATTGCTACTGAAGCGAAAGTTGTGGCGATGCTTAAAGAAAAAGGCATCAACAAAAAGGATTTGTCTCGCGAAGACTTTTTGAAGTATGCGCATGGAGTGGAAAGAAAAATACGGCGGAATCATTCTCGATCAGTTGAAGAAATTAGGCGCGTCATGCGACTGGGATCGTACGCGTTTTACGATGGAGGAGGATTTGAGTGATGCCGTTATCGGTGTGTTCATTGATCTCTTCAATAAAGGACAAATTTATCGCGGTGTTCGAATGGTAAATTGGGATCCGGCCGGTAAAACTGCGCTGAGCGATGAAGAGGTAATTCACAAAGAAGTTAATTCAAGGTTGGTTTACGTTCGCTATCCGATTGTGGATGCAGCTACAGCCGATGTTTTGAAAAATTATAAATCAAACTGGACACTCTCTGAATTGGGTTGGGAGTTTGAAGCTGCAGGAAAGAAGCATAAGGGTTCTGAATTCATTACGATCGCTACTGTTCGTCCGGAAACTATTTTGGGCGATACAGGTGTATGCGTTCACCCGGAAGATGTTCGCTATGCAGGATTGAAAGGTAAGTTCGCCGTTATACCTATGGTAAATCGTCCGGTTCCAATGGTATTCGATACGTATATCGAAATGGAATTCGGTACAGGTGCACTGAAAGTAACGCCGGCACACGATATCAATGACTACAATCTGGGTGTGAAATATAATCTGGAAGTTATCGATACGATTAACGACGACCGGAACCATGAGCCCTGCTGCTCAGTTCTACGTTGGTGAAGATCGTTTTACTGTTCGCAAGAAAATTATTAAAGACCTCGAAGCTTCAGGAAATGTAGTGAAGGTTGAGGACTACAAAAATAAAGTTGGATACTCTGAGCGTACAGATGCTGTTATTGAACCAAAACTTTCCATGCAGTGGTTCCTGAAAATGGATCAGATCAGTAAACCTGCTCTGGAAAATGTGTTGAATGGAAATGTGAAGTTGATTCCGGACAAGTTCATCAATACGTACAAGCATTGGATGGAGAATGTACACGACTGGTGTATCTCTCGTCAGCTTTGGTGGGGACAACGTATTCCTGCATGGTACGATCCGAAAGGTCGTTGTGTTGTAACGCGTACTTCTGCAGAGGCGATCGATTTATTCAAAAAGCAATTCGCCGGATTTGAATTTTCTGAAAAGGATTTACGTCAGGATGAAGATGTACTCGATACATGGTTCAGTTCATGGTTGTGGCCGATCAGTGTGTTCGATGGATTCAAAGATCCGGGCAACAAGGATATCAAGTATTACTATCCGACAAATGATCTTGTAACTGCACCGGAAATTCTTTTCTTCTGGGTTGCTCGTATGATCATTGCCGGTTATGAATGGATGGGTGAGAAGCCATTCTCCAATGTTTATCTAACGGGTATCGTTCGTGATAAGCTTGGTCGCAAAATGTCGAAGTCGCTAGGTAATTCACCTGATCCGCTTCATCTCATCGAAAAATTCAGCGCCGACGGTGTTCGTGTAGGTATGTTGCTTTCTTCTCCCGCAGGAAATGATTTGTTGTTCGACGAATCACTTTGCGAACAGGGAAGAAATTTTGCCAATAAAATATGGAATGCTTTCCGTCTGGTTAAAGGATGGACGGTTAGCGATGTTGCGCAAAGCAATGCGGAGAAAATCGCTATTGACTGGTTCCGTTCACGCTTACAACAACAGCTCGAAGAAATCAACGACCACTATTCAAAACTGCGAATGAGTGATGCGCTGATGTCGTCATACAAATTGATCTGGGACGATTTCTGTTCTTGGTATCTGGAAATGGTTAAACCTGATTTCGTCGACGGAAAACCATTGCCGGTGAGTAAAGCTACGATGGAAGCAACTGTTATGTTCTTCGAAGAGCTTTTGAAAATCATTCACCCGTGGATGCCGTTTATCTCTGAAGAGTTGTGGCATTTGTTGGGCGAACGAAAAGATGGTGACTGCATTATCGTTGCTCAATGGCCGGAAGTAAAATCAATTGATCAGAAATTGCTGGGCGATTTTGCAATGGCGTCGGAACTTATCACTCAAGTTCGTAACACTCGTAAACAGAAAAATATTTCTCCGAAAGATAAGATTTCATTGTTTGCAAAAGATGCAACAATGGCATCCGGAGTATTTAAGGACGTGATTGTTCGTCTGTGTAATCTGGATAAATACGAAGCTGCTTCCGGAAAAATTGATAACGCTGTTTCATTCTTAGTTGGTAAGAGTGAATTTTATATTCCGTTCTCTTCCGGTATCGATTTAGGTACCGAGAAAGAACGACTCATGAAAGAACTCGAATACAATCAAGGATTTTTGAAATCAGTTCAGTCGAAGCTGGCTAACGAACGCTTTGTTTCTAATGCTAAGCCGGAAGTAGTGGATATTGAGAAGAAGAAGTTGGCGGATGCAGAGGCGAAGATTAGGGCGATTGAGGAGCAGTTGAAGGGGTTAAGCTAATTGTTTGTTCCCGCAGTATGCGCAAAAATTCCGCAGAAATTCGCTGAAGTATTATCTTTCTTCTTTTTAGGGTTTCCTATGGTTGGTCTTGATGATTCAAAAAAGGAGTTTTGAAAACCAAGAGTAGTCTTGTCGATGCCTTTGCGAATTCCGCGAAATTTCTGCGCAATCTGCGGGAAACAACTACAGCAAATACTCTCTAGAAATACCCCTGAAATTTATAAGACACACACCCCACCCATTCATGCATCAACTTTTCCCAGTTAAACAAAGTTTGTGATGACGGAAGGAAGAGGTAATCGAATTCATATTTCACCGGACCGCTATAGCGATCTGTCGAATAGGGAATAGTCTGAATACCTTCTTTAGCAAAGCATGCCACAGCTCGTCGCATGTGATAAGCCGAAGTGATGAGAAGCGGTTTTTGATTCGGAGAGTTTTTTAGTACAAAGGGCTTTGACAAGATAGCATTCTCATGTGTGTTGCGGGATTGCATCTCGAGTAACAAGACTGAATCAGGTATACCGGATTTTACAAGATAATTTTTGAGGAGAATGAATTCAGTTGTGTCTTTATTTGTCATACTCGAAGATCCGCCACAAAGAAGAATGGTTTTGATTTTACCGTCGCGATAAAGGGCCAATGTTTGCATAAGTCGATCTGTACGATCGTTGAATTCGAGCCGGTTAATTTGCGGATCGTAAGTTGACATTCCGGTGAGTAAAATCCCGAGCTCGCTTGGAGGTACTTCATTGCTATTATAAGCAGGAACTTCCCAGGCGTGCATGAAGCGATCGAAAATAAAAGTGTTCGAAAAGAGAACCAGCAAAAGCAGTGCTGTCAGAAAGCTTCGCTTTTTCCTTCGTTGATTTTTTGTATAAAAGGAAATCAACAGCAATATGATTATCCATGTCAAGGGATAAAATAGGAGACTGAGGATTTTTGAAAAGAAGAAAAACATGTTTGTAAATTGTTTGAAGCTTCGAGCGACTTTGTGCAAAGAAAGCTATTTTTACTGTTAGACGAAACTGTCGATATGATTCTTCGCTATCTCAAATTCCTTTTTCTTGCGATTTTGCTTGTTGCCTTGTTTTGGGCAACATTCAATTACAAATTGGTTGCTTATGGGTGGGCTCAGTTCAAAGGGCAATGGCATATCGTTTATAATGCCCGGCCTTTAGATGAGGTATTGAAGGACTCACAGGTTTCGGATTCATTAAAATTGAAAATTCAATTTATTGAAAAGGTCAGTCGCTATGCGCAGGATTCTTTGGGACTAAAAAATCGAAGAATTACACAACGTTGTATGATCAGCATAATAAACCTTTGTTGTGGGTACTTACCGCGAGTGAAAAATTTCAGTTGAAATCATACGAATGGCATTTTCCGGTATTAGGTGATGTTTCATACAAGGGATACTTTGATTATAGTATCGGTGTAGCAGAAGATTCCATAATGAAGGCAAAAGGTTTTGATACCGATTACGGCGAGGTCAGTGCATGGAGTACGCTTGGCTGGTTCAAGGATCCGATTTTATCGAATATGCTGAAGCGGTCCGAAGGACAATTAGCCGAGCTTATCATTCATGAAATGACTCATGCAACTGTCTATGTCAAAAGTAATGTCGACTTCAATGAAAATCTCGCCAGCATGATAGGAGAGGAGGGCGCGATTCGTTTCCTCACTTCGACCTACGGAAAGGATTCGGATCAACTCAAGGAGTATATTTACAGAAAGGAAGATTATGATCGTTTCGCCCAACATATGATTCGTGCGCATCATGCATTGGATTCTTTGTATAAAGAAATTGCGTCACAACCGGATTCGATTAAAGCCATTAAGAAGGATGAAATGATTGCTTCAATAGTGGAGAGTTTAGATACCGTTAATTTCCACCATGCCAACCGTTATTCAGGGCTTTTTGAACAACGTAAACCCAATAACGCCTATTTTTTGAATTATATCAGGTATGACTCTCAGAAAGATAAGATGAAAACTGATCTTTTTCAGCTTTATGGTGGCAACATTTTACGATATTTGAACTCATTCAAATAGTAATATCGGCACGTATGTCACTGGCAAGAATAACGGCATTAGTACAGGAAGAACATTCAAAGAAACAGGCACTGAAGATTATTAAGTTTGTTGGAAAAGATCAACAACGATTTAATGACTTACTAAAGATCTGTATGGGGAAAGATGAGCGACTTGCTCAATGTGCTTCGTGGCCGTTGTCATATTGCGTCGAAGAGCATCCGGAATTTGTAAAGGGAAAACTGTCAAAAATAATTTCGCATCTTTCAAAACCGGTGCACCATGCTGTTCGAAGAAATTTTGTTCGCCTTCTGAGATTTGTTGAGATACCTGCAATGCTTGAAACAAAAGTTTTGGAAGCCTGTTTTCGAATCATTCATAACACCGACGAATTACTCGCAAATAAAGTTTTTGCGATCTATGCAATCTTGCCAATCTGTGCAAAGTACCCGGAACTTTTCGGCGAGTTGAAAGCTTCGATGGATTCGCAAATGCCTTATCAAACCGCCGGTTTCAAAGCCGCCGCCCGCAAGGTTGAACGCGAGTACCGAAAATCAATCCGCCTACGCTAACCCTTTCTGCGATTTCTGCTTATTTCTGCGATCTCCGCGCGAAATCAATTTTCTCAATATCAATACCTTAGCCTAGCCACAGGGCTTCTCTTTCCCGTCAAAAATCGTATCTTTGCCCACCGAATACCATCGTCATTCTATGAGCAAGATCGAAGTTTACAAACCACAAAATAAAATCCGAATCGTTACTGCTGCTTCCTTATTCGACGGACATGATGCTTCCATAAATATTATGCGTCGTATCATCCAGTCAAGCGGAGCCGAAGTTATTCACCTTGGTCATGATCGCAGCGTACTCGATGTTGTTGATTGTGCTATTCAGGAAGATGTTCAGGCAATTGCAATGACTTCCTATCAGGGCGGACACATGGAGTATTTCAAGTACATGTTTGACTTGCTCAAAGAAAGAGGTTGTGGCCATATTAAAATTTTCGGTGGTGGTGGTGGTGTAATTCTTCCAAATGAAATTGAAGAATTGCAGAAGTACGGAATTACAAGAATTTATTCTCCTGATGATGGTCGCTCTATGGGACTTCAGGGAATGATCAATGATATGCTTCAGAAATGTGATTTCCCGACCGGTGTAAATCTCAATGGTGAAGTAAAAGAAATCACAAAGAAAACTCCGCGTGCTATTGCAAGATTAATTTCCTGTGCTGAAAATAACGAAGCTGAATTTGCTGCTATTCGCAAACAAATTCTCTCTACCGAACAAAAGCAGGAAATGAAAGTCCCTGTCCTCGGTATCACCGGAACAGGCGGAGCAGGAAAATCTTCACTCGTAGATGAATTGGTTCGTCGTTTCTTAATCGACTTTACCGATAAAAATATTGCTATTGTTTCAGTAGATCCTTCAAAACGTAAAACCGGTGGAGCGTTGCTCGGTGATCGTATTCGCATGAATTCGATTTCGAATCCTCGTGTATACATGCGTTCATTAGCAACACGCCAATCTAATCTCGCTCTTTCGAAATATGTGAAAGATGCTGTTGATGTTTTGAAGGCTGCTCACTACGATTTAATCATCCTTGAAACTTCCGGCATCGGACAAAGTGATACTGAAATTCTCGATCACTCTGATCTGGCTTTGTATGTGATGACGCCGGAATATGGTGCAGCAACTCAATTGGAGAAAATCGATATGCTTGATTTTGCTGATGTAATTGCACTAAATAAATTCGATAAGCGAGGAGCACTCGATGCAATTCGCGATGTGAAAAAGCAATTCAAGCGCAATCATCAGTTGTGGGAAACGAATGACGACGAACTTCCGGTTTATGGAACGATCTTCCGCAATTCAACGACCCGGGAATGAATCGTCTGTACCGTGCTGTGATCGATAAGCTGAACGATAAAGTTAATTGCAATTTGCAATCATCGTTCACAATTACCGGAGAGATGTCGGAGAAAATCTACATCATTCCACCGGCACGAACTCGTTATCTCAGTGAAATTTCTGAAACGATTCGCAACTATGGTAAATGGACAAATGACCAGAGCTCACTTGCCAACAAATTATTCGGTATTCGCCAAGCGATCGATGCAGTGAAAGAATCGAAGATGGACGACAAAGATCGCTTGGTAAAACAGCTTGAAGAGTTGTATGCCAATATCTCGATTGCATTCGACGGAAGAAATAAAAAAATCATCGACGAATGGTCGGCTAAAGTTGCAGCTTATCATTCTGATGTGTTCATTTATAAGGTACGCGACAAAGATGTAAAGGTGAAAACATTTACGGAATCATTGTCACATACTCACATTCCAAAAGTTGCCACTCCTCGTTTTGAAGCTTGGGGCGATATCCTTCGTTGGAATTTGCAGGAAAATTTCCCGGGAGAATTCCCTTATACAGCCGGAGTATATCCGTTTAAGAGAACAGAAGAAGATCCGACTCGTATGTTCGCCGGTGAAGGCGGACCTGAAAGAACGAATCGCCGTTTCCATTACGTAAGTAAAGGAATGCCGGCAAAACGTTTGTCTACGGCTTTCGATTCTGTAACTCTCTATGGTCAGGATCCTGATCTTCGTCCTGATATTTACGGTAAGATCGGTAACAGCGGTGTTTCTATTTGTTGTCTTGATGATGCGAAAAAGCTTTACAGCGGTTTCGATTTAGGAGATCCGAAGACCTCAGTATCTATGACGATCAACGGCCCTGCATCGATCATGACGGGATTCTTTATGAATGCTGCAATCGATCAGCAGTGCGAAAAGTATATTAAGGAAAATGGACTCGAGGCTGAGGTGAAGAAGAAGCTGGAAGCTATTTTCAAAGCAAAAGGAGAGAAGCAACCTGTTTATCAGGGACCGCTTCCTGAAGGAAACGACGGACTTGGACTGATGTTGCTTGGAGTTACAGGTGATCAGGTTTTGCCGGAAGATGTTTACAAGAAAATTAAAGAACATACGCTGCAAATTGTGCGCGGTACAGTTCAAGCCGATATATTGAAAGAAGACCAGGCGCAGAATACTTGTATTTTCTCAACAGAATTCTCTCTTCGCCTTATGGGTGACGTGCAGGAATATTTTATCAAGCGAAAAGTCCGCAATTTTTATTCGGTTTCAATTTCAGGTTATCACATTGCTGAAGCGGGAGCTAATCCGATCACGCAATTAGCACTAACCTTGTCGAATGGTTTCACATACGTTGAGTACTACTTGTCACGCGGAATGGACATCAATAAGTTCGCTCCGAATTTGTCGTTCTTCTTTAGCAATGGAATCGATCCGGAATATGCCGTTATCGGTCGTGTTGCCCGTCGTATCTGGGCGAAGGCAATGAAGCTAAAGTATAACGCTGACGAACGCTCACAAATGCTGAAGTATCACATTCAAACTTCAGGACGTTCGCTTCATGCGCAGGAAATTGATTTTAACGATATCCGTACGACGCTTCAGGCATTGTATGCGATTTATGATAATTGCAATTCGCTTCATACAAATGCTTACGACGAAGCTATCACCACGCCGACAGAAGAAAGTGTACGTCGTGCGATGGCTATTCAGCTCATCATTAATCGTGAGCTAGGATTGGCCAAGAATGAAAACCCAATGCAGGGATCATTCATTACAGAAGAACTGACTGATTTGGTCGAAGAAGCAGTGATGATCGAATTCGATCGTATCAACGAACGCGGCGGTGTTCTTGGTGCTATGGAAACAATGTATCAGCGCGGTAAAATTCAGGAAGAAAGTCTCTACTACGAGACCTTAAAACATAACGGCGAATTCCCTATCATTGGTGTGAATACTTTCTTGTCGTCGAAAGGTTCTCCTACAATTGTTCCTCGCGAAGTTATTCGTGCTACGGAAGAAGAGAAGGAGTATCAGATTACGACACTGAAGAATTTGCATAAACGTCATTCCGACAAAAAAGCTGATCTTTTAAAGAACTTGCAGTTATCAGCTGTGCAAAATAAAAATCTCTTCGAGGAGTTGATGACGGTGACGAAGTATTGTTCGTTGGGACAAATTACAGGAGCGCTCTTCCAGGTGGGGGGACAGTACCGAAGAAATATGTAATTCTTAGTGTCTTAGTGTCTTAGTGGTTAATTTTTATTTTACCACTAAGACACTAAGACACTAAGGGTTTATTCTTTGATAAGTTTCTTGGAGCGACTAATTTCGGCCGTCGTTAATTTGATGATGTACTGACCTGCGCATTTCATGTAGGTCGAATTGCGATGTAATCAATCCGCTTTGTTCTTCGCCCTTAACTTCACGAATCAATTTTCCTGTCAGATCAAAGACCTGCAAAGCAAAACTCTGCTGATGCGGGAGGAAGTATTGAATCGTAACTCTTTCAGAAGTAGGATTAGGAACCGGATCGTATAATTGTGCAGTGGTGATAATGCTGCTCGTAACCGGTTGTGCAATATCTGTTACAACATTGGAGTCGATAATAATATTCTCATCGCCCGGGAAATAATATGTGTACGCAAAATACACCAACATCATTTCATCAGTAGTAGATTCTCCCAATGTTACCCATGCAGGCGGGTCGTTTGGATTTTCCGGATTATTCGCTGTGCTATCGTATGTTGCCGAGCTGTAAAGTACAGAGTTCGTCGGAACCTTAATAACACGAGGGAATGAGTAAACTCCCTGCCAATGGAAATCCCAATTTGGAATGTCAATGAATGGAATTGTATCAGATGTAGGAGTTACAGCATAGCTTTGAATGCTTTTTCCAAGCAAATGCATATGAGGACCTACGGCAAGTGTTGAAACCGCAATCGGCAATACGTAGTGGGCGGTAAATGTTTTCACTTGATTCGGCGGAATAACCAATGGTCCGTTATCGAGCTGATAGTGGTTAAGAGGAGATTCAATCGCAATTTCGCGAAGCGTTGTAGTCGAATATTTCAAAGCAATTTTTGTACTGTCGACCTGTCCGGAGATTCCGCCGGGGTAGTGGATTTGTAGTATTACATTCGTATTCGCCGGTAATTTGATTCCCATTCCCGGCGGAGTGTAGTACGCCGATTGTCCCGGTACCCAAATGCCAATCAATTTAGAAGTTTGAGATCCCGTACCACCAAAATTAGTGTAACCGGGATCCGGATCTGCTGCATCCAATTGAGCAGGTACAGATGAAGTATCAGAGTAAATTAAGATGTGGTGAACAACTGCTCGGTTGCCCGGAATTGCTTCGATGCCGGTAATATATTTATCGATACTATTTCCTGCCGGAATCACAAAGCAGCGGTATAAATCCGTTGTTGTATTTACGTTGTAAACAGGAGCACCCAAGATCGCATCCGGATTCGGAATTTCTGAAATGCCATTGAAGACAGGTGGTGCCGGTTCGGTTGTAGAATCACCGCGATCCATGCCGTTATTAACCCAATCAGAAATGTCGTCGATTTCCTGTTGCGACAAAACTCGTTCGTGCGCAAAGTGATTGTAATCCGGATCCGGAGGCCATGGAGGCATGATACGATTGTTCACTGCATCCTGAATGTCGGTTGCATTATCGCTCGCATCGGTGTAGCTCATCAATGAAAATGGAGCAATGCCATTTGGATTATGACAATTACTGCACTTCGTATAAATGATATTCGCAATCCGATCCGACCAGGTATTTTGTGCCGTTGTGTGTTGGGCAATAAAAATGAGTAAAAAGAGGTGTATCTTTTCATAGTCACGAAGATACAAAGCCCTCTGCCAGCTTGGGCTAGAGTGTGGAAAACTTGTTCACATTGTTAATAAATGGTTGCTTAGGAGAAGCTTTCGGTGATCGGTTGGAGCAGGATGGAAATTTGAGGCTCAGGGATGAATGTTAAGTATTGAATATTAAGTATTGAATATTGAATATTGAAAATTGAATATTGAGTGCTGAATTCGAAACGCTCAACCTTAAACCTTGAACTTTGAACTTTAAACTTTGAACTTTAAACTTTGAACCTTGAACTTTAAACCTTGAACCTCGAACTAAAACAACTCAGCCAACATGCACCTTGCACTCCCACCACCTGCACGTTCAATGCAAGAGATGTCAGCATGAAGTATTGTGGTAAAATGCATCATCCGTTCTCGTTGAAAAGGTGTAAATCCGTGAAAGGCTGTGGTCGACATAATCAAAAACTTTTCACCGGATTTATTTTTTAATTGCAGACAGTTGCCGCAGAAGCGATGTAATTGATCGATGGTGATTTCAATCACTTCGTTGTAGTTGGATTTTAATGATAAATCGGGTCTCCGTTTTTATCGAATGAGTGGAAGGGTATAATTTCGTAATTGGTTTGTTCCTGCCAAAGACGCAATGCAACTTTTGTTGTGCGTGAAGAGAGAGAAGCAAAGGCTAGCTTCTTTTCGTGATCAAGAATCAAACTTCCTGTTCCTTCCAGAAACTCATTTTCGTTTTCCAAAAAAGATAGATCAAAAGTAGGAGAGTAGGTTTGTTGAAGGGCATGAATGAATTCTGTCCGTCGTTCCATTCGCCGGTTCTCCGCTTTCATTGGATAGAGGTAGAGCTGTCCTTTCGGATCTGTCGAAAACCAGTTGTTGGGGAAAACAGCATCAGGAGTTTTTTCATCGCCGGGATGAAAAACGACGACGTCGATATCGTGATTGCGCAAGAGGTCACGGAAGTTGACGAATTCACGAATGGCATCAGCCGGGCGATCTCCCGGAAGTTCGGTACTCTGAAACTTGTTATCGAGCGCGGTTTGGTGATTCATCTTGAATCCCACAGGCTCAATCATCAATACGCTTTCTGCAAGAAACATGAAGACAATGTCGGATTTTCCCCAATATGATGAAAGAGTTTCAATAAAATGCCGCTGAATTACGCTTGATTTCTGATGGCTATCCATCGAAATTATGGCAATAATGCCGTTTCACCCCGACATTTTGAGCAAATTCGGAAATTACCTTACATAAAGTAGGCAGCAAACTTCTTCGCCTGTCCGGTACCTGCCCTGAAGCGTATTATTAAAGAAAACAATTGAACATGAAAAATGAACCCGTAGTTAGCTACAATCACATGCAAGATGATGAAATGGAAAACGTCCGTAACAAAGACACAGAATCTGTTCCTTTCAGTTTGTACATGCTATTAGCCGTTGACGCCGTTTTAATATCTATCCTTGCCGTTATAACAGCTAAAATCATCTTCTAAATTTTCATTCTTTTCCCTTTTTGGCAGTGAAAATGATTGCTCATTTCAGAGGTAATCATCTTTTAAAACTTTAATTTTTTAGGGAATGCAATCATTCCCGGAATCTTTCTATTTTTGTTGAAAGCCCCAAATAAGGCTCAAAACAATGATGAAAAGATACACACTACTTTTATTACTCCTTCTTCTCTGCAAAGCAAATGTTTATTCGCAGATAACACTAACTCAATTCGCTACCGGTTTAAATATTCCGGTTGATATCAAAAATTGCGGAGACGATCGAATATTTGTTGTTGAACAAAGAGGTGTAATTCAAATCCTCGATTCGAACGGTGTAAAAAACACTACCCCTTTTTTAAATATCATTACAAGAGTTCTCCTCAGCTCTGAGCAAGGTTTACTTGGATTAGCATTTCCAAATGACTTCGCTACCTCAGGGTATTTCTATGTGAACTATACCTCTCGTCCTTCAGGTACGACAACGATATCACGATTTCATGTAGATTCTGCTACACCTGATTCTGCTGATCCGAATAGTGAGGAAATTTTAATGACGATTTACCAGCCTTATAGTAATCATAATGGAGGTCATATTGCTTTTGGCCCTGATGGCTACCTCTATATCGGAATGGGTGATGGCGGTGCAGCCGATGATCCGGGTAACCGTGCTCAAAATCCGGACTCACTATTGGGTAAAATGCTTCGTATAGAAGTTGATCCTTCCATTCCGACATATCAAATCCCGCCGACGAATGCCTTTGCAAGCGATACAACTTCAGGACGTCCTGAAATCTGGACGATGGGTATGCGTAATCCTTGGCGTTGGAGTTTCGATTATACAACGGGCGATTTATGGATTGGTGACGTCGGACAGAACCAGGTGGAAGAAGTCGATTTCGTTCCTGCCGGAACAACTGACTTTTTGAATTTCGGTTGGAGATGCTGGGAAGGAAATATTGTTCATACTTCCGGCTCGGGTTGCTTGCCTTATTCTTCTTACTTCCCGCCTGTGCGTACTTATACGCACTCAAGTGGTTGTTCTATTACGGGTCGTTATATTTACCGTGGAGGAAAATATCAGGAACTTTTCGGAAAATATTTTTATACTGACTATTGCCAATCGTTGATCCATTATCTGGTTCCAAATACTGTTGGTGGTTTTGATGATACAAATCTTGGTTCGTTGGGAGCTGCATCGGTTGTGACTTTTGGTCTCGACCGCTGGGGTGAATTATATTGCTCTACCGGCGGTGGAACGATGTATAAATTCAGTTCAGGCGACTGTACTCCGGTTGCTTCAATTAACAATGGAACCGATACGGCTTCTGATTGCGGATCAGGTTCCGTTACACTCAGAAATGCAAAAGGAAAGGATACGAATTATTCATGGTCGTTCGGTGGAAATGTTATTGCAACTGATACCAATGAAATCATCGCTACTCAGCCCGGTGAATATATTTTAAATGTTGATCACAACACATTTACAGGTCTCGATACACTTTATTGTGTCTATAGCTCAACCGTTAATCTGTTCCCGAATTATCTCGGTGGATCTTTTACCGGACAAGGAATGAATCTTGCTTCCTTTAATCCGGCCGTTGCAGGAGTTGGAACATGGACGATTACTTATACTTACACCGATGCAACCGGATGTACTTATTCGCACTCTCAGGATGTAAGAGTAGACGTTTGCCTTGACGTACCCGGCTTATCATGGCTCAATACACTTGCTCTCTTTCCAAATCCGAACTCCGGCGATTTTCATATCAATGGCTGGGCTCCGGCATCCGGTGAATTATCTGTGACGGTCTATAATCAAATCGGACAAGTTGTTGCTTCCGAATTGATCAAGACTTCTCAAGGTGAGGTTTCGGTGCCAATGAATCTGAATCTGGCTAAGGGGGTTTATAATGTGAGGATTGGGGATGGTGTTTCGGTGAGGACGGAGAAGTTGGTGGTCGAGTAGCGATTTGGTTGGTAAGTAGTAAGTTGTAAGTAGTAAGTTGACTTGCAATTGAAGTGGGTTGTCATAGGTTCAATAGGGTGGTTGCCTCGGTATTAAAATTGAATTCATAATTATAAATTCATAATTCTGAATTCATAATTCATAATTGTCATTGAAATTTCTAAATCGTCATTAAAATAGTTATGAATCGAATTGTTCTTAGTGTTATTTCATTTTTTACATTCATTAATTTCGCGAATGC
The DNA here is from genome assembly GCA_016721305.1 of Bacteroidota bacterium. Lineage (GTDB taxonomy): Bacteria > Bacteroidota > Bacteroidia > AKYH767-A > 2013-40CM-41-45 > JADKIH01. The sequence goes on from JADKIH010000004.1 coordinate 176,750, forward strand.
ACAGCAGGGGTTTACGGTGCATGTATTGCCTTCGACGATTACAGCAGCGCCGGCGATTCATTCGGGGGCATTTGCGGAGTGGAATAATAAATGGATTTTCATTGGCGGACGAATCGACGGATTGCATATCATGCAGGCTAATCAGGCATTTCCGACTTACGGACGAAATGATTCGGTTTATGTGGTAGATCCGGTGGCGAATACAAGCGTTGCAGCTTATGTGTTCCAGTTGCCTTCTTATATGGCCGAAGCTCTCACTTCTTCGAATATGCAGTCGTATCAGAATGGACAATATCTGTACATGATTGGCGGTTATGGAAAATCTGACAGTCTTGCTACACACACTACTTTCCCTTCATTAATTTCAATCGATCTGGATTGCCTGGTAAATGCGGTGCAAAGTAGTTCGTCTATCAATTCCTGCTTCCGCCAGGTTGTAGATACAAATCTTGCAGTATCAGGAGGGGAGCTGGAAAAAATTGATTCAACTTATTATCTGGTTTTCGGTCACCGTTTTGAAGGATCGTATGCGATCAATCAAACGATTCTTCCTTTTTATCAGGCTTACACAAATTCGATTCGTAAGTTCTCTATTAACGACGACGGAGTGAATCTTTCAATTTCAAACTATACGACGATAACGGATACGAATAATTTTCACCGACGCGATTACAATCTCGTGCCTCAATATTTTCCGAATCGAGAGTTTGGAATTACTGCGTTCGGAGGTGTGTTTCAGAAAAACATTGATCGACCTTATCTTACTCCGATTGATATTACTTCGACAAATGTAACGCATCAGTCAGCATTCAATCAAAATCTGGAGCAGTATACAACGGCGAACCTGCCTGTTTACGATTCATTGAATAATGTCATGCACACTGTTTTCTTTGGTGGTATGAGCTTGTTTACTCTTGATACAACAAGTATGAGTCTGGTCCAGGATACATTAGTTCCATTCATCAAGGCCATCACTCGCGTTGAGCGTGATGCAGCAGGCAATCTCACCGAATATCAAATGCCTGAGCAAATGCCGGGATTTCTTGGTTCGAATTCGTTTTTCATCGCTGATCATTCTGCTTCATACTATGACGCAGGCATCGTGAACCTGAATAATCTTTCCGGTAATACGCGTGTCGGTTATATCGTTGGCGGTATCCGAAGCGATGCAGAGAATATTGCATCTCTTGATCCTTCCGGCATGAGCCGTCCGAATGCTACTGTCTACGAAGTTTATGTCGACAAAACAATTGATAACGTGCAGGATTTAGCCGTTCGAAACGATATCAATAATTTGCTCGTCTATCCGAATCCGGTTTCGAATACCATGTATCTCGATTTCACATTGCTCAACTCAGGGAAATGTGATGTTTCGCTTTATAGTTTGCAGGGAGCTCTAGTAAGAAAGCTCTATTCAGAAAATCGCGACAAAGGTGATGTTCATTTGAAAATGCATACTTCCGGAATTTCTAAGGGAGTCTATTTCTGCATGATTAAATCGGAGAAATCTGTAAAGCTTGTTAAGGTAATCATCAATTCAGGCGAATAATTCTAAATTTTTTCCGGATAGTTTTTCCCGTCGGGTATCTGCCTTTTGCGGATTCGAGTCTTATTTATTCCTGTTTGGTGAGCTTTTGTTTGAAAATGGAACTTACCGGTGTTCTTTTGTATCATCAATTGATGTTTGATCGGATTGTCGATTAAATATCCTTACACACAAAAAATCTAAGCTATGAAAAGATTAAAAGGAGTGGCAGTTTTACTGCTGGCAATGAGTCTTACTATGTTGTCTTGTAAAAAGGATGATAACTCATCTTCGTCGTCATCATCGGTTACAACCGGTCCGCTTAATTCTGCTTTACAACAAGGCAGTTGGAGAGTTACATTCTTCGAGAGTAATGGAGTTGATGAAACATCTCATTACGCCGGCTATAGTTTTGTTTTCGCTTCTTCCGGTTCATCAACTGCCACTAATTCACTTAATACAGTCAATGGACTTTGGTCAAGTGGAACGGATGATAGTCAGCTTAAATTGATTTTGAATTATAGTTCAAACATACCTTTCGAAGAATTAAATTCAGACTGGCATGTCCTTCAGCAAACGTCTACGCTTATTCGACTGGAAGATGTGAGTGGTGGAAATGGAGGGACGGACCTTCTTACTTTCACAAAAAATTAGCTAATTAGCTAATTAGCTAATCAGCTAATTATTTAGGAGCAATCTTCACCAAAAACGCCCCAATAACCGCGAAGATCAAATTCGGAATCCACACAGCAATAAGTGGAGAAATAGATCCGTTGATCGCAAATGTTTCGGAGAACTGCTGAAAGAGAATATATGTGAAGCTTAGAAAAATTCCAAAACCTAATTGGGCACCGATTCCGCCACGAGCTTTTCGACTCGAGAGGGAGACGCCAATTAAGGTGAGAATGAAAGTGGAGAATGGAATGGCGACTCTTCGGTATTTTTCGACCAGATAAGTATTGATATTTTCCGAGCCCTGATCTTGTTCGTCTTTGATGAACTTGTTCAGGCTCGGTGAATCCATCGCCTGAATGATATTTGTTCGTCTTCGGAAATCAGCCGGTTTCATACTGAGAACGGTATCCATCGAAAAGCCGCTTTTTAAAGTTTCTCTGAAACCGTTAATGGTTCGGATGTAATAATTTTCAATTCTCCACTTTCCGCCAACACTATCCCATTTAATACGATCGGAGTTTAAATACCATGTTCGCTTGCCGTTGGAAATTTTCTCCATCGAAAATCGGTAACCGATATTGTCGTTGTTATTATAACTCTCCATATACATGAAAACACCCGGACTAATCTGCCGATGCAGATTTCGGTCTTTAAACTCGACGGGGTTTTTGATGTATTGATTCTCAAATGCGAGTTTTACTTTGCTCGAGTGCGGAATTACCCAGCCTTCAAAATAAAATGAAATAGCGAACAATGTTGCTGCAGAAATAAAGTAGGGCAGAAGTAGCCTTCGGAAACTTACACCGCTGTTTAAGATGGCAACAATTTCTACATTCGCCGCCATTCTTCCCGTAAAAGCAATTACCGCAATAAAGACAAAGAGCGGCGCGAAACGATTGGCGAAGAACGGAATGAAATTAAAGTAGTAATCAAATATGATGGCATTCAAAGGAGCCTTCCGTTCAATAAAGTCATCCAGCTTCTCAGAAATATCAAACACAATCGTAATGACAATAATCAACGCCAGGAAGAAAAAAACGTTCCCAGGAATTTGCGGATGATGTATTTGTCGAGGAGTTTCACTGAATCAATTAGCTGATTAGCTAATTAGCTGATTAGCTAATTAGTCGTTCTTTTATTCCGATTGCAAGTTAAGAGTTTACCTAAACTTTTAGTAATAAAATTGGGTTGCCTGGTTCTCTGTTTTACCCAAGTAGCCAACTCATTAGCTAATTAGCTAATTGCCTAAGCCCGCCCCATCAACCTCGGCACCATCGCCGCTTTCCACGTGCTGAAGGTTCCGGCGATGATTTGGTTTCTTGCTTCGGTTACCAGCCAAAGGTAGAATGCCAGATTGTGCAAAGTGCAAATTTGTGCGGCCAGAATTTCTTTGCTTATGACGAGGTGACGAACGTAGGCTTTCGAGTAAAATGAATCGACGAACGATGTTCCGTTTTCGTCGAGCGGTGAGTAATCGTCTTTCCACTTTTCATTGCGCATATTCATGATTCCGTTCTGCGTGAAGAGCGTGCCGTTGCGTGCATTTCGGGTAGGCATTACGCAGTCGAACATATCGACTCCCAGTGCAATGCTCTCCAAAATATTTGCAGGTGTTCCGACTCCCATCAGATAACGAGGCTTTTCCCAGGGGAGAATATTGCAAACGGCTTCAGTCATTTCATACATCATCTCTGCCGGTTCGCCGACAGAAAGTCCACCGATGGCATTTCCCTCACGATTTTGTGCGGCGATGAATTCTGCCGATTGTAAGCGAAGATCTTTGTAAACGCTTCCTTGTACAATCGGGAATAGCGTTTGCGAATGGCCATACTTCGGCTCTGTGCTGTCCATGCGTGCGCAACACCGGCGTAACCAGCGATGCGTCATTTCCATGCTTTTCTTCGCATACTTATGATCGCATGGATATGGCGTACATTCATCGAGTGCCATGATGATATCGGCTCCGATTACTCGTTGGATGTCGATTGCATACTCCGGCGTGAAAAAGTGCTTCGAGCCGTCGATGTGACTGCTAAAAGAGACGCCTTCTTCCTTGATCTTCCGACGATCGGCCAGCGAGTAAACCTGATAACCGCCGCTATCGGTGAGCATCGGTCGATCCCAATTGATGAATTTATGGAGACCACCGGCTCCTTCAAGCGTCTTCAAACCCGGACGCAAATAGAGGTGATAGGTGTTTCCTAAAATGATCTGAGCTTTTATATCGTCCTTCAACTCATGCTGATGCACGGCTTTCACCGTACCGCCGGTTCCGACAGGCATAAAAATGGGCGTCTGAATCTTCCCGTGATCTGTTGTTATTTCGCCCGCCCTGGCCTTCGAATGAGCGTCTTTTTGAATGAGTTGAAATTGCATAACGGATTAACAATCTTACGTTAATATCTCCCCAAATATAGAGACTTTGATATGATGGTCACTTTTACATTTGTAGAAATCTCAATTCTTCCCGGAATTGGTGTGTATTTTATGATTCACCTGAACACCGATTGGCTGTATATTTTGTTTGTTGCCTTGGTAGTATGCGCTGGTATTCAGCTCGTTTACTACTGGATGTTCTTCTGTCGCCTCGCTTTTTTCAAGTCTCAGGAGCGAAATGCACCTAATCAACCGGTTTCCATTGTCATCTGTGCTAAAAACGAAGCTATTCGCTTGAGAAAATACCTCACTGCAGTTTTGGACCAGGCTTATCCTCAGTACGAAGTGATCGTCGTGAACGATTGTTCGTGGGATGAAAGCTCCGAGTATCTGGAGGAAATGGCAAAGCAATATCCGCATCTGAAAGTTGTCGAAATAAGGAGCAGGAAAAATATCGTCACGGTAAAAAGTTTGCACTCACGCTCGGTATCAAAGCAGCTAAGTATGATTTGTTGCTGATGACGGATGCCGATTGTCTACCTGTTTCTAAAAACTGGTTATCGCTCATGCAACGCAATTTCGTTCCGGGAACCGAAATTGTTTTGGGTTATGGTGCGTATCAAAAAGCTCCGGGATTTTTGAATCGATTAATTCGTTACGACACCTTCGCCATTGCCGTGCAATACCTGTCGGCAGCTGTTGGTCACGGGGCGTATATGGGAGTAGGAAGGAACCTTTCGTACCGAAAAAGCGTGTTTTTTCGCAGCAAAGGATTTGCGAAACACAATCACATCCTTAGTGGCGATGATGATCTTTTTGTCAATGAGAATACGACAAAAGAAAACACAATGATTGAAATCAGCCCGGAATCATTTACTGTGTCGGAACCGAAAACGACGTTTTCATCATGGTTTGCGCAGAAAAGACGACATATGTCTACGGCTAAGCATTACAAGTTTAGCCACCAGCTGATGTTGCTCATAAATTCACTGAGTCTGTTCATGTTCTTCGCTCTCTTCATTACATTGTTAGTACTACAATACGAATGGAGAATCCTTTTATCTTTGTATGGAATCCTGATTATCACTCGATTTCCTATCGTATTCATGAACGGAAAAAAATTAAACGAAAAAGATTTAGTCTGGATGTATCCGCTGCTAGAGTTCATGCATGCATTCTTACAGCCGGTCTTTTATATTGCTAACCTAGTATCAAAACAAAAATCATGGAAGTAAATCCGAATCTTTCCGAAAAGGCGCAGGTCGACTTTAAGCTGGTTCAACAAGCTGTTAAAGGTGATCAAAAAAGCATACGCCGAATTGATGTCGCGTTACAAAGACTCAATTTACTTCATGCTGTTAAAAATGGTGAACAACCGCGATGATGCCGATGATTTAACAATCGAAGCATTTGGAAAGGCGTTTAAAAATCTCCATCAATATACACCTGACTTCGCATTCAGTACGTGGCTGTTTAAAATTGCTACGAACAATTGTATCGACTTCATTCGTCGTAAACGTAAGTTTACTTTTTCGATCGATAAAAATATGGAGAACGACAGCGGACAGGAAATGCAATTTGAAATCAAATCTCCAATGTTAGATCCGGAGGAGAAAATGATTAAGAAGCAAAAAGCTATTCTCATGCGAGACGTAGTGGAGAAATTAAAACCACGCTACAAACGTTTGGTTGAATTGCGTTACTTCCAGGAACGTTCTTATGAAGAGATCGCTGACGAATTAAAACTTCCTCTCGGTACGGTTAAAGCCCAGCTCTTCCGCGCTCGTGAATTTCTGTATCAAATCTTAAAGAGTCAGGAAGAACAAATTTGATTTAGTAATAGGTTTCTCTGCGATTTCTGCTTCCATCTGCGATTTCTGCGTGAAATAATTTTACTCAACATTTCTCATGGAAATTATTCTGAAGTACTTCCCCAATCTTTCTGCAAAGCAAAGAGAGCAGTTCGTTGCACTCTCGCCTTTGTATAAAGAATGGAATGAAAAGATCAACGTAGTTTCCCGAAAGGATATGGATGAGTTGTACACTCACCACGTTCTTCACTCTCTTGCCATCGCCAAGTTTATCGAGTTTCAGCCGAATGCTCATGTACTCGACGTTGGCACAGGCGGAGGATTTCCGGGAATCCCTCTCGCTATTCTATTCCCACAGACAAAATTTCATCTGGTCGATTCAATCGGCAAAAAGATTACCGTCGTTACCGAAGTTGCCAAGGCACTCGGGCTCGATAACGTTCTGGCTGAAAAGAGCAGGGCAGAGGAGCTAATGGGTGATTACGACTTTGTCATCAGCCGTGCCGTGGCTCCGTGGCTGAGTTGCTAAAATGGACGGGCCATTTGGTCGAAAAAGGTGGGAATCATGCCCCCAAAAACGGCTGGATTCTGCTCAAGGGAGGTGACCTTGCCGATGAAATCAAACAAGCCGGCAGACGCGCCGAAGTTTTGGATCTGAGCAACTGGTTTAACGAAGATTTTTTCCTCACAAAGAAGATTGTTTACATAAGTGCCTGATTTTAAGCTATAATAGCACAAGTGCATTTCTTTTCCGAAATCTTTCTCTCATTTGTTTGATTAGAAATAAATATTACCTTTGCCGTCCTGTTTTTGAAGCAAAAAGAGAGAAATCATGAAAAGAACCTTCCAACCCTCGACCCGTCGCAGAAAAAATAAACATGGCTTCCGTGAGCGTATGAGCACGGCTAATGGCCGTCGCGTTCTCGCTGCCCGTCGCAGAAGAGGTCGTAAGAAACTAACCGTTTCCAGCGAAAAGAACAACAAATAATCTCTATAACCGATTTGTTTGAACGATGCCGACTTTTTTACAGTCAGCATCGTTTTTTTATTGTCCTTATTTCGTTCAAAGTTCAAGGTTCAAAGTTCAAAGTTCAAGGTTCAACGTGCCGCTTCCTACAAGGCAAACTTTGAACCTTGAACTTTGAACTTTGATCCTTAAGCCTGTAACGAAAGCCCTATTATTTCAAGGATCTTACCTTTAAGCAATTGGTGCCCGGTTTGAATCACATGTATGTGACAATTTTTTTCAATCGTGGCCGAAAACTCCTTTCCTAAGTCCGGTGGCATCAGGACATCAAATTTTCCAAAGAACATCTGCACATCAATTCCATTGCGCTTCACCGATTCTTTTACTGCTTCAACATCGGGCAGAATATGGCGGTAGACCATCCAGGCGTTATAGACCTTATTGCGCTTCTTCGGTGTTTCCAGACTGAGTTTGGCAAAACGTACTTTCTTCTCCGACAAGAGTCCTATACGACCTAAAGCCTTGGCTAAACCTACGAAACGGCTTGGATCATTTACAACGCGTTTAAAGAGGGTGTGACCGAGTGAGTTATGGGTGGCGAAACGATAGAATCCGGCGCTTTTTTAAGCCGTCGGGAGCCAGTAAAATCAGACGACTCACTCTTATACCCAAATGTTGAGTGATGTATAAGGCCATTCTTCCGCCCAGACTAAAGCCCATCAATTCATAGGTTTCTGCAGGGAAAAGTGACATAAGTTTTTCCGTTGTTCGAAGGAACTCAGCATGACTCATCCCGCGCTCTACAAGCTTCTCCGATGTGGTACTTTCTCCGTGAAATAGCAGATTTACCGAGACAATGGTGTGGGAATGACCAAGCTGCTTTGCCAGGGGCTCAAATTCCTGCGCATCATTGTCAAATCCATGAAAAGCAAAGAGGATTTTTGGCCCTCTTCCATAGACAAAATACTCGAATTTGAATTCTCCGTCGGTAAACTCGGCTCGCATTTCACAAAGATGCGTGCTTTTGCCCTTTTTATGTCGAAAAAGTTAAATGCTTTTCAACAGATTGTCGATAAGATTTCAATGGTAGTCCGGTTTCAAAGTCGTAATTTTGCCCAGCTTTTTTCGCAGTGTCTCCTAGCTGCACGGCTGAGTGTTTTACCCTAACAACACCTACATATGCCAAGAGATAAATCCATACGTTCAGTACTCATTATCGGAAGCGGACCTATTGTTATCGGTCAGGCTTGTGAATTCGATTATTCAGGCTCGCAAGCAGCCCGCTCTCTTCGTGAAGAAGGTATCGAAGTCACGCTGATCAACTCCAATCCGGCTACGATCATGACGGATAAGGTTACGGCTGATCATGTTTACTTAAAACCACTCGTTAAGAAATCAATTATCGAGATTCTGGAAAAACATAAGATCGATGCCGTGCTCCCTACAATGGGCGGACAAACTGCTTTGAACCTTGCTATCGATTGTCAAAAAGCAGGGATCTGGGATAAATACAATGTAAAAATATCGGCGTCGACATCGCTGCTATTCACATGACGGAAGATCGCGAGAAATTCCGTCTGCGTATGCTCGAATTAGGAGCCGGTGTTTGTAAAGGTCGTACTGCAACGTCTTTCCTTGAAGGAAAAGAGATCGCTCAGGAAATAGGTTTCCCTCTGGTTATTCGTCCGTCGTTCACTCTCGGCGGAACAGGCGGAGGTTTTGTCAATACTCGTGAAGAATTTGACGGTGCATTGAATCGTGGCTTACACGCCTCGCCTTTGCACGAAGTTTTGATCGAACAATCCATTTCCGGTTGGAAGGAATTCGAATTGGAATTACTTCGCGATGCCGGCGGAAACGTCATCATCATTTGCTCGATTGAGAATTTCGATCCGATGGGAATTCATACCGGCGACTCGATTACTGTCGCCCCGGCTATGACGCTTCTCTGATGTTACTTACCAGCGCATGCGCGATCTGGCCATCAAATGTATGAATGGAATCGGGAATTTTGCCGGTGGCTGTAACATTCAGTTCTCGGTGAATCCGAATAACGAAGAGGAAATTATCGTTATCGAAATCAATCCGCGTGTATCGCGTTCATCGGCATTGGCATCGAAAGCAACAGGTTATCCGATTGCAAAAATTGCATCGAAGCTCGCTATCGGTTATCATCTCGATGAATTAAAAAATCAGATTACAAAAAGTACTTCAGCGTTTTTCGAACCGACTCTCGATTATGTGATCGTGAAAGTTCCGCGCTGGAATTTTGATAAGTTCAAAGGAACGGATCGTCACCTTGGTTTGCAGATGAAATCTGTCGGCGAAGCAATGGGCATCGGTCGCAGTTTCCAGGAAGCATTACAGAAAGCTTGTCAGTCGTTGGAAATTAAACGTAACGGTCTCGGTGCCGATGGTCGTGAAATTCGCGAACAGTCGGAGATCTTAGACAGTCTCGAAAAACCAAGATGGAATCGGTTGTTCCACATCTATGATGCGTTCAAACTAGGAGTTCCATTTAATACCATTCATAAGCTCACGAAAATTGATCCTTGGTTCTTACGCCAAATCGAAGAATTGATTGAGCTCGAAAAGGAAATTGAAAAATATACTGTCGATACAATTCCGCGCGAACTGTTGATGGAAGCGAAGAAGAAGGGTTACGCCGATCGTCAGGTCGCACACTTACTTCGTTGTCTCGAATCGCAAGTCTTCAAGAAACGTGGTGAATTGAAGATTCGTCGTGTGTGGAAATTGGTTGATACGTGCGCTGCTGAGTTCGAAGCAAAAACGCCGTACTACTACTCGACATTCGACGAAGAGAATGAAAGCGTTCGTTCCGACAAAAAGAAAATTGTCATTTTAGGAAGCGGCCCGAATCGTATCGGACAAGGAATTGAATTCGATTACTCATGTGTTCATGGTGTGTTGGCTGCGAAAGAATGCGGTTATGAAACGATCATGATCAATTGTAATCCGGAAACCGTTTCGACCGATTTCGATATCGCCGATAAATTATACTTCGAGCCTGTGTTCTGGGAACACATTTATGAAATCATCGAGCATGAAAAACCGGAAGGTGTGATTGTTCAGCTCGGCGGACAAACGGCTTTGAAGCTTGCAGAGAAACTCAATAAGTACGGAATCAAAATCATCGGAACTTCTTTCGAGTCATTAGACTTAGCCGAAGACCGCGGACGATTCTCTACACTTCTTCGTGACTTGAAAATTCCTTATCCGAAATTTGGCGTCGTTGAAAATGCAACGCAGGGAGTGGAGTTGTCGCGTCAGTTAGGATTCCCGCTGCTTGTTCGTCCTTCGTACGTACTTGGCGGACAAAGCATGAAGATTGTCATCAACGAAGAAGAATTGGAAACACACGTGGTGAAAATTCTTCAGGATATTCCGGATAATAAAATTCTTCTCGATCACTTCCTCGAAAAAGCAATCGAAGCGGAGGCTGATGCAATATGCGACGGGGAGAATAGCTACATCATCGGAATGATGGAGCACATCGAACCTGCCGGAATTCACAGCGGCGACAGTAACGCCGTATTGCCACCGTTTGATTTGAGCGATAATGTAATTAAGCAGATCGAAGAGATTACACACAAGATTGCGAAAGCGATGAAAGTAATCGGACTCATCAATATTCAGTTTGCCATCAAGAATGAAACAGTATATGTGATCGAAGCCAATCCGCGTGCTTCGCGAACTGTTCCGTTCATTGCTAAAGCTTACGATGAGCCGTACGTAAATTACGCTACGAAATTGATGCTTGGCGCCAACAAGCTAAGCGATTTCAAATTCAATCCGCGTAAAGAAGGGTATGCAATTAAAGTTCCGGTCTTCTCCTTCGATAAATTCCTAGATGTAAACAAAGAGCTCGGCCCTGAAATGAAATCTACAGGTGAAGCGATTTATTTTATCAAGGACTTGGAAGATGATTTCTTTCAGAAGATTTATTCGGAGCGAAACTTGTACCTAAGTAGATAAATTTGTTTCCCGCCCGCCCCGGCAGGTAGACGTCTCGCGCAGAAAAATACGCAGGTTTCGCTGAGACTCTCTTGTAACTAAATTTGTTTCCCGCAGATTTCGCTGGGACTCTGTTGTAACTAAATTTGTTTCTGCAGAAAAATACGCAGATTTCGCTGAGACTCTCTTGTAACTAAATTTGTTTCCCGCAGATTTCGCGGAAAAATACGCAGGTTTCGCTGAGACTCTCTTGTAACTAAATTTGTTTCCCGCAGATTTCGCGGAAAAATATGCAGGTTTCGCTGAGACTCTCTTGTAACTAAATTTGTTTCCCGCAGATTTCGCGGAAAAATACGCAGATTTCGCAGAAGCTCTCTTGTAACTGTATTACTACATTGGAAATTAATGTCAATAAAAATGTTTGATGCTCTCAGTATATTAATTTGGGAGAAAATTTCAAAAAAGATTCTGCGAAATCTGCGGGAAATAAAAACAATAATCTATGTCTGAATTTATAATCATAAGCATTGTTCTCATCTTGCTTTTCAGCTCGATTCGTCGTTTCATTTTTTTCAACGCAGGCAACGCCTTCAACAAAGCCGCCGAAGATTTTATGAAACGCCAGGAAGCCGAAGAGCGCAAACGCAAAGAAGAAGGACGCGTTTATGTCGACACCAAAAAGCGAGTTGGGAAGGATGATACGTTTGATGACTACACCGAGATAAAGTAGTTCAAGGTTCAAGGTTCAAAGTTCAATGTTCCAGGTTCAAAGTTCAAGGTCAACTTTTTATAAATAGGGAAAGTCGGATGGTGATGCCGATTGATTTAATTCTTTTAAATGGTTATTTCTATAATTATTTGATTATCAAATTTTTGATAAAAAAACACTATACCCATAATAACCCCGCAACCACTAAGCTGAAACCCTGAAACCCTGAAACCCTGAACCTTGAACCTTGAACTTTGAACTTTGAACTTTGAACTTTGAACCTTGAACTTAGAAAGTTGAACCTTGAACGACTAACGCGGAACGCGGAACATTTTTCTATCTTAGCCACAAATAACCCCATATGAAAAAATTCCTCCCTCACCTGATTGCTTTTGCAGCGTTTCTGGCCATCACTTTTGCTTTCTTCAGCCCGTTGTTTGGCGGGAAGGAGCTTCGACAAGGCGATATCAACAACTGGAAAGGTATGTCGAAAGAGATTGTCGACTATAAAGACAAAACAGGGGAATGGACGTACTGGACAAACTCTATGTTTGGCGGAATGCCGTCGTATCAGATTTCAGCGGGATATCCCGGAAATTATATCGACTCGATCGACAAGGTTATCTCTTTGGGACTTCCTTCTCCTGCAAGCTATCTGTTCCTTTACATGATTGGCTTTTATTTTCTCCTAATCGTTTTGGGAGTTGACAAACGAATTTCAATTATCAGTGCAATAGCTTTTGCGTTTTCTTCCTACTACCTGATCTTTATTGAAGCGGGGCATAATTCGAAAGCTCATGCCATCGGGTATATGGCTCCCGTTATTGCCGGTATTGTAATGGCTTATCGTGGCAGAATTTTGCTCGGTGCAGCCATTACAGGATTGATGCTCGCTTTGGAGCTGAATGCAAATCACCTCCAGATCACATATTATCTGGGTATGATGTCAGCTCTCTTAGTGCTCGCATTTTTGTATGAAGCAATTCGCGGAAAAACGATTGCCTCATTTTCAAAAACAACGGCACTGCTGGCAGTAGTTGCCGTTCTGGCCGTCCTTCCGAATATCACCAATCTCTGGGCTACTCAGGAGTATGGTAAATACTCTACACGTGGACCGTCGGAACTTACTTCGGATAAAGAAAATAAAACAAGCGGATTGGATCGTGACTACATTACTGACTGGAGTTATGGTATCGATGAAACGTTCACTTTCCTTGTTCCTGATTTCAAAGGTGGTGCGAGTGAAGCGATTGCTACCAATAACAAAGATGCTGTTAAAGCCGTCGATGGTCAATACCGCGAAGCAGTTGGAAGTTGGGAAGCGTATATGGGTGACCAGGCTTTTACTTCAGGTCCTGTTTATGTGGGAGCAATTATTGTATTGCTTTTCGTGATTGGATTATTCGTTGTAGAAGGTCCGCTAAAATGGTGGTTAGGTGCTTCTACTTTGCTTTCATTACTTCTCGGTTGGGGTCGTAATCTGATGTGGTTTACTAATCTATTCCTTGATTACGTTCCGGGCTACGACAAATTCAGAGCTGTAACTACTATTCTCGTTCTCGCTGAATTCACCATGCCTTTGCTTGCAATTCTTGCTCTGGATAAAATGTTGCGCGAAGAAGGCTTCTTTGAAAAGTATAAAAAGAAACTCTATATCTCTTTCGGTATCGTTGCCGGAATTACTGTCCTGATCTGGATGAGCCCGACGATGTTTACAAATATGACAACAGAGAAGGATCACACTCGTTTGATGCAACAATTGAAAGGCGCAGAGAACCCGAACGCAATCGCCGATGCCTTCCTGAATGATCTCGCCATCGCACGTGAACATATTGTGAGTAGTGATGCTGCGCGTTCATTCCTCTTTATTTTATTCGCCGCAGCTTTGATCTGGTCTTTCACTCGTTATCGCTATACGAAAGAGATTTTTATCTACGGTTTGCTTGCCCTCATTGCAGCCGATGAAATTACAGTGGATCGCCGTTATCTTGGCGACGAAGATTTTGTGAAGAAGAGTGCTAACGTAATTCCTTTCCCGGAAACTGTCGCCGATCAGGCAATTAAGGTCGATCCGACAAAGAGTTATCGAGTTCTTAATCTTGCAGCAAATACTTTCAACGATGCAAGCACTTCTTACTATCATCAGTCAATTGGAGGTTACCACGGTGCAAAATTGAAGCGTTATAAAGAGTTGATTGATTATTGTATCACTCCGGAAATGTCGGATATGATCGGCGCCTTCCAAAAAAGAGATTCATCTATCGAAATTGCTATCTCGTCACAACCTGTGCTGAATATGCTTAACATGAAGTATATTATTTACAATTCTGAAGCGCCTCCAATGGTTAATCGTGGAGCTTTAGGAAATGCATGGTTTGTAAACGGTGTGCAATGGGTGGCAAATGCGGATTCTGAAATTGCAACGCTCAGAGGATTTAATCCGAAGGCCGTCGCTGTTGTCGATAATCGATTTAAAGATGTAATCGGTAACTGGAATGGTCCGGTTGATCCCGCTTCATCGATTGTGCTTGACGAGTACAAGCCAAATCGTTTAATGTATTCTTCAAATTCATCTAGCGAGCAACTGGCTGTCTTCTCTGAGATTTACTACGACAAAGGTTGGAATGCATACATTGATGGACAGAAGACAAATTACGTCCGTGCAAATTATGTTCTTCGTGCGATGAAGATCCCTGCAGGTAGTCATAAGATTGAATGGAAGTTCGAACCGGAAGTTGTTGTAGTCGGAGGTAAAATCGCTATGGCAGGTTCTCTGCTTCTTATTCTCTTCGTGATTGGTGCAATCGGAATGGAATTGAAAAAAGCTAAAACTACTTAGTCGTATTGAAAAAGGTTCTAATCCTTTCTTATTATTGGCCTCCAAGCGGTGGTTCTGGTGTTCAGAGATGGATGTATTTTGCAAAATATCTTTCTGACTTTGGATATGAACCTTATGTAATAACGGTTGATCCGAAATTCGCTTCGTATAAATTTATTGACGCAAGTTTTGAAAATAAAACTGCGGATGTAAAAGTTTTTCGAACAGCTTCAAAAGAGCCTTTCAACTTTTATTCTAAGCTTATCGGAAAGAGTAAAGAGGATGCCATTCCTCAAGCTTTTGCAGGAGAATCTAATCCGGGCTTGTTCAAGAAATTCGCCAGATTTATCAGAGGAAATTTTTTCATCCCTGATGCACGCATCGGTTGGGTGCCTTATGCTCTGCAAAAGCCGGACAGATTATCGTTGATGAAAAATAGATATCGTTGTTACAACGGGACCGCCACATTCAACTCATCTTGTCGGACTAAAGCTGAAAGAGAAATATAAAATAAAGTGGGTGGCCGATTTTCGTGATCCCTGGACAGAAGTGTTTTATAACAAATTGTTTTTTCGTACTCAATGGGCTGATCGTAAAGATCAGAAATTGGAAAGCGAAGTGATCAACTCAGCGGATTCAATCCTGACTATCGGCCCTTCAATGGCGGAAATTTTGAAAGAGAAAGTTGTTGCACCTTCGGGAAAGACAAAAGTAAATTTCGTGTATAATGGATACGATGCCGAAGTTTTTAAAAATCTAAAGGCAAAGAAGGTCCATGATAAATTCGTTATTTGTCACCTTGGTGTTTTAAGCGATAATCAGCCTATTGATAGTTTCGTTGAGGCAATGAAAAAGCTTCTCGAAAAATCGCTTATGAAAGCGTCGCAAATCAAAATCTTATTGATCGGCCGAATTGCCCCAAATATTCTAAATCTGATCAGAAGCGAATTGCCGCAGATCGAATTAGTGGAAGAAAGCTATATGACACATGCTCAGGCTATGCAGGAGATTGTTGATTCCGACCTTCTTTTCAACAGTCTGGCTGATGTGCCGGGAGGGAAATACCTAATTTCCGGTAAATTAATGGAGTATATTGCAACCGGGAATCCGATCCTTTGCCTTGGCGAACCCACCGGCGACGGACAAAGCCTCTTGTCGCAGTTCGAAAATTCCAAAGTGTTTGATCGTTCTGATAAAGACGGAATTTATAATTTTATCCTCAGAATCCATCAGTTGTGGCAATCAGGGGATAAGGGAAAAGGAATCGATGCTGACGGACTATACTCTCGCCGCCGCATGACAAAAAAATTAGCTGAAATATTATCTAACATACAGTAAATTAATTCGAACATAAATATGGATTTTGTCTTTGAACAGGTAAAAAAAGTGCTCGTGCTCGGCCCGCATCCCGACGATATGGAATTTGGTTGTATGGGTACGGTTCTGAAACTTCTCAGTAAAGGCGTCGAAGTACATCTCGCCGTTTTTAGTATGTGTGAGAAGTCGATCCCTGCCGGTTTCGCGCCGGGTTCTATCAAGAAGGAGTTGCTTGAAGTTGCTTCGTCATTGAAACTCCCGCTTGAGAATATTCATTTGTTCGATTATGAAGTACGTGAGTTCCCTAAGTACAGACAAGAAATTCTGGAGGATATGGTTGCTCTCGGAAAAAAGATAAGCCCTGATTTAGTTTTCATTCCAAGCAGTACCGATATTCATCAGGATCACCAAACGATTCATGAAGAAGGTAAACGTGCGTACAAGTTCAACATGATTTTGGGCTATGAAATGCCGTGGAACAATTTTAATTTCCATGCCGACCTCTTTGTGAAATTAGGAGAAGATCAGGTTGCGAGAAAAATTGAACTGATTAATTTTTATAAATCACAAAAGCACCGAACTTATAGCAGCGATGATTTTCCTTCGTTCTCTTATGCGAATCAGAGGTACTCAAGTGAGAACTGACTACGCTGAAGCATTTGAAGTAATTCGTCTTATAGCCTAAGAATAATATAATGAAAACAATTGCTGAGCTGATTAAATATTTTTCGGATAAAAAACTTTCGACTAAAGCAGGAAAAGTGTCTCCTGAAACTAAGATTGTCGGAGGTCGAAACATCACGGAAGCAGGCGAGAATGAAATAACTTTTCTGTCGGCTAAGTATAAGGATTCTGCACGCTCTCTGCTGGAGAAAACAAAAGCGCCATTAGTCATAATCGATTCTTCTCTTTACGCAGAATTAAACCCTGTTGCTGATAATAAGTTCTTCGTTCTTTCTTCAGAGCCTAAAGCGGCAATGATTGATTGTCTTACCGAGTATTTTCTCGAGAAAGAATCACCAATGGTTCATTCATCTGCAACAATTCATCCTGAAGTCGTGATTGGAAAAGCTGCTTCGATCGGACCTAATGTCGTTATTGAAAAGGATGTTATCATAGGAGATAATTGTACAATAGAGCCATTTGTATTTATTCGTTCCGGAACTAGGATTGGAAATAACGTTGTTATCAAATCGGGTGCTGTGATAGGAGGGAAGGGCTTCGGTTTTGTTCAGCAGGCCGATAAGACGTGGAAAAATTTCCCTCACTTCGGCCGGGTTATTTTGGAGGATAATGTAGAAATCGGAAGTAACACCTGCATCGACCGTGGTGCTTTAAGTGATACGGTTTTGAAGAAAGGTGTTAAAGTTGATAACCTTGTACACATCGCACACAATGTTACAATCGGAGAGAATTCTCTCATCATTGCCAACAGCATGATTGGAGGAAGTACTTCGGTTGGAGAAAATTCATGGGTGTCGCCTTCAGCCTCTTTAAAAAATGGACTGACAATCGGACCTGATACACTTATCGGAATGGGTGCCGTTGTTTTGAAAAATGTAGAAGCCGGTACCACTATTATTGGAAACCCGGGAACTGTTCTGATTAAAAAAAGTAAATAATATTCATGTGCGGAATTGCCGGATTTATTGACACTCAGTTGTCGCCGAATGAGGCATCTGATTTATTATCGAAAATGCTTCATCGAATCGCTCATCGCGGACCTGATGCAAGCTCTAAATGGGTAGAAGCTCCGATAGCTTTGGGACATAATCGGCTTAGTATCGTCGATCTTTCGGAGAACGGTCTTCAGCCCATGCATGGATTTAATTCCGTCATCGTTTTTAACGGAGAAATATATAATTATCTCGAAATAAAAGCTGATCTTATCAAGCTGGGTTATACGTTTGTGTCAGCTCAGATACTGAAGTTGTATTGGCTGCGTACCATAAATGGGGTAAAGAATGTGTCAGCCGATTTATTGGAATGTGGTCGTTTGCCTTATGGGATAAAACGAATCGCATCCTGTTCTGTTCTCGTGACCGTTTTGGAATAAAACCATTTTATTACATCAATGAAAACGGACGATTTTATTTCGGATCCGAATACAAATTATTCAAGGATACTTCTGTCTTTAAAAGGCAACTAAATTTAGATCACGTTAATCGCGGTTTGCAATTGGGGTGGGTGAGTTACCATGATCAAACGTACTTCTCCGATTTGAACGCGCTTCCGGCGGCATCCAATCTGATTTATAAAGACGGAAAAATTTCTGTCGAGAAATATTGGGATTTGGATATTGCGAGTCTATCCAACCGCAATTTATCTGAATCGGATAAAGTAGAAAAATTTAAATCATTGTTTCTCGACAGCATCCGCTTGCATATGCGTTCGGATGTGGAAGTCGGAGGATGCTTGAGCGGTGGCCTCGACAGTTCTTCCATTGCGTCAGCAGTGTCGGTATTGTTTCCTGAAAATAAATTCAAAACGTTCAGCATTTATTACGAAGGCAAGGATGAAGTTGATGAAAGGCCTTGGGTAAATAAGGTATTGGAAAAATATCCTATACTCGATGATTACTCTTATACTCCCGGAGAGAAAGATGTGATCGAAGGGTTTGAGAAAACCATTTTCTGCAATGATGTGCCGGTTACCGGTTCATCGCCGATTTCGCAAAACTTTGTGATGAAATTGGTTCGGGAAAAGGGGATTAAAGTTTTATTGGATGGACAAGGATCGGATGAGTATCTCGCCGGATACATGCATTCGTTTTATCGCCTGATTGGTGGTATGGTGAAGCAGTTTAAATTAACTCAGGCTTTTTCTCAGTTCAATTCTCACGTGAATCGGCAGCAATTTGGTTTTTCCAAAAAACCAGGTTTGCTTGGGAAGAGTATTTTGGCGGGCTTTATGAGCGAACAAAAGTTGTATGAGTTTGAATATAATAATTACTACCCATATCTGTCGAATAATAAAAGTGTTGATCTGAACCTCGGTCGTGCCGACGGTACACGACTCAATAATTTCCTCTACCATTTGCTTACGACAACATCGCTGCCATCACTGCTCCATTTCGAGGATCGGAATTCGATGATGTATTCGATCGAATCGCGTGTGCCATTCCTTGATCACCGATTAGTCGAGTTCGCCTTCTCTCTGGCTGATGAAGATAAATTCAAAGACGGAATCACTAAAATCATTTTGCGAAAATCAATGCAGGGAATACTTCCGGAGTCTATCATAAATCGCTATGATAAAAAGGGCTTTGTTACTCCCGGTGAAGTGAAATGGCTCCGCGGTCCATTGAACTTCTTAATCTCAGATATGGAAAATCAAAAGCTCGATTTTTTGGATAAAAGGCAAGGTTTCAAAATTGCTAAGTGAATTCAAGGCAGGCGATAATAAAAACGCAAATCTGGTTTGGAGAGTCTCAGTCTTGAATTACTGGATGAAGCAGGAAGGGCTGAACTGACATTTTTCTGTGATATTATACCAAAATATATGTCTTTTCCATGAATAGGAAAACTGATTAGGTTTTTTTTGAAGGATTCATTTTAAATAATAGCTTTATAGCTAATTCTTAAATGTATTTCAGATGTTCAAACCACTTTTTGTTTGGATGCTTTTAATTTTTGCCTGTTTCACAACACTAGCCGGCATCCGCCCAATCGACCGAATTGAAAACGAAATCAATTCAAATCATCCGTTTGTTGAATCAAAATTGTTTCGTTTTGCCGGCGAGGGAAAGTCGATGGCTTCAAATGAATATAATTTGAGAAACTATTCTTTGCTGAAAATTGATTTAGCTGAAGTGACATCTTTGCTTTCGTCACGGCCTCATAATATTTCTTTGATTGTTCCGGTTGCTGCCGATTCAAATGTTACCATTCTTTTGACAGAAAGCAATTGCTTGACACCTGATTTTTCAGTATTAACAAGCTCCGGTATCTCAACAGCTCCGGAGAACGCCATGCATTATTATGGAATCATCAACGGGAATTTAAAATCAGTTTGCTCTTTCAGTATTTTCAGGAATGAGATTATGGGAATTATTTCTCTCCTGAAATCGGAAATTGGTGATTGGAAAATTGAAAATGATCCGACCGATTTGCATATCCTGTACAATGATAAGGATATGATCAATAAACCTGTTTCGGATTGCCATACCGCATTCGATGATAAAAAATACGAAGCTCAACAATTAACACCTCATCATACATCGCTTTTGAATTGTATCCGGATTTATTGGGAAATCAATTACGATATTTACCAGGATAAGGGTAGTATGAATAACACGATTAATTATGCTATCGGTCTGTTCAACGAAAGTGCAACTCTTTATCTGAACGATAATATTCCTGTCGAGCTTTCTCAGGTTTACATCTGGGACACTCCAAGTCCTTACACGAGTACATCTACCATAGGTCTGCTGAATCAATTTCAAGCTTACCGTAATTCATTCTCCGGTGATCTTGGTTCACTGTTAGGCTATGTTGGAGGCGGAGGCGTTGCTGCAAGTATCAATGGTTTGTGCTCCTCGAATCTTGACTACAGTCAATGTTACAGTATGGTCATGAGTGCTTATGCAAATGTTCCTACTTACTCATGGAGTGTAGAAGTTGTCACGCACGAGCAAGGTCACTTAATGGGTTCCCGACATACTCATGCTTGTGTTTGGAATGGAAATAATTCCGCTATTGATGGATGTGGCCCTTCTGCAGGTTATCCATATGAGGGTTCTTGCAGTGGTGCACCGATACCTTCGGCGGGCGGAACTATCATGAGTTACTGTCATATGACTTCGGCAGGAATTAATTTTTCTCTTGGTTTCGGAACACAACCCGCTACCGTCATACAAAATAATTATTCAGCTGCGTCTTGTCTTACCCCATGTAACGGAAGCGGATTTTGCGAAGCTGCTTACGGACTGCAGCATGATTCGATTACAACAAGCAGTGTCTACCTCAGTTGGGATACTGCTTATGGCGCCGTAAGTTATATTGTGATGTATCGCGAAGTAGGTACTTCCACCTGGATTGTTGATACTGTTACGACTTCATCGTATTCAGTATCCGGTTTGATCCCGGGTACAACGTATGAATGGCAAGTGCAAACTTTATGTACGGCAAATAGTGCGAGCATTTCTGCTATTGATAATTTTATCACCGTACCATTAGTTTGTAATGCACCGACTGCTCTTATTTCGTCGAATGTTTCTTCTGTTTCTGCCTTACTTACATGGACAGCTGCAACGGCTGCAATCGGATATACGGTTCAATATCGAGTTGTTGGCGCACCGACATGGTTGACTGCAAATACAAATACCAATTCTATTCAGCTCACCGGGCTCTCTTCGAGTTCAACATATGAGTGGGAAGTTGAAACAATTTGTGCCGGCGGCGGTACTTCCGTTTTCTCAAGTGTGGAAACTTTTCTTACAGCTGAAGCCGGCGCTCCGATAACGGTTACTCTTCAACCCGATAGTGTTTGCGGTAAAGATGCGCTCATCGCCAATAATATTCCATCAGGATTGAATTATTCAAATCATGGCGATTCGCCCGAATTTAATGCTCTCGCCTGGACATTGAGTGGAGCACGCTCCGATCACCGATCATTGCTGGAATTTGATTTGTCATTCATCCCTGCCGGCTCGCAAATTATCTCAGCTGAGTTGTCGCTGTTCTGGGATCCTACGAGTTCTAACCCCGGACACTCAACAATGAGTGGTTCAAACAGCGCAACACTATTTGAAATTGACGCGCCATGGGATGAGCACACTGTTACGTGGGTGAATCAACCTCCATCGAGCCCTCTTCATAGTGTGGCATTTCCTGCTAGTACCTCTTCGACACAAGACTATTTAAATATTGATGTGCATGATATGATTCAGGATTTTGTTGATCATCCGGAATCAAATTATGGGATGATCCTTCAATTGGATAATGAAAATGCTTATCGCAGTTTGATATTTGCTTCAAGTGACCATCCTAACCCGAATCTTCACCCAAAATTAGTTCTTACTTATGCTCCGAATGTGAACGAGTGTGTTTCGTATAAATATTCTGCTTGTTATGGAATTGATGCTGAAGTTGGCGATTGTGTACCTGCCGGATATCCGAATCTGAATTTTGGAACCTATGGAGAATTGAGTGCGATTGCGTGGACCTTTGGAGGAGCACCAACTGATATCAGATCGCTAATGTTCTGGGACTTGTCTTCGATTCCTCAAAATGCAATTGTGACGAGCGCAACTATTGATATGTTCTGGAATGCAAATAGCATAAATCCCGGCCACTCTCAGCTTACCGGATCAAATGAGTGCTACATTCAAAAAGTTACAAGCCCGTGGGCTGAAAATTCGGTTACATGGAATACTCAACCGTCAACGGATACAACGAATCAGGTGTATGTTCCTGCAAGCACAAATGCACAACAAGACTATACATTTAATGTAACTGATTTGGTTCAGGACATGGTTGCCAATCCGGCCGACAACTATGGATTCATGCTTCGATTGATTAATGAGAATTATTATCGCAGCCTGGTTTTCTGCTCGAGCGATTATCCGGATCCTGCAAAACATCCGCAGATCAATGTTTGTTATAAGGTTGATAATGGCATTTCTCCATTGAGCATTCCGAATGATATTCTTGTAGCTCAGAATGTCGCCGAAAAGACTGTTACTTTTAAAATGAATCCGGGATTCGATAAGGGTACGGTATTCACTTTATTTAATGAACTCGGACAGGATGTGATGCACTTTGTCATCAATGGAACAGGTCCTGTGTCGATCAGTACGGAAAGTTTGTCGCCGGGAGTGTATTTCTATTTGTTTAAATTGGACCAATTGCAAAAAGCAGGGAAGGTTCCTGTTATCGTTGGACAATAAGAAAAGGCCTTTTAAGAAAACCAATACTGGTTAAAATGCGAAAGAGAATGCCGTATCTGAACGATGCAGTATTCTCTTTCTCATTTTATAACTAAGAAGAAATTTTATTTTGCTAAAATCTCCGAATAAAATTTTCGTGTCTTTAAATCGTAGTGATTGCCTTTGGCCATCACATGCACAATTAAATTTTCGATCGAGATAGGTGAGCCTTCTTTCAAATCAGCAATATTGGAATGACGAATTTCGTGTCCATCGATAATGATTACCAATCCGCTTCCTACTGCTTCCATATATCTGCCTTCCGTTACCAAAACTCCGGTGTCTTCTCCAAGTCCGATTCCTATACAGCTGGGGTTAGCTGCAACGGCTTGAGTAAGTCGTCCGAATCGTCCGCGTGTTACGAAATGCGAATCGACGATCACATCTTTCATAAAAGCTAAGCCTGTTGTAATTTTGACTTCACCTTTCATCAAAGCTTCGGAACTGTTACCCTGATAAATCATCGTGTTCGACATCGCCATTGCTCCGGCACTTGTACCTGCAATGACAAATGAATCTTCGTTGTGATATCGTGAATGCAGAGTTTCGAGAAATTGAGTTCCTCTCGAAAATAGAGGAGAGGCGCAATTGATTTCCGCCACTGAACATCACACATGCACATTTATTCAGACGATCAAGAAATTCAGACTTCATCGCATCTTCGCGATTACGAATATCCATCACCTGCACATTCTTGCAACCGAGCTTGTGAAATGCATCGAGATAGTTTTGACCAATTTCTTCCGGAATAGAAGATGCACTGGTTACTACTTCCATGATGGCGTCGTGTCCGCCTGCCTCGTGAACGATTCGACTAAGAATCTGCAATGAGAAGAAATTCAGATTATTCTTCTGTGTGTAATTCGGTTCCGGTTCGGTTCCTTTATCTTCTGCCCCCCCAATCGCAATCAGTTTGCCCTTAGGAATCATAACTATTGAATAATTTGGTCGCAAATATAAGGATACAGGCCAAACCTGCACGCCTAAACCGCCCACTTTTCAACGGTTTTACACACATGATCTCTTTTGAAGGCCCATTTTAAAAGAAATTTGGGGGATTGAGGAAAACTTGTTACTTTGCTTGAGCTCGGTCAGGGTGGAGTATTGAATATTGAAAATCGAATATTGAATATTGCGTGGTTTTTTGCACCCCGCTCCTCGTAACCCGCAACCCGCAACCCGCAACTCGCAACCCGCAACTCGCTCCTTACCTCCGCCCAAACACTACCACATATATGAACATCCTAGAGATCCGGGTCATGAAAGGCCCAAATTATTGGTCGATTCGCCGTCACAAATTAATTGTGATGAAATTGGACATCGAAGAATTAGAAGATTTACCGACAAATAAAATTGCAGGCTTCTCAGAACGATTGGAGAAAATGTTCCCATCGCTTTATGCACACGAATGTTCCGAGGGACATCCGGGAGGATTTTTTAAACGTGTTGTCGAAGGAACATGGATGGGTCACGTTGTAGAACACATCGCTCTCGAAATTCAAACGCTTGCCGGAATGGATTGCGGCTTCGGTCGTACTCGTAGCACGGGACAACATGGTGTGTACAATGTTGTATTCAATTACATGGAAGAAAAAGTCGGAATCTATTCCGCTAAAGCCGCTGTTCGTATTTGCGATGCATTGGTGAAAGGTGAGGCATATGATTTTGCAGACGATATTCAAAACATGCGTGAGATTCGAGAAGATGAACGTCTCGGACCATCAACAGGTTCAATCGTTGAAGAAGCAATCAAACGTAAAATTCCTTGGATCCGTTTGAACAAGCATTCTTTAGTTCAATTAGGTTACGGAAAAAATCAACGTCGTATTCAGGCTACTGTTGCCAGCACTACATCAAGTATCGCAGTAGAAGTAGCTTGTGATAAAGAAGAAACAAAAAACTTACTCGAAGCAGCTTCTATTCCTGTTCCTCGTGGTCGTGTTGTTTACGATGAAGAGGATTTAGAATCAGCTGTTCGTCGTATCGGTTATCCGATCGTTCTTAAACCTGTCGGTGGAAATCACGGACGTGGTGCGACGATCAATGTGATGACTTGGGATGAAGCCGTTGAAGCATTGGCAATTGCAAAGCGTGTTTCACGTGGTGTCATTGTCGAGAAATTTATCACCGGCTATGACCATCGTTTACTCGTTATCGATTACAAATTTGTGGCCGGCGCGAAACGTACTCCTGCAATGGTTACCGGCGACGGAAAGCATACGATTCAGGAATTAGTGGATATCGTTAACAGTAATCCGCTGCGTGGTTATGGTCACGAAAAAGTTTTGACAGCAATTAAAATCGACGACATGTCACTGGGCATGATCGAAGAAAAAGGATACACTCTTCAAACTGTTTTAAAAGCAGGAGAGGAGTTACATTTGAAACGTACAGCCAATTTAAGTACGGGCGGAACATCGACTGATGTTACTGAAGTTGTCCATCCATACAATGTATTTATGGCCGAACGTATCGCGCGAATTATCGGACTCGATATTTGCGGTATCGACATCATGACTCCTGATATACGCGTGCCGTTACATGAAAATGGCGGAGCTGTTCTGGAAGTAAATGCCGGTCCGGGTTTCCGTATGCACATCGCTCCGGCCGAAGGCTTACCGCGCAATGTGGCAGAACCGGTTGTCGATATGCTTTATCCTCCTGGAGCTTCGGCACGAATTCCGATTATTGCTGTTTCGGGAACGAATGGAAAAACAACAACTACACGTCTTATTGCCCATATCGTAAAGACCATGGGACATCGTGTTGGATTCACAACCACTGATGGTATCTATATTCAAAATCAGATGGTGGAGAAAGGTGATTGTACCGGACCACTGAGTGCAGAGTTTGTATTGCGCGATCCGACTGTCGATTTTGCCGTTCTCGAATGTGCGCGTGGTGGAATTCTCAAAGCGGGATTAGGTTTCCATAATTGCGATGTGAGCATTGTGACAAATGTTGCAGCCGATCACCTTGGATTGAAAGATATCAATACGCTCGAAGAAATGGCACGTGTAAAAAGCGTTGTTGCCGAAAGCGTATTGCCTGAAGGATATTGCATTTTGAATGCCGACGATGATCTGGTTTACGAAATGAGAAAAGGAGTACAAGCTAATATCGCACTCTTTAGTCTCGATGAAAATAATCCGCGCATCATTAAGCATACTGAAAAA
This sequence comes from Bacteroidota bacterium, assembly GCA_016721305.1. Taxonomy (GTDB): domain Bacteria; phylum Bacteroidota; class Bacteroidia; order AKYH767-A; family 2013-40CM-41-45; genus JADKIH01. The sequence continues at coordinate 203,027 of JADKIH010000004.1, forward strand.
GGCGGCATCGCTGCCATCGTTGAAAATGGTTACATCACCATTTGCAAAGGAACATGGAAGATTCGTGTCGATAAAGTCGTGAACATTCCTCTGACATTCTCCGGAAAAGCAATCTTCATGATTCAGAATATTCTTCCGGCTGTTATCGCAGGATTCGTTCGCGGATTTAAAGTGGACGATATCCGTTTGGCACTCGAGACATTTATTCCTTCACCTACACAAACTCCGGGTCGAATGAATATGTTCCAGTTCCGCAACTTCACGGTGATGGTCGATTACGCACACAATCCTGCAGGCTTCCAGGCTATCGCTCGCTTCCTCGACAAGATCGAAGCGAAACCGAAAGTGGGAATCATTGCCGGAGTAGGGGATCGTCGCGACGAAGATATTATCCAGCTCGGAACAGTCGCTTCTCAAATGTTCGATGAAATCATTATTCGCCAGGATAAAAATCTTCGTGGAAGATCCGAACAGGAAATCATCGATCTCATGATGAAAGGAATTCAAGGCGACGATACTTCGAAGAAAGTAAAAATCATTCCGAAAGAATCCGAAGCCATCGATCACGCCATCAAGAATGCAAAGAAAGGTTCGTTCATCGTTATCTGCAGCGACGTAGTTCCTGATGCCCTTGATCAAATTCTCAAATACAAAGAAGACGAAGATCATTTTGAAATTCACAAAGAAGATATTCCTTCACCGGTAAATTCTTAGGAGGAATACAAAATTTAGAATTATGAATTCAAAAAGGCCGATAGCACTAGTTGTCGGCCTTTTTTTTTCGTTTGCTGAGCTTGACGCACCCCGCTTACTGAGCTTGTCGAAGTACGCAACCCGCAACCCGCAACCCGCAACCCGCAACTCGCAACCCGCAACTCGCAACTCGCAACCCGCCATCAACACCCAAACGTTAGCAATTACAAACCGCCTAAATCCTTACACCCCATTTTTTTACCGTTTTTAGCTAAAGATTACTTTTTGTTCATTTTTTGGAACATTCGACCGAGGATTTGAGTAGAATAATGATAATTCTTACAGGAAATTCAGTTGAATCATGGTGAACTTTACTCATTTCAGAGAAAAACGAAATAACATGAATCCATTTTTACGACGATTAGTGCTGATTATCTCACTGGCGTCAACATTAGGCATCCTTCCGCAAAAGGCGTCAGCAACGCATTTGGCGGGTTCGGACATTTCTTATACTTGCCTTGGTGGTAATACCTACCGAATCGAACTTACATTTTATCGTGACTGTCTCGGCTCTGCGGCTCCGCTTGGCGTCGGAATTGAATTCCGTTCGGCAAGCTGCAATCAGTATTTTACCGATACGCTGGTGCAAGAGGCGAATACAGGACAGGAGATCACTTATCCTTGTCCAACCGTCGTAACCAGTTGCGATGATCCGACTTCTTCAATCCCCGGAATTCAGGAATATCGTTATAGCGGTGTGATCACCTTCCCGATGCAATGCACGGATTGGGTAATCAGCTGGACATATTGCTGCCGAAATTGCGATATCACTACAATGGTTCAACAATCACCTTATTACCGGCTCAAATCCTCCAATGTATATATATACAAACTTGGATAATTTGAATACGACATGCAATTCTTCCCCCGTTTTTTCGAATAACCCAATTGCTTTTGTATGTGTAGGTCAGAGTTTTACATATAATCATGGCGTTACTGACCCTGACGGTGACTCTTTAGTTTATTCATTGGTCAACCCATTAGTTAGTGCAACCGATTCTATTCCTTTCATCAGCGGTTATTCTGCAACAAATCCTATTACATCCTCTCCGGCATTAGCCATCGATCCTGTAACCGGCGATATCACATTCACTCCGACTCAACAAGAAGTAGGGGTGTTGTCTGTTTTAGTTCAGGAATATCGCAATGGTGTTTTGATCGGAAGCGTAGTTCGTGATATGGAAATTTACGTTCGTCAGTGTAATAACAATCTTCCAACAGCAACCGGTATTAACGGTTCGGCTACAAGAGATACTACTGTTTGTCCGGGTACAAACTTCTGTTTCGACGTTTTTTCAAATGATTTAGATGCGAATCAGATTGTTTCAATGACTTGGAATCAGGGAATTTCAGGAGCAACATTCACGGTTTCAGGTTTCCCTTATCCGACCGGACATTTCTGCTGGACAGCTCCTTCAACAAATGTGAGCACTTTGCCTTACAGCTTTACCGTTCAGGTGGCCGATAATAATTGTCCGAACAGCGGTTATCAGACATACTCTTTTAATATATATGTCAATACTCCGGTTTCCGGAATCAATGCCACTCCGATTTCCTGTCATGGTGATACCGATGGTACTGCTACCGCCGTTACGACTTCCTCAAGCGGAAATTATTCCTTCGTTTGGACGCCGACAGGAGATACATCACAAACAATCACCGGACTTGCTCCGGGAACATATACAGTGTTTGCACTCGACAGCACTTCAGGTTGTTCGGCTTCCTGGTCGACAACTTTGACAGATCCTGATCAGCTTACCGATTCTGTTTATTCATCGAGCACTCCTTGTGCTTCTAACGGTGAAGCAATTGCTGTGGCTTCCGGCGGTACTTTCCCGTATTCATACAGCTGGAATACCATACCTCCAACATTGAACGATACGGCTTCAGGTCTTCGCCGGAACATTTATTGTTACTATAACCGATGCTCACAATTGTGTAGTCACTGATTCAGTCACAATCTCTACAGGTAGCGGTTCGGTTTCTGTTACTGTCGATTCAGTTGCAACTTTACTCTGCGGCACAGATACGACAGGTTATGCTACCGTTACTGCAAGTGGTGGAACACCGGGTTATACTTATGTATGGAATACGAATCCTGTTCAAACCGGTCAGACTGCAATTAATTTAAGCCCGGGTACATACATAGTTACCGTTACTGATACAGCAGGTTGTACATCTACACAAAGTGTTACGGTGAATGCACCGGCTCCACTAAGCCTGACAGGTTCAAGTATTCCTGCAGGATGTAATTTGGCTGATGGTATTGCGATGGTTTCTGTAACTGGAGGGGTACCGGGTTATACATATTTATGGGATACTTTATCAGTCAATACTCCGGATCTTAACAACGTTCCTGCAGGTATTTATACAGTTGTTGTAACGGATACAAATAATTGCGTTTCTCAACTTGCCGTCACTGTTTCCAACTCTTCCATAGCTCCACCTACAATTACAGTTGTGACGCCAATTCTTTGTAATGGCGACACAAATGGAAGTGTGCAAATTAATGCGGCAGGCGGAACAGCACCATTCACATACACATGGGATGGAGTAGTGGTTGTCAATGGCCTCGTTACGAATATCAGTCCTGGTACTTACAATGCAGGCGTGGAAGATTCTGCCGGTTGTGTTTCCTTTACTCCGGTTACAATCACTGAACCTACTGTTCTTTCGGCTGTGTTCACAACAAATCACCCAAGTTGTTTTGGTGACAGTAGTGGTACTGCCATCGTTTCTGCTTCAGGCGGAACACCGGGTTATTCATACAGTTGGAGTCCTTTCGGTGGAACAGATTCAATTGCTACCGACCTTCCGGGCGATAACTATACCGTTACCGTTACCGATGCTAATGGTTGTACAACTACAGCAAGTACAACTGTCATTACAACCAATCAAATTCAAATTACTGTCGATGCCGCTATTGACGCCAGCTGTTTCGGTAGCGCCGATGGTTCAGTTAGTATCACTGTAGTTGGCGGCCCTTACACATATAACTGGAATAATGGTTATGCATTCTCCGAAGATTTGACAAATGTAGATGCAGGCGTTTATACTGTTGTTGTTACAGACGGAGCCGGTTGTACTGAAGATGCAACGGCATTGGTTAGTCAGCCTCCGGTTCTTCCGATTGATGCCGGTGGTGATACTGCACTTTGTGCAGGAAGCTCGATAATTCTCAATGCCACACTTCTTGGATGAACAACAGGTAGCTGGTCTACTACACAAGGAGTAACTTTTGGCAATGCCAATGATCCTCATTCAACAGCAAATAATCTGGCTACAGGAAGTAACTTCCTTACATGGACAGTTACAGATGGAAATTGTCAGACATCTCAGACAATTGAAGTGTACAATTATGTAACACTCGCTGCTGATGCAGGTCCAAGTCTGCAACTTTGCGGACTCACTCCGGTTCAGTTGAATGGAAATGTACTTCCGACGACTACCGGATTCTGGTCAGCCACAGGTGTTTCATTTGATAATTCGTCGCTCTATAATGCGAATGCAACTCCGGATGCATTCGGAAGCTATGTACTTACCTGGACGATCACAAATAACTCTTGTATCAATTCAGATACATTAACAATGGATGTTTGGGAGCCTGTGACAGCCGATGCCGGAACTTTTCAGACGCTCTGTATTCCAACAGGTCAGATCGATGCACAACTTCCAAATCCGGGTTCAGGTGTTTGGACAACTCAAAATGCAACGACCGCCGTTGTCGTGAATCCAACTTCAGCTTCGAGTGAAGTTAATACGCTAATGCCGGGTTCTAATATCCTTCTTTGGACTGTTACCAACGGTGCTTGTGCTGCATCAGATACAGTTTCTGTTTACTACGATAATGCATGTGATCTTGAATTGCCAACGGGTTTTTCTCCAAACGGAGATTTGTCGAACGATGGTTATGTGATTCATGGAATTGAAGCTTACCCTTCAAACATCTTCCGTGTTTACAATCGTTGGGGAAATGAAGTTTATACTAAAGAGAACTACCAGAATACTTATGGTATCGGCGACTGGATCGGACAAAATAATAGCGGTGATGAATTGCCGGAAGGAACGTACTATGTCATCTTGGAAATCAAGACAACAGGAGTAACGAAAAACACATACGTTGATTTAAGAAGATACACATCCAAATAAAAATAAATCAGACCTAAAGCATCTAAAAGAAAAATGATGAAGAAGATATTTGTATCAGCCCTGCTGATGTTTTTTAGCGTAACCGCGTACTGTCAGCAGGATATCCTTGGTGAGTCAGTACATGTTTAATCATCTTCTCCTGAATCCCGCTTATGCCGGAAGTAAGGATTACATGATGGCAACATTACTGTACCGCAAGCAATGGGTAGGGTATGACGGAGCGCCAACTACTCAAATTGCGACAGTTCACGGACCTGTCGGTTTAACGAATTTCGGTTGGGGTGCTATGATTTCTCACGATAAAATCGGTGTGACAGATCGTACCGATGCTTATGTGAATGCAGCTTACCATTTGCCGGTATCATCTAAATTGAAATTAGGTTTAGGACTCCGTGCAGGTGGAGGATACTACAGCTATAAAAACAGCGACCTGGTTTATTGGGATGCACAAGACCCTGCATTTGCAGGCGATCATACCAGCAAGTTTCTGCCAAATGTCGGAGCCGGTTTGTATTTGTACAGCAACAAATTTTACGCAGGACTTTCTGTTCCTACAATTATCAGTTATGATCCGAGCAAAAGCTTAAGTATGGATATGAGCGGCTCTGTAGTTCCGCACCAGGTTCGTCACTACTTTGCAACCGTTGGTGCTGCCTTCGAAATAAATCCGGATGTAGTTTTAAAACCAAGTGTACTCGTGAAATACGTTCAAAATGCTCCGATCGAAGCCGATTTTAATCTGAATGTATTGTTGGCTCAACTTGTTTGGGTAGGAGCAAGCTATAGAACAGGTGATAGTTTTGTGGGTATTCTCGAATTACAACTCACTAAGAAATTCCGACTTGGTTACAGCTACGATTTTACACTCACCGACATCAAAGATTACTCTTCCGGTTCGCACGAGATCATGCTTGGTTATGACTTCGGTTACGACATCATGAAAATCAAAACACCTCGTTATTTCTAATAAGTATTCCAACGTTTATCACACTCCGAATTTTTTTTCGGCAAAGAAAAATATATCAGTATGACCAGAGCTAAATTTCCGATTCTATTCCTTCTAACAGGTTTACTGTTGAGCGGCTGCGCCAGTTATCATATCCGCCAGGGAAACCGGCTGTATAAAGATATGGCGTATAGCCTCGCATTGAGGAATATCAGAAAGGCCTCAGTAAAAAGAAAATGCACAAGCCCGAGTTAATCTCGCTCGAAAGCTTTTATAAGATGAATAATCTGCAAAAAGCAGAGGAGGAGTATGCAAAAGTTGTCCAGCAACAGGATGCTTCACCGACGAGTAAGCTCCGTTATGCTCAGTTATTGATGCGCAGCGGTAAATATGTAATGGCTAAATCGTATTTCGAATTATACCTCGCAGCCAATCCTTCCGATCAGGGAGTCACAAAACTCAAACAAAGTTGCGACAGCTTGCAAAACTGGCAACGCGACAGCATGCAGTATACGATCCAGTCGTCTTCGCTTAATACAGGTCAAAGTAATTTCAGCCCGGTTTGGTATAAAGACGGAGTAGCTTTTGCTTCAGATCGTAACGCCAAAGCAAAATCGTACGAATGGACAGGTCGCCCGTTCCTCGAAATGTATTATGCCAAAGGTGATCTCGATAAAGGCTTCTCATCACCAACAGCTATGGGTGGTATCAATGGTGTTTATCACGATGGACCTGCTACATTTACTTCGAAAGGTGATACGATGTACTTCACCCGCAATAATTACACGAAGAAAAAAGCCGAAAAATCATCCGCTGATGTGGTGGATCTGAAAATTTATCAGGCTGTGAAAAAGGATACTCTTTGGACTAACATTACGGAATTCCCTTTTAACAGTAAAGAATACAGCACCGGTCATCCGACAATAACAACCGATGGAAATACGATGTACTTTGTTTCTGATATGCCGGGTGGAATGGGAGGTACGGATATTTACATGACTCAAAAGGTCAACGGTACTTGGTCGAAACCGGTTAATATGGGCTCGACTATCAACTCTCCTTTCAACGAAATGTTTCCGATGATCTGGAAAGACTCTGTGCTTTACTTTAGCTCCGACGGACATTACAATATGGGTGGTCTCGATATTTTTAAAACCGAGAAAGAAGGTAGCGGTTGGACAGATGCCCGAAATATGGGTTATCCTTTGAATACAAGCTACGATGATTTTGGTGTAGCATTGAATGACAATGGAACTGCCGGAATCCTCTCAAGTAATCGTAATTCGAAAAATACGATGCAGGATAATCTCTATACATTTACGATTAACGATATCCGTTTTACACTCGAGGGTATTGCTGTGGATAAAGGTACTCAGGAACCGATTGCAGGCGTGAATGTTGAACTTACCAATACAATTACAGGTACGAAAGAAACGGTTACGACAGGTCCTGATGGAAATTTAAATTCAAATTAAATCCGGAAACGCCTTATTCAATTGTTGGTAATAAGGATAGCTATTTCAGCAATACAGAAGCTGTAAGTATGATCGGTAAACGTCAAAGCGAAAATATGTATGTGAAGCTCAAACTTGAGATGGAGAAAATTGTCGTAAACAAACCAATCGTTCTCCAAAATATTTACTACGATCTAGACAAATGGGATATCCGTCCGGATGCTGCTGTTGAACTCGATCACCTGGTTCAGGTTATGAACGATAATCCAAATATCCGTATCGAATTAAGCTCTCATACCGATTCGCGTGCCGACGACCATTACAATGATGTTCTCTCTCAAAAGCGTGCTGAAGCAGCCGTTGCTTATATCGTTGCACACGGTATCGCATCTGACAGAATCACTGCAAAAGGTTATGGCGAACGTCAGTTGATCAATCAGTGCTCTAACGGAGTAGAATGTAGCGAAGAGCAACACCAGGCGAATCGCCGTACGGAATTCAAAGTTGTCTCCGTCGATACTCCGGGCGAAGCTAAATAAGTTAAGGTTTTCATCTATATACAAAGGCCAATCTGCTGTGGAAGCGGGTTGGCTTTTTTGTTGTTGCGTGGTCGCTTAGTTGCTTAGTTGCTTAGTTGCTTAGTTGTTTGGTAGTTTAGAATATCTAACCCCCCTTCGTTATCGTTATCGTTATCGCAACCCGCAACTCGCAACCCGCAACTCGCAACTCGCAACTCGCAACCCGCAACCCGCAACTCGCAACTCGCAACTCCCGCAATTCGCACCCCGCACCCCGCAACCCGCACCAATTGTTAATAAGATTGTTCAAAGGATATCCCCATTTTCCCCCTCACACTTTCAATTCTTTATGAAATTACAAGCTAATTGAAATTGGCGGATTTCTCTGAAATTCAGCTTTTAGTACACACTTAGACACCACATAATATGAAATTCGATTCGACAGGCTATGCTCGGAACTTTAATGTATTTTTTTCATTATTAGCTCTGCTTTCCGGCCTTCTTTTTTCAAATCAATCTTTCGCTACTCACTCTTCAGGTGCCGACCTTCAGTATACTTGGGTAAGCGGAAATACATTTAACGTAGTCGTTACTTTTTATCGTGACTGTGCCGGAGTTGCTGCTCCGACTAATATCACTTTAAATGCAAAGTCGACGACATGTAGCAAGAATCAAAACTATACACTTGCTTTTGATCCGGCATCAGGACAAGAAATTACTTTCCCTTGTCGTACCGTTACCACGGTTTGTACAACTCCTTCTTCTGTCTATGCAGGCTATCAACAGTACCGATATTCCGGTAACGTAACGCTTCCGCAAAAATGTGCTGACTGGGTATTCAGTTTTTATGTTTGTTGCCGTAACTGCGCGATTACAACTTTGAATAATCCTTGTAGTGATAACATGTATGTTGAAGCTACGCTCAATAATATTATCGCTCCAAGTAACAGCTCTCCTCAGTTCACCAATATTCCGGTTGCATTTTTCTGCGTCAACCAATCGCAAGTCTTCAATCACGGTGTTTACGATCCGGATGGCGATTCACTCGTATACCAATTCATCACTCCTAAAACGTACAATACAACAACAAGTACAGTTGGAACAGTAACATTCAATGCGGGTTTCTCGGCAACAAGTCCTCTTACTTCCAGTCCTGCTGTCACGCTGAATTCCTCAAATGGTGATATCACAATGAATCCCACTGTCAATGGTGAAATCGGAGTTTGTGCCATTAAGGTGACTGAGTACCGCGGAGGTGTTGCCATCGGTAGCGCTATTCGTGATATGCAATTCCTGACGCGAGTCTGTAATCCTAACTTTTTACCTACGGCTTCCGGAATGAATGGTACGAATGTGTTTAATACCGTTGTTTGTCCCGGATCAACTCTTTCGTTTACGGTTAACTCAGCCGATCCAAATGCAGCCGATACAGTAACAATGACGTGGAATATTTCAATGCCAAGCGCTACTTTCTCAACAGTAGGAGCAAAGCTTCCTGTAGGTACTTTCAGCTGGACTCCAACATTGGCCGATGCACGTAGCCAACCTTACAGCTTCATTGTTACGGTTCGCGATAACGCTTGTCCTTATGCTGCTTCTCAAACTTATTCTTTCAATATCACTGTGCCGGTAATCACGGCATCGGTTACCAGCCCGACATTCAATGGCTACAATGTGAATTGCCGAAGCGGTGCAACAGCAACTGCCACAGCTACCGGCGGAGGAGGTACGGCCCCATACACCTATAGCTGGAACCCTAGCGGACAAACAACACAAACGGCTATCAATCTTTCAGCAAATACCTATGCAGTTACTGTTACCGATGCAAGCGGGTGTACGAAATCGACTTCAATTACTTTAACACAACCGCCAACATCGGTTTCTTCTTCCATTCCTTCTTCAACTAATGTGAGTTGCAACGGAGGAACAAACGGCGCAACAGCTTCTGCAAGCGGTGGTATCCCGACTTATTCGTATTCGTGGTCTCCGGGTGGACAAACAACTGCAACAGCAACCAATCTTTCTGCAAATAACTATACTGTCACAGTTACCGATCAAAATGGTTGTACGAGTCAGCAAACGGTGGCAATTACTCAGCCTACTGCACTAACGGCAACGATTTCTTCGTTTACAAATGTTTCATGTAATGGTAATTCAAATGGTGCCATCACAGCAAGTCCTGCCGGCGGAACAGCTCCATACACACATCATTGGTCAAACGGCGCATCAACGGCAGCTGTCACCGGGCTTGCCCCTGGAACATATGCCGACACAGTGCGCGATGCTCACAACTGTCAGTTTATCATCACACAAGTTATCACTCAGCCTGGCGCTGCATTGGGTATTCCTTCTTCTACTGTTTCAACAAGTAATGCGCTTTGTTTTGGTTCTGCTAATGGTACTGCTAATGTCAATCCTTCCGGTGGTACAGGTCCATATACGATTACATGGTCGAATGGTGATGTTGGTAATACTGCAGATTCATTGGCAGCCGGAACTTATTCTGTTCAGATCGTCGATGTCAACCTTTGTACTTTCGATTCCACGATTATTATTTCTGAACCAACTGTTCTTGCAGCATCTTTTGTCAATTACGGAACAACGGCGTTTGGAACTGATATCGCCTGTCATGGCGATACAACTGCTACCGTGAAAATTTCTCCGACCGGCGGAACAGCTCCTTATACTTATTCATGGAATACGGGCTCAACTCTCGATTCAATCATCCATCGCGGTGCAGGCGTTTATTCCGTTACTACAACCGATGCTCATGGCTGTACGCGCCTCGATGCATACACTGTTACAGAGCCTACTGCTATTTCACATGCTCTTACCGTGCACAACGTACAGTGTAAAGGCGAATCGAGCGGATGGATCCGTACGAATATTTCCGGCGGAGCACCTACATATACTTACAGCTGGACTCCTGGCTCAACAACTGCTGATACTCTCTACTATATTCCTGCCGGTTTCTATCAGGTCGTAACAACGGATTTGAATGGTTGCCAGGTTACTGATACGGTTACTATTTCCGAACCTGACACTCTTGTTCCTTTAATCCTTCCGTCAACTTACATTGGCGCGGTAAACTTATCGTGCTACAACGACTCCAGTGGTTCGGCAACGATTAACGTTTTCGGGGGCACCGGTCCATTTACTTATCTCTGGTCCGACGGTTCTTCGGCAATCACTGCGACCAATTTGCAGGCCGGTGGAGTGGAGGTTCATGTCATAGATGCAAATGGCTGTTCAATTATCAAAGATACAGTTCTCACTCAACCTACACCTTTCGCATACAATCCTGCCTTCCATGATCCGGGCTGTTTCGGTGATTCGTCAGGCTATATCTCATTGAATTTATCAGGTAGTACTCCTCCTTACAATTACTTGTGGGATACAGGTTCTACTTCCGATTCAATTTTTAACCTTCCAACGGATTATACTCATGTGTTGTAACAGATGCAAACGGTTGCGTCGATAGTATTTCTTATTTGCTTTCGAATCCGGATTCAATGCAGGCTCCGGCAATCTTATCCGAATATCAGGGTTATAACGTAAGTTGCTCCGGTGGCACGAATGGTACAATTGAAATCTCGGTTTCCGGTGGTGATGGTAATTATACATTCTCATGGTCGAATTCTGCAACAACAGACAGTATTTACGGCCTCGCCGCAGGAACTTATACAGTAACCATTTTCGATGGTCGCGGTTGCCGAAAAGATACTTCCATCACGCTTACCGCTCCTTCTCCAATCGGAGTTACACTACTGGCTGATACTTTTTCAGGTGGGATGAATGTAAGCTGTTACGGATATGCAGATGCACAAGTGTTTTCGAATGTTACAGGTGGTATCGCTCCTTATCAATATTCCTGGTCGAATGGCGATGTAACTGATTCAGCTGTCGGTCTTACTCCGGGTACATATACGCTTACCGTTATTGATAGTAACGGCTGTGTAAGTGTCGACTCCGTCACAATTACTCAACCGGCTCCGGTTACTTTAGCTGCTGTTATTCCGAATTTCAACGGATATAATCTTCCTTGTAGCGGCGACTCTTCAGCGTGTATTCAAATTACAATGACGGGTGGAAATGCTCCGTTTACATTTATCTGGGATGGATCAGATACTATTACGAGTCTTACTCGTTGTGGTCTTCCTGCCGATACATTCAGCGTCACCATTATGGATGCCAATGCCTGCAGTATCGATACTTCATTCATATTAACAGCACCGCAACCAATCTCTATCGTCGATTCGCTCTCTTCGTTCAGCGGATTTGCAATCAACTGTAATGGTCAAACGAATGGTTCCATCGATCTCACTCTCACAGGTGGTGTCGGACCTTTTGCTTATCTCTGGACTACTAGCGATACAACAGAAGATATTTCAGGATTGGGTGCAGGAACTTATCAAGTGAATGTTACGGATCTGAACGGTTGTCTCGACTCAGCTGCATTCACTTTAAATGAACCGCCGCTCTTTACCGGCAGTGTAAGTTCTGTTGATCCTACTTGCGGACAAAGCAACGGATCTGCTACAATCACCGTTAGCGGTGGTGTACCTCAGTATACTTACTCCTGGACGGGAGCAACGACTCAAACAACGGCTACAGCTACCGGACTAACCGGCGGTACTTATTATATCACCGCAACCGATAGCGTTGGTTGTAATGTGATTGATTCAGTAACGATCAATCCTGTTCCGGGTGTAACGGCAAGCGTAAGTACAATTATCAATAGCACTTGCTTTGGTGGATCCGATGGTTCTGCCGGTCTTACTATCAATGGAGGAATCTCTCCATTCATCGTAAATTGGTCGAACGGTGACTCAGGAAACTCTTCCGACAGCTTAACTGCCGGTTCATATTATGTTATCGTTGTGGACTCTAACAGTTGCCGCGACAGTGTTGCATTCACTGTAGGTGAACCAAATCAATTCGGATTTACTTATTCGGTTACAAATCCTTATTGTAACGGCGTTAATAATGGCTCTGCTCAAGTTACCGTTACAGGTGGCACATCTCCATATACGATCAACTGGTCGAATGGAGATTCAGGTACAAATGCCGATAGCCTTGGTGGCGGATACACCGTTATTTCAATCGTCGACAATGTCGGTTGTACGATGATGGATTCCGTGAATATCATCCAGGGAAATCCTATTTCCACAGCTTTAGCATCTTCCGTTGATGTTCTTTGTTATGGCGACAGTACAGGTTCGGCTACAGTGTTGGCTGCTACGGGTGGAATAGGGCCGCTAACTTACTCCTGGTCGAATGGTGATCTTGGATTTACTGCAGATTCACTTTGGGCAGGCTCATGGGCAGTTACTGTTTCTGATTCGGTGAATTGCTCAACTGTTGTAAATGTTACAATCAACTCGCCAAATCAATTAACGGTGAGCGCTACACCAACCGATGTTTCTTGTAATGGCGCAAACGATGGTTCTGCAAGTACATCAGTTAATGGCGGAACAGGAAACTACTCATACTTGTGGTTCCCGGGTGGAAGCACATCGGCAACTGTTACTAATTTGCTCCCGGTTACTTATTCGGTTACTGTGACTGATCAAAATAATTGTACTGCCATTACAACGGCAATCATTACTGAGCCGGTTGCAGTTACTACTGACGCTGGACTCAATCAGGCTGATTGCAGCTCTGAGTTTGTACTTGATGCAGGAATTACCTCAGGATATTCCGGTACATGGTCTGTCGTTACAGGTACTGCCACTTTCGCCTTCCCGAATAGCCCTACAACTTCTGTTAGCGGATTAGCTTCCGGTGACAACGTATTGCTATGGACGATCAGTAACGGAACTTGTTCGGCTTCCGATACGGTTCGTATTCGCAGAAAAATTCAGGCTGAATGTGAGCTCGAATTGCCAAGCGGATTCTCTCCAAATGACGATGGATTTAATGATGGCTACGATATCCACGGAATCGATCTTTATCCTGACAATATTGTTACTGTCTTTAACCGTTGGGGAAATGAAGTTTATCGTAAAGAGAATTATGTGAACAAGGAGTGGATAGGACAGAATAATTCAGGCGAGCCTTTGCCGGATGGAACTTACTTCTTGCTGCTGCAAATTAAAGGAGCCGATATTAAAATGTCGACTTATGTCGATCTGAGACGATAATAAAAAGTCTTGAAAAGCAAAAGGGTTGTTCACGCGTAGATGAACAACCCTTTTTTGTGTTTATGCAAGTTAAAATATAAAAACTCTTTAGATCTGTTATTCCTTATGAATATCAGATTATATTTTTGAAATTTTCGTAGATACTTTTTTGTTGTCGAAAATGACATTTAGGGTATAGATTCCGGCTTTGGAAATCTCTTCAGCCTTAATCACTCGAACATTTTTTCCCTGAGGTGCTTCAAATGATTCTGTTTTGATTACCGTGCCCTTTTCATCACAAAGCTGGAACCAAACGCGACCTGATTTCGGAATGAAATACGATACATCGAATGATTTATCAAATGGAGTAGGGCTCACGCGCTCAATCGCAAAGTTCTTGTCGGTCTGGAATTTGATCGCAGACAATGCATGCGTCACAAATTTTCCGTTACGGAAAGTCTGACGAATACGATAGTAAAGCAACGATGGGCCATTTGTATTCTGATCGAAGTATGTATACTCTTCGCCTGTAGAATTTTCAGGGTTCGATGCTACATTGGCGATGTTAACGAAGTCGACACCGTTGATCGAACGTTCAATTGTGAAGTATTTGATTTTATCGTTAGCCGAAGTCGACCAATGGATATTTACTCCTCCGGTTTTGGCTTCAAGCATAAAGTTCAAAAGCGTTTCGGCTAATGGAGCCGTATTTCCTGCTGTGCGTACAACGAGATTGTCGAAGATTGCAACATCTTTTCCGTCGCCATTCATGCCTTTACCGATGAAAATATTTCCTGCATTTTTCCATGAAAGAGGAGTGTTGGCATCGTGCTGGTTGTTCCATACAATCACACTATTGACAAAGATTTCGGCCTTGCCGGTAAGCGGCGTATAGATGAATCGGTATGTTCTGAAGATCGGATCAGTCGGTATCTCATAATTGGTTTTTTTCTTAACGGTTTCAATCCCGCCTCGCTTATTCTCGATACGATAGGAGACAGCAAGATAACCGTCTTCCATCCCGAAGCTAAAACCATTGCCACGCGATAAGAAGCTTCCGCTCTTTTCAGAATTGCGACTGAAGTCGATGCTGATGTCGATTCCTTCCTGATTCCACATTTCATTGCCTTGAATCTCAAGATCGATATCTTTTCCGTTAGCTCCGGCCGACAAACCGCCGGTAGAAGAACGTCCGCCCTTCATGGAGTGAGCATCGGAACTTGCTGAGATCGCATCCTCGCCAAGTGTTGCCTTGGTAACTGGATCGCTTTCCCAGGTAAATTCTGTGATGATCTCACCATTGTTCAAGCTGCTTCCGCTGCCTTCTTCGCCGGTAGCCGTCACTCGCGTTTTGCTAAGATTATTCAGGTTTAAAAAAACGAGAATACCTGCGCTGAGCGTAAGCACCAATGAGAAAGTTCCGACAACCAGCATAAAGCGGGTGCGCAATTTTCTCTTATTACTCGGACGTAGCCTATTTTTCATTGGTATACGTATTTAGATTGATTATTAGTTTTTGATGATATTCTTTGTTGTATTCTGATTTCCGCCTGATAAATGGAGGATGTAACTTCCCGATGAGAGTGTCGAAACTTCAGGAACTCCAAATTCCTGACTTCCTCTTCTTGCTTCAAATTGCTTTGTAAATGCAAGCTTGCCATCGACTGTCCAAATAGTCAAAATCAAATTTTGATCCTGAGGAGAGAGACATGCAAACTTGAAATTGTCTGTAAATGGATTCGGACCGAAATTGGTTATCTCAAGTTTGCTTGCAAGTGAAACCGATGTCGGATCAATTGCTGCATGCTTTGAATATCTTATTGAACCGTCATGACATACCATTTTAACACGGTAATAAGTTGCAGATACAGGAAGATCAATATCGTCGTACGAATAATCGTTCAAAGCATTGGTCAAAACTTGCTTTCTTGCCAGTGTACTGAAATTGATTCCGTCTGAACTTTTCTCAATTTCATAATAGCTCACGTTTTCTTCTTCCGAATTATTCCATTTTACTAAAACCAATCCGGGTTCTAACGTTGCTGTAATTTTTACTTGCGAATCTGTTGAGCTTAATACTGCTGTCCAGCTCGAATTCAAAGGAGTTGATGCTAGTTTTAAATATCCGATTCCGCTTGTCACTCCGGTAACCGGTGAACCGACAGAATTCCATCCATTGGATGCCCATTGAACTATATTCAGTTTCGATGTTTTGTAAATCTGGCTAAGAGTATTTTCACTGCCACAATAAAAAATCGTCACATCGGCCTTAACACCGGGTGCTGCAAAGCTCCACCAGCGATCCAATACTTGTTCGTTCGCATAAGTATTTCCTCCCGGAAAACTTATATTCTGATCGGGATAGGGTAGGTTATCTTTATCTGTCGCTCTTGTAGAAATTGAAATGCTACTTCCAATACCTGAGATTGGTCTTACCAAAACCGGAATAAAGGCTGAAGGAGAGATACCAAATGGAAATTGATGCTCGCCGGCGGTAATGTTCTTCCAAATAACGGTTCCACATGTCTGCGGGCTGTTGCCTTCACTGATGATATATCCCCGGTCGCGTTTAATTGCAGAAGGATTTCCATTTTCTATGGTAATCGGATTGCCATTCAATGCGAGTCCGCCTCTTATTAATTCAAGCTTAGTTATGGCAAAAACGCGATTTGAGTTGATTACTCCATTGGCTGTGCTATCGCCTTGAATGTTGATACGGAGTATGCCGTACTTGTTTTGATTCGGAGAGTTGTTGTTAATGATTCCTGTTACAATTTGTCTTTGCGTTGCACAATACTCAATCGTGCTGTACGAATTCAGATCAAAGACGAGACCGCTGCTATGACTCAATGCAGCAGTTGTTGTTCCATTGTACCATCCCTGAATATTCTGAGTGGATACAGTAGCTCCTGAATCAACGACTACTTTTGTAAAACCAAAACGCTCGTTAGAGGCTATCTGACCTTTGTTCAGTTTTAAGATACCGCCATTATCGACAGACAACATAGTGATGCCGGCCTGATTATGAGAGGCAATAACGAATTTGCAATCATTTACCGAAACCGTGCAACCGGCTTCGATACGTTGTATTGTTTGATCCAGAATGTGAGAAGAACCTGTTCTGCTATAACTGATAGTTCCAATCTTGTCGTATTTAATTGTTGCCAACGCCTGATTATTTCCGGCACCTGCATTCGAAATTGATCCGTTGCCACTTAAAGAACAACTGTCTCCTAAAAGATGAAGTGTTGCTTTGCATATTGTTTGTGATGGATAGTCATCGAACATCAGATTTCCGCCTGACTGATTGAAGCTTCCGTTAACATACATATGTAATTCATCGACTGATGAAGTTCCTGAATTGTTATGGAAATAGAACATTCCATTATTTTGTGTATAACGACCATTTACAATTACAGAAGCTGAACCGGATCCGTTTTTCAACGACATGGTTCCGCCATTGATAGAAATGCTTCCTAAGCTTGCATTTAAATCGCCGTTATTCCTTGACAAATAGAGGTAGCCGCTATTGACACTCACAGATCCGCGGACCATGATTGTAGCCGGATGCGATGCCGTAAGTGTTCCGTAGTTGATGTTCTCTGTACATCCTGCTATAGTCAGATTACCATAGATCTTGATGTTTTCTTCTCCCTGTGAAGCAGAGCTGGTAAATTCGGCTGAACTGATTCCGCTGATGCTCACATTGCCGTTCACCGTCAAATTGAATTTTAAATTATTGACAGAAGATGATATTGATGTAAGAGAAGTTCCTCTGAATTTATCGGCCGGACTTTGGAAGTTGATCGAAAGATTTCTGAGAATAGTTAATGATCCTGTTCCTGCAGCTGTATGGCAAGCAGTTTGACCCATCCAGATTCCACCGGTAAGATTTAAATCGCCGATAGTTGCATTCATCAATCCGGAATTCGTTGTTGCAATGTTATAGAGTACGCGTGTGTCGCCGGTCGATTGAGAATATATTCCGTCGACATTCAAAGAGGCATTACCGTTGGCGGTATTTGAAACGCCACTGTTGTTTATGATCTTGACATTTCCTGAATTGGTGAAATTGCCCGTAACGTAAACGTTCACATTCCCATTTCCATCATTCAGTCCGTAAAATGTTCCGCCGTTATTGGTAACGGAGCCAAGTGTAAGAGTGAAAGTTGTCGGGTGAGTGCCGTTATGAGCATAAAAAGTAGAGTTGACATTTTTAAGAACTAAAGCACCGATGTATGTCGAATTGATAGCTCCGGTTTTATCGAGCGTAATCCAACCCATATCAATTGTGAGTGTTCCTTTAATGCGATGTGATTCGAAGTAGTTCTCCTGATTCCATTCTACGATTGAGTTTTGTCCACCGATGGAATTGATTTCAAGATTTCCGAAATTTCCATTTACCACACTGCCGATTGGAACTGTGTAGTTATACCAGTTTTTAATAATGAGAGTAGAATTCGGATCGAAGCTTTCGTTACCTCTGGTGAAGAGAGTAGCTTCTGCTTCTGTGTTAATTGAAGGGTCCCAGATAACCGTACCTGTACTGCCAATAACGAAATTCAGCCCGGGAGAAGTAAGAGTGACCATTCCTTTATTCGTACTGAACAAACCCAAAACCTGAGTATTTCCTGAAATGGTTAATCGTTTTCCGGCATTGATCTTTAGTACTGCGTTGTTATTGATGATCAGGTGATGTGTATTCGCATCAGCCGATACCGTAATTGTATGATTTGCGTTTATGCTGATATTGTCGGCCGTTGTTGGTACACCTGCAGGAGACCAAACAGCTGCATTATTCCAATTTCCTGATGCAACTGAAGTTCTCGTCGTGGCAAAGCCCATCAATGACGATAACATCAGAATCACGCAAAGGAGCCCTTTTGAAATGTGTAAGGAAATATGGCTATTTGAATATTGTAATTTCATAATCGAATAATTGCTTGAATAATGGAGAACTTCTGACGTTATCTTGTAAGCGGTTTTATAGGCTTAATCATGATTGTCTTTGCATTTCCGGCTTCTTTTCCGCTCAATACCGGAGCAGGAATAGCGAAGTCGCTGGTAAATACCTGATCATTTACATTGATCACTCTTCGTTCCTGCTGGTCGCGACCAAAGCTGCTCTTCACATCTGAGAAGTTGAAGAATACAAAGGTTCCTCCTGCAATCAGCATGAAGCAGCATGTACCGATGATAAGCACCATTCGATGGCTCATCTTCTGCTTCTGATGCTGCTTTCCGTGTAATTTGTTTTTCTTGATCATTTGGAGTGGGCTGGTTATGATTTTCCCTTACTCTAGTACGGAAATGTGTCGCAAGAGTAGGAAGGAAGCAATGCGCAGTGTTACAACTGTAAGATTTATGACGTTTCAGTACGTAAATTCAACCTGCATGGGAATCTCACCGGCAAACTCAAAATGTTAAAGAGTGAAAAGTATATTAATAGAAAAAGCCCCTTGGGTGAGGGGCTTAGTTCGTTCGTACAGAATGATATTTTTGATCAACCGTTGGCGAAGATTAGATCTTCCGGCTGTATCGTCAGGTTTTCCGACATAATAGCTGCTCGTTCGATTACTGCTTTTAATTCGCGAACATTTCCCGGCCATTTGTAGTCCATCAGGAATTTCACAGCTTCTTTACTGAGTGTGATATTGCCCATTCGGTTCTCTTTGCAGAAATCGGTCAGGAAGCTCTTTGATAAAAGAACGACATCATCTCCGCGTTCAAATAATGGAGGGAGGTGAATTAAAAAGCCCTGCAGACGATAGAAGAGATCTTCTCTGAATTTTCCTTCTTTCACTTCCTGGGCCAGATTCTTATTGGTTGCCGCAATTACGCGTACGTCCAATTTGATAGATTTATTGCTACCAATACGTGTTACTTCTTTTTCCTGCAATACACGGAGGAGTTTTGTCTGAAGCATGAGGTCCATTTCACCGATTTCATCGAGGAAGATAGTTCCTTCATTCGCTTCTTCAAATTTTCCGATACGACGATCGCGTGCATCGGTAAAAGCTCCTTTTTCGTGACCGAATAATTCACTTTCGATCAGATCTTCCGGAATCGCTCCCATATTGACCGTAACAAATGGCTTGCGGGCGCGAGGGGAGTTGTAGTGAATGGATTTCGCGACAAGTTCTTTACCTGTTCCGCTCTGTCCCGTCACCAGAACCATGATATTGCTCTTTTCGACTTTTTGAATCAAACGCAACACCTTCATTACCGGTGTGCTGTTTCCTAAAATCGTTTCATACTTATTTCGGTCGATAACCAGATCCTTCAAATGTTCATTTTCCTGACGTAACATTACATGTTTGCAAAGTGACTTCACGGAATTTTCCAGATTGATCAGCGCATTATCGTTCTTAATGATGTAGTCAGGCTCCCTTTCGGTATGTCTCAATTACAACGTCCAACTTCTCCTGGCCGGAGACCATGATGCATTGAATGTTGTCGTTGTAATTCTTTATCTTCTCCAATAATTCGATTCCGTCCATACCCGGTAAGAGGTAATCAATGGAAACGATGTCAGGGTTCATATGAAGATTATTCAGGCAATCTTCCGGAGTGAGGAAATGCGTCACATCCGCATTGTCTATTTTTTCGAGAGATTTTTTGATCAGGTTACCCAGGAACTGATCATCTTCGACAATAAAGATCTTTGTTGCAGCCATTGTTTTAAACACTTTTATGTGTATCTTTTTAGGGGTTATGTGCCTTATTAGTTACGTTAAAAGCTCGAAAAAAATTTACATTTACCACATAAATCTTACAGTTTCCATTCATGAAGAGCAGAGTCATTTTAACGGTTTTTGTACTCCTCCTGGCGACCCCGCTTTGGATGAGAATTGGCTGGGAATTCAGCCCCCGCCGCCAGCTAAACCTGCTTATTGTCGATAAAACCGTTCTCAATACGAATAGCTTTAAGCATCGCTCCATTAACTGGATCCTTGACTACGAAAAGTACATCAAATCCGATGGTTCGTACTATGATATCAATAAGGACTATTTTGGATTTTTCCCACAGGAAGATGAACATTATCTGATTCAGGACTTCGAAAAGCTCAATGAACCGGAGGTGGACAGCTTATCCAAGCACTACGATATGGCCTATTTCGCCGATACGTACGGTGTTTTAGGCAATGAGTGGTACAGCCACCGTGACCGAAACGACAATAGTGAGAGTATTTATGGAGGCCTTTCGGAAAAGGACTTGCTCCTGATGAAGAAAATGAAGGCTCGCCAAAAGCCGGTTATTGCTGAATTCAACACGATAGGATACCCGACGCCTGTCGATATGCGTGTTGAGTTCGAAAAGCTTTGGGGAATCCATTGGACGGGTTGGATGACGCGCTACATCGCATCACTTGATACGGTTAATAATCCTGATTTACCGCGTTGGATTGTCAGAGCCTACAAGAAGGAGCACGCAGGTAAATGGAACTTTAAAAACGATGGAATGCTCTTTATTCATGAGTCAGGAAAAGTGCTTGTCATGGAAAAAGGGAATGAACTGAACGATGGAATTCCGAAAATCTATACCGAGAAAAAATTCCAGAACCAGTATGGCGTTCCGGCTGTGATGATCTATCCTTATTGGATCGATATCATGGAGAACAAAAATGATACGAACGAACTGATCTCAAAATATGTAATTGGAACGAATCCTAACGGTGAACAGCTTTTATCGGAGAACGGGATACCTAAGATTTTTCCGGCGATTATTCACCACGAAAAGGATTACAACTTTTATTACTTCTGCGGTGACTTCGCAGATAATCCGACAAAGTTCCGCTTTGCAAAATTGTATGGTGTTACGGGATTGAAATTCCTTATGTACAATGCTGTCGATGTTACAGATCGTAATCGTTTCTTCTGGGAATTTTATCTGCCGATGATGCAGACGATTTTCAGTAATACGTATGTGAATCGATTGCAGAGAAGGTAGATCATTCCTAATTGAAAAAGAATAATAGAGAATGGTATATCCGCCTTGGCGGATCCGGGTTCAATATTTCGTAAACTGATATAAGACCAGAGTAAGGTGCTTATGCCTTTTTACGGGCAAAGCCTGTACGTTTCATTTCGCCCCAGTTCTTTACACCTGTCATCAAATCGAGATTGCCTCGGATGGCGTAATACACGGTGAGCGGGTGAATAAAAATCGGCTCAATTAAAGCTGTTCCCAACAATCGTAAAATGTCTCTCTTCTTTTTGTACTGGTGGAAACTCAATTCCTCAAAAAGGATCGCTGCCGTCGAATACATGATGGCAAAGGCGTAGATGAGGAAGAACAGTGTGACAAATAATTCAACGTTCAGGATTCCTAAAAAGGCCATCATGATCAAATACATGAAGGCGGTCGATTCAACGATAGGAGCAAGGTATTCAAATAAGAACCAAAACGGCATGCTGACCATTCCGAGAAAACGATAGCGCGGATTGAAAATTAATTTTTTGTGTATCCATAAGGTCTCTGCCGTGCCGCGCGTCCATCGGTTTCTTTGCTTTCCTAAGATCTTGAAACTGCTTGGTGCTTCGGTCCAACACAATGGATCCGGTAAGTAAACGACTCTGTATTTTACTTTTTTCTCTTCCATCAAGCGTCGCATACGGATAACAAGCTCCATATCTTCACCTACCGTCCGGTGATTGTATCCGCCTGATTCGATGGCAATTTTTTTATTGAACATCCCAAAAGCCCCGGAGATAAGTATTAAGCCGTTCAGACGACTCCAGGCCATACGGCCGAGAAGGAAGGCGCGGATGTACTCAAGTACCTGAATACGCGGAATCATTTGTTCAGGTAAGTTCACTTTTGTGATCTTGCCTTCATGTACCTCGCATGAATTGGCGATTCGAACAACTCCTCCGACGGCAATGACGCGATCGTTCTCGGTCTCTTCCATAAATGGTTTTACCATCTTAAGAAGTGATTCGTATTCGAGAATGCAATCCACATCAATCGCTGCGAAAAGCTCATACTTTGAAACATTGATACCTGAATTCAGTGCATCGGCTTTGCCACCGTTTACCTTGTCGACAACGGTCAGTTTACTGAGCGATGGAATAGTGGACTTGTAAATCGCTCGAATTGGTTTCGACTCGAGCTTCGGGTCAAATGCATATGGAACAGCTTCGAGCGAATAGGCGTCAATCATCAACTGAAGGGTGTTATCCTTCGATCCGTCGTTTATGATAATTACTTCGAAATTGACATAGTGAATATTCAGCAGTGACCTGACATTCTCTACAATTGTTGCAGATTCATTATATGCCGGAGCAATAATTGAAATGGATGGAGCAGAAGGAGCAGCCAGAATATCACGATAATCGATGAAGCTGTTTCTTCGCATGTAATTTATAATGTCCAGCGCAGAAAAAGTACCCAATACGAAGTAAGTGCCAAATAACAGGGCACTATAGATCAGGATGAAATGATCGGCAAACTTCGTAAAGTAATAAAAGAATAATCCCATAGCTGTTACAATCGTTTGTCTTTGGCATGACTGATCACCAATTGCATTTGAGGATCAGCTTGCTGAAATACTTGTTCTACTACCATTCTCCCTTTTTCTCCCATTGATATTAATGAGCGAATTGCTTGAATAGAAAGTGGATAATCTTCAATAGGAAGTTTGATTATTTTTTCAATCATCTGAACGGAATTTCCGGTACCTATGACTTCTAATGTTTTGAGGATTTCATTCTTCACTTCGAGAGATTCGAGCGAATACATGTCGAGCAATGGTTGTTCGGCAGCTGCTGCACTCAGATTCTTTAAGGCCTTAATTACGGCGAGTTTCAGACGTTCGTCGGGAGTCTTCAGCAAGAGAATCAAAGTGTTTGTTGCATCGTGCTGGCGATACGTGCCTATCATGTGAACGCAGAAGAGTACAACATCTTTATTCGGTGAATTCAACCATGTGGTGAAATCAGGAATCATTGTCTCAGGCATGCGTGTCATCATGGTATAGATGTTGGCAAAGTCCCAATCAGACAATGGTTCAGTTTCTTTAGCGAGAAAGGAGAGGGGCTCTTTGTCACTGAGCTTCATCATCGAGATACGTGACTCCATTCGCAAAATCTCATTCTTGCTTTTCAGGAAGCGAGCGATGTCGTTGTATGACGATTTAACATTCATCAATGACAACTCTTTCATGCCTTTGGCAGTGACGTACCAGCTTTTGCTCTTAAGCTTGTTCATTGAATCCTGATCAAAACCAAGATGCTTGTATATTTCTGCAAGCCGATCAGCAGCTTCTCCTGTAAAATTTTCGTGGAGGTGAATGATATTCTCTAAAATATTCAGTCGATTAAAGGGAGTTTTCAGATCGATCGGGTCGAAGCGACTGATTACCTGTTCACGAGTAAGTTGCTCGTTAAATACTAATTCGGTAAAAACGGGCTGGTACTTTTTCTTAATCTCAATAACTTTATTTGCCCTCCGTGTTTTGTGAATTCTGCTTCCCATAATAATTCCCAACAGAACGAGAATGATGACGAGAAAGAGTAGGGTAACTCCGATCAGAACACGAATAGTGACGGGAAAGACGTAAACCGAACGACTTACTTCATCGACTGTGTACTCTACATCAGACCAGTTGACCTGGAGAAATATGGTTAATAGCGAATTCACAAATATTATTGTTCCAGCTTTTTGTTTAAGTCTTCAATCTGGTCTAATACAGATTTACGTCGTGCTGCAATGAATGATTTAAGGCCGGGAATAAAATTACCCGGATCGAGCGGATCTCCAATGGTAGAAGATAGATTCGTATCGAAATCGGTGTTGGAGTACATTTTATTGACATCGGCATAAACGGCTACGCGAATTCGAAGCGAAAGGCTGTCGATGGTTCGATTCATCGTCTCTTCGTTGAAATATTTACGTAACAATTCGGCTGTATATGCAAGGTATCGTCGCTGAATAGTTTTGTTGTGTCCAAGCGTACGATCAAGTAGTGGGCGAGGATCTTTATATGGAACTGAATCAGGCACGAGGATGTCGAGGCGCTCCAATTGCGGTAAAGTCATCACGGGGTTCCAGGCAGCAAATGCGTAGTTACCGTCAAGTGAAATCCAGTTCCACTTCATCGTTGTGCTGTCGTGATAAACGAAGAAGTTGTGCGGATAAAACATATTATACGCATCAATATTCCCGATGAGATTATTGATCGCCCAGGCACGAATACACTTGTCAAGGTTGAAGTTGGTTTCGAGCTTACGAACGAATTCTTCGTCGGTGAGAGTAGAGTCGTTGATGAGTTTAACGAATTTTACCAGATCGGTCCAATCGTTTTTCTTCGTGTTGCTGCTTAAAGTGTCTTTGTTCCAGTACTTGCTAGGCTCGTTTCCGTAATAAACAAAAGTGGCCATTGGTTCTCCTTTGAAGAGATTTCCACGGTCGTCGTCAAATCTGGATTTCAAAAATACTTTATCAATGCTTTCGTCTACAAGGTAGAGTCCCCAGTATTTATCGTTGATATATACTTTAGCGAATGTAGCACGAGGAGCCGCCAACCCTTCTTTGTTCAGGATGTCGCAATAAATTTTTTCGCGAAGCATCGAAGGATCTTTGAAGTTATTCGTCAGGTTGAGTTCTTCCAGCCCAAAGAAATCCTGGCCTTTGATGAACTTGTTGAACTTTAGACGAAATGGTTTTTCTTTCCGGGGTAGAAGTCGTACGACGATTCACCTTTGAAACGAACTCCGACGGAGTAGAATTTCTTATTGTCGATGAAAACGCCGGCTTGTAGATAAGTTGGAGTTTCGAGTGAGTCCAATAATTTTTTGTAAGTCACCAGCGAATCCCAGTAATTACATTCGTTGAAGTATAAACGAATGACGTGAATGGAATCTTTGTCGAAAAAACTTTTGCCGAAATCTTTTTTCTTCTTTACTTCTTTTTCAGCCGTAACTGAACCTGGCGTGCCTGTTTGAGCTACCACTGAGTTTTGAAAAAGAGTAATGATTACTAAAAGAAATCCTACTAGTTTGATGTATTTTCTCATTGAAAGGACTAATATCAGAATATTGTTTTCACCGTCAGAACAGAGGTGATACGCTCACTAAATCGATTGTCGCGGATATCTTCTTTTGCGTAAGTTATTTCAGCTTTCACGATCCATCTTCCAAAGGCTGTTTTTTGTAATTCAACACCACCGGAATAGGAGAGTGTTTGCTCAGCAATATCAAGCGTCTTTAATTCGTCAGGCGATTGACCGCGAATGAATTTAATTCCAAGGTAAGTATTGCCGTCGCCATAATACTTGCGAATTGTACCGATAGTTGTGATTGATGCATTTTTCAGTGTCACATCTTTAACGACAGAGTCGGTTTTAGGTGTGAAGAATGCGCGAACGCTGAACCAGTAATCTTTGTAGTAATTACCCAGTGAAGTAGTGTAGTATGTCGTTGCCTTTGCAAATTTCTGGTAACGGATTCCGGCTGAAAGTTCAAAGCTTGCAGGTAGTTTGAAATAAAATTCAGCACCGTATTTTCATTCGGGAATACTGGCTCAGGATCATTAGCAAAACCACAGGCTAAATCGGCATAGATGCTACGGGTAAAGTGAACGTAGCTTTCTAATTCGTATTGGAGACCTTTGTGCTTGAATTTGTCGGCAGCATTCAGTCGGATTGCCAATGAACCGAAATTGAAGTTATGACTTAACTCCGCCGTATAGAATAATTGCGGCTCTTTACTTTTCGCATATTCGTTTACGGTATAACTGCCAAGAAACTGATTGTTGAGCTTGCGTCCTTCAAGACTGTTCATCATCTGTTGCGCTTCTTTTTGTCCCGGATTCAAATCAAGAACACGACGCAAAGTCAAGGCAGCATTATCTTTATCCTCGAGCTTGATTTGCAATTTTGCTTTCTTCAGCAAGAGCTCTTCGGAGTTGGGGTAGTAGCCTAACGCAAGTTTCAAATAGTCGTTTGCTACTTCGTAATTCTCGCTCCAAAATTCTACATCGAATAATGCATTCAATGCTTCATAGTCGTTTTCTCGCTCAATCAGTACGCGACTCAATTCGGTACGAGCCAGATCATACATCTTGTCCCACGCATACGTACGACCTAAAAATGTTCTGACGTCAAAATAGTTTGGATTCTTTTCGAGGATCTTCTGGCAAATTCTTCGAGCCTGTACGTTGTTGTCGTTGTAGCTGAGTTCACGCGCTTTCTTGAACATCGCATCCAAATTCGTCGAGTCGGTGATAACTACCGTCGTATCCGAACCACGACCCTGCGCAAACAAATGCCCGGGGAGGGTAGAGAGAATAAAAAGACAAAAAATGAAATGCTTAATTCTGAGCAACATACGATTGTGTGGTAGACAAATTTAGTGATCCAAATTGATATTACAGATCAAAAACTGGTCCATGGCTTAGATATACGAAAAAGTATGTTGAATGTTTGAAAATCAGGCTGATTTCATCAAAAGTTTTTTGACGCGAACCGATAGTTCGTTCGGACTGAATGGCTTGGTAATGAAGTCGTCAGCTCCCAATTGGAAAGCCTCCAGAACGGTCTTTTCCAAGCCGATGCTCGAAACGATGATAATGGGTACGGTAATCTTCAATTCCTTTCTGACCTGATGGACAATTTCCAATCCGGTAAGATAGGGCATCATGATATCGGTGATGATGATATCGGGCTGCAGTGTCCGTATCTTTTCAATCGCTTCTTTTCCATCGCCCGCAAGTATGACTTCATAGCCTTCTTTCTGGAGTTTGAACTCCACCATTTTTAAGACCATTTCATCGTCTTCGCAAACTAAGACTTTCATTCCTTCAGCTTTTTTGAATGGCTGCAAGATAGCATTATTCGATAAAATTTGAACCATTATGCAATTATGCAGAGAAGAATTATTTAAGACTAACTAATTCTCCTTTTAGCAGATCACAAGCCTGACGAGTGAAGCTTTCCACTTCCTGAATTAAGGAGTTTACCTGTTCGGGATCTTTGTGCTCTTCGCTCAGAGTCTCAATCTTGACAAGGGTTTGCTGTATGTCAGACATGCCGATGTAACCGAAAGACGGTCTGATTCGATGAGCGATCTTGCGGACTTCTTCCCAATTCTGTTGCTTAAAATTGATTGTCATTTCTTCCAAAGCCATCGGTGTCTTGTTGATGAACATTTCGATCATCTCAATAACAAACGCATCGTTACCATCGGCAATTTGCTTGAGATAAGTCAAATTGATCTTAGGCGCATTCAAAAACTGATTGATTTCAGCTTGCTTTTCCGGTGTGTTCTGGAATTGACGCGATTCGGCTTGGGGTTGGAGTCTCACTTCGATAACTTGATTTTGAGGCATTTCGGCCTGAATATCGTTTAACGCAACTTCCTCCGTTTTGGTTAGCGCAATTATCTTTTTCTTTAATTCTTCAGGGTCAAATGGTTTGCAGATATAATCGGTCATGCCCTGATCAAAGCATTTTTGCTTTTCAGCCGTCATAGCATGTGCCGTCATGGCAATAATCGGAGTAGAGCAGGAGCCTGTTGTCAGATTTCTGATCGTACGTGCGGCTGTATATCCATCCATAATCGGCATCTGAATGTCCATTAAGATGATATCGAATTTTGTCGATGTTGCTTTGTCTACAGCAATTTGTCCATTATCGGCGAACTCAAGCTTAGCGTTCCAGTCACCGATAATTTTCTTCACCACTAACTGATTGATCTTATTGTCTTCCACAATCAAAATGTGAAGCTGATCCAATTTTACATCTTTCACATCGATGATTTCTGCTACCGGCTGTGAAGCAACGTCCGCAATTTCCATCTCTAATTCGAAAATGAAACTCGTGCCCTGCCCAACTTTGCTCTTAACTTCAATCTTTCCGCCTTGTAACTCTATAATGCGTTTCACAATAGTCAATCCCAAACCTGTTCCGCCAAACTTCCGTGTTGTTTCCGAACTGGCTTGTGTAAAGCTTTCGAAAATGGAATTCATGCTCTTCTCAGGGATACCAATACCGGTGTCTTTTATTTCAATCTGAAGCACAAGCGAATTTTCCTGACGGGATTTAAGTCGAGCACTGATTCGAACTTCTCCCTGTTCAGTAAACTTAATTGCGTTGCTCGTGAGATTATTCAGCACTTGCGAAAGACGGGTAGGGTCAGACGATAAATGCTGCGGAATTGATGAGTCGATATCGCTTACGAGGTGTATCGATTTTTCGTCGGCTTTCACTTGGAACAATTCAATACTCTGTTGAATGACGGAGCGAATATTAAATGGTACATTCTCGAATGTCATCTTTCCTGCTTCAATCTTTGAGAAATCTAAAATGTCGTTGATAATGACCATCAGATTATTCGAGCAAGTGTTAATCGATTCGAGGTATTTAATTTGTTCTTTATTTAAAGGAGAATTTAATAGAACGCGAGTGAGCCCGATAATACCGTTCATTGGTGTACGGATTTCATGACTCATATTGGCTAAGAATTGCTCTTTCACCATCGCCGTTTCTTCGGCCATTTGCTTGGCTCTCTTCAATTCCTCTTCTGCCTTTTTGAATACAGTAATATCGGAGGCTACTCCAAGTACGCCGTTGATATTATTGTTTTCATCACGACTTGGTGTACTGAAAACTTCAAAGTACTTCGGGCCGAAAGTGATGATCTTAATATTTTCTACTCCATTGATGGCTTCGTTGAAACAATCGTTGAGTTCGGGAATAAATTGGCTCAATCCGCTTAACGGGCGATTCAAAACGCGTTCAACATCGACACCGCTGCTTTCCAAAGCTTTTCCTTCGAATAAGCGGAAGATTCCGGTTTGATCCAATGCAAAAAGAACGATAGGAGCATTCGCTGCTACCGTGCTCAACTGGCGCTCGGTATTCTTCAAACGATTTTCAAGTTCGCGCTGACGACTCTTCTGATCCTTCATGCTCACCATGTAACGCACACTCTGTGCGATACCGTCGGGTGTCAATAATGCTTTCGGGATATAATCGTTCGCGCCGTTCTTGATGGCTTCAGCTGCCAGCATTTCATCACCCTGACTGGTGACAATGATGATAGGCGATTGATTACCCGATGCACGAATGGATTTCAATAATTCCAATCCTGTTCCGCCCGGCAAATTGTAATCAAGGAAAATACAATCGTACTCAATGCCGTTTGTTGCTTCCTGACCACTCTCATGATCATCGGCCAGATGTAAATCGTGTTTAATGTTGGAGGCCTTTAAAGCCTTCTTAAATATCAACTGATCGAGTGAATCATCCTCCACTACCAGGATCTGCAAATTTCTGTCTGACATGCGTAAGTATCGTTCGGGAAATGGTGTTATTTCCGCTTGATAATACTACCACAATGTGCCTTCCTCAGTTCACTAAAATGGGGGAGAATCTTACGTTTGCATCTGTAAGCTCAAAATAGTTTCAAATCGGTCAATCCCTCAAAAAAGAAAGCCTTTTTCGCATGAAAGGCCTTTCTAATCAGCTTCAGCTAATCAGCTAATCAGCTAATCAGCTAATCAGCTAATCCCTACTGTTGGACAAAGAAGAAATCAACCAGATCAAAAAACTGCTGAACAGAGTATGGCGACTTTTGCGACATGTACTCGTCAATAGCTGCACTGATTTCTTTTGGTGTAATATAACCGTTGGCGTCGAAGTCGATTCGCTTATAGATTTCCGGAATCACACTGTGATTTTCGCCGGTTGAATGCTTTTCAGTCCATTTTTGTTCGATATCCGGTTTGCGTTCAGATAACTTATCGTAAGCTTTCAGGTATTCAATCACTGCCGGTAAAGCCGCCAGCGAATCTTTACGGAAGGCTTCTTCAATCATCTCTTCAGTAATCGTAACTCCATCTTCGTTCACAACCGCGTCGGTAGCAGAGTTTAACTCTTTATCACGATAGTCAGGAATACCGTCGTCGTCTGCATCAATAGGTTTTCCTTTTGAGTCGACCAGATTCGAAAGTGGAGTGCCGGATGAATCATCGGCTACGTCAGGAATACCGTCACCATCGGCATCTTCATTGGCAAGTGCATTGAAGTCGACACCGCGAACATCGGGCACATACTTAGAGCCTTTTTTCGAGTATTCTCTTTCTGCACCTAAATCAATTTTGAATGCAACCGACGAAAAAACAAATTTATCATTCTTCGTATTGCCTTGTCGTCCTTCTCCGCCTTTCGATGTAATTCCGTCGATATAATCTGTCATCGTTAAATGCAGAACAGAGGAGAAGTCGAGTGAGCATTTATTTGAAATGCGGAAACGAACACCAACTCCTACAGGAAATGCCAGACTTGATTCTTTGTATTTCCCGAAGCCGTCGAGATTGGCATCGCGTAAGCTTGTTTCGTAAACGAAATCGCGGTGCAGATCAACAGCATTCGCAGCATTGATATCACTTTCCGCCAGGTCTTTTACCGAACCGTCGGACCAGTATTGGTAGGCAACACCGTTGGCGTCTTTTAAATCAGTCTTCGATTTAAAACTCATGTATTCGACACCGGCAGTGATATAGGGAATTAAAACCTGATCAGAGGTTTTGTTGCTGATTAATTCGTAGCGTGCTCGTAAGCCTTCTGATACAATTGACGAACGGAAATTTAAATTGCGTGTGTCTGAATTATCTTCTCCGACAATTCGTCCGGAGAGAATAAAGACGCTGAACGATAATCGGTTTTCGGTATGATTCTGAATCTCCAGCTGAAAGCCGGAGCGGGCGAGGAGTGGTTGATTCAAATGACTATAACCGACATCTCCTGAAAAATTCATCACCCCCTGAGCAAAACTCACAACCGGCATCTTAAACTTCGATGCAGTTTTATCCTGCGCCGAAACGATTCCCGTCGTTAAGCTTACTCCCAAAATCAAAGCAGCCAAAAACTTCATGTAATTATCTTTTATGTTATTCAATTGTGTACCGAAATGAATGTCGAATTCAAAATTCAGAATTATGAATCAGCTCTGCAAGGTTTAGTTTTTAACGTTGAAAACTAATCAGCTCATTAGCTAATCAGCTAATCAGCAAATCAACTACTGATTCACAACCTTACTTTTCCTCGCTTCCGCAACAGTGACGCGGGTTCCATTGTCGTAGGCAACAATAAAAGCGTCGCTCACTTTCTCGCGAGTCGACTTGTAATACGCTTTTGCCTCCTCATAGGTTGTAAAACTTCCAATAATATATTTCTTCCAGCCGTCGTGGTAAGTAAGCTCGACATTGTCGCTTACATTGTATTTTTTAGTGAAAAATTCGCTTTTTCGGGCCGGACTCTTACGGGTTGCGCAAATTTGGACTTTATAATAGATTCCGCTTTGTGGAGCAGGTAAATTGATCTGTGCATCGGTCGAAGCTGACGTGTTTTGATCGCTGCTTTCCATTTCTTTTTGTGCCTGGCTAAGAACTTCTTTACTGTTTTCGGCATCTATAAGGGCATCAATAATCGAATCAGGTGTAGTCGCATCGGCAATGACTTCGGCTTTCGCTTTTCTTCGGTATTCAAACTGTCGTCGCCATAAACAAGCATGCCGTTAATCACCGGAGCTGCTTTTGATCCGGCCGAACGAACGGTGTAAGAGATGGTGAAAACAGAATCTATCGGTAAACTGATCCAGCTGAACGTAGCTGTCTGGTTTTCGAAAGCAAATGCGGCACCGCGACTTTCGATCACTTCGGCTGAATAACCGGCCGGAATTTCGTCGATGAAATGGGCTGAGGTATTGGCGTTGTGCGGATGGATAGTGAGTTCGACGCGATAAACTCCTTCGTCAGGAGAAATGCTGAATAATTTGCGTGCAACTCCAGGCTTTGTTTCAGCCGTGCTGCCATCGGTTTTGCTTAATCCAACAAAAAACTCCGACGGATCCAGACTTACTTTTTGTGTCTTCTCTTCGGCGATGTAGTAGAAGAGGCCGTTCAAGACCTGACGACCTAAAACTTCAGGACCGGGAATGATTTTATAGCTTACAGTAAATGTTTCTTCTACGGGCAAAGAAATCCAGATGAATTTAGCACTGCCTTCATCGTTGATGAATTGTGCTTTCTTCGTATCCACAGCTTCTGCTTTACAACCAGCGGGTAAAAATTGTTGCAGACGCGCGAAGCCGCCCTGATTGCCTTTGTGAACAGTAAGTGTGACAATAAATTCGTTGCCCGGCTCAACATGTGAAGGGACGTTCTGTTCAACGAAAATTTGTGAACTGCCGTCGAAGAAAATACCCACTATAAAAAGTGAGATCGCCGATACGAGAACTAGCAGAAGTTTAATCATAATGACCTGTGTGTTTGTTCAGGCCTCAAATTACTTCAAGTATGCTTTTCTCTGTGTCGGAAAGTGACGCAGTTATTCAATTACAAATGTTGATAACCAAACGCTTATCAAAAGTTCGGTTTGAGCAGATAACGACTGTAAAACTCATTGATGTGAGCTACTGCCTCATCCGCGCTGTCAGCGATGTACAGAAGATTCAGGTCTTTCGGATCGATCATTTTTTCTTCGACTAAAGTGGTCTTAATCCACGTCAAAAGTCCTGACCAATACTCTTTACCTGCTAAAACGATTGGGAATTTTCCAATCTTTTTCGTCTGAATGAGCGTCAATGCTTCGAATAATTCGTCCATCGTTCCGAAACCTCCGGGGAGTACAACAAAGCCCTGAGCGTACTTAATGAACATCAATTTTCTCACGAAAAAGTAGTCGAAAGTGATGAGCTTGTCGGGATCGATAAACGGATTCGACGATTGCTCAAAAGGTAATTCGATATTGAGACCAACCGATTTACCACCGGCTGTTTTTGCTCCTTTGTTTGCGGCTTCCATAATGCCGGGTCCGCCACCGGTGATAATTCCGTATCCTTCTTTGGTCAACTTAAATGCAATCTCTTCTGCTAACTGATAGAAGCGGTGACCCGGAGCCGTACGCGCCGAACCAAATACTGATACGCATGGACCAATCTTGCTTAACTTTTCGAAACCATCAACAAACTCGGCCATGATTTTGAAAATCTGCCATGTGTCGTGGGTTTTGATCTCCTGCCAGTCTTTTTCAGAAAAGGCCCGGCGGATCTTTTGTTCATCGTAATTCATGAAATGAAAATAATGTTGTTTTAATAAATCTCCGGAATCTTAAGCCGGACTCAGTTTAACGCTGACTTTTTACGAAGGTTGCCTGCTTTATCCTGCGATTCTATCTCTTTTCGGAGGAATTCGGCCGTTATGCTCTTCGGATTCATCATGACTTCGCGCGGATTGCCTTCGCAAATGATGGTTCCGCCACGACTTCCGCCTTCGGGTCCAAGGTCGATGATGTAGTCGGAGGCTTTGATAATATCCATGTTGTGTTCAATCACTAACACGGAATTTCCTTTGTCGACTAAACGATTCAACACGTCTAACAAAATGCGAACGTCTTCAAAATGCAATCCTGTTGTCGGCTCGTCGAGAATGTAAAATGTATTGCCGGTATCTTTTTTCGAAAGCTCGGTTGCCAGCTTCACTCGCTGCGCTTCGCCTCCGGAAAGAGTGGTGCTTTGCTGTCCGAGTGTAATGTAACCGAGGCCTACTTCTTCAAGCGTTTTGATCTTATGCTGAATGTGCGGCAAATTGGCGAAGAACTCAACGGCTTGCTCAATACTCATGTCGAGTACGTCGCTGATGGATTTACCACGATAACGAATCTCGAGTGTCTCGCGATTGTAACGCTTACCACGACAGGTTTCACATTCCACATAAACATCGGGAAGGAAGTTCATTTCAATCACGCGCATTCCGCCACCCTGACAAGTTTCGCATCTTCCGCCTTTCACATTGAATGAAAAACGACCGGGTTGATAGCCGCGAATTGCGGCTTCGGGAAGCTGCGCGAATAAATTCCGGATGTCGGTGAAAACGCCCGTGTATGTGGCAGGATTCGAACGTGGCGTACGACCGATCGGCGATTGATCTATCTCAATGACTTTGTCGATATGCTGCAATCCTTTGATGCTTGAATATGGTAATGGCTTTTGAACTCCGTTGAAGAAGTGTTCGTTCAGAATAGGGTAGAGCGTTTCATTGATGAGCGATGATTTTCCGCTGCCTGAAACTCCGGTTACGCACACTAATTTTCCGAGAGGAATTTTCACGGAAACATTTTTCAAATTGTGTCCGGTCGCGCCTTTTAGCTCGAGATTTTTGCCTGAGCCTTTTCTGTACGTTGTCGGAATGGCAATTTCTTTTCGGCCGCTCAGATAATCCGTCGTCATGCTTTCCTGACTCATGATTTGCTTCGGTGTTCCTTGTGCTACAATGTAGCCTCCGTGAACTCCGGCGCCCGGACCCAGATCGATGATGTAATCAGCCGCCATGATGGTTTCCTTATCATGCTCAACAACGATCACCGTATTTCCGGTATCGCGGAGGTCTTGCAAAGAATGAATCAGACGTACATTGTCACGCTGATGCAAGCCAATGCTTGGCTCATCGAGAATAT
Source organism: Bacteroidota bacterium (assembly GCA_016721305.1). GTDB lineage: Bacteria > Bacteroidota > Bacteroidia > AKYH767-A > 2013-40CM-41-45 > JADKIH01. The sequence goes on from JADKIH010000004.1 coordinate 238,427, forward strand.
ACAGCACGCCTACGAGCTGCGAACCGATTTGCGTAGCCAAACGGATACGCTGTGATTCACCTCCGCTCAATGTTTTGGAGCTGCGATTAAGCGTCAGATAATCCAGACCTACGTCGAGAAGGAATTTGATTCGCTTACGAATTTCCTTAATGACTTCGGTACCTATTTTCTTCTGCTTCGCGCTTAATTTATTTTCTACTTTTTCAAACCAGGCACTCAATTGGTGAATGTCCATGCTTGCCAGCTCAGCGATATTTTTATCGTGAACTAAAAAAGTACATCGCTTCTTTCTTCAAGCGTGTGCCTTTGCATTCGGGACATTCAACGTACTGCATAAAGCCCTGAATCCAACGACGCATTGCCGGTGAATTGCTCTCTGCTTCCTGACTGATGATGAAGTTTACAATACCTTCGTAACTCACAGCCTGATTGTATCCGCCGCCACCGGTATCTGATGTAACATTCAACACGTCGTCGGATCCGTAGAGGATCACATTCAACGACTCCTCAGGAATGTCGGCAATCGGCATGGTGAGATTGAAATTGTACTTACGACCGAGTGCAATCAGCTGTTTGAAAATCCAACTGTCTTTTTGCGGACCGAGCGGAATAATTCCTCCGACTTTGATCGACTTCAACGGATCGGGGATGATGCTCTTGATATCGATTTCCGTAATCGTTCCAAGTCCGTTGCATTTACGACAAGCACCATAAGGTGAGTTGAACGAAAACGTATTCGGTTGTGGTTCGTCGTAGGAAATGCCCGAAGTCGGACACATCAAATGACGAGAATAGTAGTTTTCTTTTTCCTTGCCATTCTCCAGAATCATCACCGAGCCTTTGCCCAGTTTCATGGCTAGTGCCATGGATTCGGTGAGACGCTGTTCAACGCCAGGGCCTATTTCGAGGCGGTCGATGAGCAATTCAATATCGTGTGTTTTGTAACGATCGAGTTGTAATCCCTTTTTCAATTCAACCAAACGACCGTCGGTTCTGACGCGGAGGTAGCCTTGTTGCATGAGTTGCTCGAACAATTCTCGGTAATGACCTTTTCTGGCTTTGATGAGCGGGGAGAAGAGGAGTATCTTTTTCCGCTAAATTTTTTGATGATGAGTTCGATGATGTGATCGTCGCTTAAGCGAATCATCTTTTCACCGGTAACATATGAAATGGCTTCCGAAGCACGAGCGTATAGCAGACGAAGGAAGTCGTAGATTTCGGTGATTGTTCCGACGGTTGAACGAGGGTTCAGATTCGTCGTCTTTTGTTCGATCGAAATCACCGGACTCAGACCATTGATCTTGTCAACTTCCGGACGTTCCATCGTTCCCAAAAACTGTCGGGCATAAGCCGAGAAGCTTTCAAGATATCGACGTTGTCCTTCCGCATAAATCGTGTCGAAAGCCAACGACGATTTCCCGCTTCCACTCAAGCCCGTAATCACGACGAGCTTGTTTCGCGGGAACGACAGATCGATGTTCTTCAAATTGTGAACACGTGCGCCGTAAATCTCAAGCATGTCTTTTTCGTCCGTCATTGGGGCTTCCCGTTTTGGGGGTTGCAAAGGTAGTGGTTTGGAATTCAAAATTTAGAATTTAAAATTCTGAAAACAGAGTTTTGAATTCAGAATTATAAATTTTGAATTCGGAAATGTGCTTTGAAAGAAAATAAACCCGCCGTCTTCCCGTTTTCCGACAAATTCCTTTCTTTGCATGATCATGAACCAAACACTCCGCTACCTCTTTTTGTTTTTGTTATTATCGGTAAGTGCTTCGGCACAACTTGGTGGGACGTATGTTTATCAGTTCCTCAACATCCCGGCTTCGGCCCGGGTGGCAGGATTGGGTGGGACGTATATCAGTGTTAAGGACAACGATCTGAACTCGGCAATTCAGGCTCCATCTTTACTTAATCAATCGATGCATAAGAGCCTATCTCTCAGCGGAGTCACCTATGTTGACGGAATTAAATTAGGGGATGCTTCTTATGCTCATTACATCTCCGGATTAGGTACTTTTTTCGGGTCGATGCATTATGCTTCTTATGGCGATTTTAAAGAAACCGACGATTATGGAAATGTAACCGGAACGTTCAAATCATCGGATTATGCCTTGTCTTTGGGCTATGGAAGAGACCTCAATAAGTTCTTCAGCGTTGGAGGAACTTTGAAGTTCATTTATTCCGATTACTATATCTATAACGGCTTCGCAATGGCCGTAGATCTGTCGGCTACTTATTGCGATACTACAAATAATTTTACAGCCACTTTTGAGGTAAAAAATGTCGGTGCCCAAATCGATCACTATATTGAAGGTGCTTCCGAAAAGCTTCCGGGAGAAGCGCTGATCGGCATCTCAAAACGTCTGGCGCATACGCCTCTTCGTTTCAATTTAACTTATCGCCATTTGGAACAATTTGATCTGGCTTATACCGATCCGAACGACTTAGGTGATGTAGATCCGGTTACGGGAGTTGCTCAGGTTAAGGAGTACAATTTCTTCAATAAGTTTTCGCGCCATTTCATCTTTGCAGGTGAAATTTTGCTCTCCAAAAACTTCCACATCAATATTGGCTACAATTTCCAGCGTCGCCGCGAATTATCGGTCGATACCCGTCCGGGACTTTCCGGCTTTTCGATGGGAGTAAGCATGAAGATCAGCAAATTCATCCTTACATATGGCCGTGGAAATTATCACCTGGCCGGTGGAGCCGATCATTTTTCGATTACGACGAATTTGGCTGACTTTATTCACAAGTCTAATTAAGAATTTCGATCAGAGAGGTTTAGCGTAAAAGAGCTGATTTTCTTCGGATTCGTTGAGGAATAAACTTTTGGATTTCATCTTTCTTCCCGGGGCATTTTTTTACAACTGCACTCTGCCTTGCGTCGAGAGCTTGCCCGGCAATGTTTGTGGGAACTGTTTTGGGGGGGGGGGGGGGGGGGGGGGGGGGGGGTTCTTCTTTTTTGCCCTTCCGATTTGAGAATTATGACGCTTTGCCGAAACTCATTCGGGTAAGATAATCATTGCCATCGATGGCTATTCTTCCTGCGGAAAGAGTACGATGGCTAAGGCTATAGCCAAAAAGTTAGGCTATCGGTATATCGATTCCGGCGCTATGTATCGGGCGATCACGCTTTTTGTTCAGCAACACGATATTACGTTGCAAGAACTACAGGCTATGTCGGAAGAGCAATTGGAAACGATGATGAATCATATTCACATCTCTTTTCACGTTAATCCGGAAACAGGTCTTTCTGAAATTTATCTTAACGAAATCAACGTCGAACGCAAAATCCGTGACCTCAAAGTCTCAGATTGGGTGAGTCCCGTGAGTGCTCTTCCTGCCATCCGTCACCGCATGGTCGCTTTACAGCAGAGCTACGGAAAACTCAAAGGTATCGTCATGGACGGCCGCGATATCGGCACGATGGTTTTCCCGCATGCCGAGCTGAAAATCTTCATGACAGCCCGCACCGACATCCGCGCCAAACGTCGTTTCGATGAGCTTAATCAAAAAGGCTTCATGGTCACCATGGACGAAGTCCTCAAAAACATCGAAGACCGCGATTACACCGACACTCACCGCGCTGAAAGTCCCCTCAGACAGGCCGAAGACGCCATTGTTTTGGATAATTCGGATTTGACGGAGGAGGAGCAATTGGCGTTTGCGATGGAACTGATAGTAAGTAGAAAGTAGTAAGTAGAAAGTTGACTTACTGAAATTAATTGACTCTGTTTCCATGGCCTAATAATGGCAATATTTTACTATCAGATTCATTATCTCAATTTCTAACGCAGAGCTAGTCAACTTACTACTTACAACTTACTACTTACTAATTTCCGTACCTTTACCCCAATGAAAATAACCATCGATCCATATTCCGGCTTCTGCTTTGGCGTTGTTTACGCGATTCAAAAGGCAGAGGAGGAGCTTGAAAAATCCGGGCAATTGTATTGTTTGGGTGATATCGTGCATAACAATATGGAAGTGGAACGTCTTCGTAAAAGAGGACTCGAAGTAATCGATCACGAAGGACTGAAAAACCTGCACGACACAAAGGTTTTGATTCGTGCCCATGGCGAGCCGCCGGAGACGTATCAGATTGCTTTGAAAAATAATATTGAACTGATTGATGCCTCTTGTCCGGTAGTTTTGAAATTGCAACATCGTGTTCGCGTGAGTTACGACGATGTGATTGAAAACGACGGACAGATTGTGATTTACGGTGAAGTAGGGCATGCGGAGGTAAACGGACTTGTCGGACAAACAAACGGCAATGCCATCATCATTCGTTCAGAGGAAGATTTAGATAAAATTGATTACTCACGACCGATCAATTTCTTTTCACAAACAACGAAGAGCAGCGACGGTTTCATGAAAATGAAATCGATGATTGAAGAGCGCTCGGAGAAAGCCATTCAAAAAGAACTTTCAAAAGAATACATGATTTCGAACGACACCATTTGTCGTCAAGTTTCAAATCGTGAACCACAATTACGACGCTTTGCAGCCGAGTACGATATCATTGTTTTTGTGAGCGGAAAAAAGAGCTCCAATGGTAAAGCACTTTACGAAGTCTGCAAATCCGTCAACCCCAAATCCTACTTCGTCTCCAACGACGAAGAAATCGACCTCAACTGGTTCGAAGGCGCCCAAACCGTCGGCATCTGCGGAGCGACATCGACGCCGATGTGGTTGATGGAGCGAGCTAGCTTTTCTGCGTGCGAAAGACCCGCAACCGGCCTGAGGAAAATTAAAAGTTAAAAACAGGCCTCTGAACTTTAGAACCGGTTGAGTCGCACCTCTTCGCGCAGCCGCGAAATGGGGAACTCACTGTAAATCGTCAAAAGGCAACCAAAATCACCAAAAAGGTCTCTGAACTTTAAAACCGTTCGAGTCAAGTACCAATCCTCCGTCTTTCTGCGATTCTGCGGGAAACATCCATTCGCATCTTCTGCGTCTTCTGCGAAATTTTCCGCGAAATCTGCGGGAAACAAATCACCACTCAACAGCACTCTGAACTTTAGACTCACAAGTACCAAGTTCAAATCTGGTCATCGAAATCTGCGGAAACAACTAAGCTTCGTTTTGCCCTCTGATTTCCGTGGATTGGACCTTTCGTCGCCTAATTGGGACATTTGGGAAACAAATGCAACTTTTCATGCTTAAAAACTTTCCATTTCAACCTTTTGACTTAAAGAAATATTTGATACATTTGCGTCCCTAAATTGAAAAAACGAAAATCAAACCATATAACCTTAAAAATTAAATGATTACAGAAGAAATCACTAACCCAACGCCGTCTTACAAGCCTGAACCATTCAATTGGGAATCAAGCGGTAAAGGCGGAAGCGACTACTCCACCGAAGAACGTACAAAAATGGAACAACTGTACGACAAAACTCTCAGTGCCGTAGTAGAACACGATATCGTTGATGGAATAGTGGTGTCAATTACTCCAAAAGATGTTCTGATTAACATTGGCTACAAGTCTGACGGTCTTGTTCCTTTCACTGAATTCCGCCACATGCCTGACTTAAAAGTTGGCGACAAAGTGGAAGTTTATGTGGAAACACAAGAAGACAAAAACGGACAGCTGATCCTTTCTCACAAAAAAGCTCGTGCTCTCAAATCTTGGGATCGCGTGAATGCAGCTTTAGAAGGTGATGAAGTTATTCAGGGCTATGTGAAATGCCGTACTAAAGGTGGTCTTATCGTCGATGTATTCGGTATCGAGGCTTTCCTTCCGGGTTCACAAATCGATGTTAAACCAATTCGCGATTACGATCAGTTTGTCGGAAAGACAATGGAATTCAAAGTTGTTAAAATCAACAACGAATTTAAAAACGTAGTTGTATCGCATAAAGTCCTGATCGAAGAAGAACTCGAGCAACAAAAAGCCGAGATCATGAAGAAGCTGGAAAAAGGCCAGGTTCTCGAAGGTACTGTGAAAAACATCACTTCGTATGGTGTGTTCATGGATCTTGGTGGTGTGGATGGTCTCCTTCACATTACAGATATCTCTTGGGGTCGTATTACGCATCCTGAAGAAGTTCTTAAACTTGATCAGAAAATCAATGTCGTTATCCTCGACTTTGATGATGAAAAGAAACGTATTGCTCTCGGTTTAAAACAGCTTACGCCGCATCCTTGGACGCAGCTTAGCGAAGACCTGAAAGTAAATGATAAAGTAAAAGGTAAAGTTGTCGTTATCGCCGATTACGGTGCTTTCGTTGAAATCGCTCCGGGTGTAGAAGGACTGATCCACGTGTCAGAAATGTCATGGTCTCAGCACTTACGCAGCCCGCACGAATTCCTCAAAGTGGGTGATGAAATCGAAGCAGTTGTTTTAACGCTCGATCGCGAAGAACGCAAAATGTCACTCGGTCTGAAACAATTGAAACCTGATCCATGGATCGGTGTTGCAATGAAATACCCTGTAGGTTCTAAACACACGGCTACAGTGAAGAACTTCCAGAACTTCGGCGTGTTCGTTGAACTCGAAGAAGGTATCGACGGACTGGTTCACATTTCTGACCTTTCCTGGAGCAAGAAAATTAAACACCCTTCTGAATTCACTAAAGTAGGTGAGAAGATGGATGTTGTAGTTCTCGAAGTAGATCCGGAAAATCGTCGTCTCAGCTTAGGTCACAAACAACTCGAAGAAAATCCTTGGGATGTTTTCGAAAGCATCTTCACAATGGATTCTCTCCACGAAGGTACTGTGCTTAAGGTAGGTGAAAAAGGTGCTTCTGTAGCTCTTTCTTATGGTGTTGAGGCTTTCTGCCCAAGTAAACACCTTATCAGAGAAGACGGAAAAGCATTGAAGGGCGATGAAAAAGCAATGTTCAAAGTGATTGAATTCAGCAAAGAACAACGCAAGATCGTCGTATCTCACAGCCGTATCCACGAAGAAAAAGCTTCAACAGCTCGTGTTGCCGAAAATAACGAAAAGTCAAAAGATCGTGAAGATGGTGCTAAAGCAGTGAAGAAGGTGAAAGAAAGCGTAGAGAAAACTACATTAGGTGATCTCAGCGTTTTATCAAACCTGAAAAATGAAATGGAAGCTGCTGAAAAAAAGAAAAGCGATAGCGCTGAGTAATCGATTCAGTTTAGATAAAGGAAACCGCTACCGGAAGGTGGCGGTTTTTTTTTGGCTATTTATGTTCAAAGTTCAAAGTTCAAAGTTCAAAAGGGTGTGGGACTCAAAGTTCAGGTTCAAGGTTCAAAGTTCAATGTTGCGGGTTGCGGGGTTGGAGGGTGTGTGACTCTTATTCTACTTTAATTGTTCAAGAAATTCATAGACGCTTGTTCGTTTTGAATTTTTATTTTTGATCTTTAAAAACTATATTTCTAAATCGCCCAGAACCTTGAACCTTGAAGCTTGAACCTTGAACCTTGAACCTTGAACCTTGAACTTGGAACTTGGAACTTGGAACTTGGAACTTGGAACTTGGAACTTGGAACTTGGAACTTGGAACCTTGAACTTTAAACCTTGAACTTTGAACCAAAAAAATGATGAAACGAATACTCTTTCTCTTAATCCTACTATCTGTTAAGTGCCCGGCGCAGGATTTGAGCTTCGGTCGAATGCTCGTCGATACGCTTACATCTCAGACCTTCTGGGGACGTGGCTATACGAAGGACGGAATGCATAAGGCGGCTGATTTCCTTGCGGCACAAATGAAATCATACGGCTTAAAGCCGATGAATGGAAAGGACTTTCAGCAATTTTATTCTTATTCGGTTAATACGTTTCCGGATAAAATGGATGTCAGTATCAATGGCAAGAAGCTTACTCCCGGAAAGGACTTTATCGTCTCGCCTGAAAGTCGGGGAGTGACAAGTCTGGGCGGACTTGTTCAACTTGATAGTGTACAGTTCGTCAATAAGGAATCACGGCTAATTGTTAAACTCGAAGATAAACTCACGTGGTCAGCAGAGCAGTCTGTCGCCGATTACACGACGATTGAAATTGATCGAAGGAGATTTACCGACTTACCATCATCGTTCGATATTGATATCGTCAACAAATTCGAAAAGAAATTTAAAGCATCAAATATCTGCGGTATTGTTCCCGGTACGCAGCATCCTGATTCGTTCTTTGTGATCTCTGCTCATTACGATCATCTGGGAGGAATGGGAAAAGACACTTACTTCCCGGGAGCTAACGACAATGCAAGCGGCGTATCGCTGCTGATGAATCTCGCGCACTATTACGCAACACATCCGCAACCGTACACGATGTGCTTCATCCTTTTCTCGGGCGAAGAAGCCGGACTTGTCGGCTCGAAATATTTTACCGAACATCCGCTCATACCTCTGGATCACATCCGTTTTCTCATCAACACCGATTTAGCAGGAACAGGAGTAGATGGTATCACCGTAGTCAATGCAAGCGAATTCCCGAAGGAGTTTGCGCTCATGCAAAAATCAACGACGACAATCATTTACTAGCCGCAGTAAATTCACGAGGCAAAGCTGCCAATAGCGATCATTACTTCTTCACAGAAAAAGGTGTGCCGTCGTTTTTCTTCTACACACTCGGAGGAACAAAAGCGTATCACGACATCTACGATATTTCGTCAACGCTGCCGATGAATGAACACGAAGACCTGTTTCGGTTGGTGAAGATGTTCTTTGAGGGAGCCGTTGTACATTAAAGATTGAAAATTGAATATTGAAGATTGGTTTTGCAATTGAATATTGAATATTGAAAATTGAATATTGCCTTCGCGGAAACCGTATCCATTTTATCGCCGATTTGAGTATTGAAAATTGAATATTGTGGATTTAGAATTGACAAACATTCGGTAAATTGCCAACAAATTTTCAATATTCAATATTCAATATTCAATATTCAATATTCAATTAATGAGCCACCCCAAACTCCAGTTTCTCGCCACAACCTTCCCAGTAGAAATCGCCAAAGTAGATCCTGCAACTCCGCCTGTTTTCGGGAAAATGAATGTCATTCAAATGATCGAACACATGTCGGATTCGATTCGCGATGCGTATGGGAAAAATGTACGCACACTCGTTACTCCCGCCGATCGCTTACCTGCTATGAAAGCTTTTGTGATGAGCGAAAAAGAATTTAAACCGAATACCAAAAGCAGCCTGATGGGCGAGGAGCCCGAACCGTCGAAGTTCGATACCATAGCTGAAGCCCTAAAAGAATATCAAACGGAAATTCAAGCCTTCCAAAACCATTTCGCCGGGAAAGAAACATCGATTGTGATGAATGCGTTCTTTGGGCCATTGAATTATGAGGAGTGGATACAGTTGTTGCATAAGCATGCTGTTCATCATCTCAAGCAGTTTGGATTTTAAGTTCAAAGTTCAAAGTTCAAGGTTCAAAGTTCAAGGTTCAAGGTTCAAAGGCGAAGTCCGCTGTGGCGGATTCAGGGTTCAAAGTTTGTCTGTGGTGAATTCACGAAGTCACTTTTAGGATTTGAATAATTTGTTAGTTCTTCTTCATGGAATTTTGTGCCTTTCAGCTCTGTGTTTTTTAAATACTTGATGAACCCACTTATCATTTTGGAAACCAAAAGGACTTGACGGTACAAGTCCTCGAATTCAGATTTTGAAATATAAGAACAATCCAGAGCTACATAAGATTGACTTCTCAATTCGCCGCATGAGCCTTTTGCTATGAATAAAAATTGAATTAATTCTTTGTTGCCGCCTCTTTCAAATCCTTCTGCAATATTCGATGAAATTGAAATCGAAGCTCGCGCCACAGCGGACTTCGCCTTTGAACCTTGAACTTTGAACCTTGAACTTTGAACCTTGAATCCGCCACAGCGGACTTCGCCTTTGAACCTTGAACCTTGAACCTTGAACCTAGAACTTTGAACTTTGAACCTTGAACCTTGAACTTTGAACCTTGAACATATTTCCCTACCTTGCACCCGCGATGCAAAAACGACTGCTCCTTAACAGCAATGACTTCGATCTCACGATCCGGCGTCTTTCGTTTCAGTTAATCGAAAAGCACGACGATTTTTCTAATACAGCCCTTATTGGTATTCAACCGCGGGGCATTTTCGTGGCTTCGCGCATTCACAAACATCTTTGCGAAATCTTAAAAACCGATAAAATCAAGCTCGGTAGTCTGGATATTACGTTTTACCGCGACGATTTCCGTCGTCGGGAAATCAGTTCTCCAAGCGCTACGAAGATGGATTTTGATGTGGAGGATAAAAACGTTGTTCTGATCGACGATGTGCTCTATACCGGCCGTACCATTCGCGCTGCCATGGATGCACTTATCGACTTCGGTCGCCCGCGTACAGTTGAATTGCTTACGCTCATCGATCGTCGCTACTCGTCATTTGCCGATTGCTCCGGATTATACAGGACTGCAGGTCGATACGATTACGTCGGAGAAAGTAACGGTATCGTGGAAGGAAACTGATGGGGAAGATTCTGTTTGGTTAATGTAATTGAACTTTAAAATATAAAGAACTATGTCAACGCTGAGTACTCGTCATCTTCTTGGAATCAAAGATCTCACTCGCGCCGACATTGATTTAATTTTAGCAACGGCGGAGAATTTTAAAGACGTTATCAATCGTCCGATCCGTAAAGTTCCTTCTCTTCGCGATGTCACTATCGCCAATTTATTCTTCGAAAATTCTACTCGTACGCGTCTCTCGTTCGAACTCGCCGAAAAACGTTTGTCGGCCGATGTGATTAATTTTTCTGCATCAGCATCGTCGGTTACGAAGGGGGAAACGCTGATCGATACAGTGAACAATATTCTCGCGATGAAGACCGACATGGTCGTCATGCGTCACCCGAATGCAGGTGCGGCGATGTTTCTTTCTCGTCATGTGAAAGCGAATATCATTAACGCCGGCGACGGAGCACACGAGCATCCGACACAAGCGTTGCTCGATGCGCTCTCCATTCGTCAGTCTTTGGGTGGAATAGAAGGGAAGAAGATTGCCATCGTCGGCGACATTCTTCATTCGCGTGTTGCGCTCTCGAATATTTTCTGTCTGCAAAAACTCGGTGCGGAGGTCATGGTCTGCGGACCGACTACGCTCATGCCGAAATACATTTCATCGCTCGGTGTGAAAGTAGAATTCAATCTACGTAAAGCACTTGAATGGTGCGATGCAGCCAATATGCTCCGCATCCAACTCGAGCGCCAGGACATCCGTTACTTCCCGTCGCTCCGTGAGTATATCATGCAATACGGACTGAACAAAGAAATCCTCAACTCTCTTTCCAAGAAAATCACCATCATGCACCCCGGCCCAATCAATCGCGGCGTAGAAATCACCAGCGACGTAGCCGACTCAGACCAGTCGATCATTCTGGATCAGGTGGAAAATGGGGTAGCGGTGAGGATGGCCGTGCTCTATCTTCTGGCTTCCCGAAGTGAATCGTGATCGGTAATCGGTTTGCCGGTGGTCAGTTCTGTGTTTGTTGTTCCATAGGCAAGAGTTTTCACTACGATTAAATTCGTTTAATTTGAGTATTTTTCGCAGTTTTTCGAGATATTTTCATTCAAAGTGACTTTGAAAAAAGCCGTTGCATACCTCACCCACATTAGCTAATCAGCAAATTAGCTAATCAGCTAATTGCCCCTTCAATATTAACAAATCAGAGGGTTTCCAATGTTGAAAATTATTGGTTCAAGGCACCGACTTCCGCTTTTTCGTTGTAAATTTGGGAAAAGACATATACTATGAACTTAGCAATCGACAAACAGGAGAAATACGTGGTGGTGGGAATTCAGGAAGCAAAATTAACCTCCGTAGTCGCACCGGACTTAAAGGCAGAAATCATCGTTCTTCACCACGAAGGATTTAAGAATATGATCTTCAATATGTCCGAAGTTCAGTATTGCGATTCTTCCGGCCTTAGCGCGATCTTAGTTGCTTACCGAAGCTGCCGTGATAACAACGGTACATTTGTTATGACAAATGTGCAGGATCACGTGAAAAAGCTGATTTCAATTTCTCAGCTCGATGGTATGCTCACGCAAGTTCCAACTGTGAGCGAAGCTGTTGATCTGATTTTTATGGATGAAGTTGAAAAGCAACTTAACAAAGAATAATTAATACCATTCTTTCTACTCTGCGAAATTGAATGGTCTATCCACTTGGATCCATTCTTCGTACCTTCAAATCAAAGTCGATTCAATGAAAAACATATACTCGTTTCTTTTTCTGCTCATCGTTTCTCTGAGCGCAAATGCACAATGTGTGCCTGATACATCAATCACGCATAACGATCCGGGTATTTATCCTGATAGTATTACAGGCCTCCCGCATGCGTATGTTGGTATCGCTTACAACACCGATATTCAATTGAAAGTTTTACAGGATACCATGTATCTCGGCTTACCCGCGACTGTTGATTCAATCAATGTGACAGGTGTAACAGGAATGCCTTCGGGATTTGCTTATTCTTGCTCGCCTCCAAATTGCAGCTTCCCGGGTGGATCTGATGCTTGTGTGCTTCTTTATGGCGCAGCTCCAACTGTTGGTATGATTGGCAATTACCCAATCACCGTACACATGACGATTTACGGAAAAGTTTTTGGCGTGCCACAAACATTACAGCAAGACAATTCTGCTTATTCAATCGTGATCGAAAATAACGTTGGCATTGGTAATGTAAATTCAACTGTGTTCAGCGTTTCTCAAAATCTTCCTAACCCATCTTCTTCTTCAACGCGAATTCCTGTTACTGTTCCTCGCAATGGCATGGCGCACTTAACGATCTCTAATCTGATCGGGCGTGTCGTTTACAGCCACGATGTGCTGGTAACAAAGGGAGCTAACTACATTCCGTTTACTACTTCAGAATTGAATCCGGGTATTTACCTGTATTCAGTATCATTCGGAAATGCTGTTCAAACGCGTCGAATGATCGTTACTGAAAACTAATGGTTTTTGATGTAAGCATACTCGGCAGCAGTTCTGCCACCCCTATATATCAACGACATCCGACCGCTCAGGTAATCAATATCCATGAGCGGTTTTTTTTAGTGGATTGTGGAGAAGGTACGCTTATTCAAATGAACCGGTACAAAATAAAATTCCACCGGATCAATCACATTTTCATTTCTCACCTGCACGGAGATCATTACCTCGGACTTCTTGGCTTACTTTCTACCATGCATCTGCAGGGAAGAACGGTCGATATGCACATCTACGGTCCGGCAGATCTGAAAGAAATCATCGACATTCAATTAAAGTATTCGGAAACAAAATTGCGTTACCCGATTGTCTTCCATGAAATTGATCCGAAGAATGCAGCTGTTTTGTATGAAGACGATGATCTCGAAGTAAAGTCAATCATTCTCAATCATCGCATTCCGTGTACAGGATTTTTATTCAACGAAAAACCGAAGCTGAGAAAATTGATTAAAGAAAATCTGTTACGCTTTAGCATTCCCGTTTCTGCTTATCCCGATCTGAAAGCCGGTAAAGATTTCGTTGCCGAAAATGGCCGCACCATTGCAAACAGCGAACTTACAACCGATCCGCGTTTACCGCGCTCGTATGCGTTTTGTTCAGATACAAAGTACGATGAACGTTTGCTCCCCATCATTCAAGGCATCGACTTACTCTATCACGAAGCTACTTTCCTAAGCGACAAAGCCGATCGCGCCGAAGAAACTTTTCATTCCACTGCAGCACAAGCTGCAACAATTGCATTGAAAGGTGAAGTAAAACGATTAATCATCGGACACTTTTCTGCGCGCTATAAAAATTTGTACCCGTTGCTGGAAGAGGCGAAGACGGTTTTTGAAAATACTTCGCTGGCGATGGAGGGAGATGTGTTTTCGATACAATAGACCGATTTTATTTCTGCATATTCTTACACTCAGGGTAGAAATTTTCTAAAAATCGCAATAATTCAGGTGATTACTATTTCAATTTCCGAAATTTTTATCAAATTGGTTAGCCGAACTATTTTTATTTCGGATTTGCAAAATTCAAATATTAATCTACCTTCGACTAAGTTTTAAGCTCTTAGTATGAAAGTTTTTTTGATGTTTTTGATTTTTTGCTTTTATAGAACGCTTCTTAGTGGGCAAGTTAATCTTGTGCCGAATCCGAGTTTTGAACAGTTAGATCATTGTCCATTTACTTTTGACGATATAGATGCCGCAGCAGGGTGGTTAAATTTCGGAAATTCTCCTGATTATTTTAATTCATGTGATACTGGGTATTTAAATACACCAAATTCAGGATTTGGTTTCCAATACCCACACAGTGAGCAGGATATGCAGGAATAATAACATATGTATGGCAACAATCCCCTGGATGGCCTGATTACAGAGAATATATTGGAAAGGAACTCGCGCAGCCGCTTATACCAGGACAAAAGTACTATTGTTCTTTTTTCTTCAATCTCTCCGGCTATTTTCCAGGCTTGCAAATAATTGCAGCAAATAAATTAGGCCTGAAATTTAGCACAGTGCCTTTCAATTCACTCGCTGTACCTCCTTTGACAAATTCTGCAAGCTTCTATACTGATTCAATCGTTACTGACACTTTGAATTGGATTAAAATTACAGGAAGTGTAATTGCTGATTCTTCTTATTCTTATTTGATGATTGGCAATTTTTTTGATGCAGCAAATACTGACACAATTATTTTTGGCGGACCTTCTTTTGGTGGATCTTCATCATATTATTACATAGATGATGTTTGTGTAACGACTGATTCGATTTATAATGAGAACTGGACTAATGTCAGTGGCGTTAGCAGCTTGCCTTTGCTGAGTGTATTTCCAAATCCTGCGACAACATTTGTTTCTGTTTTTTCAAGTGACAATATTATTTCTTTAACCATTTTTGATATTTTGGGAAGGGAGGTGTATTCTAAAAATGTAAATAATAATAAATCTGAGATTGATATTCAAAACTTTAATTCCGGTACTTATATTATCGTAACTCAATTCTCCGGAAAAGACAGCTAATTCGATATTCAATATTTTTCACTAATCCTCAAAATTTTATACACATGAAAAATCGATTCAATTTCATTCTTGCAGTTATTGTTGTTCTGCTCTTCTTCTTTATTGATTCAAGGGCGCAAGTTACGATTAATAACAATTTTGCCGAGGGGCGAATTATGGGTTGGGACGCAAGTGTAGCGAGCCAACTCGAAATAAGGCAAAACAGTGTAACATTTCCGTATTACCCTATCGAATTTTGGACCAGGCAACTTAAAAGAATGGAAGTTAATGGAGCAACCGGCAATGTTGGCTTAAGTGATACTTGGACAACATTCAACCCAGTCGATCAACTCCACCAAAACATTTATGGCAATAACTCAGTCTATCACAGATTCACCAATGGGAATTCAGGAATGGGGTCAGGAGATGGCTTAAGAGTTGGAATAACGTACGACGGTGTTGGAACTTTGGCAGAATTTATTCAACAAGAACATTACCCAATGTTATTTTCTACCAATGCTCCTAATGGTGTAGAGAGGGAACGTATTAGAATTTCAGATTGCAACGGCAGTCTTCAGGTCTACGCCGGAAATTTAAGTAGCGGAATTTATTCCTACTCTTTACTTGCCGATGGAAAAATGATTGACACGAAGAGAATGGTATGTCAAAAAAACTGAAAAGTATTTCCTTGGCATGAAAACATAAAACGATAAAGCTTAATCTTCTTCTGCCTATTTAGTTGATTTAAAGCTCGGTAATTGAAATTCTTCGTTAGGGCTTTGTTGTATTAATATCGAAGTAATTCAACACATTGCAGCAGGTGAGGATAGAGAGTTGTAAGTTTAAGTTTACCACAAGAACACAAGTGCCACGAGGAATCACAAGTTTTATACTCTTGTGATTCCTCGTGGCACTCGTGAACTCGTGGTGAAAATCCTTATGACTTCTTCTGATACATCTTCAACTTCCTCAACTCAGCCTCTAAGTTACGGGCTGCTATACGGATCCCTTCACGGAATTCAGAAAATAGTCGTGGAATTTCTTCGAGATGATTGCGGTCGCGGGCGTACTCTTCGATATTGGTGATGAGCTTTTTTAATTCGCCTAATTCAAAAACGGCTACGCTCGATTTTACTTTATGGGCTGCCATGTGTACTTCTCTCCAATCATGTCCCATTAAAGCGACATTGATCTTTTGAATAGCTTCGGGTACTTGCTTTAAGAAAATTTCAATCAACTGTATTGTCAGCTCCTGATCGCCTCCGGTGAATTTTTCCAGAAAATCTAAATCCATGCCGGGCTCTTTGAAACGACTGGCATGAGGATTAACCGTACTGCTTCCTTCTTTTCTCGGAAGTGGTTTTACAAACTTGCTGATTACGGAAAATAATTCTTCCGGTGTGTATGGCTTCACGATGTAATCGTTCATGCCAACTTCTTTGGCTTTTATTTTTTCTTTTTCGGAAGCATCGGCTGTAATGGCGACAACAGGAACGTTGCGCATCTCTTTACGAATGCGTGTACGAATTTCTTTCGTGATTTCGTAGCCGTCCATTTCCGGCATCTGAATATCCATCAAAACAATGTCGTACGTATTCTCGCGAAGAAGCTCAATGGCTTTTCTTCCGTTAAAAGCTGTATCCAAGTGCTCGAAACCGAATTTGCGAAGCATGTTTTTTACAAGCAACTGATTTACTTTATTGTCTTCAACGATTAACACAGCAATGTGTGAATAATCGCCGGGTTGAATTTCTTCGTACTGGCTAATGCTCGGAATAGGGGATTCATTCGCGCCCAGCTTAAATGCTAAGTCAACGCAGAACTCTGAGCCTTCGCCAACTTTACTCTTCACCGTAATTTTTCCGCCTTGTAATTCGACTAATTGTTTAACAATCGTCAATCCAAGTCCGGTTCCTTCGTAGCGGCGTTTGTTATTCTCGGCCTGCTCGAAGCTTTCGAAAATGGTGTGGAGTTTATTGTCGGGAATACCAATTCCGGTATCCGTCACTTTAATGCGCAGTTTGCACGTCGTATCTTTTTGTTCAATCAAACGAATGTCGAGCGCAACTTTTCCGGTCTCGGTAAACTTCAATGAGTTTCCGAGGAGATTCACCAGAATCTGATTTAAACGAATTGGATCGCCGAGTAATTTATCTTTTACGTGATAATCGATTGTGCATCCAAGCTGAATTTTTTTCTCGTCGGCTTTCACTTGCAAAATTTGCAAAGTGCCTTTTACAAGGTCACGAATGTTGAATTCGTTTTCGCTAAATTCAATCTTGCCGGCATTGATTTTTGAAAAGTCAAGAATGTCGTTGATAATAACCATGAGATTATTCGCCGACAACTTGATGGCTTCAATATATTCCTGTTGTTCTTTCGTAGGATCGGTGCGAGAGAGCAGGTGAGCCATTCCCAATACGCCATTCATCGGAGTACGAATTTCGTGACTCACATTGGCGAGGAATTGTTCTTTGAGTTTGTCGGATAATTCGGCAATCTCTTTTTGCTTCTTTAACTCTTCGAGATCGTATTTGATGTGGAGCGATTTTGTTTTCAGATTGACTTCTTCCGAACTCATCTGATTCTCCAGCTCATTGTATTTTTTATAATGCTCTAATGCTTTTTGAAATTCACCCGTCTTCTCATACGCATTCGAGAGGAACTGATGAATCTTCACCAACTGAGCTTCCATTGGATTGCTCTTCGCTAACTCAAGAGAGTGGAGGAGTACTTCAATGGCCTTGTCGTATTGCGTTAAGTCGATATACAGATTGCCAAGACTTTTTTGCACCTGAGCTTTTACCGTCGGAGTTGCACCATTATCGGCAACCTCAGCGCTTCTTTGAAGTAGGCGAGTGATTTATCGTACTCTTTCAGCTTGGTGTACAAAATCGCTAAGCTTCCTAAGATCTTTGCCTTAACATCGATATCGTTTATCTGATCAATCTGATTCGTTGCGCGAAGCAGATAGTACAAAGCTTTGTCGTAGTCATCGAGCCAGTTGTACGCATTTCCCAAAAGGAAATACGAATTCACCATCTCGGCTTTGTTTTTCAGTCCTTCAAAAATCTTCAAACCTTTTTTGAAGTGCTCAACAGCATTTCAAATTCCTGAAGATAAGTGTAGATGCGACCGATTTCATTATAGTTCTGCGCGATTCCTTCTGAATCACTCAGCTCTGAATTTATTTTCAGCGATTGAAGTACGTAATTCAACGCACTCGGACAATCGCCAAGTTTAAAGTAGATCGAACAAATTTCTCCGAGACAATCGAGTTGCCCATTCTGATCATTGAGATCGCGGAAGAAAGCAATGGCTTCGTTGTAGGCAGTGATGGCTTGCTTGTAATTTTTTTGAATCATGTAGCAAGTTGCCTTGTCGCGAATGATGGCCGCCATACCTGATTTGTAATTTGCCTGACGGGCAATGGACAAAGCATCATCGAGCAAAAGCATGGCTTGAGAAACATTACGGTTTCGCAACACTTGTGCGCGTTGAATTAAAATATCTACACTTTCAATAGCCATTTAGAAACGAATAAAAGAGGGTTTGTGGTTTTAGCAATTATAGAATAAAGAGTCACTTTAGTTCTTGCATTTTCAGGCCATTCCTTACAGTACAAGATTCTCTAAGTTCCTTTATTTCAGCCATTTTAAAGCCCCAAAACTTTTGCGATTGCAAAGGTAATAATCCCATAGGATCGAACGGTTGTAAATAGTAGAATTTTCGAACGCATGGACCGTCCCTTCCGGCTCGGCTTTGTAGTGCTTCTTCATGCCAGAAAAGTCCCAATGGGCCTTAAAAACCGCGGAAAAGTCGGCATAGCCGTTGGATATTAAAAACTTTAATGCCGCGACAATGTCAAAGATCAGTCGGAAGAGGAAGATGGATGTTTTCCGACTGCCGCTGTTTTTATGGATCATCAGTAAGTTGTTTCGGAAATTCAGATACGTTTTTCGGGGATTATTCTTCGAAAGTGTACCGCCGCCGACATGATAAATTGTCGATGATCCGCAGTAATAAACCTTGTGGCCATGACGATGCATTCTCCAGCAAAGGTCAATTTCTTCCATATGTGCAAAGAAACGATTGTCAAGACCTTTCAGCTCGCGAAACACTTTCGATCTGACAAACATGCAAGCACCTGTCGCCCAAAAAACTTCGCGTGTATCGTTATACTGGCCTTCATCTTTCTCCATGGAATTGAAAATACGGCCGCGACAAAACGGGTAACCGTATCGATCAATGAAACCACCACCGGCTCCGGCATATTCAAATTCATCGCGATGATAGTACGATAATATTTTTGGTTGGCAGGCGCCAATAGTTTTATCTGAATCCATCAGTTGAATGATGGGCTCAATCCAATTGGCCGTTACTTCAACATCGCTGTTCAACAAGACAAAATACTCGGCATCTACATGTACCAATGCTTCATTATAACCGCCGGTGTATCCGCTGTTTGATGCATTCTGGATTATTCTGACAGAAGGAAAGTTAGTTTGAAGGAAAGAAACGGAATCGTCGGTCGACGCATTGTCTGCCACGATCACTTCAGCCGCTGAACTATGTCTGATAACATCCGGCAAAAATTTTTCGAGAAAAGAACGGCCATTCCAGTTAAGAATGACAACTGCGGTTTTAGCAGACATAGTTGATTTTTACGAGCTTCCATAGGAATGATCCCCTTATGGAGTTCGCTAAAATACAGAAATTTTTACCTTAAAAGGAGAATCAGGAAAGAACGATTTCTTTAAAAATGCAAGCCGGTTTACTTCGGATTATTGAAGTTGTCTTTAGATTTCCCTCCATACGTATCGACAGCATTTTCCTGATCGATGTCGGTGCCAAATTGTTGGCTTCGGTTATGTAAGACTAACTCCCAAGATGGTTCCTGTAATTCTCCCTTCGCCGTAGAATGTAATAAGCGGAAATTGGCTGTTCCTAATTCGGTATTGTAGAAGACAAACTTACGATTGGTTTGGCTACCTAGTTTGTAATACTGCCAGATTTCATAAGGCCATGAATTCGGGTCGTGAGATTCTTCGGAAATGTGATCCGGCGGACCATACTGAAGATAAACCCGGCCACGATCTGTTTTATAGCCTTTGTTTGTAATTGATCCGTAGGAGTTATTCGCCTTCTGAACTTCTATCATGTATAATTCCCATGCATGTTCGGGAGCAATTTTATCTCTTTTACTCCAGAAACTGTAAAGGAAATGTTGCATCGATTTTACATCGTGCTGAAGAATTTGATTCTCGCCAATACGTAATTCCATTTGATCGGAGATCGGATAAAGAACAGCAATCATTTCGGCCAATGTATCGGGATTGGTAATGGTTGAAACGAATGTGTTAGTCAAATCAGCATCAGAGAGAGCATCGGTAATTATCGGTTTACGGAGTTGATTGCTGCGTTGAAAGCTGAGCTGACGATGTGCCAGTAAATGATTGTCACGACTGACAACATCGATATTGATCTCGTAATTTCCTGAAGGCAGATTTTCAATAGGGAATTCGGCAAGGATTGGATTTACTTCTTTGGCTGTCTCTCTCTTGTTCATTGTCCAATCGTTGAGAATACGACGACCATTATTTTCGGTCAGATAATAGCGAACCAAAAAACTTTCATTTCCTGTTTTTGCAGTGTTATAAACTTCTGCGTAGAATCGAAGTGAAGTGAGGTCTTCCGGATAAAAATTATTGGCATTTGGAATAAGTTCGTATCCACACTTGCTGTAAATTGTATTGGTTGTTGTACTTGAGATAGACTCCAGTAATTCAATATCCGATAGCTGTACTTTTTCGTTCTCGAAATTCATGTCGATGTGCTGCGTGATTTTTGTCGCAGGATCGGTCGTGTTAAAATCCCGAATTGCTAACTCTACATCATAACTGCCGTTGGGCAGTGTTACTCGCTGCTGACTGATGAAATTAGGAATAGCTGTTTCGGCTGTCAATGCTTCCGGACTCAACAAATTGTATTTGTCGAAATGAACAATACTGTCGCCGGATTTAAATACCCACAATACTTCAATCTTACTTTGAAATTTGCCTTCTTTATTTTGCACCGCCACAGTAGTGCTGCCGATCACATTGAGGTATGTCTCAAGATATGGCTTCGCATTAGGCTGATCAAATCTACTGTACGACATAAAAGCACTTAGCTTTCCTGCAGACGCAAATTGGGTCAGACTCACGAAGGAGAGAAGGAGTAGAAGACGTTTCATCGACGTGGAATTTTGTCCTGTAAAGTTAGGAAAAAACGACTGAAATGGAAGGCTTTGATACACTAAGTGTTAAGTTTAACTCAGGTATGACAAACATTTGTAAAGATGAAAATTTATGTGCTTTTTTGATGTAAATTCTAGTCCGGAAACGAACGACCTACATCAAACCTGCATGACTCTTTTTTTGCTTCTAATCTTTTTAGCGTGTGTCTTTCTGGTTTTTTATACCTATGTCGGATTTCCCTGGCTCTTATCTGTGCTTGCCGGTAACAAGAAATTTCAATTTGCACCATCGACATCCAAGCCTGAAGTTACTATTCTGATTGCTGCTTATAATGAAGAAAAAGTTATTCGCGAAAAGATTGAATCTATTTTTAAAAGTAATTATCCTGCCGATAAAATTCGTGTAGTAGTTGGAAGCGATAATTCCACTGATGCTACAAATGCAATCGTTCAGGCAATTGCTGAACAGAATAAAAATGTCAAACTGATTGCCTTTACACAAAGAACAGGAAAGCCGGTAATTATTAATTCGCTGATGAAGGAAGTGGATTCCGATTTAGTTATTCTGACGGATGCGAATGTTTATTTTACTGAAGAAACGATTGCTTGTCTTGTAAGACATTTTGCTGATGCCAAAATGGGACTTGTCGGGGGAAATATTCTCAATATCGGCATGCGCGAAGACGGCATTTCGATACAGGAGAAATCGTATATACAGAGGGAGAATCTTATTAAATACCGCGAAGGTCTCTTATGGGGAACGATGATGGGGCCATTCGGAGGTTGTTATATGATTCGCAAGGAAGTTTATCACGAAGTGCCGGCCGGATCGCTCGTTGATGATTTTTACATCTCGATGAAAGTGCTGCAGCAAGGTTTCAAATGTGTGAACGATCTCGATGCGATTTGTTATGAAGATGTGCCTAACGAAGTGAAGGAAGAGTTTCGTCGTAAAGCCCGAATATCGGCAGGGAATTTCCAGAATCTTGCCCGCTTCCGATCGTTTGTTCTCCATCCGTTTACAAGCGTCGGATTCTGTTTTATCAGCCATAAATTTCTTCGCTGGATCACTCCGGTGTTTTTATTCTTCTCATTTATTTCAGCCGTTCTGCTCATTTCTTACCATCCGATTTTTATTGTTCTCGCAGCAGGGGAATTATTCCTTTTTCTGATGCCGCTTTGGGATCAGATGTTGCATCAGCTCGGAATTCATTTGAAAGTGGTGAGATTCATCTCTTATTTTGTTTCCATGAATATTGCCCTGGTCAAAGGCTATATCCATTACCGAAGTGGAGTGGCAAGCGGAGTTTGGGAGCCGACAAAACGCTAATTTTCTTAGTGTCTAAGTGTCTTAGTGGTTAAAAAAAATACCACTAAGACACTTAGACACTAAGTTTATTATCGTAATATTGCGATAAAGATTCCCTGCCATATGACAGCCACCGACTGCGCTCCCGCACACAATAGAAAAAGATTAGGTTTTCTCGATCGTTATCTGACGCTTTGGATTTTCCTTGCGATGATTCTTGGGGTGGCCATAGGCTACTTCGTAAAATCGTCGGCGGGATTTATCAACTCCTTTTCGGCCGGCACGACTAATATTCCTCTGGCGATAGGACTCATTCTGATGATGTATCCGCCTCTGGCAAAAGTGAAGTATGAGTCGATGGGGAAGGTGTTTACGAATTTCAAAGTATTGTCGGCTTCGCTCATTCTCAACTGGATTATCGGACCGATATTGATGTTTGCGTTGGCGCTTATTTTCCTGAAGGACCATCCTGACTATATGGTCGGATTGATACTCATCGGTCTGGCGCGATGTATTGCCATGGTCGTCGTTTGGAACGATCTGGCCGAAGGTAATCGGGAATATGCAGCCGGATTGATTGCACTGAATAGTATTTTTCAGGTGCTGCTCTATAGTGTTTATGCATATGTTTTCATAACGATTTTACCACCGTATTTCGGGTACAAGGGCTTTGTCGTTGATATCAGCATCGGACAAATTGCAGGGAGCGTAGGAATTTACCTGGGAATTCCTTTTGCGATGGGCATCATTTCTCACTATGCATTGATTGCATGGAAAGGAGAGGAGTGGTTTACTCAAAAGTTTATACCGAAAATTTCTCCGATTACTTTGATTGCACTTTTATTTACAATCGTACTCATGTTTAGTTTAAAGGGAGAGCTCATTGTTCAGATTCCAATGGATGTTCTCCGAATAGCTTTGCCGCTGGCAATTTATTTCGCCATCATGTTTGTCGTTAGCTTTTTTGTGGGCAAATATTTCGGCGCTGACTATTCAAAAGCAGCATCAATTGCCTTCACCGCCAGCGGAAATAATTTTGAGCTTGCTATCGCAGTAGCCATCGGCGTTTTCGGCATCAACAGCGGACAAGCCTTCACCGGCGTAATCGGCCCGCTCGTGGAAGTGCCGGCTTTGATCTTGTTGGTGAATTTGGCGTTTTGGTTTAGGGGGAGGTATTTTGCTGCCGGTAAGTAGTAAGTAGTAAGTAGTAAGTAGTAAGTAGACTTATTGTTGGAACAGGCTGTTGAATAAAACTCAAAGGAAGGTTGTAAAGGCAAATTAGTAATAGAAAATCAATCATAACTAAACTGCCGCTTTGTCGCTTCGCAAAGCGACAGCTCAAACACCAAGTCAACTTACTACTTACTACTTACTACTTACTACTTACTACTTACAACTTACTAAAAGATCGTCACCCGAAAACCCCTCTCCCCACCATCAACCAACCGAATCTTCACCAGATAAACACCACTACCGAACTCGGAGAGATTTAATTGATACATGGTTCTGTTTTGAAGAATGAGTTTTCCCATTGCGTCGTAGACGAAAATTTCGAAGTGTTTTCCGGAGAGTGAGGCATCGTTGATGTTGATGATGCCGGTACTTGGATTCGGATATACGCTGAAAGTGCTGATGATATCTTGTTGTATTCCGGTGTTAAGAAGGAAGCGATAACCTTGTGAGTATTCGTAAACGCAGCCGTTTGCATCTGTTGTGCGAACAAGATAGATTCCATCTTGCGTTGGTGTGTAGTCTTGTGAAGTCGCTCCGGAAATTTGCTGTCCGTTCATGTACCACTGATATTCGCTTGCCGAACTCGATGTAAGTACGCCTGCATTTTCTGCGATCGTTGGTATTGGCGGAGCCGGGTTGTTGATATAACAATCTGAATAGCGGAATGCTTTTGCTGAACCGCCTGATAGTGTTTTCGACCAAAGCAATGTTCCGCTTGGATCG
This sequence comes from Bacteroidota bacterium, assembly GCA_016721305.1. Lineage (GTDB taxonomy): Bacteria > Bacteroidota > Bacteroidia > AKYH767-A > 2013-40CM-41-45 > JADKIH01. Next base: position 262,865 of record JADKIH010000004.1, read on the forward strand.
TACTCTTTGATGTAGCCGGAAATTCCCATGCTGATTAGGATGTTTCCGTTTGGTAATTGTTGTGAACTGCCTTCATTGCTATTGTAGCCACCTGAAGCCTGACGAATGGAATACGTTGCCGGGTCATACGCCGAGCCTAAGTTGATGGTGTAATTGTAGCCTTGTAATGGCGGAGCGAAAATGTCGGCGCAGGAAGCATTATTGGAAATTCCCTGATTGTTATAGCCTGAAAGTGAGCCGGCATTTGGACATCCCTCTGCAATCCAGTGTGCATCGTGAACAGTGTGAAATACCGTTGTTCCGACGGCTCCATATGCTGCGGGATTTCCCCAGCGGTAAAGGATATCACCACCACGTCCTGCATTTCCTCCGGTATGTCCGGCTGATTCGGCCATCGTTGTGCTGTGATCGATTACATACACTTCGTTGAGATAATGCGACGAGAAAGTAATCTGATCCAGAACCGGATTGTAATTTACACCATTCATGTGCATCCAGTCTTTTTGAGCATTGTAATTAATGTTTAATAGCTCAGGATGATTGACGATGGAAGTCTGGTAATTCGCTGCACTCGGATTTGTGTTTTGAACAAGGTGATCCCATGCATGCCATTCCCACACTACTGTCCCTGTTGTCGCACCGGTCGGCTGAACTTCGACAATTTTATCGGGCCACATTGTATTACTGAATGTAGAACAACCGGCAGCGGCAACTTCTGAAGCTGATTTTGATTCATAAGCGATCATTAGCACGTTTCCGTTCGGCATCGGACAAATATCATGATGTGTGCAATAGGCCGTCGTTGAATACACAAAATCCCAGAGCAGATTTCCATTGTAATCATACTTCTGAACTTCGCCCGAAATCGGTCCGCCATTAAAAGAATTGCCGGCATGATTCACCGTCCGCCACAAATCACCGCCCGGCATTAGATAAGTAGAGTAGGTATTGGAACCCGTATGCGTCCAGGAGTGAGTGATCGTTCCGTTTGTATCAATTAATGCCGATGTGGTAGTGTTTTTCAACCCGTACAAAGTTTGACCAGGGTACTGTTGAGCCTGCAGGTTAAGAAGGCTTAAAATTGAAAAAATCAGAAGAAGGCTGAAGGATTTATGCATGTCTATATTTGTTTAGTCAGAAATATAGATGCTTTTTCAAGAAGAAACTTGTAGTGGATTTGAAAATAGTGGAAGGAAGGCGATCGAGCTTCTTTGAACCGGCTTCCGTAAGCTCAGCCTTCGAGTAAGAATCCGGCCGTATGCTCTACAGTTGCCATCAGGTGGCTGAGCTTGTCGAAGCCTGTCGACGCCTCCATAAAAAAAGTGCGAGTATCAGTTTGAGAGTAAGTGAACAGAAAGCTCTGTCAGCTTGATCTCATTTCTGTACTCGCACCGTTTGAGTGCGGAGAGTTAGGGATTCGAACCCCAGGAGGCTTTAACACCTCAACAGTTTTCAAGACTGCCGCAATCGACCGCTCTGCCAACTCTCCGCCGCAAAAGTAAAATTTATTTGTGTACTGCAAGGAAATATTTGTCCTTTTATTGCAGTTTTTGTCTTTTTTTAGCTAAAATGACTTTGTTCGTTGAATATCAATACTAAATTTGTCGAATTCTATGCGACAAAAAAATTCTCTCACCTCTCCCTTTAATATCATCGTAATCGTCGCCGCTTTAGGCTACTTCGTGGATATTTACGATCTCATTCTTTTTCAGGTAATTAAAACCCAAGCCTGGAATCTATGGGTTTGTCGGGTCAGGCGCTCACCGATGCCGGTCTTACTCTCATGAACTGGCAAATGATCGGTATGCTCATCGGAGGCATTCTTTGGGGTATTCTGGGCGATCGGAAAGGGCGTGTTTCCGTACTCTTCGGGTCGATCTTATTATACTCGCTGGCGAATCTGGCCAATGCTTTTGTGACGGATCTGACGACGTATGCTATCCTTCGCTTAGTGGCAGGAATCGGTCTCGCAGGCGAGCTGGGAGCCGGGATTACGCTGGTAAGCGAAACAATGACTCAGAAGCATCGTGGCTATGGGACGATGGTAGTCGTATCGTTTGGGGTATTAGGTGCTGTTGCTGCTAATCTTGTGGCCCGAAACGGCGATATCTTTTCAGGGTTCCTCAACCGAATATTTGGAAGTACGTTTTCTAACTGGCAGGTTGCTTATATCATCGGTGGAATACTCGGATTATTCTTGCTTGCCTTAAGAGCAGGTGCGTACGAAAGTCACATGTATAAATCGCTCGAGTCCGAGCCGACATCCAAAGGAAATTTTTTCCGTCTATTTTCGGAGAAGAAACGATTGATGAAGTACATCTACTGTATTGCTATAGGTGTTCCAATCTGGTATATGATCGGCATACTAATCGCTCTCTCAAAAGACATTTGTGCCGAAAAAGGAATCACCAATGTCAACACCGGAAATGCGGTGATGTTCTTTTATATCGGGACTTCGTTCGGTGATTTTATGAGTGGTTATCTGTCGCAGGTTTTTAAAAGCAGAAAAAAGATCATCGTCTTCTATCTCATTATTACAATCATCGCTGTGCCGATTTATCTCTATGTACAAAATATCAGCCCCGAATTATTCTACTGGATTTGCGCATTCCTCGGATTCGCTGCCGGCTTCTGGGCCGTATTCGTGACGATCGCTTCCGAACAATTCGGAACGAATATTCGCTCAACCGTTACAACAACAGTTCCCAACTTCGTCAGAGGTTCGCTCGTTCTTCTTACCTTTATGTTAACCTTCTTCCACAAATCATTAGGAATGGACCTCGTCACCAGTTGTCTGCTCGTAGGAATTTTCTCCATCGGCGTTTCCGCCTGGGCGATCCGACGAATGGACGAAACTTATCACAAGGAGTTGAATTATGCTGAGATGATGTGATGCGGGTTGCGAGTTGCGAGTTGCGAGTTGCGAGTTGCGGGTTGCGAGTTGCGGGTTGCGAGTTGCGAGTTACGGGTTGCGAGTTGCGGGTTGCGGGTTGCGAGTTACGAGTTACGGGTTGCGAGTTGCGGGTTGCGGGTTGCGGGTTTGCGGGTTGCGAGTTACGGGTTGCGAGTTACGGGTTGCGGGTTACGAGTTACGTGCTACGATAACGAATGCAGTTGACCACAAAGCAGAGATAACTAAACGTCAACTTACAACTTACAACTTACTAATTACTAATTTCTAATTTCTAATTTCTAATTCCCTCCCCATAACATGACCACCAAAAAAACCCTAGTCCTCGGCGCTTCCGAAAATCCGGAACGCTACTCCAACAAAGCGATTCGTTCGTTGAGTCAGCATGGAGTGGAAGCAGTAGCTGTGGGACTTAGAAAGGGTCGAGTAGGTGAGACTGAGATTCAGACAGGACAACCGCATTTTTCGGAAATCGATACGGTAACGCTTTATCTATCGCGTGATAATCAGAAACCGCTCTATGATTATATTCTCTCTTTAAAACCACGACGAATTATTTACAATCCGGGTGCAGAGAATGCAGAGTTGGAAAAGTTGGCGGAGGAGAAAGGGATAGAAAATTTGGAGGCATGCACTCTTGTTTTATTAGCTACCAATCAGTACTAAAATACTTAGTGCCTTAGTGTCTTAGTGGTAAAATTTAAAATAACCACTAAGACACTAAGGCACTAAGAAAAAAGCCCCTCGGAAACCGAAGGGCTTTTAATATCTGATAAGCAATGAAGCTTATGCTTTCTTTTCTTCGATACGCGCTTTCTTACCGCTGATTCCACGGAGATAGAAGATACGAGCACGACGAACGATACCACGTTTGTCAACTACGATTTTATCAATCTTTGGAGAGAATAATGGGAAGATACGCTCAACACCTACGCCGTTTGAAATCTTGCGTACTGTGAAAGTCTGTGATGCACCGCTACCTTTACGTTGTAATACAACGCCTTGGTACTGCTGGATACGTTCCTTGTTTCCTTCAATAATTTTATAGTATACGGTAACCGTATCACCGGCTTTGAATTCCGGAAGTTCGCGTTTTTCGTTAATCGTTTCGGCCGCAAATTTCACTAAGTCCATGATAATGAGTGTTTTCGATCTGGTTTGGTCCAAAATCGGACGGCAAATATAGGAATTTATTCTAATTAAAAAACAATCTTTTCAATCATTTTTCAATAAATCGGGCCTTCTTTCTTTGGTTCGGGCCAATGACTGCTCGTGGCGCCATTTGTCAATTTCGGCCTCATGGCCGGAAAGCAGGATATCGGGCACTTTATGGCCCCGGAAATCGGCCGGACGGGTGTAAACAGGTGGGGCCAGGAGGTTGTCCTGGAAGGAATCGGACAGGGCAGAGGTCTCGTCGTTCAGCACGCCGGGTAACAAACGAATGATGGCGTCACTCACTACGGCTGCAGCGAGTTCTCCGCCTGATAAAACGTAATTCCCGATCGATATTTCGCGTGTGATAAAATGCCGGCGAATGCGCTCGTCAACGCCTTTGTAATGACCGCATAAAATCATGAGGTTGCCTTTCATCGACAATTGATTTGCCAGCGATTGATCGAATAACTCACCGTCGGGACTCATGTAAATAATTTCGTCGTATGAGCGCTGTGACTGCAACTCTTCAATACAGGCAACGATGGGCTCAATCATCATCACCATTCCTGCACCGCCGCCGTATGCGTAATCGTCGACGGTCTTGTGTTTGTTTACGCTCCAGTCGCGAATGTTGTGAACGACAACTTCAACGAGTTTGTTTTGAATCGCTCGTTTCAGAATGGAATGCGCAAACGGTCCTTCAAGCAGTCCGGGTACGACGGTCAAAATATCTATGCGCATCATTATTTGATCTTGCTTAACTTATCCTGAATCTGAGCAATCTGATTCTTCTGTGAATTCACTGCAGCTTTTGCAGCAGGAATATTTTCATCATTGTTCTTATCAATCTTCTTCTGGAAACTGCGATTTTCGCTCTCATTATCGTCGATCTTTTCATGAAGCGATTCATTTCCCTTCTGAAGTTTTTTCTTTTCTTTTTCAAGAGCAGATAATTTCTTTTCTTCTTTTTCTCGTGCATCCAATGTTCCATTGAAATTCATCAACAAAGTTTTTTGTTGAAGTATGGCGTCAGATTTTAATTTTTGTTCCTGCTCATTGGCCGTTATGTCATCGCGTTTGCGCGATGTGTTTCGATTGTTCTCGTTTATCTTTTTTAGTAAGCTTTCATTTTCATTTTCGATTTTCTCGACGTTATTCTCTAAGTTTTTCTGAACTTTCATCGCATCGGCTAATTCATGCTCAACGGCAAGTTGATATTCTTTCACTCCGAATTCGCGCATAAAAACTTTAATGCTACCTGCTTTTTCAGCGTACGTAGTACTATTTATCGGTAAAGAATCATCTACAAAGTAGAATGCTGAAATGAGAATTCTTTCAGGTTGTGAAACTACGGTCGAATAAACGGCGATTGAATCAGCTCCTAAGCGACCGATTAAACATTTAGCCAGAAAAATTTCTCCGTTTTTATCAGAGACACTTTTTTTGCTCTGCTGTTTTAAAAAAGTTTTCCAGTCAGATAAAACCGTTCTCCAATTTGCCTGCGGAACTTCCATCGTGAAAGCCGTAAAGCTGCCACGACTGAACGATTTACTTTGTTCTTTTACTTCTATACTTTCCTGCGCCTGAATGCGGGATGCAAACAGCAAAGTGATCAGTAGGCCTGCGAAAATTTTAAAATAGAATGGAGTCGTGTTTTTCATCCGGCAAATTTAACCTTTTGATCTGTCTTTCTGCATTTATCATTCATTTCAATTGATTATTTTTTTAAAACAACTCGTTTGTAATGAATTGAAAACTAAGCCTATAAGTGCAAATTAAAGAGGAGGCCGATGAATATGAAGTCATTGCCTCAGGATGAGGAAAAGTCGTCTTGTTTGCAGACTAAAAGTTCTACATTTGCGGACTTTAAAAATCGAAATGAAAAAGTTGAAAGTAGGATTAATAAGAGAAGGGAAAGTGCCGCATGATCGTCGTGTTCCTTTTACACCGGATCAGTGTGTTCAAATCAAGAATGAATTTCCAAATGTCGAACTGATCATTCAGCCTAGTCCGTGGCGATCATTCACCGATGACGAGTACACGAAAGCAGGCATCACTTTGCAGGAAGATGTTAGTGATTGTGATATTTTAATCGGCATTAAAGAAGTTCCGAAGCCTGATTTAATTCCGGGCAAAAAATATCTGTTCTTTTCGCACACAATCAAAAGCAACCGCACAACAAATTGTTGATGCTGGAAATGATGAAGAAAGCGATTACGATGGTTGACTATGAATGTCTGGTCGATAAAAACGACAATCGTATCATCGGTTTCGGACGTTTTGCAGGAATCGTTGGAGCATACAACGGTATCATGGCCTATGGATTAAAATATAAAATGTTTGATTTAAAGCCTGCGCATCTTTGTCACGATAAGAAAGAATTGTTCCGTGAATTAGAAAAAGCAAACTTGCCGAATATAAAAATCGTTGTGACCGGCGGAGGCCGCGTTGCCAATGGCGCTTGCGAAACACTGGGTGCGATGAATGTTCGCAAAGTAACACCGTACGAATTTTTGAATTATACTTTCCGTGAGCCTGTCTATGTGCAATTGCATTCTCAGGATTATTACGAATCAAAAGATAAATCTCCTTTCAGCGCATTTGATTTTCATCACATTCCGGCAGGGTACCGTTGCAATTTCAGCGACCCGCAATCGTATGCATCCGTAACCGATGTTCTGATCCACTGTACATTCTGGGATCCGCGCGCCGATATTCTTTTCACGAAAGCAAGAATGAAAGATCCGGATTTCCGAATCAGCGTCATTGCCGATGTTACATGTGATATCGACGGAAGTATTCCATCGACAACAAAAGCGACAACGATCGACGATAAATTTTACGGCTATAATCCGATGACGGAAGAAATCACTGCCGACGCATTCGACAGAGATGCGATTATAGTGATGTCCGTCGATAATCTCCCTTGCGAATTACCAAGAGATGCTTCTGACGGATTTGGAAAACACTTGATTGAACGAGTTCTTCCATCTTTATTCGGTGATGACGCCGACGGAATTGTAGCGCGTGCTTCGATTTTGAAAGATGGGAAGCTTAGCGAGCGGTTTGCTTATTTGGCGGATTATGCACGCTAATCAGCTAATTAGCTGATTAGCTGATTAGCTGATTAGCTGATTGTCGAAAGTATTGATACAGCTTTCTTTTTATTTAAAGGCGAGATAAGATAGTGCAGGAGTAAAGGTTGAATTCATCCAGACATTTTCCAAGTCGTTTAATTAGCTAATTAGCTAATCAGCTAATTGACGATTAGCTAATTCGTTTCAATTTGGCAATCATCTGCACAGGATCCGCCGCCGAGAACACCGTATTCCCCGCCACCAGAACATCGGCACCGGCCTGAATAAGTTTGGAGGCATTGAGCAGATCTACACCGCCATCAATTTCAATTTTAGCTTTTGATCCGGAATTGGTAATCATTTCTTTTAAAGTGAAAATCTTCGAATAGGTGTTTTCAATAAATTTCTGTCCGCCAAAACCGGGGTTTACGCTCATCATACAAATCAGGTCAATATCACCTATAACTTCTGCAAGCGTTGAAACAGGGGTATGCGGATTGATAGCAACACCTGCTTGCATTCCGGCAAGTATGGGTTCTTGGTTTGAGGCGAAGGTACGGAATTAGCTCATTAACTCAATTGGCTAATTAGCTAATTAGCTAATGGGTTCTACCAATTACCAGGCTTATAATCTTAACGCAAAGGCAAGTCTAGGCTTTTACTAAAACGAAGGGCAGGTGTAAGCCATTAGCTAATTAGCTAATCGTCAAATTAGCTAATTAAAAAGACCGCTCATTCCTGAAACGGTCTTCCACTTTTTGTTTTTGTATATGGGTCAAATTCTTAGCCTAAGTATGTTTTTAAGATCTTAGAGCGGGAGGTATGTTTCAACCTGCGGATTGCTTTTTCTTTGATCTGACGTACACGCTCGCGAGTGAGGTCAAAACGTTCGCCGATTTCTTCTAACGTCATCGATTGTTCTCCGGCGGCCAGGCCGAAGTAGAGGCGGATAACGTCGGCTTCGCGGGTTGTGAGTGTGCAAGTGCGCGCTCAACTTCACGACGAAGTGATTCGGTGATTAACGTTGCATCGGGGTGCGGTTGATCATCGTCACCCAATACATCAATCAGCGTACTGTCTTCTCCGCTTTGCAACGGTGCGTCCATCGAAATGTGACGTCCGGATGTGCGCATGGCATCTTTGATGTCGTCGACCGACAATTCCATGGCGTCTGCGATTTCAAGTAGAAGGTTCGCGTTCGTATTCTTGTTCAAGCTTCGAAAAAGTCTTATTGATTTTGTTAATCGAACCGATTTTGTTCAAAGGTAAACGTACGATACGTGATTGCTCAGCTAATGCCTGAAGAATCGACTGACGAATCCACCATACGGCGTAAGAGATGAATTTGAATCCGCGGGTTTCATCAAAACGTTGTGCAGCTTTGATAAGCCCTAGATTTCCTTCATTGATCAAATCGCCTAATGTGAGTCCTTGATTCTGATATTGCTTTGCAACGGATACGACGAAACGAAGATTGGCTTTGGTCAAACGCTCTAGCGCTTTTCCATCTCCTTTTTTAATCTGCTGGGCCAATCTTACTTCCTCTTCTGCTGTAATAAGTTCAACGCGTCCAATCTCCTGGAGGTACTTATCCAACGATGCGGTTTCACGATTGGTAACCTGTTTTGTTATTTTTAGTTGTCTCATGCTAAGATTACTCTTGATTATTCAAAAATAATACAATTGTGAAACGCGGGCATTTCGCTTATGTTTCAACGATTTTTAAAATATGGGACAATTTTCATGTTTTTACCCATTTGTGACCGCCGGGCTTTGAATTTGCACAAATTTCCAAGGAGTTGCTATTGCTTGCTTGTTTATTGGATGCTTAGAAAAGCAAAAGTTTGGAATCAACGGAATTCTAAAGTTGGATTATGAAGAGTCATAAAAAAAGGGAGAAATGCTTACACATTTTCTCCCTTTTAAATTCTATGTTGATTGAAACCTGATTTGAATTAGTCCTCGGGTGAATTCTAAATACCCAAGCAACTAAGCAACCACTTACGACTGCGGTTGACGACGCGGCGGACGACGATCGGCCGGAGCATCAACTGCACCTTCCGGACGTGGATCCAGAACTTTTTTCGAAAGTCTGTACTTGCCTGTCTTCTTATCGATATCGATCAGTTTAACTTTGATTTTATCACCTTCGTTGAATACGCCTTTCATGCTTTCTAAACGATCCCAAGTGATTTCTGAGATGTGAAGTAAGCCGTCTTTACCCGGCATGAATTCTACGAATGCACCGAAGTCCATGATGTTTTTCACCTTGCCTTCGTACGTGCCTCCGACTTCCGGAATAGCAGTAATGGCGCGGATTCTAGACTTCGCTGCTTCAATACCTGCTCTGTCGCTTGATGAAATTTCAATGATACCTTCATTGTTTACTTCTTCAATTGAAATAGTAGTATTGGTTTCGCGTTGCATTTCCTGAATGATCTTTCCACCCGGTCCGATAACGGCACCGATAAACTCTTTGGCAATGATGAGTTTTTCGATACGCGGAGCGTGTGGTTTGTAATCGGCACGTGGTGCAGGCAATGTCTTCAGCAATTCGCCGAGGATGTGCATACGACCTGCTTTCGCCTGATTCAAAGCCTGAACCATAATGTCCATCGGCAAGCCCTGAATCTTAAGATCCATCTGGCAAGCACAAATTCCATTTTCAGTTCCTGTTACTTTGAAATCCATATCACCGAGGTGATCTTCATCGCCAAGGATATCGCTCAATACAGCGAAACGTCCTTTGCCATCTGTGATCAAGCCCATTGCAATACCTGATACCGGACGACGCAATTGAACACCGGCATCCATCAGTGCAAGAGTACCTGCACAAACTGTTGCCATCGATGATGAACCGTTTGATTCGAGGATGTCAGACACGACACGGATTGTATATGGACATTCGTTTTCAGGAGGAAGAACAACTTTCAAAGAGCGCATTGCCAAGTTACCGTGACCAATTTCACGACGTCCCGGAGCACGATTTGGTTTTACTTCACCTGTAGAGAATCCCGGGAAGTTGTAGTGGAGGAGGAACTTGTTCGTACCTTCTTTCATCGCTACGTCGATCATCTGCTCATCCAGTTTACTACCGAGAGTAACTGTTGTGAGTGATTGAGTTTCGCCACGTGTGAAAATCGCTGAACCGTGAGTAGAAGGGAGGTAATCCACTTCTGACCAGATAGCACGGATGTCGGTAGTCTTACGACCATCGAGACGAATTCCCTTCAGCTAAAATGCAATTACGCATCGCATCACTTTCAACATCGTGGAAGTAACGTTTGATCATACCTGCTTTTGAAGCTTGATCTTCTTCAGAAAGAGTTGCCATGAAATCGGCATGCAATTGTTTGAAGGCTTCGCCGCGGGCAGATTTATTTGGGTTTGCACTGCGAGCGATAGCGTAAGCTTTATCGTAGCAGAATGCGTTTACTTTTGCTTTTAACTCTTCGTCGTTTGTTTCGTGAGAGTAAGTGCGTTTTTCTTTGTTACCGCACATTTCACGAAGTTCTAACTGAGCTTTACATTGAATCTTGATTGCTTCGTGAGCGAAACGAATTGCATCGAGCATTTCAGTTTCACTTACTTCTTTCATTTCACCTTCAACCATAACGATACTATCGTCGGAGCCGGCTACCATCATATCCATATCTGCTCTTTCGAGATCAGCTGTGTATGGATTGATTACAAATTTACCGTCGATACGTGCAACACGTACTTCGGAGATTGGACCATTAAATGGAATATCGGAAATTGTGATAGCACACGATGCGGCGAAACCTGCCATTGCATCGGGCTGTACTTGTGGATCACCTGAGATGAGCGTGATGATAACTTGCACATCAGCATGATAATCGTCCGGGAACATCGGGCGTAATGCACGATCTACTAAACGACTTGTGAGAATTTCATATTCAGACATACGACTTTCACGCTTCAGGAAGCCTCCGGGAAAACGACCCACGGACGAAAATTTTTCCTGATAATCAACTGAAAGTGGAAGGAAGTCTGTTCCTTCTTTTGCTTCTTTGTTCGATACTACTGTTGCGAGCAACATAGCATTTCCCATGCGCACTACTACGGAGCCATCGGCTTGTTTAGCGAGACGTCCTGTTTCAACGGTTACTTTTCGGCCGTCACCGAGATCAAATTCTTTTACGATTCCTTTTGACATGTTTGCAGCTTTATTGTTTGACTAAAAAGAAAAAAGGCAATCACTGGAATTGCCTTTGTTTCTTATATTTTTGAAATACGATTATTTCCGGATGTTGAGTTCGGCGATGATCTTACGATAACGCTCGATATCGTTCTTCTGAAGATAGTCGAGCAGAGCGCGACGTTTACCTACCAAACGGATCAAAGATCGTTGAGTAGAAAAATCTTTTTTCGCAACTTGTAAGTGGCCTGTCATGAAAGAGATGCGCTCACTAAACATTGCAATCTGCGCTTCAGCTGATCCCGTGTTGGTTTCAGCACCGCCAAATTTCTTAAAAATTTGCTTTTTTGCTTCGGAAGTTAATATCATTGGATTACTAGGTCTTTGTTCTTGTAAAAATTGAGGTGCAAATTTACACTATTATTATATATGTGCAAGGGGTTGAGGTTAATTTCTCAGCAAATGAAGCACTTGGCCGATTTTTGCCTTCAATTCGCGGCGATCGACGATAAAATCGAGAAAACCGTGTTCTAAGACGAATTCGGCGGTTTGGAAGCCTTTTGGAAGGTCCTTTCCGATAGTTTCTTTTACCACACGCGGACCGGCAAAACCGATTAAGGCACCCGGTTCCGAAATATTCATGTCTCCCAACATGGCGTAAGATGCTGTTACTCCGCCCGTTGTAGGGTCGGTGAGGAGGGAGATGTACGGTAATCCGGCATCAGCTAAGCGGGTAAGTTTCGCAGAGGTCTTTGCCATTTGCATTAGCGAATAAGCCGCTTCCATCATACGCGCACCGCCTGATTTTGAGATGATTATAAGCGACATCTCATTGGCGATGCAATGATCAATAGCACGGGAAATTTTTTCGCCGACAACCGATCCCATCGATCCGCCGATGAAACTGAAGTCCATACAAGCAATCACGACTTTCTCGCCATTGATATTTCCGGCAACGGTACGAATCGCATCGCTCATACCGGTTTTCTTCTGCGTTTCGCGAATTCGATCGGTGTACTTTTTAGTATCCACGAAATTCAGCGGATCGTCCGAACTCAATGTTTCGTTCAGTTCAATTGCACTGTTATCGTCGTCCAACAAAATCTCAAAGTACTCCTGAGAGCCGATACGATCGTGATGACCACACTGCTCGCATACGTACATACGGGCCACATGATCTTTCGACGGAACAATATGCTTGCACGAAGGACATTTATGCCATAGCCCCTCCGGAGTTTCTTTTTTCTCCTTAGTGCTTGTGGTGATACCTTCTTTTATTCGTTTAAACCAGCTCATTTTGTTTAGTTCAATTTTTAAGGTTCAAAGCTCAAAGTTCAAGGTTCAAAGTTCAAAGTTGCTGACGACGCGGAAACTTTGAACTTTGAATCTTGAACTTTGAACCATGAACTAAATTTAAGCAATCGTCACCTTCGGTTCGAGATAAACATCCTGAATCATCTGCAACAAAGCCGCTCCATCTTTCATCGGTTTCTGGAAGGCTTTACGGCCGGAGATGAGTCCTTGTCCGCCTGCGCGTTTGTTGATGACGGCTGTTGTTACTGCTTCGGCTAAATCAGTTGCTCCTTTAGATTCACCGCCTGAGTTAATTAATCCGGCGCGACCCATGTAGCAATTGATCACCTGGTAACGACAAAGATCGATTGGATGATCAGTCGATAAATCGGTGTAAACTTTCGGATGTGTTTTACCAAATCCGATCGCTGTGTAACCTCCGTTATTCGTTGGCAATTTTTGTTTGATGATATCGGCCTGAATTGTCACACCTAAATGATTCGCCTGGCCGGTTAAGTCGGCAGAAGTGTGATAATCGATTCCGTCTTTTTTGAATCCGTTGTTACGTGTATAGCACCAGAGAATCGTTGCCATTCCGAGTTCGTGTGCCATTTCGAAGGCTTTGCTTACTTCCTGAATCTGACGAGTAGACTCAGCGCTTCCGAAATAGATTGTCGCACCGACAGCCGTGGCTCCCATATTCCAAGCATCGCGAATTGTACCGAACATGATCTGATCGAATTTATTCGGATAGCTGAGGAATTCGTTATGATTAATTTTAACGATGAAAGGAATGCGGTGAGCGAAATTTTCTCGATACCATTCCCAATCCGCCGAATGTAGAAGCAACGGCATTGCAACCGCCTTCGATCGCAAGCTTCACGATATTTTCCGGATCGAAGTAAATAGGATTCGGAGCAAACGACGCACCTGCTGAATGCTCGATTCCCTGATCTACCGGAAGAATCGAAACATAACCTGTTCCGGCTAAGCGGCCGGTACCATATAATGATTGAATGCTTTTAATAGTCTGATTGTTTCGGTTCGACGGAACAAAAACACGCTCGGTAAAATCCGGGCCCGGTAAATGCAATTGATCTTTTGAAATAGTTTTACATTGATGGTTCAATAATCCATCAGCACCGGCACCGAGTAATTCGGTAATTTTAGAATATGACATACGGCTTGTTTAATTAGTTCACAAAGCTAAAAAAAAATGGGTTCATTCGAGCGACAGATGAGGGACACTTATTATCGTGCTAAGTTGCTCATTTGCAAATTGTAGGAGTGTTTTTTATTTAACTAGAAGCCATCTCAAAAATCTGCAATATGATTTAGGTCTTAGCTTAAAACAAGCAAGTTCCCCTTCGGGGATGACAGTTTCCTTTTTTTAAAAATCTGTCGTTCATCATCCGCAACAAGCTGTATCCGTTTAACGAACACTATCCGCGGACGATGAACGACAGATTTACATCGTAGGAAGCTGTCATCCCCGAAGGGGAACTAGCTTGTTTAAAGTGACGAAATTTACCTGAACACTATTTTTGAGATGGCTTCTAATAACTAAAGAGTAAATACTAAAGACTAAAAACTAGAACGGATACCCAATCGCCAAATTATAGTTGATATCCACTAACCCAAACTTCTGCCCCGGATAAACCCAACGATCAGCTGCATCGAGCGAAGGATCTCTTAATTTAGTTGCAGCATCGAAGCGGAGGATGAAGAAGGAGAAGTTGAAACGTAAACCAACTCCACCGCCAACGGCGAGTTCTTTTAAGGCGTCTTTGGAAAATTGTCCGCCGGGACGACTCACATCTGCATTACGTGTCCAGATATTGCCGACGTCGATAAAGGCTGCAGCTTCCCAAATGATACCACTGGAAAGGCGGAGGAATTCGGAACGGTATTCTAAATTGGTTTCAATTTTTATGTCACCGCTTTCTTCGATGTTCACACTTTTCAAATAAGATCCCGGACCTAATGTTCTGGCTGTCCAGGCGCGGATACTGTTGGCGCCGCCGGCAAAGAAACTTTTTTCAAATGGCAGCGCGCGCGATGAGCCGTATGGAATTCCGATCCCGGCATTCAATCGCCATACAACGTTGTTGTAACGATTCACAACTTTGTGTACGCTGAAATCAAAATCAAATTTCGTGAATGATGCGGGCTTTAATTTTTCACTGAATGCCGGAAAGGCAACTTCACCATTCACTCGTGTAAAGATGAAATTTCCGTTGCCTTGCTTTTGATTGGTGATCAACCATGAGCCACGAACGGAAGAAATAATGTGTGTATCGTAGGTGTAAAATAGGCGAGGATCATTTAAGTCAACCAACTTGGCTTCGAATTGCGGTGAAAGTTTTACCTTAATGGAATTAATCTCAGGAGAAATCACAAAGCGTTGATTCTTGGTAGGGGAGAATGAATAGTTCAACGAAAAATTTGTTACCGACCGCCGGTAGTCGGGACGCTCCTGATAGTTGTAACCTATATTGAACGATGTCTTTGCATTATTATATCGTGATGTGTGTCGTTCGATCGAAGGAGGAAGTAAGAGTTTTCGCAAGTCAAGCGAAAATTTCCGGTCCGATTTCATAGGTGTTGAAGAAGAAGAATTTTTTCTGCTCTACACTGTCGTTGAAATTCGGAATGGCTTCGAGTCCGCCTTTGATTTTAAACTGAAAGACTTCAGCGCCTTTGAAAGTGTTCTTATTACGATAACCGAAACTTCCGGCAATTCCAATGTTACCTCCTGTGTTCGTTGTTTCTTGTTCTAAAGTAAAATCCTGCTGATCGGTTGGCGTTAATTGAATATTGAGATCGAGCAGGTATTCCTGTTGTGCAGAATCGCGCGGAACTTCTTTAAAATAAACATTGACGAATTTGAAGATGTTTAAGTCCTGAAGTTTTTTGTAGGTGTAATCGATTTTTTCCTGCAAATACAAACTTCCACTCTCTACGTAGATGTTTCGTACCAATTGTGAGTATCTCATCTCTAGCTGCGAATCGGCAGAGAGCATGTAATAGCCGTTATACAAAAGTGTGTCTTTCGGCGTCGATAGAGCAGGGTTCTTCGGATTGTAATCGGTCTGAATGTAAATTTTGTTGATGCGATAAGTGTGGTGATCGGAGATCGGACTTATATACATCACCGAAGGATCAATATTTTCATTGATGCGATTGATGTTTAAGAAAATGTCGACCTGATGGGAATTGAGCGATGTATCTGCCGCGTATGTGATGTAATTTCTGTTGAAGAAATAATAGCCCATGTCTTTCAAAGCTGTCGTGATACGTTCACGTTCTTTCTCGAAAAAGATCTTCGTTGTAAAGCTGGCCGGTTTGGATAAGTGAATTTTTACGAAAGCCCGGGAGAAAACTGTTTATTCTATTATCAAGTGTCTGATAGGTGATATTGCGAATGGTGTATGGCTTATTGTATTTGATGTGATAAGTTACGGTTGCTTTTTCCTTTGGTCATCACACTATCGGTAACAACGGAATTAAAAAATCCGTTCTTCTCTAAAAAATCCTGTACTGTCCGGCTGAACGTTCAATTAAATTGGAGTCAACAAGAACGGGTTCTTCGCCAATGCTCTTTAGCCATCTTTTAAATCGTGTGTCCTTTCCGGAGTTACCAATATTGTAAGCCCAAAGGTGGAATCGGAAAATCCAAGAATCTTTCGATTGGGTTTTTGCTTATTGAAAATTTCGAATTGTTCTTTTGTTAAAAATGTACTGTCGGCTTTGATGTCATTCTTCACCAGCAAGTACTTTCCATCCGGAACATGACGTGTTGGATTACATGCCGAGAAGGCAATTAAAAAAAGAGAAAGAAGTAAAATGGACTTTAGAAGCTTCACCGGGATTTTTTCACTCTTGGGCAAAAATAATACAATTCGTTGCCAATTGCCGTTTTAATTCATTCAGGCATCAACATTTGATGTTGATAACGGTGTGGTTACAGATCAGCCATGACGAGCTTTGCAGCGTCTTCGCCGACTAAAGAGCCCAGAGCTACGCCCATTCCGCCCATTCGTACGGCGCAGAAGATGCGATCGCTTACTTTTTGAACGATTGGCGATTTTTTAGGGCCTATGCCCATGATGCCACTCCATCGCATTTCAACTTTTGGATTCTTTCCGGGTGCAATCATCTTGTGGAGTAATTCGTCGAGGCGATTTTGAATTTTATCCGTCATACTAAAATCGGTTTGTGTTCTCAGCTTCGAAATCTAAATTCTGGCGCCACCAAAGAGGATTCGATTGCCGATGTTGCGGAAATAGTAGTAACCGTGATCATAGTGAAAGCTTCCTTTTAATTGCAATCCGGTGATGGCTTCAGTGACGAGCACTTGTGCACGAGCCGGTTCAACTTCGTACGAAGGAAGAAATTGTTTGGCAAATCCGTTTGTCGTGATGATGACGCGATGTGCTTCAATCGTATCGCAATTGTCGGAGAGAATTTTTACAGAGTTATTTTCTGTCTTAATCGAACTTACCTGAATGCCATTGAGTATTTCAATATTCAGATTTTTCGCAAAGGCAATCAGCGACTGCATCATTGAACCCGTATCGATTTGTCCTTCTCCGGAGTTTTCAATCATGTGTTGCACATTCCCCAAACCGAAAGATGAAATTTTATCCGTCGCATTCTGATACACATTTTGAAGTCCGGTTATTGACTCCAGTGTTTTGTTGAAATCATCGACGTTGCTCAAACAACTCTCGAATAAATTTTTATCCTCTGCAGTGAAGACTTCATAGCCGCCGAAGGGTTCATATTTCAGATTGTTATCACCAAGGCGTTTTCTTAATCTGACCAAACCTTTCCATCGTCTTTCAACCAGAGCAAACACATCTTTATGCGGATGTTTTTCCAGATCTTCCATGAGCTCCGACATCGAACCGTAGCAGGCAAAACCCGCATTACGAGTACTGGCACCATAGGGGAGAACACCTCTTTCAAGAATCATCACACGTAACGAAGGCTGCGCAGTTTTTAATTCGATAGCTGTTGAAAGTCCGACAATCCCACTGCCGATGATAACGACGTCGGGTTTGCCGATGAAGGTGGTTTTTTCCCAGTAGCTCCAGTTCATGATAGTGATCGGTTTTTCGGTGATCGGTTCTATGTTTAGAACACCTTTCAGTGAAGGCGAAGGTATTGATATTGTGGAGTTTTTCAAGAAAAAGTGGCTTTTTTGATAATAAACCGGAGCTGATCACCGATCGCCGATAAACCGACCACAAAAAAAACTTTCAGAAACTATTGAAACTTCAAAATATTGCCTTATATTTGGGCCATGAAATTCGATGAAGCAAAAAGCAAATTCTTTCAGACCTGGGGCAAGCTCGGAAGCGAATGGGGAATAAATCGCACGATGGCACAAGTGCACGCTTTGTTGTTGATCTCTCCAAAACCTTTGAGCTGCGAGGAGATCATGGCGGAATTGAGCATCAGTCGTGGTAATGCAAATATGAATTTGCGCGAGCTTATTAATTGGACGCTTATTCATAAAGAACTTATTTCCGGCGATCGTAAAGAATATTTCGCTGCGGAAAGAACATATGGGAAGTTGCTCGTCGTATAGCAAGTGAACGTAAGAAGAGAGAAATCGAACCGGTAGTGCGAGTGATCGACCAACTTTCCGAAGTGGAAGGTGATCGAAAAAATCCGGAGATTCAGGAGTTCGTCGATATGATGGTGCAGTTGGGAAATTTCGTGAACAAGATGGATAAGAGTGTTGATCTTATAGTGAAGGCCGATGAAAACTGGTTATTCAATTCGATCTTTAAATTAATACGGTAGAAATACCGATTTTTTTTATCACATAGTTTCAAATAATTCTGAAAGTATGAAAACATTAGGAAACTACAAATTGATTTTTGACGCAGAATGCCCATTGTGCCGGACTTACAGTAGCACATTCGTCAAAGCCGGAATGTTGGAGAAGGGCGGTATTGAGGCTTATCAAAAGATCAATCAGACGACGAAAGATCTGATCGATACCGATCGTGCCCGAAATGAAATTGCTTTGGTAAATGAGACGACAGGAGAAGTGCATTACGGACTCGACAGTATTTTCACCGTTCTCGGAAATTCATGGCCTTGGCTGAAAAAGTTTTTCGATGCAACGGGAGTGCGATTTGTTCTTCGTCGTCTTTACTACTTTATTTCTTTCAATCGAAAGATTATTGTTCCTTCAGGAAATGCCACTGATACTTGTGTGCCTGATGTACGTTTAGACTATCGGTGGGCTTACATTATTTTTTGCTGGCTTATTACATCTCTTATTCTAAAGAATTACAGCTTTCATTTTTTTCCTTTGATCAGACCTTCTTTATTCTATCGTGAATTCCTTATCTGTGGCGGGCAAATTCTTTTTCAGGGAGCATTGATTTCATTCATCGATAAAACAAAGCGCATCGATTATCTCGGTAATATGATGACGGTTTCATTTGCCGGGGGATTGTTACTCATCGTCGGTATTTATCTGCTAAGAATTCTGGAACATTTTTCTTCCATTTTCTTTTCTCCGTGGTTTTACGTTCTATGGTTTTTGGGAGTAGCCTTATGGATGCTTTATGAACATGGCCGCAGAGCTGAATTGTTGGGATTAGGTTGGTTGATTTCTATTGGTTGGATTAGTTATCGTATTGGTGTCTTACTATTAATAAAATGAATATTATGAAAACGAACAGCAAGTTGATTTTAGCAGGAGGCAGCGGACAAATCGGCCGTGCTCTTTTAAAATATCTGAAAGATGATTATGATGAAATCGTTGTTCTCACGCGAGGAAAAGAATACAAAGCAGAAAATTGTTTATTCGTACGTTGGGATGGAAAAACCAAAGGAGAGTGGTTTACTCATTTGGAAAATGCCGACGTATTAATTAATCTCACCGGCAAAAACGTCAATTGTCGTTATACCGAAAAAAATAAAAAGGAGATTTTTGACTCACGAACTAATTCGATCGAGATTCTTGCAGCTGCTTGTCGCGATTGCATTAATCCGCCTAAACTTTGGATTCAATCCGCATCGGCGACATTGTACAGACATGCACTAGATCGTCCGATGGATGAATTCGATCATGAAGTCGGTAGCGGATTTTCTGTCGACGTTTGTAAGAAATGGGAAGGCACCTTCTGGGAGCAGACAAAAGATTTTCCTCAGATGCGAAAAGTTGTTCTTCGCATCAGCATGGTATTAAGTAAAGACGACGGTGTTTATCCGCGACTGAAGAATCTGGTGAGAGCCGGGCTGGGAGGGAAGCAGGGAAATGGAAAGCAAATGGTGAGTTGGGTACACGAAGCCGATGTAGCAGGAGTCATTAAATGGATAAGCACACACGAAGAAAAAGCAGGGGTCTATAATTGCACATCACCTGAGCCGGTTTCAAATTCTCAGTTTATGCTCGAGATGAGAAAATCGCTTCATTCTAAAATAGGATTGCCATCTCCAAAGTGGTTGTTGGAAATGGGAGCAATTCTCATTGGAACGGAAACTGAATTAGTGCTGAAAAGTCGTTGGGTTTTGCCGACGCGATTGGGTGCAGAGAAGTATAAATTTCAATTTCCAAAACTTGATTCTGCCTTAACTTCTTTCCGGTAAAATTCTATTTAACATAATATTTTACAACAATGACAAATTGCGAAATCAAGTTAAAAATGAAGCAAAGTAGGGCTTAAGCTGACAGCTTGATGAGGAGGTTGGAACGATAAGAAGCCGGAGTAACGCCTTCCATTTTTTTGAAAAGTCGGATGAAATAATTTACATCCGTAAAGCCTAATTCGTCGCTGATAGAAGTGATTTTCGCCCCGCTATGACGAAGCATTTGTTTGGCACGAACAATCTTTTCGTTGAGAATAAAATTCAGCGGAGAAATTCCAAACTCTCTTTTGAAAACACGATAAAAATTCGCTTTGCTCATGCATGCTTTGTCGCTCAGGTGTTCGATCAGAATTTTCTCGTTGATATTATTCTTAATGTAAGCGATTATGTAAGCAAGCGGATTCGCATTCGAAATGCCCGGATTGTCGGTATTGTTATTCGTCAGATTTGAAATTGCATGATGCGAACCAGCAATTCCTTTAGAGTAATGTCGGCTAAAATGTCTTTGCCTATTTCATTCGACGAACAAATACGAATTAGTTTACTGATGAGCGAGGCAATTTCGTCGTTATTGTAAAAGTGAAACTGATCATAGTCGAGCGACCATCCGTTTTTGTCGGACTGCTTTGGAAACTGTTCGTTCAGATAATTCAGTGTACGATTGATGTAATGGTGATCGATTGCCAGACCCATACATTGAGTCGGATTCATATCAGTGGCTTCAGGGAAATCGATTTTCATTGTCACTTTTGCCGGAACGATCACGCTTTCACCCGGCAAATAATCAAAGCCATCCTGATCGAACAAGTGCATGATTTTTTTTCCGCGAAGCATGCTCGTAATGACGAGATCATTAAACGTAAGCGGAACTAGATAGGAAGGAGTGTGCGTTTCAAAAATATTCAGCTCACAACGCTCTAGCGTGTATGCTGTTCTATTTTCAACCAGCGTTTTAAGTTTCTTCTCTTCCGTAAGAGCAACCGGTTTTATCTTTCCCAGATAATTCATGATCGGCAGTTCGTCTTAATGTAATTTGTTTCGCAGAAATATCATTTAAAAATAATGAAAAATCCTTTCATTGTCCAATGACGATTGATTTGTGCTTAAGAATGATACGATTGTGCTACTTTTTGAATTTGGGCTGCGGTCAATTTACGTTAAGTGGAGGTTATTCAATAAGTTAGGATTTCCGGACGAACTATCTTTTCAATTTGAATGCGACGAAAATGCTGTACATTTAATTTTCCCGAACTAATTCATTGAACAGTGGTCGCAGCAAAGGAACATAAGCATAGCCGAATTTATCTGATCACAGGGCTATTCTCCTTTTTGTATTGCCTATTTCCCGTGATTCAATATAATATATACTCAACAATAGAAGAGCGCTTCGACTCACATTACCTTTTTGTTTTTTCCACTGAGCCGTTTGAATTCATGGAGTTCATTTATACGAATACCATATGGCCATACCTTTTTCAATTTGCATTGTGGCTCTTCTTCTGGGGGATTTCAATCTTGTTCTACAAGTTAATCCTGAGAGTACGACGATCGTAATTTTAATGAAGTACCATTCTGAATTCCCTCACATATTAATGTATTTCACTGCTATTTCCATTAAGGTTGAAAGATGAAGTAATTCTGTACTGAGACAATTGTGCTACTTCATGCCACCATTGTGCTGATGAATTGAAATCCATTGGAATAGTTTTATCAAAACTAAAATCAAATCCAATGGAAAAAACTACAAAGAAGCCGGCCTTCAAAGCGAAGTACGGACATTTTATCGGTGGAAAATTTGTTGAACCCGTAAAAGGAGAGTACTTCGACAACATTTCTCCTGTCGATGGAAAAGTGTTTACTCAGGCAGCCCGTGGAACGAAAGAGGATATTGATAAGGCGCTCGATGCAGCTCATGCAGCTTTCCCAAGCTGGAGTAAGACATCGGTTACTTATCGGAGTAATTTGATGTTGAAGATTGCTCAGGTGATGGAAGACAATTTGGATCTTCTGGCTGCAGTAGAAACAATCGATAACGGAAAGCCGATTCGGGAAACATCGGCGGCAGATATTCCATTATGTATAGACCACTTCCGTTATTTCGCCGGTGTGATTCGTGGTGATGAAGGAACAGTTGCTGAGTTAGATGAGCACACATTAAGTATGAATATTCACGAGCCATTGGGAGTAGTAGGACAAATTATTCCGTGGAATTTCCCATTGCTCATGGCATGCTGGAAAATTGCTCCGGCATTAGCTTCCGGTTGTTGTACTGTTGTGAAGCCTGCTGAGCAAACACCTACATCTATTATGGTATTGATGGAGCTCGTCGGCTCGATCCTTCCTCCGGGAGTATTGAATGTGGTATCAGGATTTGGACCGGAAGCAGGTAAGCCATTGGCAACTTCTTCGCGTGTAGCGAAAGTGGCATTCACGGGAGAAACTACGACAGGACGCTTAATCATGCAGTATGCATCTGAGAATCTGATTCCGGTTACGATGGAATTAGGAGGTAAGTCGCCAAATATTTTCTTCCCGTCAGTAGCCGATGCCGACGATGAATTTTTCGACAAAGCGATTGAAGGCGCAGTATTATTTGCGTTCAATCAGGGTGAAGTTTGTACATGTCCTTCGAGAATCCTTGTTCACGAAAGCATCTACGAAAAATTCATGAAGCGCGTAGTTGAACGTACGAAAGCAATCACATGTGGAAATCCAATGGATCCTTCTACTATGATTGGTGCACAGGCATCGAACGATCAGTTTGAAAAAATTCTTTCTTACATCAAGATCGGCAAGGAAGAAGGAGCAGAATTATTATGCGGTGGTGCAGCCAACAAGCTCGACGGCGATATCAGCGGTGGATATTATATTCAGCCTACGATTATGAAAGGTCATAATAAGATGCGCGTATTTCAAGAAGAAATTTTCGGACCGGTTGTTTGCGTAACAACATTCAAGACAACGGAAGAAGCCATTCAGATTGCAAACGAAACAGCGTATGGTCTCGGTGCAGGAGTTTGGACGCGCGACGCTCACGAATTGTACCAAGTACCAAGAGCCATTCAGGCCGGACGTGTTTGGGTCAATTGTTATCATGCATACCCGGCTCATGCTCCATTTGGCGGTTATAAAAAATCGGGTTTCGGAAGAGAGACACACAAGATGATGTTGAATCATTATCGTCAGAACAAAAACATGTTGATCTCTTACAACAAAAACAAACTTGGATTCTTTTAGTAGATAAAGATCATGCAAAGACTGCCCCTGTCTGTGATATAGATATGGATTTGATGGAGCAGGGGTGGTCTTTTTTTATAAATGTTTAGCCAATAGTAGGAACTTAAACAGTGTTTTGTAAAATGAAAACGCCAAGAGTGTTAATTACAGAAGAAGCATCACGATACGTTGAGATATTAAAAATAGCTCATGGTGAATTGATGTTTCATCAAAGCGGCGGCTGTTGTGACGGCTCTTCGCCCATGTGTTTTCAAAAAGGAGATTTCAAAGTTGGCAGCAGTGATATCCGCCTGGGCATCGTCGATGGTTGCGAGTTCTGGATGGGAAAAGAACAATATGAGTATTGGAAACACACTCAATTAACAGTTGATGTCGTAAAAGGAAGAGGCTCCAGTTTCTCTTTGGAAATTCCGTTAGGAGTTCGATTTGTGGTTCATTCGAGATTGTTTGCAGAGGATGAGCTTAACAATCTCGATGACGTAGTTGAAGGCGAAACAAATTGAAGGAGCGCACTTCCACTTTATTGTGGAGCATATCGGAGTCGAACCGCTGACCTTCCCGTCTGACGACGGGACGCTCTAGCCAGCTGAGCTAATGCCCCAATTTTTTTTTACAACATCACTCACCGCTGACCTTCCCGTCTGATGACGGGACGCTCTAGCCAGCTGAGCTAATGCAATTTTTTTAATGCCCAATTCTTCAAAAAATTGGACTGCAAAGGAAATAATTTAACGCTAATCAGGAACTGATTTCTCTACTTTTTCAGTATCATTGCTACACAAAAATCAAAGCGCAATGAAAGTCAATTCTTTAAAGGTTGCGGGAGTACTTCTTCCCGTTATTTGTTTCTGTCTGTACTCTTTTTTGGATGAGAGAGGTGTACACCGAAAAGAGGTTCAGATATTTCTTGAAGATTATAATCATAAGTATCGCGAATTATATACCGCCAGCAGTGAAGGACAATGGTTGATGAATACTCACATTGTTGAAGGTGATACGATGAATTCGTACAAGGCCGGACTAACAGATCAGGCGATGGCAAAATTTACTGGTAGTAAATACAATGTCGAAAAGGCCACAAACTATTTGAAGTGGGAGAAAGATTTGTATGATGTGCAGGTACGCCAGTTGCGAAAGATATTATATCTGGCTGCCGGAAATCCGGAAGTTGCTGAGAAGGATGTAGCTGCTTTAATCAAAGCCGGAAATGCTCAAACTGAAAAACTGTACGGATACAAATTCATGCTCGAGGGCAAAGAAATTACTCCGAATGATGTGGATTCTCTGCTTGGAAGTGTTACTGATACTGCTATGCGTCGCAAAGTATGGGAAAGCAGTAAAGGCGTTGGTAAGGAATTAAAAGACGGATTGATCAACTTGCGCGACTTAAGAAATAAAGTTGTTCAAGGACTGGGTTATCACGATTACTTCAGCTATCAGGTTTCGGATTACGGAATGACGAATGAAGAGATGATGGCAATGTTGAAGAAATTCAACAAAGAACTTTTCCCATTGTATCGTGAACTTCACACATACATGCGCTATGAACTGGCAAAGAAATACCATGTGAAACAAGTTCCGGAATATATTCCTGCACAATGGTTGAGTAATCGTTGGGGACAGGATTGGAGCGAGATGGTAACTGTACAAGGTTTGGATCTCGACAGCGCTCTGAAAAATAAAGATGCTGAATGGATCGCGCATCAGGGTGAGAAGTTTTACGTTTCATTGGGCTTCCCTGCTTTACCGAATACGTTTTGGGAAAAATCGAGTCTTTATCCGGTGGGTAAATCAGCCGGCTATAAAAAGAATACACACGCATCGGCATGGCATATGGATTTGGAAAAAGATGTTCGCTCTTTGATGAGCGTTACTCCAACTGCAGAATGGTATGAAACAGTTCACCATGAATACGGCCATATCTACTATTACTTGTCGTATAGCAATCCACAAGTTCCTTTTCTACTTCGTGAAGGAGCGAATCGTGCATATCACGAAGCATTGGGAAGTATGATGGGATTGGCAGCGATGCAAAAACCGTTTGCTGCCGGTTTGGGATTGGTTGATCCGAATGCGAAGACGGATGATATGAAACAATTGTTAAAAGATGCGATGAATTATGTCGTATTCATCCCTTGGAGCACGGGTACAATGAGTGTTTTTGAACACGATCTGTATACGAATAATTTACCACCTGCAGAATGGAATAAAAGATGGTGGGAAATTGTAAAAGAATATCAGGGTATTGTGCCTCCGGGCGATCGCTCTGAGTCTTATTGCGACGCTGCAACCAAAACACATATCAATGATGATGCAGCACAGTATTACGATTATGCAATCTCGTTCATTCTATTGTTCCAGATTCACGATCACATCTCGAAGAATATCTTGCATCAGGATGTTCATGCGACAAATTACTTCGGGCATAAAGAAGTCGGTGATTTTATTCAGGATATCATGCGTCCGGGTAGTAGTGCCGACTGGAGAAAGCTGCTTAAGGACAAAACAGGTGAGGAGCTGAGTGCTCGTGCTATGCTCGATTACTTCCAACCTTTAATGGCGTGGTTGCAGAAAGAAAATAAAGGAAGAAAGTATACGATCACTTAACCTAAGTGATTCGGTATTGAAGATTGAATATTGAAGATTGAATATTGATTCCGGTCAGAGCAATTTGGCCGGGATTTTTTTTGTCTCGTCATGGCGTTTTCTGCCCTCAAAATGACGTCCGGGATTGAGGTTTAAGGCAATTTTTTGAAAAAAAGTTTCCAACAGCCTAGTTTTCAAGGTACTCAACGAGAAAAGTATCATACATACCCCTTTATGGTGAAAGGAAGCCGGAAACCTGTTTTTTAGCAGATTTTTCCTCTTTTTTTGACGGTTCAGAAGCTCTGAAACCCGCGTCTGATCTGGCTTTTAGGGCATTTTCTTTTTTTACCATTGTTAATATGTTGTTTGCCAAATTCTGAGGGGTAAATGAATTTTTTAGACTAATTTTGGGGCTGAACCCTGTAATTATTCGTTTATTCTTTATTACCACCACCATTAGATCCACCACATCTACACACACACATGAACCCATTTTTCAAAAAACTCCTTACAGCAGTCCTGCTGTTTTTATGTATTGGAGTGAATTTAAAAGCACAAGTATTACTCAATGAAGTCTGCTCATCTAACGTCACGGGTATACAAAATTCGAATGGCGATTACGACGACTGGATTGAAATATACAATCCAAACGGATCGGCAATTGATTTGGCAGGCTATGGCTTGTCTGATGATCCTGTATTTCCATACAAGTTCATATTCCCAAGTTACTCGTTAGGTTCCGGAAAGCGATTAGTAATCTTTGCAGCCGATGTAAATAATACATCGATTGCCAATCATTATGAAATGGCAGTGAATGCATCTTCTACGTGGAAGTACAAAGCGGGAAGTGCAGCTCTTGATACAAATTGGAGAAATCTATCTTTCAACGACGCATCCTGGTCATCGGGTACGGGCGGTATTGGGAATGGTGATGGCGACGACGGCACAACAATTCCTGCTACCGTTTCTGTCATGATGCGCAAAAGTTTTACGATTCCGGATACTTCACAAATCTTGAAAGGAATATTCATGATGGATTATGACGATGGATTTGTAGCCTACTTAAACGGAGTTGAAATTGCCCGTGCTAATATTTCTTCTTCAGGTCGTCCGACATGGAATACACTTGCGAATTCTGCACATGAAGCAACTGTGTATGCCGGCGGAGTGAGAGACTCATTTTTATTGATCCGGCATTCCTGAAATCTATTCTTGTGCAAGGAACAAATGTGTTGACAGTAGAAACTCACGATGTTGCTTCGAGTTCGACTGACATGACATCAAATCCGTTTCTCTTCTTTGGAATGAAGAACTCCGGAATGACATTCTCTGCGACACCTTCATGGTTTGTTGCACCGGCCGTTGAGTACTTCAGTGCAGGCTTTAAATTGGCTAAAAGCGGTGATGCGGTTTACCTTACTTTACCGAGTGGTATTACCGGTGACTTCCTTACTGTTCCTTCACTAGAGAACGACGATTCATACGGACGCAAACCGGATGGCGGGTCTAACTGGTGTTATTTTGATACACCAACTCCGGGAAATACGAACAACTCATCTACATGTTACAATGGGTATGCATCCATTCCGATTTTCTCAAAAGTTTCGGGCTTCTACACAAGCAGCCAAAGCATGACTATTACGACGGTGACTCCCGGAGGAACCGTACGTTATACAACCAATGGCGATGTTCCGTTAGCTTCTGATCCTGCTGCAACTGGAACGATAAATGTTTCAACCACAAAAACAATTCGTGCAAGAGTTTTTGCCAGCGGATATTTACCAAGTCCGGTAATAACCAATTCGTATTTTATCAATTTGAATACTCATCTTCCTGTATTCTCCATCACTACAGATTCATTGAATCTGTGGGATTATAATACCGGAATTTATGTAATGGGTCCCGGTGCATCCAGTGCATCACCATACAAGGGTGCAAATTTCTGGATGGATTGGGAGAAGCCTGCGAGCATCGAAGTTTTTGATAAATCGAAAAACCAGGTTATTAAATTTGATGCTGACATCAAGATTTACGGAAATTATTCACGCGCCAAACCGCAGAAGAGTATGGAAATAAAACTTTCCACTCATTACGGTACCAGCAGTGTGAATTATCCGTTCTGGACAGACAAGCCATACATCACAAACACCGATGATATTGTTTTACGAAATGCAGGTACCGATTGGAACACTGTCCATTTCAGAGATGCATTCATGGAACGAGTGATGAAGCATACGCATTCCGGCTACATCGGTGCTGAACCGGCTATGATGATGCTTAACGGTGCTTATTGGGGTGTCTTCACCATCCACGAAAATCACGATGAGAACTGGATGAATTATGAGTATGGTCTGAAGCGATCAGAAATTGATTATCTGAGAGAAGGTGGAAGTACGATGGAAGTGAAGGAGGGAAGCGATCAGTCGTTTTGGGAAATGTATAATTATGCTACATCTCAGACAGCGACAACACAAGCGTACTATGATTACATGAATTCAGTTCTTGATCTGGAGAATTATGCAGATTACTTTATTGCTGAAACATATTATAACAATGGCGACTGGATCGGTGATTGGACAAATAATATTAAAATCTGGCGACCATCGGCTCCCGGAGGAAAATGGCATTACCTGTTATACGATACAGATTTCGGTTGCGGTTATTCAGGAAGTGTAAACGATAATCGTTTAGCCATTGCCCGTAATCCGGCAGCTTTCAGCTACTCATCGGAGATGTTTGATAAAATGTTGACGAATCCGACATTCAAACGTTATTTTATCAATCGGTATGCAGATTTAATTAATACAAATTACCTGCCTTCGAATATGACAGCGGTAATGCAGCAGTTCCGTGACTCCATGAGTTACGATATGACGGCACATTTTGCTAAATGGGGAAGTAATACAACGACTTGGCAGAACAATATTAATTCAATGATGAGCTTCTGTAATTCACGCCCTACAATTATGCGTGATTTCATCAGGACACAATTTGGTTTAACAGCGAAAGTAACGTTGACGTTGAACGTTTCTCCTGCCGGTGCAGGACGAATTGAAATCAGTACGATTACTCCGACAACATACCCATGGTCGGGTGTTTATTTCAACGGAAACCCGGTTACAATTACTGCCATTCCAAATCCGGGATATTCATTCGATCACTTCCGTTCTAACGTAGTTATCAATTCAAATAATTTTAATCAATCCGTTACCTATAATTTTACAGCTAACGATGCAATCACAGCCTACTTCACAGGCTCTTCTGCACCTGCTGAGTTAACGGTAAGCGAGTTGAATTATAATTCGGATGCACTTTATGATGCCGGTGACTGGGTCGAATTGCACAATTACGGAACACATGCTTTGGATATTTCCGGTTGGCGTATCAGCGACGAAGCAGACAATCATACTTTCTATTTCCCAACAGGAACTGTCATTGCCGCTAATGGTTATCTGGTCATTTCAGAAGACACAGCAAAATTTAACTCATTCCTTTGTAAATAACATGATCGGTCAGCTCGGTTTCAATTTTGGAAACGGAGGTGATATGGTTCGGATATTTGATGCTGACGATAATTTATACTTGTCATTTACTTATCAGGATTTGACACCATGGCCGGCAGAAGCTGACGGTCTTGGTTATACATGTGAGTTATTAAGCCAGGCAGGAGATTTGAACGACGGGTCTAATTGGTTTGCCGGATGTTTAGGCGGATCACCAGGACGTGCTTATAGTGCGGCTCTTTCTACACCGGTTTCAATTTCAGGTAACTCAACGTTTTGTTCAGGAAACTCTTCCGTTTTGTCGGCAACCAACGTAATGGGTTATTCATATCAGTGGAAGCGAAATAATGCAAACATTGCCGGAGCTAATTCACCGACATATACTGCGACTCTTGCCGGTACGTACACTGTTTCGGTAGCTTATCAGGGTTGTTCTGTTATCACTTCACCTTTTGTAGTTTCAACAGTTACTACCTCACCTTCTCCTGTTACAACCGGCGCTTCTAATTGCGGTGATGCTTCTTTGACTTTAACGGCAACAGCAACTGATTCAATTTTCTGGTTCGATGCTCCGAATGGAAATTTACTGGGTACAGGAAGTTCATTCACTACACCGCTCATTCATAATACCACAACTTATTATGCAAGAGCAAGTGCAAATTGCCCAAGTGCTTATGTTCCGACTGTAGCATCTATTCTTTCACAGGCCGCAATTCCTGTTGCAAGTGATGTGAGTCGTTGTGGTCCGGGTGCAGTTACACTTACTGCAACTGACACAGCCACTATTCATTGGTATAATGCTCCATCGGGTGGTGGATTGTTGCAGACGGGTTCTTCGTTTACAACAAATATTATTAATAACGATACAGTATTCTACGTTGAGGCAGGCAATGCTTGTCCGAGCCAGCGTGTGGAAGTTCACGTTACCATTACTACTACAACAGATCCGGTTGCAAGCGATAATCACCGTTGCGGAAGCGGAACGCTTACTCTTTCGGCTACTGCTACTGATCCGGTTTACTGGTTTACTTCTCAGTACGGTGGAAGTTCTATCGGAACAGGTTACAACTGGGTTACTCCTTCGCTCGCCGCAACAGATACTTTCTGGGTGGAAGCCAATGGTGGTTGTCCTAGTCAGCGTGTTCCCGCTATAGCGATTATTGATCCTATTCCTGCTGCACCTGTTGCTGCCGATTCTACTATTTGCGGTTCGGGCAGTATTACGCTTACTGCAGTTTCTCCTGAACAGATTTATTGGTATTCTGCTGCATTCGGAGGTACGCTTTTATATACGGGAACATCCTTCACAACTCCGGTGCTTTCGGTTTCAACTACGTACTATGCTGAAGCAGGATACTCTTGTCGTTCAGCCCGTGTAGCCGTTCATGCCTATGTTACACCGATTCCTACACCACCTTCAACTACCGGTGCTGCGCGATGCGGTTCAGGAACAGTCACCTTGCAAGGCGCTTCTCCTGATCTCATCAACTGGTACGATGCGCTAACAGGTGGAAGTTTAGTGGCAAGTGGCGATGTTTGGACAACACCGGTGTTGACGATTACAACAAAATATTACGCAGAAGCAGGAGCTACTTGTCGTAGCACAAGTCGTACAATGACAACGGCAACGATTAATCCGTTCCCTGACGCTCCTGTAACAAACGATGTTTCGCGTTGCGGTGTAGGTACCATTACATTGAGTGCATCTTCTCCTGAAAATATTTTCTGGTATTCTGCTCCGTCGGGAGGATCGATTCTTTCTCTGGGAAGTACGTATACCACACCTTCATTGTCTAGCACAACAACTTATTATGTTGAAGCCGGAACACAGTGTATCAGTAATCGTATTCCTGTGCAGGCTATTATTACTTCAACTCCACCTGATCCGATTGTAACCGATGGTACGCGTTGCGGACCCGGAACGGTTGACTTGAATGCAAACTCAGCTGTGCAGGTAAATTGGTACACCTCTGCAAGTGGTGGAACAGCAATTGGAACAGGTCTCACATTTACTACTCCTTCTATTAGTGCAACGACAACTTACTATGCCGACGCAGGTAGCGGTTGTAACAGTAATCGTGTTGCCGTACAGGCTCAGGTTAACCCGCAGCCATCGGCTCCGGCTACTTCGAATGTGAGTCGTTGCGGAAACGGTACTCTGAATTTAACTGCCAGCTCTCCTGAAACAATTTACTGGTACGATGCAAGTTCAGGCGGAAACTTAATAGGCACGGGAAGCTCATTCACTACGCCATCACTTTCGACTACGACAACTTATTATGTTGAGGCAGGAGATTTATGCCGAAGTGTTCGTGTTGCGGTTGATGCCATAGTCAATCCAATCTCTGCCGATCCGGTTGCGCCTGATCAGTCACGTTGCGGAGCGGGAAGTGTTAGCTTACAGGCTACATCAAGCGATGTGGTAAAATGGTACGCTTCGGCTTCCGGTGGCTCTCCTTTATTCACAGGATTGGTTTACCAAACGCCATCTATTTCTTCAACTACTACTTATTATGCTCAGGCGGGTTCAACTTGTTTGAGTGCTCGTGTGCCGGTACAGGCGATTATCAATTCAATACCATCTGCACCAACAGCAAACAATGTTTCTCGCTGCGGAACAGGAGTCATTACATTAAATGCATCTTCTCCTGAAACTATCTATTGGTACAATGCTGCTTCGGGTGGAACGTTGCTCACGACGGGTTCTACTTATACAACTCCATTATTATCTGCGTCAACAACTTATTATGTTGAAGCAGGAAATAATTGTCATAGCAATCGTATCTCTGTTCAGGCCATCATCAATCAGCAAGCAGCTGATCCGGTTGTGACTGACGGTGTGCGTTGCGGTCCGGGAACGGTAAGTTTAAGTGCTGTTGCGTCATCAACCGTTTATTGGTTTACAAGCTCAAGCGGTGGTACTGCAATTGCGAATGGTGCGAACTTCACCACTCCTGTCATTAGTGCTTCGACAACTTATTATGCTGAAGCAGGCACAGGTTGCCCAAGTAATCGTCTTCCTGTCGAAGCCGTTGTCAGCGTTGCTCCGGATCCTCCGGTGGCTGCCGATGTAGCTCGTTGCGGAAGCGGTAATGTTACTCTGAATGCTACTTCAACTGAACAAGTATACTGGTACAGTGCAGCAGTAGGAGGTACGCTCTTATTTACAGGAAGCAGTTACACGACTCCGACTATTTTAGCTACGACAACATATTACGCAGAAGCGGGCGATAATTGCCGCAGTTCACGTGTACCTGTGCAAGCTATCATCAATACTATTCCTGTCGCACCTACTGCAACAAATGGTAGTCGTTGCGGAACAGGAAGCGTTGTGCTTGGTGCAACTTCGGTTGGAAGTGTCAATTGGTATGATGCAAGTACAGCAGGTAATTTCCTGGGTACAGGAGCGTCTTATACTACTCCTTCAATTTCTGCTACTACCACATATTACGCAGAGACATCAAGCAACGGTTGTTTAAGTTCTCGTTCTGCTGTTCAAGCAATCGTAAATGCAATTCCTGCACCGCCAACAGCAAGCGACGTTTCTCGTTGCGGACCGGGAACGGTAGTTCTTACAGCAACTGCACCTCAACAAATATTCTGGTACGATGCTGCTGTCGCAGGAACTTTACTGTCAAATACTTCATCGTTTACAACACCTTCGCTTACGGTTAGTACAACTTATTATGTAGAAACCGGAACTGTTTGTCATAGCTCACGAATTCCGGTTCAGGCTCTTATTACTGTCGCTCCGGGTACTCCAACAGTAACCGACGGATCACGTTGTGGAACCGGAACTGTCGTGCTCGCTGCTTCTTCAGCTTCGGCGGTTAACTGGTACACTGCTGCTACGGGTGGTTCGGCCGTATTTACAGGCTATTCTTATACAACACCATCCATTAGTGCATCAACAACATATTATGCTGATGCAGGAACAGGTTGTAATAGTGCTCGTGTTCCTGTACAAGCAGTAGTGAATGCAGTTCCCGCAGCTCCTGTTGCAAACAGCGCTTCGGTTTGTTTGACAGGTTCTGTAACTCTCACTGCTACGGCAAGTGAAACAATTTACTGGTACGATGCTGCATCGGGTGGAAATCTTCTCGGTAGCGGTACAAGTTATACTACTCCGATTCTTCTCGCTTCAACTACGTATTATGTTGAGTGCGGAAACCTTTGTCGTAGCCAGCGTGTTGCTGTGCAGGCAATCGTTACTGCACCACCTGCACCGCCTTCCGT
This sequence comes from Bacteroidota bacterium, assembly GCA_016721305.1. Taxonomy (GTDB): domain Bacteria; phylum Bacteroidota; class Bacteroidia; order AKYH767-A; family 2013-40CM-41-45; genus JADKIH01. Next base: position 296,639 of record JADKIH010000004.1, read on the forward strand.
AACCGATGGAAGTCGTTGCGGAACAGGAACAGTTACATTATCTGCTACTGCTTCTACAACGGTAAACTGGTATGCTGCCGCAATCGGCGGATCTGCCATTTCATCGGGTAATACATTTACCACTCCTGTTATTTCAAGCTCTACTGTTTATTATGCGGATGCAGGATTAGGTTGTAACAGTGCACGTGTTGCCGTAAATGCAATCGTAAACAGTTCGCCGGCCGACCCTACAGTTTCCGGTGATGCTCGTTGTGGTTCAGGATCATTGAACTTAAGTGCTAGTTCTCCTGAGACATTGAAGTGGTATGATTTACCTTCAGGTGGTACGCTCTTATTCACAGGTGCTAATTTTGCAACTCCAACTATTAGCGTTACGACTGATTTCTATGTCGAAGCTGTAAATGCATTTACATGCAGTTCGGCACGAATTCCGGTTACGGCTACCATCAATGCTATTCCGGCTGCTCCGGTAGCAAACGATGTATCGCGTTGTAATCCGGGTGCCGTTACTCTCAATGCAAGTTCACCACAACAAATTTTCTGGTACGATGCTCCGGTAGGCGGAAATATTCTTGCTACAACAGCATCATATACTACACCGGCAATATCTGTTACAACACCATATTATGTTGCAACGGGCGATATTTGTTTAAGTCCTCGAATTCAGGTTTACGCAGTGATTACTGATCCGCCTGATGCTCCGGTATTGACGGATAATTATCATTGCGGACCGGGATCAGTGTCTCTCACTGCAACGGCTTCATCACAGGTGAACTGGTATGATGCAGCTACCGGTGGTAGTTTACTCGGAACAGGATTTACATTCAATACTCCTGTGATCTCATCTACAACTGTATTTTATGCCGATGCCGGCTTAGGTTGCAATAGCGCTCGTGTTCCGGTTAATGCTGTCATTAATTCTTTACCGGCTTCTCCAACGGCATCGAACGTTGTTAATTGCGGACCGGGAACAGTGACTCTTACGGCTTCTTCACCTGATCCTTTATATTGGTACGATGCACCAACAGGTGGAAATCTCTTAGGTACAGGATCAACATTTACAACTCCTGTCATCTCAAATGCAACAACGTATTATGTGGAAGCAGGTGATATCTGCCGAAGCAACCGTATCGCTGTTGATGCGCTCATTCTCGCTTTTTCTGAAATTGCTTCGCTTACTGAAGATGAAGCTTGCGCAAGCGGAAGCATGACGCTCAGGGCAATTTCTAATGATCCGATTAAGTGGTACGATCAAATAGGAGGTACTGTAGTAGCTTCAGGTGCGATATTTACTACGCCGGTTCTCACGACTACAACAACATACTACGCCGTTGCCGGAACAGTTTGTCCGGGTACACCTGTTGCCATTACCGCTACGGTGAATCCTCTTCCTGTCGTTAGTCTCGGACCGGATACATTATTTGCTATCATTGGATCAACTGCTCAACTCGATGCAGGATCGGGCTTCAGCAATATCTCTGGTCAACTTCCGAAACAACTCAAACAATTGATGTGACGACTGATGGTAGTTATGAGGTTACCGTAACTGACAGTAATGGTTGTCAGGGATCAGACCAAATCTTTGTATCATTCATCGTTACAACAGGCGATCCGATTGCTACTCCTTCTTTGACTCTCTTCCCGAATCCAACGCATGAGAAAATTACATTGTCACTCATCAACTACTCGGGAACAAAAGCTTCTGTTCAATTGATAAGCCTGGACGGAAAAATTATTCTGAGTAATATCATCCGAGCAAATGCAAGCGGAATGACTGAAACAATTAATATGTCAGATTACGCAGCAGGAGTTTACTATCTGAGAATTCAGACGGAAGGATGGAGTAGGGTGGAGAAGATTGTTAAAGAGTAAATTAGGAATTCAAAATTCAGAATTATGAATTCTGAAAAAATTGAAAGCATAAAAAAAGCGAAGAATTCCTTCGCTTTTTTTATGCTTTCAATTCTAAATTTTCAATTCTAAAATTTGAATTCAGAATTCAAAATTAAAGATGTATACATTCCCCATAAGCTTCCGCCACCGCTTCCATAATCGCTTCGCTCATGGTCGGGTGAGGGTGAACTGATTTAATGATTTCGTGTCCGGTTGTCTCGAGTTTACGGGCAACAACGACTTCGGCAATCATTTCGGTTACGTTGGCGCCAATCATGTGAGCACCTAACCACTCACCGTATTTTGCATCAAAGATTACTTTCACAAAACCATCGGCACTGCCACCGGCTTTTGCTTTGCCTGATGCTGAGAATGGGAATTTACCAACCTTGATTTCATAACCGGCTTCTTTCGCAGCTTTCTCTGTGTAACCAACAGATGCAATTTCAGGCGTGCAATATGTACAACCCGGGATGTTCTTGTAATCGATCGGTTCAACATGCATTCCTGCGATTTTCTCAACGCAGGTAATTGCCTCATGCGATGCAACGTGCGCAAGTGCTTGTGTGTTCAACACATCACCAATTGCATAGTAGCCCGGCATGTTAGTCTGATACCATTCGTTTACCAGAATTTTACCGCGATCGGTGATGATACCAACTTCTTCCAATCCGATGTTCTCAATATTTGAAGTGATACCTACAGCTGAAAGCACTACATCGCATTCAATTGTTTCTTCACCTTTTTTCGTTTTCACTTTTACTTTGCATCCGGCGCCTGATGTATCGACACTCTCAACTGTCGACTCAAGCATGATCTCAATGCCGGATTTCTTCAGCGAACGTGCTAATTGTTTCGATACGTCTTCGTCTTCCACCGGAACTACATTCGGCATGAATTCAACAATCGTTACTTTCGTTCCGATAGAGTGGTAGAAGTACGCAAACTCAACTCCGATTGCTCCCGATCCAACTACAACCATTGACTTAGGTTGTTTGTCCATAACCATCGCTTCACGGTAGCCAATCACTTTCTTTCCGTCTTGTTTCAAATTAGGAAGTTCGCGTGAACGAGCACCTGTAGCGATGACAATATTTTTAGCTTCATATGTTGTGATAGTACCATCGGCAGCTTTTACTTCAAGCTTGCGACCAGGCTTCACAGTTCCGTAACCTGCAATTACATCAATCTTATTTTTCTTCATCAAAAACTGAACGCCTTTGCTCATAGCATCGGCAACACCACGACTACGTTTAACGATAGCTTGAAAATCGGCTTCAACGCCTGTCGCTTTCACACCGTAATCCTGGGCATGCATCAGGTATTCATAAACCTGCGCACTCTTCAAAAGGGCTTTCGTTGGAATACATCCCCAGTTCAGGCAAACTCCGCCGACTTCTGATTTCTCCACAACAGCGGTTTTCATTCCTAATTGCGCAGCTCTGATCGCTGCCACATAACCTCCGGGACCACTGCCCAGAACAATGAGATCGTAATTCATATGATGAATAATTTGGGGCGAAGGTAATTACTCTTGGGCATTTTCCTCGAATTTTCGATTAGCTAATTAGCTAATTAGTTAATTAGCTAATTGTGCAGTTAACCAGCTGTATACCAGATTATTACTAGCTAAAAGAGTGATCAGTCCCCGGATAGGTTCCACCATTGTTAATTTTTTGCCACATGACCCGGGCGGGAGTCCGAATAAAAATGATAAAATTGCATAGAACAAGATCTGATGGCTGTATTTTACAAACTTTCTGCAGGAAATCCGGTCACGCATTTCGCCGAAATCGAAATGCGTGTGCTCGATGTCGATGCCGAAGAGATTTCATTTCAATTGCCTTCCTGGCGCCCGGGTCGGTATGAATTAGGGAACTTTGCGAAAAATGTCCGTGGCTGGAAAGCTTTCAACGGAAATAATCAGGCGCTGCCGTTTACGAAAGTAACTAAGGACTGCTGGAAGGTGTCGACAGAAGGAGCAAATGAAATCATAATTCGCTACGAATACTATTGCGCTCAACTGGATGCAGGGTCATGCTGGATCGACGAAGATCAGGTGTACATCAATCCTGTACATTGCTTTATGCACGTTCCTGAAAAGGTGCGCGAAGAATGTGTCGTCGAATTAAATCTTCCGAAAAATTATATCGTTGCTTCTTCGATGCAAAAATCGAACGAGCATACTCTGGTGGCTGCTGACTACGATGAACTAGTCGACAGTCCGTTTATCGCCAGTCCGACAATTCAACACCGTACGTATGAAGTAGACGGAACAACTTTCTACATCTGGCTTCAAGGTGATGCTCATCCTGACTGGTCGAAAATTATTCACGACTTCACTTCGTTTACGGAGGTTCAGATAAAAATGATGGGCGATTTTCCGGTCGATCAATATCATTTCCTCATTCAACTTCTGCCAACGAGATTCTATCATGGCGTTGAACACTTGCGTTCGACAGTTCTTGCATTGGGACCGGGTTCCAATCTGATGAAAGAGTCGTTATACACTGATTTCATCGGTGTAGCCTCGCATGAACTTTACCATGTGTGGAATATCAAAACTATTCGTCCGGCCGAAATGAAGCCGTACGATTACACGGGCGAAAATTATTCACGCCTTGGTTATGTGTACGAAGGAGTAACTACCTATTATGGCGACTTATTTCTTGCTCGCAGTGGTGTGTATTCGGTTCCACAATTTTTTACAGAACTGAATTTTCGTTTACAAAAGCATTTCGATAATCCGGGACGATTCAATCTTTCCGTTGCCGATTCCAGCTTCGATACATGGCTCGACGGTTATATTCCCGGCGCACCGGGACGCAAGACTTCGATCTACGACGAAGGTTCATTGGTTTCGTTAATGACAGACATGCTGCTTCGTCACAAAACAAAATCTGCCATGTCGCTCGATGATGTGATGAGAGCTTTGTACAAAGATTTCGGAAAACGACATATCGGTTACACAGATCATGATTACATTTCGTTAGTAGGAAATGTTGCAGGAGAGTCAATGGCGGATTTCTTCCTCGACTATGTTTATGGAACGGAAGATGACCGACCGAAGTTAGAAGAGACGTTAAGCTATGCGGGAATCGAATTAGGTGCAACACCGTCGGAAGAAGATTCAGAACGTTTTTTCGGATTCAAAACAATTACCGATGGGAAATCGACTAAAGTTTCTGCTGTCTATCCGGGCTCACCGGCATTTGTTGCAGGTCTCGGTCGTGAAGATGAAATTATCGCTATCGATGAGAAAAAGGTAGAAGACAATTTGCAGGAATTACTAGTGCTTTGTCGTGACGAACGAATTGTTATTACCGTTCTCACTCCAATGAAAAAACTAAAAGATATCGCCATCGCTCCCGATGGTAAAGAATATTATCCGCGCTATGCGCTAACAAAAATGGAAAAGGCTACACCTGATCAACAACGATTCTTTAAATCATGGTTGGGCGTTGACTTTTATGAATAAATAAGTATGAAAAAAATTATCAAAACTTCGAATGCTCCTGCGCCAATTGGTCCTTATAGCCAGGCTGTGCAAGTTGACAATACACTTTATGTATCCGGACAAATTGCCATCAATCCGGCCGACGGACAGTTAGTTCAAATCAACATCATCCGCGAAACGAATCAGGTGATGGAAAATATCAGCGCGATTCTCAAAGAAGCCGGATTTCAATTCAGCGATATCGTAAAGACGACGATTTTCTTAAAGGACATGCAGAATTTTGCGCATGTAAATGAAGTGTACGGACAATACTTTACCGACAATTTCCCTGCTCGCGAGACAGTAGAAGTTTCGGTTCTGCCGAAGAATGTGAATGTGGAGATTTCGGTGATTGCTGTTAAGGCGTGATCAGTGATCGGTTTTGTTTGGTAGGATTGCTCGATTGCGCGGATAGAGATTCGCGAATAATCCTTATATTAGATGTGCTTTAAACATTTTAATATTGGCACCATGAAAAATATCCTACTAGGCATCGCAATTTTATTTTCTATTTCTGTAAAATCTCAAACTTCGGTTTATCATCCTTTTCCGGATTCTAATGCCGTTTGGAATATCAATGAAGGTGCTTCTTGCATTTGGTCTCCATTTGCAAGTATCTCTTACTCGATTGTGATAAGTGGTGATACTACAATTAATTCTGTTGTTTACCACAAGCTGAATATTCCATATGTTGATACTACACAAGCTTTCTGTCTGATTGATACACCACGATATCTGGGCTCGGTTCGACAGGATACATCGTTGAGAATGGTATACATCGTTCCGCCATTTGATTCGGTGGAACAAATTTTGTATGATTTTAATTTGAATGTCGGTGATACAGTTCAAGGATATCTTGAAAGGAATAATGGCACGCAAAAGGATGTAGTTATTTCAAAAGATTCCGTTTTAGTCGGTGGGCAATATTGTAATCGTTGGTTCATTCTTCCGGGGTATTCAGTATATTTAATCGAAGGAATCGGCTCTACGTTTGGACTGACAGAGGCTCTCCCGGGTAATGTTATTGATGGAATCGGCTTTGATCTGATGTGCTTCCAACAAAATGGTGCTCCTCTTTATCCTTATGGAATTCCGTTTTGTAATCTGATTGATGGAACAGATCAGTTAAACTTTGAGCAAAATTATATTTCTGTTTTTCCAAACCCTATGTCCAATGTGTGCCAGGTGAACCTCCCTGATTTCTTTTCTCCTTACCAAAATTCCCTTCAAGTTTTTAATATTCTGGGTGAAATGGTATTGAATAAGCAAACGGTGGGTAGCCGTTTTAGCCTGGATACACGAGAACTTTCCACCGGCATCTTCATCGTTGTTGTGAAAAGCGGATCAAAAGAAATCGGACGCCAGAAATTAGTTGTTGAGTAACTTGATTTTTAACTAATCGTCATCTTGATTTTTGTTTTAGGTTTAGTGATTGCAAAACGAAGCTGTCATTCCTGACCTCGTTTTCCGTATTATTGCACTGTGAAAATCCTTCTGGTCGATAACTTCGATTCCTTTACTTACAATCTCTACCATCAGCTCAACCGCTTTGAAGAAGAAGTGGAAGTTGTGCGTAACGATGAAATCGATTTTGACGATGCCCGGAGATTCGACCGAATCGTTTTATCGCCCGGAGCGGGACTCCCGCGCGAAGCAGGTAGAATGATGGACTTGATTGATCGTTTTAAAAACGAAAAGAAAATCCTTGGCGTTTGTCTCGGTCTTCAGGCAATTGCCGAAGCGGAAGGGGCGAAGCTCATTAATCTCAAAAATGTACTTCACGGCGTTGCAGTTCCGACTCAGGTTCAGGACACAAACGAACCGCTTTTTACCGGACTTCCTCGCTCGTTCAAAACGGGGCGCTATCATTCATGGTGTGTAGATCCTGAGGGTCTTCCTGCTACTTTTCGCATCACTGCTAACGACGATTTTGGCGGAATTATGGCCTTAACACATGAAAATCAGCTCTTAAGAGGCGTTCAGTTTCATCCCGAATCGATTCTTACAGAATATGGTAATGAGCTGATATATAATTGGTTGTATAGGTGCTGAAATCATAACTTTCAGCTGACTTTCAGCGTATTGATGCAGTATAGAATTCATAATTCCGAATTCTAAATTCTAAATCCAACCATGATAGTTATCAAATTTGGCGGTACTTCAGTCGCCACTGCGCAACGTATTGAAGGCCTTGCAGACATCGTAAATGATCTGCGTAAAAAACACAAAAAATTAGCTGTAGTCGTTTCTGCTTTTGGCGGAGTAACCGATGAACTGATCAAGATGAGCCGCCTGGCTGCAAAACAGGATGGCGATTATATCACCGTCTTCAACGGCATTCGCGAACGTCACCAAATTGCCGTAAAGGAGTTAGGACTCAATCGCGATAAAGCACTGCACGATTTCTTAGAAGAAACTTTTGCAGAATTGCATGATATCCTCCATGGGGTGTATCTAGTTCGTGAACTTTCTCCTCGTACGCTCGATTTCCTCAGCGGTCATGGTGAAGTTTTATCAGCGAAAATCATCGCTCACTATTTTAAGTCACGAAAAATGCCGGCTGCGTTTTTAGATGCACGTACGGTTATTCGTACTGATGAAAGCTTTGGTTCGGCACGCGTAGATTTCTCGGTTACGAACCGAACAATTCGTGAGCATTTCAAAAAATCGAAATCTATCGAAGTCATCACAGGTTTCGTCGCTTCCACATTCAAAAACGAAATGACTACTCTCGGTAGAGGTGGTTCTGATTATACCGCTGCCATCTTCGGCGCTGCTCTCGACGCAAAAGAGATACAAATTTGGACTGACGTTGATGGCGTAATGACGGCCGATCCGCGTAAGGTGAAAAAGGCGTTCTCCATTCGTACGATGACGTACACCGAGGCGATGGAAATGTCGCACTTTGGCGCAAAAGTTATTCACCCGCCTACAATTCAGCCGGCATTGGATAAGAAAATTCCGTTGCTGATTAAAAATACTTTTAAGCCTGAACATCCGGGCACTTTTATCTCGACAAAAACTTCCGATCCGGCTTTCCTCATCAAAGGGATTTCGTCGATCGATAATATTTCTCTTCTCACATTGCAGGGTAGCGGAATGGTAGGAGTAGCAGGTATTTCAGCACGTCTCTTCAATTCGCTTTCTCATGCGAAAGTGAATGTGATCCTCATTACGCAAGGTTCTTCAGAGCACACGATCAGCTTTGCAGTTAAACCGGAAGATGGTGCCCGTGCACAACAAGCGATCGAAGATGAATTCTAGTTATCCATCGCCACGATCTCGACAAGGCACTGAATTCATTGCACCAGTCGTTCTTCCTCTCCGATGTGAAAACACTTTCTGTTTTCCTCATGGGAACAGGATTGATCGGAAAAACATTGCTCAAACAAATTGCCAAGCATAAAGATTATTTACGCCAGAGTCGTTCACTCGAAATCGTTGTTGCCGGAATTTCAAATTCCCGTAAAATGATTTTCGATGACAATGGAATTTCTCTATCTCGTTATTCTGATCTTTTGGAAAAAGGGGAGAAGGCCGAGCTTTCTGCTTTCACTGATGAAATGATCAAGATGAATTTGCCTCAAAGTATTTTCGTCGATTGTACATCGAGCGAGGATGTGGTAAAATTCTATGCTAAAATTATGGAGAACAGTATCTCCATTGTCACACCAAATAAAATCGCTAACAGCGATAGCTATAAAAACTATTTGCATCTCCGTGAAACTGCTCGCAAACGTAATGTTCGTTTCCTCTACGAAACGAATGTCGGCGCCGGCTTGCCGGTGATCAATACACTCACCGATCTTCTCACCAGCGGTGATGAAGTTCGTCGTATCGAAGCCGTATTAAGCGGCACGCTTTCATTTATCTTCAACAATTTTAACGAAGGTTCACAATTCAGCGCCATCGTGAAACAGGCTCAGGAAAAGGGTTACACCGAACCGGATCCTCGTGTTGACTTAAGCGGGAAAGATGTTGCTCGTAAGCTTCTCATTCTCGCTCGTGAAACCGGATTAAAGATCGAATTCAAGGATATCAAGATAGATCAAATTCTTCCGCCGGCTTGTATGAAGGCGAAAAATGTTCCTGCGTTCTTCACTGAATTGCAAAAGAACAATCATATCTTCGAACAACGTCGCGCCAATGCAGCGAAAAAGGGAAAAGTTCTTCGCTTCATCGCCATCCTGGAAAAAGGAAAAGCATCGATTGCTCTGAAAGAAGTCGATCAATCGCATCCATTCTACAATCTCAGCGGAAGTGATAATATTATTTCCTTCACCACCGAACGCTACTCTGATCGCCCGTTAGTCGTAAAAGGCCCCGGCGCCGGTGCAGAAGTAACAGCTGCAGGTGTGTTTGCGGAGATTATCAGTATTGGAAAGTATTTTGAGTCTTAAGTAGTAAGTAGTAAGTTGTAAGTTGTATGTAGTAAGTTGTAAGTTGTAAGTTGTAAGTAGTAAGTTGACGATTCGTAGGGCCTGTATAGCCAAATCGTTACCCACGTTATCGCAACCCGCAACTCGCAACCCGTAACCCGTAACCCGTAACCCGCAACTCGCAATTCGCAACTCGCAACTCGCAACCCGCAACCCGTAACCCGCAACCCGTAACTCGCAACAATGAAAGAAAACCTAACCGCCTTCGCTCCCGCAACCGTCGCCAATCTGGCGTGTGGATTTGATGTGATGGGACTGGCAATTGATAATCCCGGTGATGAAGTCACCGTATCGTTTAATAAGTCTCGCGAAATTGTTGTTCGTAGTATTACCGGCGATGGTGGAAAATTGTCGAAGGACCCGATGAAGAATACTGCTTCGGTGGCTATTCAGGCGCTTTGCGATGATTTACATATCGATCAGGGTTTTGATGTTTCTATAAAGAAGAAAATGCCATTGGGCAGTGGACTTGGATCAAGTGCAGCCAGTGCCGTAGCCGGCGTTTTTGCTGCCAACGAATTACTCGGTCGTCCATTTTCACGACAGGAACTCGTTCCTTTTGCGATGATGGGCGAGAAGATGGCTTGCGGTGCGGCTCATGCCGATAACGTGGGACCGTCTATGATGGGAGGAATTGTTTTAATTCGTTCGTACGCTCCTCTCGATATTATTTCTCTTCCGGTTCCAAAGAAACTATGCATGGTTGTCGTTCATCCGCATGTCGAGGTATTGACTCGCGATGCACGTGCTGTGATTCCACAGAAGATTGCCCTCGAAGAAGGGATTGCACAATGGGCGAATACTGCTGCATTGACAGCAGGATTATTCCAGTCGAATTTCGATTTGATCGCTCGCTCGGTCGAAGATCATATCGCTGAACCAAATCGTGCATCCCTTATTCCTTGTTTCTATGAGGTAAAAACTGCCGCACTTTATGAAGGTGCTCTTGCCTGTAGTATCAGCGGTTCCGGTCCTTCTATTTTCGCTATGTGCGAAGGAATGGCTTCGGCTAAAGTTGTCGCAGCAGCAATGAAAAGCAATTTACTAAAGCAAAAATTAAAAGCGATGTCTATATTTCCTCTGTGAATACAAAGGGTGTAATGATCGTTAAAAAATAAAAACCTCTCAACGTGTATTTTTACTCGACCAAAGATAAATCATCGCGCTATTCGCTGGAGCAGGCTGTACTTATGTCATTGCCTCCGGATAATGGTCTCTTTATGCCTGAATCAATTCCTGCTTTGTCAAAGGAATTTCTAGCTGATTTAAAGAATCAAACACCGTTTTCGATTGGATATGAAGTCAGCAAAGCTTTGTTGGGCGATGATATCCCGCATGATGTTCTAAAGAAAATTTGTTCGGAAGCTTTTAACTTTCCCGTTCCCGTTGTTTCGCTAAGTAACAATACGTATGTAGCTGAACTTTTTCACGGACCAACGCTTGCATTCAAGGACTTTGGAGCTCGCTTTATGGCTCGTGTAATGGCTTATCTTAATCGCAATAATTCTACACCACTTACTATTCTGGTTGCTACTTCAGGTGATACGGGTGGAGCAGTAGCCGATGGTTTTTATGGTGTCGAAGGAATTGAAGTGTATATTTTGTACCCATCAGGCGGAGTAAGCGATTTGCAGGAAAAACAATTGACGACTTATGGAAAAAATATTCACGCAATCGAAGTCAAAGGTACGTTCGACGATTGTCAGCGTCTGGTGAAAACAGCATTCCTGAATGCCGATTTAGCAAAGCACTATCGTTTGTCGTCGGCAAACAGTATAAATATCGCTCGACTCATTCCGCAGACGGTTTATTACTTCGATGCAGTTCGTCAGGTAAATTCAAACGAGCCCGTTGTCTTTGTTGTACCTAGCGGAAATTTTGGAAATCTCACAGCAGGCTTGATTGCTCGTCGTATGGGATTGCCGATTCATCATTTTGTTGCCGCTACTAATATCAATGACGTTGTCCCTGAGTATTTGGAAAAAGGCGATTATTTCCCACGACCATCTTCGGCAACGATATCTAACGCTATGGATGTAGGAAATCCAAGCAACTTCGGACGTATGATGGATTTGTTTTCGAATTCATGGGCCGATATCAAGCATTCAATCAGTGGCTATGGCTTTACCGATGAAGATACGAAGGAGGTAATGGTCGATGTTTATAAGAAATCATCATACATACTCGATCCGCACGGAGCTGTTGGTATTGCCGGTTGGAGAGACTACTCCTCCGAACATCCGGGCGAGACGGGAATCATTTTGGAGACTGCTCATCCTGCCAAATTCCTCGATGTTGTGGAGCAAACATTAGGTCGTAAGATTGAGATTCCGGAGGCTTTGGAAAAGCTTCGATCGCGCCAAAAGGTGGCCGGAATGATCGCTGCCGACTACGAAGTGCTCAAACAGTATCTGATCGACCAAAAAGCCGGAAAATAAGGCTTTCCCGTCTTGAAAAATGATCTTAAATTGCCGGCCCTAAGCCGGCTTTTGTCGTTTTTGGCCCTTTGGTTAAGGCCTTTTCCGATAGAGTCTTTTAGCTAAAAATCTGGTATGGAAAATTCGAATGGACAATCAAAGAACGGCTCTATCAAGCCTGTTGTTTGCGTGGGTGCTTCGCTGGTCGATCTGACCTTCCGATGCGATGCCGAACCTGTTTTACACACTTCCAATCCCGCTAAAATGCACCGTAGTCCGGGTGGCGTTGTCCGGAATATCGCGCATCACCTTGCGCTCCTCAAAATCCCTGTTGAGTTAGTGACTGTCTTGGGAAATGATCCTGACGGAAAATATCTCGCACAACAATGCGAGGAAGTAGGCATTTCGATGAAGGGTTGTGCATGGCTGGATGTTCCAACCGGAACATTTGCTTCGATTGCTACGCCTTCAGGCGACTTACATATTGGCGCTGTCAGCTCCGAAACTGATGTAATGCTCAATACTGATTTTCTCACAAAGCAAGCTGCGATTATTAAAGGAGCTTCAGTAGTTGTTGCCGACTGTAATCTGTCCGTGAATGCATTAAAATGGCTCATGAAATTCTGCAATGAAAACGATGTGCCATTGATCGTTGAAACCGTTTCCGTTCCGAAAGCTTCTCGCTTACGTGATGCGCTTCCGGGAAAATTATTGCTCGTAAAACCGAATCGCGAAGAGCTCGCCGTTTTCGAAAAGGATACTCACGTTACTCCGGAAGAAAAAATTGCTCACTTACATATGCTAGGATTTAAGAATGTATGGTTGAGTCGTGGCGCCGACGGATCTTTATTCTCCGACGGAAGTTCCATCTCTCCAATTCCTGCACCGCGCGTATTTGTACGTGACGTGAACGGAGCAGGTGATGCTTTGATGGCCGGAGGGGTTTGGGCATGGTTGCATAAGAAGAGTATGCCTGAATGCATCGCTTATGGACAAGGCGCGGCTGCATGCTTGCTCGAAGTGTACGGTGCTATTCGCAACGACTTATCTGTTTCTTTACTGGAACAAAAAATGTTTATTAATAAATGACATACCCTTTACAATTTTCTGCTGAAGTAGCAGCTGCGTTAAAAGAGAATCGCCCAATTGTCGCTCTCGAATCTACCATCATCGCTCACGGAATGCCGTGGCCGAAGAATGTAGAAACGGCGAGAGAAGTTGAATCGATTGTTCGCAGTCGTGGCGCTGTTCCTGCAACGATTGCAATATTGAATGGCAATATTCACGTCGGTCTCGACGATGCGCAGATGGATTTGCTCGGCAATTCAAAAGATGTTTGGAAGGTCAGTCTGCGTGATATGCCTTACGTTGTTTCGCAAAAATTGCATGGTGCCACAACGGTTGCTGCAACAATGCGAATTGCTTCGATGGCGGGAATCAAAGTCTTTGTAACCGGCGGTATTGGCGGTGTTCACCGTGGGGCCGAAAAAACAATGGACATCTCTGCCGATCTTACTGAGATGAGCATGACGAATGTTGCCGTCGTTTCTGCCGGAGTAAAATCCATTCTCGATATCGGACTCACGTTAGAATATCTCGAAACGCTAGGCATCCCCGTTGTCACTTTTAACAGCGACGATTTTCCAAGTTTCTATTCCCGCAAAAGCGGATTCAAAACTCCTTTGCGACTCGATACACCCAAAGCAATTGCCGACATGCTGAAAACGAAATGGGATTTAGGTCTCAACGGTTCAGTAATGATTGCCAACCCCGTTCCTGCCGACAAAGAAGTTCCTTTCGAAAAGATGGAATCCTACATCCGTGAAGCTCTCAACGCTGCCGACGAAAAAGGAATCAAAGGCAAAGAAACCACACCGTATCTTTTGAAGTATCTCGCCAATCTAACCGGCGGCGAAAGCCTGGCGGCGAATATTTCGCTGGTGCTCAATAACGCTCGACTGGGCGCTGAGATAGCAGCTGCTCTTTGATCGATTAGCTGATTTGCTAATTAGCTAATGGACAGCCCGAAAATTGACAAGCCGTAATACTTCTTTCGTAGCCCAAATCAGCTAATCAGCTAATTAGCTAATTCTAAAAGCACACTGGACAAATCAAGAAGAAACTGTATCTTTGCCAAAGCAAACCATCAGGGGCTGACAGGACTTGACAGCGAGTGAAATTGATAGGTAAGCATGCCGAGCGTCGGAAGTCAGTCTCGTTAATCACGGCTTTCAACCTGCCTAAATGGCAACAATTCTTACGCGTTAGCCGCTTAATCAGAAGATTAACCTGTTGACTACTTCCTGGGGACCTGCTCACCCGTTTCCAACCCGGAAGTATCGTATGGTGAGTGCTTATCGTTAGTGTTTCTATAACGGTACTAAGATTCAGAAACTAAGAGTGTACATAGCGAGTGTTTAGCAGTGTACATTCCGACAATCAAATAACACTAAGCATGTAGAAAGCGTATTGATTGCTTGTCTGGACGTGGGTTCAAATCCCACCAGCTCCACACTGCTTCCGTATTGAACGGGGGTGCCTTATTCCGATTAGCTAATTAGCTAATTAGCTGATTAGCTAATTAGCTAATTTTGTGTAAGTGGGTTCACGGCTTTTGGTAATTTTTTCATTTGTTTCTTTAGAGCACGCTCTTTCAATTTTGAACGGTCGCCCCATTAGCTAATTAGCTAATCAGCTAATTGAATTTTTAGCTAATTGAAAAAACAGCGTATTGTCAAATTGTGGTGGAGCATTTTTCAAACCGACAATTCCGATACCTTTGGAATACACAAACACAACTTTATGAAAAAACTTATACTACTATTTTCTGTGGCTTTTCTTTCAATTCAGGTTAAAGCCCAAACCTTCACCGATCTCAACTGGAATCTCCGGGGCCTCCAAGGTGGCGCTGTTGCGTTTGCGGATTTTGATAATGATGGCGATGAAGATTTTGCGATGAGCGGATTCAGCAGCGTTGTCGCAGAGTGGAGCGGAATCTTTCGCAACGATAACGGAGTGCCTGTATGTATTGATTCTTCTATTGTTCAAACAGCTTTCGGAAGCATAAGCTGGGGCGATATGGATCAGGATGGTGATCAGGATTTAATTGTTTGCGGACAACGCAACGGAACAGGGATTTCGCAATTGTATCGCAACGACGGTAATTCGGTTTTTACGCCGATTGCCGGAACGAATCTTCCTCAGATCAATGGCTGCTTACGACTGATCGATTACGATCGTGACAGTCTGCCGGATATTATCGCTTGTGGTATGATAGAGCCAACGTTGGATGATACTGTTCTGATGATGCATAATGATGGCAATCTGTTTTTCAGTCCGCATAATTTACCAATTCCAAATATTATCGGTGACATTCAGGTGGCTGATTACGACGGTGATCAATGGCCGGACTTTTTTATCACCGGTCGTCCTTCATTCAATTTCACAGGGCTAAATCAGTTGTATCATAATGCAGGAAACGGAACATTCTCTCTGAATCCTTCAGTGTTTCGTCCGATCTTTACGGGCACGGCTAAGTTTGGCGATTTCGAAAATGACGGCGATATCGATTTGCTCATCGATGGAATTGATTCAACGAATGAAGCATTTACTCTCGTTTATGAAAACAACGGAAACATTTTCACTGAACGTGCCGATAGTCTTGCTCCAAGCGGCGAGCCGGGTGCTGTCGACTGGGCTGATATTGACGGCGACAATGATTTGGATATCGCCATTTCAGGAACGTACTTAATGCGAAATGATGGAAACGGAAATTACACCGACATTTCTCCCTGGCCGTTAATGCTTGGTATTCCGGAAGTTTTTGCAGATTACGATCACGATGGCGATATGGATCTTTTTGTGATGAACTCAAGCGGACTTGGCGGTACTTCGATGTACAGAAATGAAATGATCAATTCTGTTTCGAATATCAATTCTAAAGTAGATGAATTTATATACCCGAATCCTGCGAACAATAATATTTCATTAAAGGGAGATCAATTTCAAAATGCAGAATTCAAAATCGTAGATGTCTCGGGAAGAGTTTTGCTTTTGGGAGGATTGGCTTCTTTACAGAGAATTGATGTTTCGAGTTTGGAGGAAGGCAACTACATTCTGCAATTGAGTGCAGATTCCAAAATTCAAAATCTGAATCTTGTGATTCTTCGCTAGTTGGCTTTAACGGATACTTTGCTAAAGAGTTTATCCTGATCGTAGTAGGAATAAATTTTACCACAAGAACACGAGGGGCACAAGATGAGCACGAGGGTTTCTGCGATTTCCGCGAAATTTCTGCGGAATCTGCGGGAAACAAAATAGCAGAATTCGCTAGTAAGATTTCACAATTCTCCTCGAAAACTTCGCATTCCCCTCACTAATCTGTATCAAATAAACCCCGGCCGAAAAATGACTCATGTCAATTTCCTTTTTCGTCTGATCTAACTCTTTCCAAACATCATTCACGATCGCTTTGCCCATCGCATCATACATTGTCACAATGCAAGAGCGTTGTAATGGTTGCGAAAATTCAATGAAGAGTTTATCACCTGAAATTGGGTTAGGGTAGATGTGCACGGTATTTAATCCGTCATTCTCATTTATACCAATAGCATCATAATAAAGAGTCGCTGAATCGGTACAGCCGCTGATTAAATCGTACACCAGAACTTTATAGAAACCGGTGTGATTCGGTGTACATGTATCACCTGTGCATCCAGTAAACAGTGTGTCGTTAAAGAACCATGTATATTGATATTGTAAACCGGTAGGAGAAGCAATCAATCCTGATGGAGTTTGAGTGATATTCGGATTGATATTCGAAATTGAAATCGTCGCCGAATTAGAAGCTGTACAACCATTGCTGTCGGTCACCTGAACGGAATAGTTTCCGGCTGCATTCACCGTCAAACAGCGATTCGTTGAATTATCCTGCCACTCGTAAGAAGCGAATCCACTCGTTGCGCACAAATCAGTTGAATCGCCCGGACATAGAGTAAGTAGGCCGGAGATGAAAACCGACGGATTCGGAATGATCGTTACAAGTTGTGTATCGTTTGCCACGCAACCAACAGCATCGTGAATCGTAACTGAGTAAATTCCGCCCGTTGTTACGTTGATGCATTCTGAAGTTGATCCATTGCTCCACGCATACGTTGTATATCCGGAAGGAACACACAATTCAGCTGTTCCGCCCGAACAAACATTATGCGGGCCTGTGATCGTAGTTGTAATGCTCGATGCAAAAGTTACCAGAAGTGAATTACTTGCTGTACAACCGTTGCCATCAGTTATTGTTACCGTGTATGTTCCGGTTGAATTGACATTGATGCAACGAGAAGTGCTTCCTGTTGACCAGGCATAACTTGTGCTTCCTGTTGGCGCACAAAGATTGGCAACTGTTCCGATACAAACTGAATTTGGTCCGGAAATCGTTGCGTTGAGAGGCGAGAAGATCGTCAATCCCTGCGAATCAGATGCCGTACATCCGTTGATATTGGTTATCGTTACTGAATACACTCCGGAAGCATTTGCATTTATGCATCGCGTTGTTTCTCCTGTCGACCACAGATATGTGTAACTGGCACCGGTAGGAGCACAAAGTGATGGATTCGAATTATAACAAGCCGTTGATGGTCCTGTAATCGTTGCAGAGAAAGTAGGATAAACAGTAAAACTTTTTGATGCAGATCCTGAACATCCGTTGGCATCTGTAACGGTAACTGTATAGGTACCTGATGTGATCGGAGAGATACATTGTGTTGTTGATCCGTTCGACCATAATGTTGTCCCTGCTACAGATGCGCACAGATTCACTGTTTGTCCCGGACATTTTCCTGCAGGTCCGAGGATCGACAAATTGAGCGAAGAGCCGATGGAAAGAGTGTGTGATCCAACAGATACGCATCCGTTTGCATCTGTCACACTCACCGTGTAAGTTCCGGATGCGGTAAGATTAATGCAAGGTGTTGTTTCGCCCGTTGACCATTGGTAAATGAAAGGTCCGGCCGGTGCACATACCTGAACAGTAGAGCCAAAGCATGCTGCCGTTGCGCCGCTGATCGTGGCATCAGGTGGTGTATAGTATGTTACCGAATGTGATGCTGATGCTGTACAGTTATTCGCATCGGTAACTGTAACAGTGAAAGTAGTATCCTTGGAAGTAGAGATACAAGCAGAGGTAGAGCTATCCGACCATAATAAAGTTCCACTGGCAGTATTGGCGCAGAGTAGGACGGTAGTGCCCGGACAAACCTGCGATTGGCCGGTAATATTGATGGAAGGGCTTTGGAAAATTGTAATTGAATGTGAAGCACTCGCCGTACAGCCATTCGCATCCGTAATAGTTGCAGCATACGACCCTGTGTTACTTACATTGATACACTGTGATGAAGAAAGATTTGACCAAACGATCGATGCAAAAGAACCAACAACACACAATTGAGCATTGGAGTTAGAGCACTCACTTACCGGTCCTGTGATGGACATTGTAGGAGAGGTGTTAATGGTAATCGTTGCATTGGCACTGGCTGTGCAACCATTAGCATCAGTTACTGTTACCGAATAATTTCCACTCGCAGCCGGATTCATACACTGAGTTGTTGAACCATTGCTCCATAAGTAAGCACTGAAAGTCGTATTAGTACATAATTGTGGAATATCGGCCGAGCAAGCTGTAGTTGGTCCGGTTACACTCACGCTTACGGGACTAAAGATCGTAACAGCTTTAGAAGCAGTGGCAGTACAACCATGTGCATCGGTTATTGTAACAACATACGTTCCGCTTGTTGAAGCATTGATGCAAGGTGAAACAGATCCGCCTGTCCAACTATAAGTAAAAACTCCCGATGTAGCACACAACTGAATATTCGATCCAGCACAGGCTGTAGAATTACCGGTGATGGAAACAGTGGGGTTTGTATACACCGTTGTAGTTTTAGAAGCCGTAGCTGTACAACCGTTCGCATCGGTTACAACAACCGTATAAGTACCGGTGGGAGGATTGATGCAAGAAGCGGTAGAGGAATTACTCCAGAGATAGGTGACACCGCCTGATGCACATAATTGTCCGGGTGCTGAAGTACAAGATGAATCCGGTCCGGTAATCGATGCTGTCGGAGGCGTATGTACTGTGATTGTTTGTGATTGACTCGCTGTACAACCGCTAGCGTCAGTAACGGTAACCGTATATGTACCACTCGCTGATGGGGTGATGCACTGTGTAGTAGCGCCCGTTGACCATGCATAGGATGTATAGGTATTCGAACTACAAAGCTGTGTTAGATTATTGCTGCACGAAGAAGTAGCACCGTTAATCGTAAATGAAACATTGCATGGTTCATAGGCGCAAATGCCGAACGTTCCTGTTTCGTCGTTGTTCACATCCCACATCCGATCCAAATTGTTGTCCCTGAACTCAAGCCTGTAAGATCCAGATAAGGCATTGTACTGACTGATGAACTTCCTGATCCTTCACAATTAGTCAAAACAGGTGAAGTACAAGCGCCTGAATAAACAGCCATTCCCATATCAGTCAAGGTTCCGTCTTGCGTATCGATGATCAAATGACCTGATGGAGGCACAGTAGCATAAAACCAAACATCGCCGGAACCATCGCCATCGCAGGCAACGGCAGGGATAGATGAATTTGTAGCTCCGGTGTTATCTGCCGAAATCATACTGCATGTGTGTGAAACAACAAGTGGTGCCGCATCACAAGGCTCGTCATTCGTGATAAAGACGGAATTCGAAAATATCGAACGGCCCTGAAAATTATACTTTAGAGCAAAACTCTGGCTAACTAAAAACAGAAATAGAATTGTGATCGGGAACTTAATGTAATGTCGCAACATTCAGTGGGAGTTATGGATTAGAAGAGGACTAAAATATACCATTCCTAAATGAAAATACGAATAGAAAATGGTATATCCGCCGTGGCGGATCTTGGTTCATTTATTTCGTAAACAAATATAAGATTGGTATATCAATGCACAAAGTTAAACTTCCCCATGAAAAAAGCATTGTTTTTCCCGAAAAAAAGGGACTGCGACAAAACCCCTTTGCCTATACCCCCTTTTTTTGCCCATAGTCCTCTCACCGCACCGTAAATCTTCAATCTTCAATACAAACTACAACGAAAGAAGCCTCCCTACGTAAGCAAGGAGGCTCTGTCATAAACAAACTAAATCTTAAACTAATTCAGGCTTGGATCTTCGGGGAAGTTGGCAAGGATTGCATACTGACTTCCCATATTTTTTAATGCTTCTCCCCATAAATCTTCAGGATGCTCGGAGAAAGCGAAATCTCTTTTACCATTTGTCACTAACCATGTGTGACCTTTTAATTCTTCTGTCAATTGTTGTGGCTCCCATCCGCTGTAGCCTGCAAAGAAGCGTACATCGTTTTTAGTAACCTGATTGGTATCAATCAACAGTTTTAACATTTCAAGATCTCCACCCCAGAAAATTCCCGGGAGAATTTCTTTGCTGCCTTCAAGCTTGTTTCCAAGTGTGTGAAGGAAGTGAATCGTGTCGGTCTGAACGGGACCACCGAAATACAACGGAACTTCAAACGGAGGGAAATCTTCCAATGCATCATTCAGATACAGATCTGTCGGCTTATTGAGAATGAACCCAACTGTTCCTTCTTCGCTGTGCTCTCCTAAAAGAATTACGGCGCGTTTGAAATATGAATCAAGTAAGAATGGTTCTGAAATTAAGATCCTTCCTACTTCGGGATCGAGATGTACTGATTTTCTTCTCATGTCAAGTTTTTTATCACAGCTCGGGGCTGATCGTAATTGAATTGTGTGTTCTAAACAATTTAACCCTGATTTAATGAGTTAGTTGTCCGATAAAGTCCGGAATCCTTACAAAGAGGAGGTTTTTGACTTTTTGGTCAGTTTTAACAGTAAAGTCCGATTTTCGCCCATTTTTTGAGAATTTTAAGACTTTTATCAGCTTCTGACATGACCAAAACGAGGTCTTTTCCGCTTTTTTTCACGACTTTTGCCCCCGATATGCAAAAGCTCCAAAAACATCTGTACTCTCTCCGGTCTGAATTCGCCCTGCATCAGCTGGATGAGAAACATATTTCCAAAAATCCGTTTCGCCAGTTCGAAGAATGGATGAGTAACGCCATTGATGCCGAAGTGATGGAACCTAATGCCATGACACTCGCTACGTCATCGAAGGGTGGTCGGGTGGATGCGCGTATCGTTCTGTTGCGTAATCTTGATAAAACGGGTTTTACCTTTTTTACCAATTATAAAAGCGCCAAGGGAAATGAGATGAAGCAAAACAAACAGGTTTGCCTCAACTTCTTCTGGCCGGAAATACAACGACAAATTCGTATTCGTGGTGTGATTGAAAAATTGCCGACACGCGATTCAGATAAATATTTCGCTTCTCGTCCACGCGAAAGTCAAATTGGTGCTTGGGCTTCTCATCAAAGCGCCGAACTTTCTTCCCGGACAGAACTAGAATCCCGCTTCGCCGAACTCGAAGCCGAATTCGCAGGCAAAAAAATTCCACGCCCTCCTCACTGGGGCGGCTATCGCGTAAAACCAAATTACATCGAATTCTGGCAAGGCCGACTCTCACGTTTACACGATCGACTCGTATTCAAAAAAGGCCGTGCAGGCAAGTGGGCAATCGGCCGACTCAATCCTTGACGGGTTGCGGACTTCGACAGGCTCAGCCGACGAGTTGCGAGTTACGAGTTGCGAGTTGCGAGTTGCGAGTTACGAGTTGCGGGTTACGAGTTGCGGGTTGCGGGTTGCGTGTTACGAGTTTCGATAACGATGATAGCGATTTTGCTTCACAGTACCTACGCATAGTCAACTTACTACTTACTACTTACAACTTACCTAATTACCAAAACTAATTACCAA
Source organism: Bacteroidota bacterium (assembly GCA_016721305.1). GTDB lineage: Bacteria > Bacteroidota > Bacteroidia > AKYH767-A > 2013-40CM-41-45 > JADKIH01. The sequence continues at coordinate 318,773 of JADKIH010000004.1, forward strand.
TTACTAATTACCAATTACCAATTACTAATTACCAATTACCAATTACCACAAACAAGCATGAACCCAACAAGACACTTCGAACTAATGTCTCCCGCCGGCTCTTATGAATGCCTGATGGCGGCGATTAAAGCGGGATGTAACTCGGTGTACTTCGGAGTGGAGCAGCTGAATATGCGGGCTCGCTCGGCGAATAATTTTACGCTGGAAGATTTAAAAGATTGCTGAAATAGGCAAGGAGCATAATGTCAAAACGTATCTCACACTAAATACGGTTTTGTATGATCATGATATTGCTCTGATGAAAAGTATTGTGAATGCAGCAAAGGAAAGTGGTATCACTGCAATCATCGCTGCCGATCATGCTGTTTTAAATTATGCAAAGAAAATCGGTGTGGAAATTCATATTTCTACGCAGGCGAATATTTCGAATATCGACACGATTGAATTCTATGCCAACTTCGCTGATGTAGTCGTTCTTGCCCGAGAGCTTAGTCTGAAGCAAGTAGCTGATATCACTCGCGAAGTGAAACGTCGTGAGATTACCGGTCCTGCAGGAAAACCAATTGAAGTGGAAATCTTCGCCCACGGTGCATTGTGCATGGCAATTTCGGGAAAATGCTATCTGAGCCTTCACTCTGATTTCGCTTCGGCTAATCGTGGTGCTTGTGTGCAGAATTGCCGTCGCTCTTATATTGTGACTGATAAAGAAGAGGGAATCGAATTCGAAGTTGACAATGAATATATCATGTCGGCAAAGGATCTGTGTACGATCGACTTCCTGGATAAAATCCTCGATGCAGGTGTTTCTGTACTCAAGATCGAAGGTCGCGGCCGGTCGGCTGATTATGTGTACACGGTGACGAAATGCTACCGTGAGGCTATTGATGCGTACCACAACGGCACGTATAGTCAGGAGAAGATCGAGGACTGGAAGAATCGTCTGGCAACGGTGTTTAACCGTGGTTTCTGGGATGGTTACTATCTGGGCAAGAAAATGGGCGAGTGGAACCGCGAATACGGTTCTAATGCCACTAAGCGAAAAATATATATTGGACGTGGTATAAAATATTTTGACAAGTTATCCGTCGGCGAATTTAAACTCGAGTCTGATCACCTATCCGTCGGCGATGAAATCATGATAACCGGACCTACAACCGGCTACATCGAAACAAAGGTTTCTGAATTGCGTCTCGAAAATCAGTCAGTCGAGAAGGTCTCAAAAGGGGATGTGTTCACTTTCCCGATTTCCGAAAAGGTGAGAGCTTCCGATAAACTCTATAAAGTGGTTGATGCCTGATGGTTCGAATTATTCAGCAACGCGCTAAGTGCATTGGATGCAATGCCTGCGTAGAAGCCGCGTACAACCGCTGGCGTATGTCACGAAAAGACGGCAAGAGTACTCTCGTCGGTGGCGAAGACAAGAATGGTTTCGTTCAAGTCGTCGTCGATGATCACGAATTGGAAGATAATCTCCGTGCCGCCGAAAACTGTCCGGTGAATATTATTCAAGTGACTAAGATCTAATCAGCAGTTTGGTTGTTTATACTATCTGAGTTTCAGCGACGAATTCAAAATTCAGAATTTTAAATTCGTGTTTCATAATTCATAATTTATAATTCTGAATTCTAAATTCATCTATGTCTATTCGCATCCTCATATTCGCCGCCATCCTCTTCCTCCTCGACCTCTACGTCTTCCAGGGAGTGAAAATACTTATTCAACATCGCTCGGTTTCGTTTCAGCGAATCGCGTTTTGGGTGTATTGGTTGATCTCTGCGTTTTCAATCGGAACAATTTTCATGGGACAGTGGATCGACTGGCACACATGGAATAAAGCGTATCGTACCTATTCATTTGCGCTGATCTTTGTTTTTTCTTTTACCAAAGTCATCATCGGCGTTTTTATGTTGCTCGATGATATTATTCGTTTGTTCCGACTAATCTGGGTATTCATTAGCACGAAATTCTTTGCGTCGAATGCAGTTCCTGTAAACGAACCTTTTCGAATAACGCGACTTAACTTTATCATTAAAGCCGGATTTGGAATTGCAGCTATTCCATTTTTTACTCTCATCAAAGTAATGATCTCCGATAAATACAACTACAAAGTGCGTCCTGTGAATCTGGCTTTGAAAAATTTACCATCGGCTTTCGACGGACTGAAAATTGTTCAGATATCCGATTTACATACCGGAAGTTTCATGGGAACGGAGCATCTCGAAGAAGCAGCTCGGCTCATCATGGAGCAAAAGCCGGATCTTATTTTCTTCACCGGCGATCTGGTGAACGATCTGCATACGGAAGCGTTGCCATTCAAAGAAATTTTCCAATCGCTGAAAGCGCCACATGGTGTGTACTCGATTTTAGGTAATCACGATTACGGCGATTATTATCGCTTTCCTGATGAGCATTCCAAGCATCAGAATCTCGAACAGCTCAAAGCATTTCATGGTGAAGTAGGATGGAAGTTGTTGTTAAACGAACATGCGTACATCGAAAAGGGTGGACAAAAAATCGGATTGATCGGTGTTGAGAATTTCAGCGGTAAGAGAAATTTTTCTCGTTACGGAAGCATGGAGGTGGCGACGAAGAATTTCGAAGCTCAGCCGGTGAACATTCTTCTCTCGCACGATCCGTCGCATTGGGATTATGAGATCCGTGACAAGTACAAGTATGTCGATCTTACTCTATCCGGCCACACACATGGATTCCAGTTTGGAATCGAGATTCCGGGCTTGAAATGGAGTCCGGTGCAGTACATGTATAAGCAGTGGGCCGACTTGTATAAAGAGGAGAATCAGTATTTATATGTGAATCGCGGACTTGGTTTCCTTGGATATCCGGGCAGAGTAGGTATCTTGCCGGAAATAACTGTTTTCACTTTAGCAAAAACCTAATGATCACTAAGAGCCAGATTAAATTTGTCAATTCACTGCATCAGAAAAAGGCGCGGAAAGAAGAAAATCTCTTCATCGCCGAAGGTGAAAAAGTAGTGGCCGACCTGCTCAACTCAGAGTGGAAAGTTCAGGGTGTTTTCGCAACAATCGATTATCTCAATACGCATCCCAATGAAGTAGCTCTCATGACAGGCGTCGAACTTTACGACGTTACGCACGATGAGCTCGGTAAAATCAGTGCGCTCACTACCTCGCAAAGTATTCTGGCTATCGCCGAAATTCCGCATGAAGACGAAAGCATCAATTTTTCTTCCGGTCTCAAACTCGTTCTCGATGAAATCAAAGATCCCGGTAACATGGGTGCACTTCTACGTATCGCTGACTGGTTTGGTATCGAAGAAGTAATTTGTTCCAATAATTCCGTTGATTGTTTTAATCCGAAAGTTGTGCAAGGCTCCATGGGTTCGCTGTTCCGTTTGAAAGTAATCTACTCCGATCTCGGCCCGCTCTTCGAAGAAAACTTAAAGCAATCCAAATTGCCCGTCTACGGCACGCTCCTCGAAGGCGACAACATTTTCGAAACCGAACCCAAGCAAGATGGTTTCATCGTCATGGGTAACGAATCAAACGGCATCTCTCACGAAGTAAGCGATTATATCACGCAGGCTCTTCTCATTCCGAATTTTTCTGTCGGCACAAATGGTAAGCCGGATTCGTTGAATGTGGCTGTGGCTGCGGGGATTGTTTGTGCGCAATTCAAGCGAATTTAGAATTCAAAATTTGGAATTATGAATTCGTAATTCTAACAAACGCTTTTTCTATTTTGAACCAATGTTTGTGCGACCCCGATGGGGTCGGGAGGAGGAAAATATTTTTCCCGAGCTACCATTGTTTGACCCCGATGGGGTCATGATAATGCTTAGTCTTTCGTTTTTTGAAATTGACCGAATGTATTTAGAAAATTTGACGGTGATCATTTCCTTCTCTTCATGTCACCAAAATATTGGATCTGTGCGACCCCGATGGGGTCGGTTGGGTGATATGCTTCTGTCGTTCTACCATTGTTTGACCCCGATGGGGTCATGATAATGCTTAGTCTTTCTTTGTCGGATATTGAATGGGTTAAATCAGTATAGAATTCGACAAATTAGTTTTAGCTAAATAATAGGATGAAAGCACTGCATTCGTCCACCCGCGGACCCCATCGGGGTCCCACAACGGTAGAAAAACCATCGCCAACCCGCAGACCCCATCGGGGTCCCACAATGGTAGCCCGCAAAAATGCGCCCAACATCACCGACCCCATCGGGGTCGCACAAAGAAAGCTGAATAGAGTTTTGCTGAATCAAAAAAGCACAGCTTCATAATTCATAATTCATAATTCTAAATTCCGAATTCCCTTCAACCTGCAATCTGCCCCGCACATCTCTCCCCATCCATCGCCGCCGAAACAATTCCTCCCGCATATCCCGCACCTTCTGCACACGGATATAATCCTTTCACTTGCGGATGCTGTAATGTTTCAGGATCACGTGGAATTCTTACCGGTGATGATGTTCTTGATTCTGTCGCCAACAAAATTGCTTCGTTCGTGTAATAGGGTTTCATCGTTTTTCCGAATGCTTTGAAAGCGCCTTTGAGTGCGGCTGCTACTTCTGATGGCAATACGTTTTGCAGATCTACTGATGTAGTTCCCGGGTGATATGAGCTTTCAGGAAGTGTGTTCGATGTCTTGCCGGTAACAAAGTCGATGAGTCGTTGCGCAGGAGCTTTGAGCATTCCTTTGCCTGCTGCAAATGCTTTCTGTTCTACTTCGCGTTGGTATTGCAGTGCAGCAAGCTCGCCTTTCTGTGCGTACTTTTCGTAATCTTTGAAGCCGATGCTGACGACCATTCCGGAATTGGCAAACGGATTGTTTCGCTTCGATGGCGACCAACCGTTCACAACGATTTCTCCGGGTGCTGTTGCTGCAGGAGCGATAATACCACCCGGACACATACAAAACGAATACACACCGCGATTTCCCTCATGCTGATAGGTGAGCGAGTAGGAGGCCGGTGGTAAAAAATTGCCACGTGTGTCGCAATGATATTGTACTGTATCAATAATTTCCTGCGGATGTTCAACACGTACGCCTAGCGCAAATGGTTTCGCCTCAACTTTAATATTCTTTCTCTGCAACAATTCGTAAATATCACGAGCAGAATGTCCGGTGGCGAGAATAAGATTCTCACTGATGAATTCTTTTTCACTGCCGTCTTCAACGTCAGTCGTACGAATTCCTTTCACAGCTCCATTGTCCACTAAAATATCCGACAAACGTGTATTGAAATGAATTTCTCCGCCTGCATTTAGAATGGTATGACGAATAGCTTCCACAATCTGCGGAAGTTTGTTGGTGCCAATATGCGGATGTGCATTAACTTTGATATCGGGATCAGCTCCATGCATGACGAGAATATCGAGAATGCGATTTATATCACCGCGCTTGTTGGAGCGAGTGTAGAGCTTTCCATCACTGTACGTTCCTGCACCGCCCTCACCAAAACAATAGTTGCTATCGGGATTAACTTCTCCTGCTTTCGAAATGGCAGCGAGATCTCGGCGGCGCTCGCGAACGGCTTTGCCTCGTTCAATAACAATGGGTTTAATGCCGGCTTCAATCAACTTCAAAGCAGCAAACATTCCTGCAGGACCAAATCCGACAATGAGTGCCGTCTTCGCTTTTGATACTTCACGGGAAAATTGAAAGGAATCTTCCGGCTTCTTTTCCACAGGAGGATTTTCGTCGACATAGACGTCGGCCAGCATGCGAATCTTCACTTGTCGTCCCCGTGCATCGATCGATCTCTTCACGATTCTCACCGCTCTTATCGTCTCTGCCGGAACACCTAATTTAGAAGAAGCCTGCTGCAACTGTTTGCCCTGATCTGCCGCCTCTTCTGGTAGAAGGACGAGCTCGAGTCGCGTTATCATCTATTTTATTTTTTTTGAAATTGAATATTGAAGATTGAAAATTGAATATTAACTTTGTTTATAGGAAGCAACTCTTCAGTTATTTATTGACAAATCCTTTCCTGCAAAGCAAGCTAATATTCAATTTTCAATCTTCAATATTCAATTATTGGTTCAAAGCTCAACCACTTACTCGAAGCATGATAATATTCAATATTCAATTTTCAATCTTCAATTGAATCCTCGAAGCCCATATGCTTATTCAAAGCACAACGAAATCGTAAACGTCTTCGCACTCAACGATTCTATCGGCGTTGAATAGATGGCGCTGTCGGGTGAGAGGAGATTTCTCAGACCGGTATACATCTTGATTTCGGGAGAGAATTTGAAGTAGGTCAGGTAAAAATCGAAGCCGAAACCGATTTCATAGCCGTAATCGTTGCGTTTCAATTTGACGATGTCTTTGTCGAGCTGACGAACTTTCGCCTGCGATACCATATCGATTCCGTATTTGAAGCCGGCGATAACGTATGCACGATAATTATTTACGCGGTCTGATTTGAATTTTAGTAAAATCGGAAATTCGAGATAAGTCGATTCAATTCGCTTCACGGTATTTGCCGATGCACTATCGCGATAAACCAACCCGTATGTCAAATTACGCTGATCAAACGAAAGAGTAGGAAGGAAGCGTAAATCAAAATGACGTCCAATGCGAAGATTACTCAAAATTCCTAAATTGATTCCTGCTACAGGTCCCGATTCAATAAAGTAAACCGAATCCAACAAATTAAAATCAGCTACTTTTTTAATCCGAAAATCCGCAGAATTAAGTCCAATCAAAAAACCAAAGTGTATCGGCTGATAATCGTACTTCGGCAAATTCAATGGCTGGCTGCTAAGCTGCGCTTGGCTCTTTAAGGGAGTCAGTGCCGCCGCAACCATTAACAAAAGTATATAACCTCTTAGGTTTTCATCATCGGAATAATTCAGAATTCTAAATTTAGAATTCCAAATTAATTATAATTTATGTATTGTGTCAATTCGAATTCTGAATTCATAATTTCGAATTCTGAATTCCAATCAGAAAGTACTTACTTTTGCCCAAGTAAATCGTCGCAACTCCAAACGTCACCGCATGAAACTCACATTCCCTTGTACCCGACTTTTCCAAAATCGATGTAAACTGCTTTCCGTACGGAAATGCACTCACTGACTCGTGGAGATAGGTATAGGCTGCTTTATCTTTCGAAATAACCTGTCCGATTTTCGGCGTGATGCGTGAAGAGTAGAAGTTGTAAAATGTACGAATCAGCTTGTTCTTTGGTTGCGAAAATTCGAGAACCATCACGGTTCCTCCCGGTTTTAAGACGCGATACATCTCTTTCAGGCCATTTTCCAGATTCTGAAAGTTACGTACCCCGAAGGCAACGGTAATAGCATCGAATTTATTGTCCTCAAAGATTAAAGCTTCTGAATCACCTTCCAGTAATTCGATTTTATCGCTTAATCCTTTCTTCTGTAGTTTCTGGCGACCTATTTTCAGCATGTCTTCCGAGATATCAACTCCGAAGACTTTCACCGGATTTAATTTCAAGGCTTCGATGGCCAGATCGCCCGTGCCGGTAGCTATATCCAGAATCAACTGTGGTTTGTCTTGCTTCAGATAGTTAATGGCTTTCCTGCGCCATGTTTTATCGATGCCAAGCGAAAGGAAATGATTCAGGAAATCGTATTTCCACGCAATGTTGTTAAACATCCTGGCTATCTGATGCTTCTTCTCCAGTTGCGAATCTTTGTAGGGAATTATTTTTTCTGAACTCATTTTATTTTTAATCGTTTCGCCTCTTCCAGCAAAAGTTGTTTTTCAATAGGAACTACTCCGATTTTCTCGCATACCAAGCCTCCGGCTAAATTTGCAAGTGTGGCCATCAATTCTACATCGGTTTCTAAAGCCAGACATAATGCTGCCACACTGATTACAGTATCGCCGGCTCCGGAAACATCGGCAATCGTACGAATATGCGCAGGTAGCAATTTGTCATCTTTGCCATGAGCGAAGAATACGCCTTTTTCAGAGAGCGTAATTAATGCCGTGTCAATATTGTGTTCATCGCTGAGCTTGTGAACTGCCTTGCTCAACTCTTCCATGTGATTCTTGTCGAGATCAATCTTCATTCCTTCACGCAATTCTTTCAGATTTGGTTTGAAGAGTGTAACGTTCTTGTAGAAGTTGAAATTCTTTTTCTTCGGATCAACAGCAACCGGAATCCCTTTCTGACGAGCAATCTTGTTAATCGATTCAATCAGTGTTTTTCCAATAATACCTTTATCGTAATCCTCGAAAATAATGACATCAATATTTTTCTTCGAAATGATATTCGTGATTCGATTTAGCAACTGCTTTCTTTCGGAAACAGAAATTTCACCTTCCTGCTCTTCATCAACACGCAGCATCTGGTGATTGTTTCCTATAATACGTGTTTTAACAGTTGTTTTTCTGTCGACGCTCTGAAAAATCCCATCGGCACTCATGTCGAGTTGCTGCATGAGTTCGATGAAGGAACGACCATTTACGTCGTTACCAATCACTGAGCAGAGAATAGGGTTGGCACCCATTGCACGTATATTAATCGCAACGTTTGCTGCACCGCCTAAGCGACTTTCTTTTTCCTGAATGCTGACAATAGGAACAGGAGCTTCAGGAGAAATGCGTTCCACTTTTCCCCAGAGATAATTGTCGAGCATTACATCGCCTATGATCAATACATTCAATTTGTTGAATGCGTTAAAAAGCTCGGTCAGATTTTTAGGTTTCAAGCGATAATAGTTTAGACAAATGATATAAAAAGACTAGCGTAATTTTGCCAGAGCTTCTTTGATACGACGAATAGCTTCTACAAGCTTGTCGTCGGAAGTTGCGTATGAGAAACGAACACAATTCGGATCACCGAATGCATCGCCGGTAACTAAGCTTACATGTCCTTTGTGAAGAAGGTACATGCAGAGATCAGTCGCGTTTTCAATCACTGTATCGCCATCTTTTTTTCCGAAGTATGAATGTACATCCGGGAAAACATAGAATGCGCCTTTGGGTTCGTTGATAATCCAGCCTGGTATGTCTTTCATTAAATTCAACACTAAGTCACGACGACGACGGAAAGCTTTTTGCATTTCCAATGTCGGCCCGATATCCGCTCCCAAGGCTACTTCAGCAGCTTTTTGTGCAATTGAACTTGCTGCAGAGGTGAATTGTCCCTGCATTTTATCGCATGCATCAGCGATGTATTTCGGAGCACCGATGTAACCGATACGCCAGCCCGTCATTGCATAACCTTTCGAAACACCGTTGACAATAATAACTCTGTCTTTGATGTTATCGAATTGTGCAATGCTTTCATGCTTATCGAGGAAGTTGATATGTTCGTAGATTTCGTCCGACATAACAAATACACGTGGGTGTTTTGCTAAAACGTCGGCTAAAGCTTTTAATTCATCACGCGTATAAACGGTACCGGTCGGATTACAAGGCGAGGAGAAGATGAGCATCTTCGTTTTCGGAGTAATCGCAGCTTCCAATTGTGCCGGCGTCATCTTGAAATCGCTTTCAATCGTTGTGTTGATAGAAACGGTTTCTCCTTCGGCCAACTTCACGATTTCGATGTAGCTCACCCAATAAGGCATTGGGATAATCACTTCGTCGCCCGGGTCAACTAAACTCAAAACAACGTTCGCAATACTTTGCTTCGCACCGGTCGAAACGATGACCTGGCTTGGCTCATAGTCGAGATTGTTCTCGCGTTTAAATTTCACGGAAATAGCTTTGCGTAATTCCGCATAACCTGCAATCGGAGGGTAGTGAGTATATCCTTCGTCGATGGCTTTCTTAGCCGCAATTCGAATGTGTTCAGGGGTAATAAAGTCGGGTTCGCCCAGACTCAAATTAATCACATCAATTCCTTGAGATGATAATTCCCGACTCAATTTTGACATGCCAATCGTCTGGCTTTCAGCCAGCGAATTCACACGCCGGGATAGGGTAGTCTTTTCCATAATGAAGGCTGCAAACCTACGGGATTCCTGCTTAATAGCCAAGCCTAGTTTGGTAAGTAGTAAGTTGTAAGTAGTAAGTAGTAAGTAGAAGTAGTAAGTAGTAAGTTGAACCGGGTTGAGCAAATTGTGACTGCAAAAGACCAATAATGTTCTAAAATTCATTAAAAGGGACACTTTCTCCAATTCCGGGAGCCCTTACCACTTACAACTTACTACTTACAACTTACCCCAAAACAGGAAGCAGACGCAATTATGTCAGCCCCCAACCCATGGCATGGAATTCGACTCATCCCTTGCCCGCCAAAAAGAAGAATTTTTATGTCACAATGGCGTTCATTATATTCGTTGCATATTATGTTTCCAGAAAACCCTAAGAATTTGAATTCCTTTGATTTAGCCAATATCATCGACGATGATACGGAGTTTATCCCGTTACTTTCCCAGGAAGACGAGGATACTATGAATCAACAGGATGTTCCTGCCATATTATCCATTCTCCCTCTTCGTAATACCGTCCTTTTTCCGGGTGTGGTGATTCCAATTACCGTCGGGCGCGATAAGTCGATCAATCTGATCAAAGATGCCTACAAAGGCGATAAGATCATCGGCGTCGTTGCTCAGAAGGATGTGGGCATCGAAGATCCGTCTTTTAAGGACCTTAATCAGGTTGGTACCGTCGCTCAGGTGATGAAAATGCTTCGTATGCCTGATGGCAATACGACGATCATCATCCAGGGTAAACGTCGCTTCAAACTTGATGAGTGTGTTCAGACTGAGCCATACATTCGTTGTAAGGTGAATCCGTTCCCGGAAGTACCGGTTCCTACTACTGATACGGAGTTTGCCGCCATCGTAGCTTCTCTGAAGGACTTGGCTCTTCAAATCATTCAGCACTCTCCAAACATTCCGTCTGACGCGGGTTTTGCAATTCGCAATATCGAGAGTCAGTCGTTCCTAATCAATTTCATTTGCTCCAACATGAATCTCGATGTTTCGAAGAAGCAGGAACTTCTCGAAATGATCGATCATAAAGTTCGCGCAAATCATGTGATGGAGCACCTCAATAAAGAATTACAAATGCTTGAACTGAAAAACCAGATTCAAAGCAAGGTGCGCACGGATATCGATAAACAACAACGTGAATATTTCCTCAATCAACAACTTCGTACCATACAGGAAGAATTGGGTGGCAACACGCCTGATCGTGAAGTGACGGAATTGAAAGAGCGTGCAAAAACGAAGAAGTGGTCGAAGGAAGTGGAAGAGACGTTCAAGAAGGAAAGCGATCGTCTTTCCCGCATGAATCCTGCGGCTGCCGAGTACTCAGTTATTCTGAATTACCTCGAATTGCTGCTCGATCTGCCATGGAACGAATACACTCAAGATAATTTTGACCTGAAGCATGCGCAGAAGGTTTTAGATAAAGATCATTACGGTCTCGAAAAAGTTAAAGCCCGTATTCTCGAATACCTAGCCGTTCTGAAACTGAAGAGAGATATGAAGTCTCCGATCATGTGTCTTTACGGTCCTCCGGGGGTTGGTAAAACTTCGTTGGGCAAATCCATCGCGAAGGCTCTCGGAAGAAAATATGTACGCATGTCGTTAGGCGGTTTACGCGATGAAGCAGAAATCCGCGGCCATCGTAAAACGTATATCGGTGCCATGCCGGGTCGTATCATTCAGAATCTGAAAAAATCTAAGTCGAGCAATCCGATTTTTGTACTCGATGAAATCGATAAACTGTCGAACGACTTCCATGGTGACCCGTCTTCAGCTTTACTTGAAGTTCTCGATCCGGAACAAAACAATACTTTCTACGATAACTACGTAGAAATCGATTACGATTTATCTAACGTTCTCTTTATTGCCACTGCAAACTCGCTTAGCCGTGTTCAGCCGGCGTTGCTCGATCGTATGGAGATTATCGAAATCAATGGTTATACAGTAGAGGAGAAGGTGCAGATTGCCCTGAAGCACTTGTTGCCAAAGCAACTCGAAGCTCACGGACTCAAGAAAGAACATCTGAAGCTTACGGCAAAGTTGATTGAATTCCTTATCGAACGTTATTCCCGTGAATCAGGTGTGCGCGGTTTGGAAAAGAAAATTGCTTCGCTTGTTCGTGGAATTGCTAAGTCGGTGGCAATGGAAGAAAAGTATAATCCTGCAGTTACCGAAGAAGACGTGATTCGCATTCTAGGCGCTCCGATTTTCCAGAAGGACCGCTACCAGGGCAATACGGTTGCCGGTGTTGTTACAGGTTTGGCCTGGACATCTGTCGGTGGCGACATCTTATTCATCGAATCATCAATCAGCAAAGGCAAAGGCAAGCTCACGATCACCGGTAATCTTGGTGATGTAATGAAAGAGTCGGCCGTTATTGCTCTTGCATATCTCAAAGCACATAGCGAAGAATTAAACATCGATCCGAAAGTATTCGATCAGTGGGATATTCACTTACACGTTCCGGAAGGAGCGACACCGAAAGACGGTCCTTCTGCGGGTATTACCATGCTTACTTCACTTGCATCTGTTTTCACCCAACGCAAAGTGAAAGGCTTCATGGCAATGACGGGTGAAATTACCCTTCGTGGTAAAGTATTACCTGTCGGCGGTATCAAAGAAAAAATTCTCGCAGCCAAACGTGCCGGTATCAAAGACATCATCCTTTCCGCCGATAACAAAAAAGATATCGAAGAAATCAAACGCGATTACCTCAAAGATCTGAAGTTCCACTACGTTACCGAAATGATGGAAGTAATCCAACTTGCTCTCATGAAGGAGCGGGTGAAGCATCCGATTGATGTGAGTTTTGATCCTTCTGTTAGAAATTAGTAAGTAGTAATTAGTAAGTAGTAAGTTGACTTATAATTGGTAATTGTAAGAGTGTAAGCAGTAAGTTGTAAATCATCAGTCAACTTACTACTTACTACTTACAACTTACTCAAAAGAAAAGATGCCCACCCCACAGCCTCGCAAAATGCCCCTCCGTCGCAAGTTGATTTTCACAATCGATTTCGCGATCATTTTTGGGATATTGAGTGCTGTGATTTGCAATGAGATTGTTGTCAGAGCTGCTCATAATAAATTGTATTCTGATACGAATGTAATTCCGGCCAACAAAGTCGGGCTTCTGCTGGGAACGGCGAAGAGCCTGGCGAATGGGACGCCCAATTTATTTTTTACTTATCGAATCAAAGCTGCTGCTGAGCTGTATCGCGCGGGTAAGGTGGAGAACATTGTCGTAAGTGGTGATAACGGTCGTTCAACTTACGATGAACCTACAGCGATGAAAGAGGCTTTAATCGCAGAAGGAGTTGACTCAACTCACATTTATCTTGATTACGCAGGCTTTCGTACTTTCGACAGCGTGGTTCGTTTGAAAGAAATCTTTGATCAGAATCGGGCAACTGTTATTAGTCAGAAGTTTCATAATCAACGTGCGATTTACATTGCGAATCGACTGGGAATTGATCTTATTGGGTACAATGCTCAGGATGTGAGTAAATTTTACGGTTTCAAAACGATGCTTCGTGAAAGATTTGCCCGTGTAAAAGTGGTTCTTGATTTTTTGCTTGGCGTTGAGCCGAGATTTTTAGGTGAAAGGGTTTTAATAAAATAACATCCATGAACTCAATCAAACGAAGTGCTCTCATTGCCGGTTCTTCCGGACTTATAGGAGCAGAGCTTTTGCAATTATTATTAAACGATGGAGTTTATTCAAAAGTATATTCTCTCGTTCGCAAAAACACGGGGATTCGCCATCCGAAGCTGGAAGAAATTTTAGTCAATTTCGATGCTCTTGATGCTTCCCTGGGTTCCATTAAAGCTGATGATGTCTTTTGTTGCCTGGGTACTACGATGAAGAAAGCCGGTTCAGAAGCTGCTTTCCGAAAAGTGGACTATGATTATCCTCTTGCTTTAGCACATTGGGCGAAGGTTTCCGCTCAAGTGGATTCTATCTGGTTTCTGCTATGGGGCTTCGGATAAGTCTTCCATTTTCTATAACAAAGTTAAAGGTGAACTCGAACGGGATATAACTTCGCTGGGAATTCCTTCTACGGCATTTTTCCGCCCGTCTTTACTTTTAGGTAATCGAATTGAAAATCGACCGGGCGAAAAAGCGGCTATCATCTTCGCAAAAGCAGTAGGATTTCTCTTCGTCGGCCCTTTAAAGAATTACAAAGCAATTCATGTTACGAAAGTTGCTAAGGCAATGATTGAATCTGCAAAGTCACCTTTAAACGGTATTCGAATCGTTCTTTCAGGAGAAATGCAATAACAAAGTCTCCAAAGCAAAAACGCAGATCACCGAATGATTCTCATCGATGATCTGCGTTTATTTTTATGCAGATCGAAAGTCTATTCTTTATGCGTTCATCGAAACGAGGAACTCTTCGTTTGATTTTGTTCCGCGGATACGATCGAGCATGAATTCCATCGCTTCGAGCGGATTCATATCGGCAAGGTGATTACGTAAGATCCACATACGTTGCAACATTTCTTTGTCGAGCAACATGTCTTCACGACGTGTACTTGAAGCCACCAGATCAATAGCAGGGAAGAGGCGTTTGTTAGAAATCTTACGATCGAGTTGGAGCTCCATGTTACCGGTTCCTTTGAACTCTTCGAAGATAACCTCATCCATACGTGAACCTGTATCGATCAACGCTGTTGCAATGATCGTTAAACTTCCACCGTTTTCAATCTTACGGGCCGAACCGAAGAAACGCTTTGGTTTGTGTAGTGCATTTGCTTCCACACCACCTGATAATACTTTACCGCTGGCAGGAGCAACTGTATTGTAAGCACGTGCGAGACGTGTAATAGAATCGAGGAGGATGACCACATCGTGACCACATTCAACCAGACGTTTTGCTTTTTCCAAAACGATATTGGCAATCTTAACGTGACGCTCAGCCGGCTCATCGAATGTAGAAGCAACTACTTCTGCTTTTACACTGCGTGCCATATCGGTAACCTCTTCCGGACGCTCATCGATCAACAAAATGATCATGTATACTTCCGGATGATTGGCTGCAATGGCATTTGCTACGTCTTTCAACAACATCGTCTTACCCGTTTTCGGCTGGGCAACGATCAAACCACGTTGTCCTTTTCCAATCGGTGTAAACATATCCATGATGCGAGTCGAGTAATTCGACTTGTCGCCACTCAGGTTCAATTTTTCGTGCGGGAAAAGCGGAGTGAGGTAATCGAAGTGGATGCGATCACGTACTACAGCCGGATCTTGACCATTGATGAACTCAACTTTTACAAGCGGGAAATATTTTTCGCCTTCACGTGGCGGACGTACGGTACCGCGAACAGTATCGCCTGTTTTTAATCCCCATAATTTGATCTGCTGTTGTGAAACATACACATCATCAGGAGATGTTAAATAGTTGAAGTCGCTTGAACGAAGGAAGCCAAAACCATCAGGCATGATTTCCAACACACCATCGACAGCAATTAATGTATCCGGATCAATCGGAGCTTCCTGAATCACCTGATTACGCTGGCGGAAGTTCTGATTGTTATTGTTGAATTGGTTGTTATTGTTGGCAGGACGCTCATAATCGTTACGAACGTATGCTTTAGCTACCGGCTCAGGTGTACTGCGCTCAATAGGCTCAGAAGAATTATCTGCAACCGGAGCAGGTGGGGGAGCAGGACGTGGAGGAGCAGGAACTTTAACACTCGGTTCAAGAACCACCGGTTTCTTTTCTACTGCTGCGGCTTCTTCACCCGGAGTAACTCGTTTGCGTTTCGGACGACCACCTGATGAATCTGCCTGTGCAGCTTTCGCAGCTGCTGCTGGTGCTTCTTTCACTTCTACTTTGGTTTGTGTGTTTGAAAATTTACTTCCTAATGATTCACGAATAGATTTGGAAGAATCCGGATTCAAAGCTTGTTGGTCCAGAATTTTGTAAATTAATTCCTGCTTACGTAGTTCGTCGTAATTGGGAATGTTCATTAAACGTGCAATTTCTTTAAGCTCGTTCACGAGCTTGTCGTTTAATTCAAGAATGTCGTACATGAAAAACTGTTTGTTAAAAATGCCATCTAGGCAACTTTTTGATTAATGATTGACTGTGCACAAATGCACATAAATGAATAGTAAGACCTGATAAAATAAGTGGTTTTGCTAGTAAGTTGAGGGGGATATCCCTAAACGGGAACTCAAAAAATCCAGAAAGGATTTGTATTACATTGCAATTATAAGCTTTTTTGCCGTATCCGCAAAATTATTTTCGGGATTTTTCAACAATTTTTAGGTTCAATTTGATAGCCTGAGGAGGTGTTTTTATGACGAAACTCAGTAGGAGGTTAGGAAGAGAAATTAGCTGTGTAATTTCTCGCAGAAATCGCAGAAATGAGCAGAAATACGCGGACGCTTTCTTACAATGACGAATCAGCGTTCTGAATTTTGAATTCTGAATTTTGAATTTTACATCTACCTTGCTGCATGAAAAAAATCGGCCTCCTTTCCGATACTCACGGCTACCTTGATCCGCGTATTCTCGACCATTTCGCCGATTGTGATGAGATCTGGCATGCAGGTGACTTCGGCGATGCAAAGGTATCGAAGGCTTTGTCGGCTGTAAAACCTTTTCGGGGTGTATACGGGAATATCGATGGTACTGATGTCAGAATTCTGCATCCTTTGAAACTCACTTTTGAAATAGAAGGTCTCAAAGTTCTGATTACTCATATTGGCGGCTATCCGGGTGCATACTTCCCTGAGGCTAAAAAGATGATTTTGGATTACAAACCGGGCTTATTTATTTGTGGGCATTCTCATATTTTAAAAGTGATGCCTGATAAAAAACTCAATCTCCTTCACATGAATCCGGGTGCTGCCGGTAAACATGGTTTTCATAAAGTGAGAACAGTCTTGCGTTTCTCAGTTGACGATGGAAAGGTAATTAGTGCCGATGCTATCGAATTGGGTCTCCGGGGCGCTATTGATTAACGTAGACGATCGGCAGAACGGACTAATTCTTCATCGCGTTTGATAAAGCGTATCGCCGCATAAAAGAAAATGGTTGCTATTACCGGAAGATAAATTCCATATAGGAAATGTGTCTTGGCATTGTCGATAGACGACATAGAGTCTGTTGCAAAGAATATCAATCCGAGTAAAATCAAGTTTAAGAGCATCGCTAAATTGGCAATACGGATTTGAACGTTTCTCCTCTTGTATAAAAAGATTGCAAAGAATGCCAATGCCGCTACTGCACTATTCAATATGACAAGTATCGAATTGGTCTTAAGAATAAATGTATTGATAATAGTAGGAAGTCCGGTTGTAGCATCGGCAGGTCCGGTAGAAAGTAATTCAGAAATCGGTACAATAAATAGGAGTCCACTCAATATTACTGCACCTAATAGGAATAATGTCTGAATTCGCTGAAGCATAGGGGGATTGTTTGAGCCGCAAATTAGAAAAAAAATTGATTGTCGAGGTCAAATCTTTTCAATGTCCTTGATCTTCAGCCAGCCAATTGTTCCATTGGCAATTCTGATTTTCGCCCAATCTTCGAAAGGCTCCAGAACATCAACTTTTGTTCCTTCGTGTAAAATGAATAAGTCGTTTCCTTTTTCATCCGGAGAACTTTTTACATAGACCGACGACGACATCACAATTGCCTGCTCTTCCTTCATGTCTTTCGAATAAGAAGTAGAGGAGAAGAAGTAGGTCACAATTGACAGTCCTGCAAAGATGAGTATCAATATAAAGCCGGTCCTTTTATGAGAAACCGTTTGTCCGATTACATAATATCCTGCCGACAAAAATGCCAACCATATCACGCTGATAAAAATGATTGACCATGTATTGGCAGGAAGCAAAGATGAAATCGAATGAATCCATCGTTTGTAAAAAACTTCGGGTACGGCATCAATTCTGTCTACAACTTTTAATGCAGCTATCTTCAGATTGAAATCGATGTCTTCGTCTTCAGGTGAAAGTTTCTTGCCTCTTTCATAGTTCAGAATTGCCTTCGGAATATTTCCGCCTTTGAAATATGAGTTGCCCAGATTGTAATATACTTCAGGAGAAGGATGACCGTCTGTTAAAAGTTTTTCATACAAAAGAGCCGAATTTGCATAATCCATTTTCTGGTAAGCAAGATTGGCTTCTTTATAAATTGCCTTTGCGTCTCGTGTATCGGCCCAAACACAGAGCGAAATACAAGCGAATAGGATGCTGAATATGATCTTTTTCATTTCTGTCTCTGTTTGATTTTATCGGATTGCATTTTCCAGCTTCGAGATAATATCGATGCCTTTGTTGTAAATAGTTTCGTTATTCTCTCCAATTCCGCCTGCAAAACGCGCAAACTCACAAGTATCGAGCGTTTCAGTAAACTGTCGAATCAGCTCTTCAGAAACGCCTTTTGAGCTCAAAGCCGCTGTTACGCTGTCTTTCGAAAGATCGGCAACCGGAATCTGTAATTTATCGCTGATGAATCCCCATAATGCACGGAACATCTCATCGAGGAATTTGTCTTTTTCGTTGGCCGACAATAATTTTTTCGCAACGCTCAGGCGTTTCATTGCCATTTTATTTGCCTGCTGACTCTTTATTAAACCGGCATTTCCTTGGGCATCTTTCTTACGTCGCAAGATGAAAAGGAAGAATACGAATAGAATAGCAGGTAAGGCGATTAACCCGTAAAAAAGCGGAGAACCAAACAGTGGTTTTCTGACGAGCGTAAAATCGGGCTCTGTGGTCTTCAGGAAACGAATATCTTTCCCCAACAATTGCACATCCGACTGCTCAACTCCGGAAACAACGACGGCTGAACCTCCTTCTCCTTTGAGAACTTTAACGGTCAGATCTGATATTGGAATGGTTACAAATTGCTTTTTCTCCAAATCGAAATAGGAGAAAGGCGCTACAGAGATTTTGAAATCGCCGGGGTTACGTGGTATGAGCAGGTATTCGAATGTCTTTGATCCGGTTACTCCCGACATGGCTGAATTAACATTCGAATTTTCCTTCGGATCATAACTCTCAAAATCGGGCGGAACATTCACTTTCGGTGAATCGATGAGCTTGATATTTCCCTTACCCGAAATTTTTATTTTGAGAGTAATGGCATCGTGTGCTTTCACTTCTTTTTTATCAAGCGTTACTTCACACGAAAGCTTTCCGACGGCTCCTGTAAAATCTGCCGGAGCGTTACCCGGAAGATCCTTGACTGTAATCTTGATCGGATCACTTTTCAGTGCGATTTTTACATCTCGTACATTTCCAAAGAATGGATTAAACGGATTGTTAAAGATGTCGAACGGATCGTTGCTTTGCTTTGTAGGTATGCGGGCAATAACTTCTCCTTCGAGTGGATCGAGAGTGAGGTTGCCTGAATGTTGCGGAAATAAAATAGCTTTCTTGATTTCGGCTACGCGATAGTTTACTCCATCATAATTTTCAGTATGCAATTCCAGCTGTTGAGGCATAGGAACGTCTTCTGTCCAGAAGCCATTCCATGAAGGTAATTTGGAAAATGAATTCTGAAGAATATCGACTTTTGTATATAGCTTGTAAGTTACAGCAATGCCTTCGCCGATGTAAATAGAACTCTTGTCGACGCTTGCTTTAATAAAAACATATTTCCCACCGCCTTCAACCGTATTTCCTTTGCCACCTGGCCTTGGCGCTGCTGGCCTTGACGCTGCTGACCTTGAGTACCTCCCGATGACGGTGCACCTTTGGTGACTGTAATCGTAAGCGGATTGGACAAAAGTTTTTTATTGCCTACATAAATTTCTGCCGGCTCAATTTTAAAACTTCCTTCTTTGGCAGCCTGTAGAATATAAGTAAACGACAATTTTTGCGACATGCTTCCATTAATGAATTGGATAGATGACGACTGACTAGGTCCCATCAATACATTAAAGTCTGAAAATGTCGGTGCTTTGAAATTTCGGCCGTTTGCATTTACGCTAAACGTTACCTGGAATTGATCACCGTTTGCAACCGACGAAGCTGTCGTAGTTGCGGTAAACTTTTCGTCTTGCGCAAAACTATGCTGAACGAAGGCAAGGATGCATATCAGCCAACCTGCGATAAATTTCATGTTGCGTTGAGTTTGCATATGTAATTTCAAAATTGTCATTTTTCTGTTTTAGGTTCTGATCCGGCTTTACCACTGTTTCACAATACTAACCTTAGTGGGCTGTTTCAGATTCATCTTTTTCTGTGTCTTCTTCTCGTCATTATTTAATGCTTGCAGGATTTTCTCAGCATCTTCCTTTGAAATATTATTCTTGCGTGCCTGCTGTTGTTTATCTTTCTGCTCTTTGTCTTTCTGTTCCTGTTCTTTATTCTGATCCTGATTTTGTTTATCGTCCTTTTTTTGGTCTTTCTTCTGATCTTGTTTTTGCTGATCCTTGTTCTTCTGATCTTTGTTCTTGTCGTCCTTTTTGTCTTTATTATCCTTATTCTGCTGTTGCTGTTGTTGCTGCAATTTAGCCTGAGCATACGCCAGATTGTAGCGTGTCTCATTGTCGTTCGGATTCAACTTCAGCGCATTTTTGTAAGCTTGAATACTTTCTTCAAATTTATTCTCCTTCAAGAGCGAATTGCCCAAATTGTGATATGTTTTTGCTTGTTCTTCTGCTGAAAGCGATTTCATTCCGCTTACGCTTTGAAACTGCTGAGCGGCCTGCTCGTATTTCCCTTCTTTGTAATAAGCATTTCCCAAATTGTAATTTCCTTCCTTCAGATTCTTTCCGGTATTGATCGAACGTCGATAATTCACTTCAGCATCGCTGAACTTCTTTTCTTTGAATTGTTTGTTTCCATCCTTAATCATATTGTAGGATGATTGTCCGGAAACTGACGGCACAAAAAGCAATAGCATAGCCGAAATGAATAAAATCATTTTACTCCGGAAATCAGAAATCATATATGTTCGAATGAATTTCATCTTATCTATTACTCAATTTAGGACTTAGTTTATTATAACAGATCTTTTTTAACCTTACTTAACTCTCTTTTCATGGAATAGATCCATGTTCTGGATAATTTTGCTTCGCTTATTCGTAATGGTGAATTCTATCAGAAGCAACAATAAACCCGCTGCCAGGAAATACTGAAAACGGTCTTCGTAATCAGTAAATTGTTTCGTTCCGAAGCTCTTCTTCTGCATCTTGTTGATCGAAGCCAGAACGGAACTCAAACCGTCGTCACCGTTAGATGCCTGAATAAACTGACCTTTCCCTTCGGCCGCAATTCTTTCAAGGGTGAGCGTCTCCAGCTTAGTGATTACGGTATTTCCTTCATTATCCTTCAGGAAATCGCTTTGTCCGTTGCGTATAACAGGAATCGGAGCTCCTTCGGGTGAGCCCATTCCGATGGTATGAATAATTACTCCTTCAGCATGGGCCTTTTTTGCTGATTCAACAGCATCTTCTTCATGATTCTCTCCATCGGTGATGATGATGAGGGCCTTGTGCTTATTGTCGTTGCCAACATACGATTCAACCGCAAGATCTATCGCACATCCTATACAAGTTCCCTGTGTCGGAATAATATCAGTGTCAATCGAACCAAGGAATAATTTCGCAGCCGCATAATCGGAGGTAATCGGTAATTGGACATAGGCCTGCCCTGCGAAAACAATCATTCCGATACGATCGTTCTGCAATTGATCGATCAAACGGCTAATGGCTTGCTTCGAACGTTCTAATCGGCTCGGACGAATATCCTGAGCTTTCATACTGTTCGATACGTCGAGCGCAATGATAATGTCGACTCCTTCGCGCTTTACTTCTTCAAGACGAGTTCCTATCTGCGGATTGGCACAGGCGATGATGATGAAAAACAATCCGGTCAAAGACAGAATCAGCTTTGAAACGGGTTTGGTTTTGGAGATATTCGGAATTAGTTTGTCGACTAAGTTTATTTCACCAAATCTCTTTCGTGCTTTTTTACGCCAGTTCTGACGATAAAAATAAAGCACTAAGATCAATGGTAATACCACTAATGCGTACAAAAATTCCGGATGTTCAAATCGAAACATGCTTAGGGTATGGTTTTGAATATTGTATAACGAAGAAGAATGTCGATGAGTAAGAGAGCCAATGCCGCAATTGCCCAAGGATAAAATTCTTCAGTGTAATTATGAAACTCTGTTACATCGATGCGTGTCTTTTCAAGCTTGTCGATTGATGAATAAATTTCTTTCAGCTTACTTGTATTGGTAGCACGGAAGTATTTGCCATCGGTTTCATCGGCGATTTTTTGTAATACGGCTTCGTCGATCTGAACTTCCATATTCTGATATTGTATGCCAAATGGTGTCGGTACCGGATACGGAGCAACGCCGCGTGTTCCAACACCAATCGTGTAAACGCGAATGCCAAAAGTTGATGCAATATCTCCGGCCGTCTCCGGTGCAATGGCTCCGATATTGTTCACGCCGTCGGTCAATAGAATAATCACTTTGCTCTTCGCTTTACTGTTTCGGATACGGTTCACTGCTGTCGCTAAACCTTCTCCGATAGCTGTTCCATCGGCTAGCATGCCTGATTGAATTCCGGTGAATAAATTCTTAAGAACGGAATGGTCGGTTGTAAGCGGATATTGTGTGAAGCTTTCTCCTCCAAATACGACCAAACCTATTCGATCATTCGGACGCGAATCGATAAAGCTTTCGGCAACGCGCTTGGCTGCTTCTATGCGGTTCGGTTTTAAATCTTCCGCCAGCATACTCGATGAAATATCGAGTGCCATGATGATGTCGATTCCTTCGGTCTTAATATTTTGTCCGCTCAGACTGGATTGAGGACGTGCCAATGCTACAATAGCTGCGCTGAATGCAAGTAGCTTCAGAATAAATGGCAGAACGCGCAATCTTTGTTTCAGAGTAGGTTTGATGCCTTCGAAGCCTGCAAAACTTGGAAAGCGTAAGTGCGTTTGATTTTTTCGCAGATAGAAAAAATAGAACGCCACCATTGCCGGGATAAGCAGGAATAGCCAGAAGAAATAAGGTTGAGCAAATTTAATATCGTGCATCATTGTCCGGCCTCCTTCTTTTCTTCCACCGGTTTCTCAAATGGAATGGTGCTATTCACGAAATCATATGCATAACGAATACTCTGTTCGTTCTCAGTTAACACCGGTTCGGCTTTCGCAAATTTTACGGTGTCGGCAAGTGTCAACACGTACTTTAATTTATTCTTTTCCGATTCGCCAAGCAAGGAGTGACCAAAGTTCTTTACGATTTCGTCGGTTGTCTGCTCAAGTGCGTTAATTTGAAATCTTCTTTCTATATACAAGCGAAGTGTATCGGCAACAGATGAATGGTATTGCTTCATGAATCCATTCTGCCATAACTTCTCTGCTTCAATTCTCTTCAATTCTTCAAGCGCAAGCTCATGTGCAGGCCGGCTTGGAACGACAGGCGCAGCGAGAGCTTTCTTCTTGCGTTTGGAGAGTTTATAAATGATGAAAATAACGAT
This sequence comes from Bacteroidota bacterium, assembly GCA_016721305.1. GTDB lineage: Bacteria > Bacteroidota > Bacteroidia > AKYH767-A > 2013-40CM-41-45 > JADKIH01. The sequence goes on from JADKIH010000004.1 coordinate 342,151, forward strand.
CATCAGTACTACCCATGCAATGGCAAAGTAGGGAAGGTATTCCATCCAGGGAAAAGGCGCATCCATTGTGGCTTTGATGTCCTTGATTTCTCTGGTAGTATCGATTGCAATTGTTTTTACACCAACAAGAAGTGCTTCGGTATACGCAGTATCCGTAAGTGGCTGTTTAATTTCCCGACTGAGAAATGGAAGAGGAGGGATAACAAAGAAACCGGAATCGAAAGAGGTCAGAATATAGGTCTGATGAAGAGTAATCGGAGTGACGTTTTTCAACGTATCAATCGGTCCACGACCTACTAGCTCAAAGTGATTAAAAGTGTCGGGTAAAAGCGGAAAACTGATCTCTGTATTTGCTTTAGTTGTCGCTGTGAGCTCAAGGCGAAACTGTTCACCGATACGAATTTGATTTGTATCGACATTTGCCTTTACGATAATGTCCGGAGCACAATGCTAAATTTCATCCACCCCAAAAGGAGAAGGCCAATGCAAGCCAACAGAAAGCAAAATGATATTTATATTAAATTTTACTCATGTATTATCTTCCTGTCTTTCCTCGTTGCTTGAATAATAGCATCAATGGCTGAACATAATTCTGGTCGGTTCTGATCTTAGTATTATCAACACCGCTCTTTGCAAATGCATCCGAAAGTTGTTTCTCCCGTTTCTGCATATTCTTTTTGTAAGTAGCACGAACGTGTATGTCACTTGTGTCAACCATCATAGTCGCATTTGTTTCTGAGTCGCGGATTTCGAGCAAACCGACATCGGGGAGTTCATTTTCCCGTTCGTCGTATATCTGCAAGGCAACCACATCGTGTCGCTTGTTAGCCAATTTCAATGCATCTTCGAAATTCTTGTCCTGGAAATCGGAGATCACAAAACAAATACTTCTCTTCTTAATCATATTTGTAACGTACCGCAAAGCTTCGCTGATATTGGTGCCGGTGTGTGATGGAGTAAACTCAATCAACTCTCGGATGATTCGAAGAATATGCGACTTTCCTTTTTTCGGCGGAATGAATTTTTCAATCACATGCTGAAAAAGATCACGCCGATCTTGTCATTATTCTGAATAGCAGAAAAGACAATACGGCACACAATTCGGTAATGAGATCTTTCTTGAATTGCGATTTTGTTCCAAAGCTCTCGGATGCTGATACGTCGACCATGATAATTACTGTCAACTCTCTTTCTTCTTCGAATACTTTGATAAACGGATGTCCGAAACGTGCCGTCACATTCCAGTCAATCGCACGGATGTCGTCGCCTGCTGTATATTCGCGCACTTCGCTAAAGGCCATACCTCGTCCTTTAAAGGCTGAGTGATATTCGCCGGAGAAAATATGCGACGACAAACCACGAGTCTTTATCTCGATCTTACGTACTTTTTTTAAGAGTTCCGTTGTTTCCAAGTTGGGTTGGCAGTAGTATTGGTTTTTAAAAAATGATTCGCAGATTATTTTAATACTACGGAACTTCTACTGCATTCAAAATCTCACTAATGATGGTCTCGCTGGTGACGTTTTCCGCTTCTGCTTCGTACGTAACTCCTACACGATGTCTCATCACATCCAGGCAAATAGCGCGAACATCTTCGGAATCACGTAACCGCGACGTTTAATAAATGCGTAAGCTTTGCAGCCAGTGCAAGACTGATACTCGCACGCGGAGAACCACCATAGCTGATCAGCTGCTGCAGTTTGCCAAGATTGTAATCTTTCGGATTACGTGAGGCAAATACAATATCAATAATATATTTCTCGATTTTTTCATCCATGTAGACTTCACGTACCATACTGCGGGCACGAATGATATCTTCGGTATGAACAACCGGGTTAATTGTCGGATAATTATTGGAGATGTTTTGGCGGATGATCAATTTCTCATCTTCCTTCGTAGGATAGCCGATTACAATTTTCAGCATGAAACGATCGACCTGTGCTTCCGGAAGCGGATACGTACCTTCCTGTTCAATCGGATTCTGAGTGGCCATTACTAAAAACGGCTCGTCGAGTTTGAATGTGGTGTCGCCGATTGTTACCTGACGTTCCTGCATCGCTTCGAGTAAAGCTGACTGAACTTTTGCCGGGGCACGGTTAATTTCATCGGCCAAAATAAAGTTGGCAAAGATGGGGCCTTTACGAACATTGAAAGATTCCTGCTTCTGATTGTAAATCATGGTCCCAATCAAATCGGCAGGTAATAAGTCAGGGGTAAACTGAATGCGGTTGTATTTGGCGTGAATGGCCGATGAAAGCGATTTAATCGCCAGCGTTTTTGCCAATCCCGGAACACCTTCCAGTAGGATGTGTCCGTTGGCTAACATTCCGATAAGCAATCGTTCGGTCATATATTTCTGACCGACAATTACTTTCCCTAATTCCATACTCAGCAGGTCTACAAACGCTGATTCACGGTGAATACGTTCATTAATCTCTTTAATGTCCATTTCTCAATTATTTGTTCGTTATTATAGGTATGAAAGATCAGATTATTTTTCAATGATTTAGTCTGATATACAGGATTTATATACAGTCTGTATGCTGATAAAAATGCTCCAATTCGGAGTGCAATTTTATTAAAATTTCAATGAATGAAGTATGAATGGACTCGTTAAAAATTGTTAACAGATTGGCTCATTTTGCGGTGACTTTGCGCTAATTTTCGACCGAGTCGGTTTAGAGATACCAGAAGTAAAGCAATTGCGGCTCCGGGAAACACGACCATCCACCAGGCCGTGAAATTCTCTCTGGCCGAGAACATCAGACTTCCCCAGGTAACGGTTCCGGCGGGTACGCCAACTCCCAAAAAAGACAGTCCGGTCTCGACCATAATAGCCGAGGCTACCCCATAAATCCAAGTACAGATACAGCAGGCAGGCTGTTTGGAAGCAAGTGCCTCATCAATATTTGCCTTGTATTCAAGCCGGAAGCCCGACCTGCCATTACAAAATCCATTGTTTTTAATTTCAATACTTCGGCTCGAGTCAGTCGGGCAATTTCTGTCCAAGAGGTCAGGCCGATAATGATGATGATAGATTCCACGGAAGGCCGGCTGATAGCTGCTATCGTCAAAATTAAAATCAGGCGTGGCATGGAAAGAAATAGCTCGGTGAAACGCATTATGATAAAGTCAATCGGCAAGGCGATGGATTTATTCAGAAAGTCGGATTTCCCGAATCGGATCTTTAAAAGTGATGGTAATGCGAGAATGAGAAAGAAGCATACTGCTGAAAAAATAATTCTTACGATTCCTATAAATGCACTCATGTGAAATGCTTTGCTGATCGAAGACGACTGCAAAGTGAATGAATAAAACCATGCAGGAAGAATCAATAGGAGCATTACAAACAAATGTCCTCTTCTGATTTTGAGGAGATCATCTCCGGCAAAACCGGCAAGGAGGCCTAAAACGATTCCTAAAATTCCGGCCAGAAGCATCGAAAGTAAGCCAATTGCCAACGATGATCGTGTACCGGCTACCAAACCGGCAAAAACATCTTCACCGTTTCTTCCTGTTCCCAATAGGTGACGACGGAAAAAGGATAGTTCGACAGTGGAACCGTCAGACTGCTTTAAATATTGTTGCTGAAATGGTGATGTGAAATTTGCATTCGTCAGATCAGTACGTCCGGGCATATAGCCGAATGGAGAGAAGATGACGAACGTTGATTTCAAATGTTGCCAGTTCGTGTTTTCGGTTAGTTCATTCTTCCGTTCTCCATTTTCGTCTGTGTATGAAAAATAGGGAGCTGCCGAAAATGCCGGAAAAGATGTCTCGCCGCCGATTTGTATGATCCATGGTTTATCATTTGCAAAGTAAGGCGCCAAGAGCGCAATGAAGAGGTAAATCTTCAGAACCATAGGAAGGTCGCGAAGGAAATCGGCAATGCGATGTATCGTTTTTCTCTTTTCCATCAGTTCGGTTTTTTAGTGATGGAAATTCGCGGATCAGCAATGGAGTACAAAATATCACTGAACAAAAAACCTGACATGGTGATGAATCCGGTGAGAAGAAATACTGTAATTATCACCGGATAATCTTGCGCCGTGATGCTTTGGAAAATGGTAAGCCCCATTCCGGGAATTGTAAACAGGCTTTCCAAAATTACCGAGCCGCCGATGGCAAACGGAAATACGTGACTGAAAATGGTTATCACCGGCAGCAATGCATTCCTGAATGCATGCTTGTACAGAATAGTTTTTTCACTCAATCCTTTTGCATACGCAGTGCGGATATAATCTTGCTTTAAAATTTCTTCGATCGATGCTCTCAGACTTCCGGTTAAAAATGCAAAAGAGCTATATGTGTACGTAATTGTTGGCAGAATGAGATACGGAATTGTTCCTCCAAGGCGTTCAAAAAATCCTGTACCTTCAGGATAACCTCCGGTAGGCATTATTCCCGACGAAGGAAATAAATTCATGATATCGGGGTTGCAAAAAAGAAACATCAGCAATGTTGCAATCCAGAACGATGGGAGGGAGTATATGATGTCTAAGAAAAGCGTTATTGGTCTTGCATATTTTGCTTGCGGACGGGAGGCTAATTTTAATGCCAGTGGAATGCTGATGAGATAAGCCAGAACAACGGAAAGAAGAGTAAAGAATAACGACCATCCGATTCGTGAACGCAAGATTTCCATCACCGGCTGATGTGAGAGATACGATGAACCAAAATCTCCCGGATGATTCCTTTGTTGTTCTCACTCCCAAAGAGCCATCGGTGAAATTGATTCAACGAATGAAAATGTACGGAAGGTAAATAGGCCTGTACAGAATTATCCGACATCGGTTCAATAGAAAAATAAAAAACAGGAAGATCTAAGCCTAACTGACGACGGAGCTGAGCTTTCATTTCAAGGCTCGATTCCGATTGCTGGATAGATTCATCGCCGTTGAGACGATTGCCCATAATTTGCTCAACCGGATCGCCCGGTGCATAGTGGAGCAGGAGGAACGACAGCAGCGAAAGTGCCAATAAGGCGGGAACAAAAAATATTATCCGCTTGATGATGTAGACCATTCACACTTTAATTTGCAAAATATAGGAATTTAGAATTCCTCACTTAAGCAAATATAGACTCTTAGCTCTTTATGGAGTGGTCCCGTTCGTCAGAGTTATGCCCTGATTTATTGACAACAAACGGAGTGAGTTGAGCAGAATTCCCGGTCGGTCGGCAAAAATCATTCGGTTCGCAAATCGGTTGTGCACGATGTTGCGACGAAGATTGCTATACAGGAAAACGTACGGATGGTCATTATAAATCATTGTCTGCAATTCGGCCGATAGCTGTTTCCTGCGTGCAGGATTAAGCTCTCCTTTCAAGGAATCAATTAAGGCATCGGATTCCGGACTTCCAAATCCGCAGTAATTGGAACCGTGCGACACCCACGATTTTGTATGCCACAACTGAGTGTAGTCTTCGGTAAGCTGTTTCCTCCCCAAGTTCCCAGCATCATGTCGAAGCTGTGCGCTCGTGCTTTCTCGATAAAGACTTTCAATTCCATCGGAACAGGATTCACCTTTATTCCGCCTTTCTTAAATTGCTCGGCGATCAAATTGGCCATGTCCTTCCAGTCGTTCGAAGTATTCATGTAATTTAAATCAACTTCGAAATTCGTTAATTGTCCGGCAACCATCCGATCCAAAATTCCATCTTTATCACTGTCGTTCCATCCTGCCTCTGCCAGAAGTTTCTGAGCTTTGGAGATGTCATTCGGAATTGCTTGAAGCGATGAGTTGAATTCTGTTTTTAGTGGAGAAACATTTGAAATCATTCTCCTGCATTGTGAACTGTAGTCACGATAAATGAGAGAAATCACCGAGTCGACCTGCACCAGATAACTCATCGCTTCTCGTACTTTCGGATCGGTAAAGAAAGGTTTGCGAGTGCTGTCGGGCTTTTCGTTCATTCCGATGTAAGTGTAATTGTACGAAGGCGACATCACTCCGGAATAATCTTTTTTGAATTCAGGATTATTCATTAATGCCATGAAGGATGAAACGGAGAGGGAAGTTGTTACGTCTATCGTTCCTGACTTAAATTCGAGCTGAGTCGAATTTTCATCTTTATTCAGTTTGTAGATGATACGATCCGGAAAAGCATGCTCGTGATAGTCGTGCGATTGCTCCGTCCAGTGATTTGGTTTCTTTACCAGTGTGATGAACTGACCGGCTTCCCATTTTTCCACGCGATACATTCCAAGACCATTCATGCGTTTCGGATCGCGTCCATTGAGATCATCATTGAAAGCTGTTGCCCAATCGCTGATAGTTTTGAATTTTTCCGCATGAAAATTTGTATCGTGGAATTGCTGAAGCGTAAATGAACCCAGGAGATTTTCGGCGTCATGAAATTTTCTCTCCAGAATATAAAAGCCGGTGTGCATAGAGACATTCTGAATCGCCTTGCCTTTCATTACATAGGTGATTTCGTTCGGATCGGCAGGGTTCAGTTTTATTTCACTCACATTGTCCCAATAACTTTTTACAGCAGGATCATTGGTGAGCGGACATGCATATGCTTTTGCGGAGAAGAGAACGTCTTCTGTCGTTAGATCACTGCCGTCGTCCCATTTGATTCCTTTGCGCAAATGAAAAGTAAATTCTTTGCCATCTACACTTACTCGTGGCAGTGAATCGCAAAGTCCGGCCATCACAGACTGGTTCTCATAATCTGTATATAAAAGTGTACGCTGTGTGTATTGCAAAATCTCAGAACGAGGGCCGGAGTTACCATTTGTCGGATGTAAATTGTCGGGCTCTGAAATAGTGTGATAGATAAGTGTATTCTCTTTCGACCAATTCTCCTTCGAGGAAGTTGCATCCTCAAGCTTTATGAGCGTTCCACCCAGTTTGGTCGAATGGTTTGCATTTCTTTGAGTGCAGGCGAAGAGTAGGAAGGCTAAGCAAAAAAAAGCCGATGTGCGCATGAGTGATTTCTTTGGTATAAATAACAGAAATAAAAGCGCGTGTGGCAATTTGAATTTTGAACAATCGACTACGGAGTTGGCTACTTAATTATTGTATGCTTTCTGTAGCGTGTAAAATAGCTGTCGATCGGATTACGGCCCTTGGATAATTTCAAGACCGGTTTCAGCTGAAACTTGACGTTTTAACATTTCCGGGAATCTCCTTTTAGACTGATAAATGTCATTTAATTGGCAATTTTTAGCACTAAAAACTTCATAAAGCATTTGAAATCATTGTATTGAGAAAATCGGCAAAACATGACTTTTTTGTTTGGATTGTTTCTAAATAAGCTACAATTTTGTCCCACTAATTAGAATCAATCTAAATAACGATGAAAAGAACATATATACTATCAGCAAGCATCCTGCTCATTTCGGGCATGGTTTCGGCAAATCCGCTTGGCACAATCGAAGGAAGCGCGGATACTTCAGCATCTGAAGCAAACTCAAAAACCGTCGTAGGCGGATACGGCAATGCCTTTTATTCGTACGATTCAAATGAGGAAAGAGCAAAAAATCAATTTGGAGCGTTTCGTCCTATTTTTCGGACATAAGTTTAATTCACAGTTTTCTCTTTTCAGTGAGCTTGAAGTGGAAGATGCAAAAGTAGCCGGTGGTGAAGAAGGTGGCGAAGTTGCTCTTGAGCAGTGCTACATTCAATACAATGTCAACAATAACAACTATTTCAAATTCGGTTTGTTCCTGCCGAAAATAGGTATTCTGAATACGAATCACCTGCCTACGGAATATTTGGACAATGAAAGAACAATTATTGAAACGCAATTGATTCCTTCTACATGGCGCGAATTAGGCGTGAGCTTCAATGGAAGTCTGTATTCAGTTCCATTCAATTATTCTGTTGCGCTTGTAAACGGATTGAATTGCGAATCTTTCGAGCATGGAAATGTGATTCGGGATGGCCGTTATGAGGGAAGTAATGCGTCGGGAAATAATCTGGCGATCACCGGTGCTGTCGATTATTCCATCGCAGGTTTTAAATTCCAGGCTTCAGGTTATTATGGCGGTTCAGTGGGCTTAGCGAAGAAGGAAGCCGATCTGATTGGAATTGAAGGTGGTATTTTCGGAACTCCGGTTTCATTGGGAGAATTTGATATTACTTACCGATACAAACGTTTCGAGTTTAAAGCTCTTGCAGCCGTCGTATCGATTAAAGATGCAGAAACGATAAACAAGGTGTACGATAATAATACACCGGAAAGTGCATTCGGCGTTTACGCTGAGGCAGCTTATGCTCTTCATGAAAGTGAAAATCTGAACAAGCCTCAACGACTCATGTTATTTGGTCGCTTTGAAAAATTAAATCTAAACGCCGGTATTCCTGACAATGGAATTGAAGATAAAACTCTCGATCAGCAACATATTATTTTCGGTCTTTCTTATCAACCAATTCAAAATGTAATTTTCAAAGCAGATGCACATCTTTCCTCAACAGGTGAGCAAAATCCATTATTGCTAGATGATCCTTCAGCTGCTGCATTATATAAAAAGACTAATACTTTTATCAATCTTGGGTTCGGATACAGTTTTTAAATTCTAAACTGAATAATAACAAAAGAGCCGTCATTATGTGACGGCTCTTTTGTTTAATGTATGTTTTTACTATTCGTTCAATTTAATTTCAACGCGTCGATTTGTTGCACGACCGGCAGCCGTTTTGTTATCGGCAGCAGGTTTCGCGTCACCAAATCCTTCAGAAGAAAGTCGTGATGCATCAATTCCTTTACTGATGAAGTATTGTTTTACGGCAGCAGCACGACGCTTAGAAAGCTCCAGATTCTTATCGGCTTTACCAACATTGTCAGTGTGTCCTTCAATAGACCAACTCGTAGAAGGGTAGGTCTTCATGATACTTACAACCGTATCGAGTCGTGAGAACGAAACCTGTTTGATCACATCTTTTCCTGTTTCAAACTGAATGTTCTTAGCCGCAAAAGAAATTTTCTCTAACACTTCTTTCTTTTTGCTTTCGTCGATGGCAGGGCAACCGTTGTTGCTCGCCAATCCTTTTACGTCAGGACATTTATCGTCTTTGTCAGCAACTCCGTCGCCATCGCGATCAGGGCAGCCTTTGGTAGCAGCTGTTCCTTTTTCAGTAGGACATGCGTCATTTTTATCTGCACTACCATCACCATCTGAATCAGGACAACCCTTGAATGTTGCTAGACCTTTCGTATCAGGACAATCGTCGTCTTTATCGGCAATTCCGTCTTCATCACGATCAGGGCAGCCATTTGTTGCAGCTGTTCCTTTGTCGTTCGGGCAAGCATCGTCTTTGTCGGCAATTCCATCGCCATCCGAATCAGGACAGCCTTTGAATGCAGCAAGGCCTTTTGTATCAGGACATGCATCTTCATTATCGGTAATACCGTCACCATCTTTATCAGGGCAACCTTTGAGTGCTGCTAAACCGAAGACTGTCGGACACAAATCGTCTCTGTCGACACCTCATCGTTATCGGAATCTTTTCCAAAGCGGAATCACTAAACCAACGCTATGCTGGAAATAGTCGCCAACAATTTCTTTAGAAGATTTATTTAATACGGTTTGAGCAAACACACCCACATTTGGGGAGAGCCAGAAATTAGAACCAAGTCCTACGTTGAAAGCAAAAGAAGATTCTTTACCGTACCAACTCATACCGGGACCGGCCAATAGGTAAGGATCAATGCAGGCATTTTCTTTTAGGATATAACCATTCGCAAACATGTACTTCAACGATAAATCCACATCGCCAAAGAATTTACTGTCGGAAATCTGAAGCTTACGTTTACTAACGCTAGTCATCGAATACGATAAATCCAAGGCAAACGATTTGTTTAAACTTCTCGAGACATTGAATTTTGCAAACGCAGGTACACTGTTGTAGTCTTTCGTGTCGAAGAACCCTTTAAAGATCGGGTCAGTGGAAGTGTAATCAATGAAGTGGAAACCGAAACCTAATAGCCATCGATTGTCCATGTTTTGTGTTTTACCAACTTTGCCAATTAGGAGAGGCAGAGAAAGGCCAGGATTTAATTTGCTTTTCATCGTAGTGTTTTGAGTTTTGTGTAATTACTTATGCAATATTAAAAAACTTAAGGTGTATGCTATTTTTAAAAAGTCGAATTGCAGGAAACAGGTGAATGACGACGACTATTCCACTCCGATACAGAATCTTAAACGAAAAATACAATTTATACCGTTCCTAAATAAAAATATGAATAGAGAATGGTATATCTCGCAGGGATCTTTGTTCAATTATTTCGTAAACCGATGTAAGATTGGTATAAAGCTGCAAAAGAGTTGATTCAATTGTGCGAAAGGTCACTAAGTACTGAAAAAGCTGCAATACTATTCAGGCCGATGAGGAGGTTGCAGCATTCTCAAAGCATCATCAATAATTACATCGAATCTTTTTTGCTGTTCGGGTGTACAAATTGAACGAACTTCTTTGAAATGATAAAAGGTGATGAGTTCTATTTGCTTTTGATTTTCAGAAATTGAATCGGCAAGATTTTTCACTCTGACAGAATCGATAGGTTCTGCTTTTATTAAATCGAAAAAAGCATTATGCATATCGTGAGATTGTTCACGAAGCGACTCCACAGCTTCATGGTGTTGATCTCTGAGCGTTTCGTACTTTGATTTTTGCTCATCAGTCATTTTTAATTCCCTTACCAAAAACTCGAACGGACCTCTTCCCGGGCCCATTCCGGGATGTGGAGGCCTTGGACCGTGAGGTCTGAAGGAAAAGAAAGCAAGCGTACTAATATTAATGATTAGCAGAATGACGATTGCTATTTTCAGAAATTTTGAATCGTTCATGGATTAAAATTCAATAGAGTGGAGGTAATCGAAATATTCATTTGCAAACGGCGATTTGCCGGAAGCCGTATTGTCCTGCTTTTTATCGTACCGATAACAAACAGCGAAATTGATTCCGGCTAATAATAGTAAGCTCGCTGCAATTCCAACCATTTGTTTTCTGTCAGGAATCAGGCGTATTACTTTCCGCTTTTAAGTGTAACCGAAAAACGGTCGAATACTTTCGCGTCCGGCTGTGCTCTTTCGATGCCATCCAGGCTGTCAAGGATCTCGGAAATACGTTTTTCTGCGTCTTTCATGTTTGTTTAGATGTCGGTTTATGCGAATACTTGCGTTTTTTAATCGTTTTTTTCGTAATAAGTCAGGAGCTTTTTCAGATTCTGTCTGGCACGGAAGAGCAGCGATTCGACAGAAGAAAGTGACAGATTCATTACTTCGGTAATTTCTTGATAACTAAGGCCTTCGACTTTGCTTAGTATGAAGGCTGTTTTTTGATTTTCCGGCAGTTTACCAATGGCATGGAATAAAATGGCCGCCTTTTCTTTGTTCTCCAGCTTAACTCCCGGATGGTCGAAATGAGGGATATCGATACTCAGTCCGTCATGACTTTCTTCGTCGATCGATTTTAGCCATGCAAATCGCTTTTTACGTTTTTTCTTTCGCAGAAAATCGAGCGACGAAGTCACGGAAATTCGGTAAATCCAAGTTGAGAGCTTTGAATTGCCTTCGAAACGAGAAATAGACTGATGAATGATGACCAATACTTCTTGAGTCAGATCTTCGGCATCTTCACGGTTTTGGACAATACCTAGAATAGTATTGTAAATGCGGCTTCCATGAATTTTGAATAATTCACGATAGGCATTTTCATTTCCGTTTTTTAAAAGTAAGACGAGTTCTAATTCATTCAAGGCGTAGAAGATGGCATTAATTACTCGAAGGCGAGAACATGAAGAGGTATTCGCAGGAATTGTGTCGTCGAATTCTTTCTCCTTCAGTCAAAATCGATTTGCACACAGCTGATTTAACCAATGAAAGTCGAATTGGTTTAATTCATTCGCCAATTATTCTGTAACTGCAATGGAGCTTTTGTAAACGCGAGGAACGATCAGCCACATACCCGCCAATGCAATAATAGATAAAATCCCCATCGACCACCACAAGGT
>JADKIH010000005.1 GCA_016721305.1 Bacteroidota bacterium
GAGTTTGATGCTGAAGAGATCTTCCAAGAGACCTGTATTGTCTTTTTTAATAAAATATCCACTAAGAATTTCACAATTCCATCAAATACAAAAGATGATACTGCAATCAAATTGGTATTAGGTTGGTTAACAAAAACCGCCAACTATAAACTCAAAGAGCATATCAGGAAACTTACAGATGGAGATGAGAAATTTAAAGAATATAGAAATCATGTACTTTCATTGGTGGATATTGGGAAGACTCTTCATAGAAAAGTCGAAATTAGTTATGATTTATCTAGATTGAAATCTACTTTAGATACAATGAAACCGATAGAAAAGGAAATCGTATTGCTTAGTCATGAATTCAATTGTTTTCCAACAATAAATAAAAAGAACACAAAACAGTTTCCAAAGGAATCTCGAAAGAAAATTTGTGAAAAATACAGCATCAATGATGTAAATTTTCGAAAAATAAAATCACAAGCCTTTGAAAAAATCATCGCATATCGTTTACAATAGTAATTTCAAACATGAATGAATCAAACGGAATAGACTCAAAACAAAAATTAAGAGCCCCAAAAGATTATTTTAAAAAAACCGTGTTAGCTGCTGAGATCGTTTACCAGTTACATGATGAGCCCACCTTTGGTCATATTAAATTTGCAAAATTATTTTGCCTTTGCGAACATGTTAATAATATTAAACTTTCAACAAATTACAAAAAGTTTGCTGCTGGTCCCTTAGATAATAAGTGGTTATATTCAGTAGACTCAGAGTTTGAAAAACAAAAGTGGTTCAAAAAAGTGCAAAGAGAGGGTTCTTATGGCGTTAAATATTTGCCACTTGAAAATGTTGAAAAGTACAAAGACTATTATTCACATTATTTCTCAAACCAGGCCACTAGAATTAGTTCCATTATAGAACTATTCAGGAAACGAGATACTGCATTTTGTGAAATTGTCGCCACTTTGTTCTTTGTATGGGAAGAAGCAATCGAAAAAAATCAATAATAAATCAAGAACTGCTTTTTCCGGATTTTACGGTTGGTCAAAAAGGAAAGAAAAATATGATCAAAATCTCTTTGATAGCCACAATTGGATGTTAGAAAATAATATTGTGCCTAGTATTTAATCACAAAGCGCAATTCACAATGTAGTGATCCTTTAGAATATTTCAATGCTTACCTGAAAATTGAAAGGGCAATTGATTTCTTTCTTGAAATGGATCTGAAAATATCCAACGAGCACATCCAGGGAGACTACACTGTAAATATCTTTTTTATCTTGATAGCCGTATTCCGGCTAACCCCATGTAACTTACAACACTCCGTCAATGAATTGCCTTTCTGCAAATCCGTAATCAACCTTGAGTATTTCTTCTTCAAGTCAACACTATCTTCCAGGCCTTCTGGCCTCCCCATTCGCTTCCCTTTTCGCCGAGCTTCCGCCAAACCAGATTTAATCCGTCCCGAAAGTATCCTCTTCTCTTCTTGTGCTAGCTCACTATAAATCGCAATTATGATGTTAGTAACGAAACTTTCATTTCCGGATTCATCAATAGATTCCAGACCGCCTGGTTTTTAAATACTACAGCGATCTTCTTTCGGTGAAGTTGGTCGATTGCATTTCTGATGTCGCGTGCATCTCGACCGATCCTTGAAATTTCGGTGACGATTACTTTCTGGAATTCATTTCTGCTAGCAGCAGTTAAAAGTTCTGCAAGTCCTGCCGATCTACAAGTGTTTTCGTTCCGGTAATCTTTGTCGCAATTACCTTTGCAATTTCGTATCCTTTTGCTGACAATATTCTGTCAGATCTGAAATCTGCCGATCATAATCTTGTTGAGCAGTTGAAACGCGGATGAAAAGGCAGGCTTTGGTTTTATTTGTAGAATTGTGCATTTGTGAAAATAGTAGAATATTTTCAAAGGGAAGAAATGCCAGCTCTTTTTGGTTAGGATAATTTGTTTCAAACTATTCAGGAGTAAAAAAACCATCAGTTATTAAATCATTTCTTCCAATAGCGTTAAAGAAATAGGGGCGGATCATCGAGTATGCCGGACGGCTAGCTAAAAAAGAGGAAAGATCTTGAAATCTGCTTTTTATTATTTTCTTGATGAAATCATTTGGAATTTCTATGCCGAAATAATAGGAAGGTGAATATTGACCAACATAGGCTGAAAAATCGTGAATTGCCAAATTCCCGTCTTGGTTTTTGACATTAAATGCGTGTCTTGAAATCGGTCTTTGCGTTTGTTTTCCATCAACTGCATAAAAGCCTTCAAAATATAAGTAAGGTTCAGCAACATGTATTACTTTTTGAGAATTTCCATAACAAAGTCCACCTTCGAGTACGAAAATTTTATTCATACTTTCAAACTGATTCTTAGTTATTAAATTGTCAGGTTTTATAAATTTCCCGTTCTTTTTAAACCAATACTCGAAATCTTCTTTTAAAGAAAGCGGAACAACAAGCTCATTGATTCCATATGCAGAATGGTCTCCCATCACATACGATTCAAATTCTCCATGACTCATGACTTTAACTTTTTATTTTTTTGTATTTGCAGTAATATACAATCAAAATAATCTTCGATGGAATTACCATATAAATACCTAGGATGATAAGTCCGAATTGAAAGGGAAACGTTTGGAATATTAAGTTTAGCAAGTTCTCTATTAGAGAAAGGCAAAAGTGGTATATAGTCCAATCTGCCAAATATATCTGATATAACATCGTCATAATGTGGACCAGTAAAAAAATATACAGATGTCAGGTTTCAAATTGAGATCTCTCTCCAAAATAACATTGAAATATTCACGCTCAACTTTAAGTATATTCAGGTGGTCTTCCAGGGCCATTTATTTTGCCAACCTTGATGACATTATTGTATATTGGATAGATTACTTCTTCATCCCTCTCGTTTTGAATAAGTTTAATGATTTTCTTTACACCATTCCAGAAATGCCCGCGCCGCTTGACATTAAAATCAGAATCGCAGCACACAAACTGACGATAATATTTCATCAGCCCTTCCACCGTTTCGCTCGCATCCCAAACATTTGGTTCTTGCCCAAAGAACATGATCTTTAAGCTGGCTCTTTGAGTTTATCTTCATTTACCGAAAGTAAAATGGGATATGCGGCACCAATTTTATTTTCATCATCGTCAATTTTATATAACTCTGTAAGTAGGTTTGTCCCATTTTTGATAATAAGAGACTTCAATCTTTCGTTAATGCTTAACATTTATTAAAAGTAAGGCTTTATTTTATATTGACAGAATAATCCAAAAACAAAACGAAAATGGCCCAATATAAGCCAACATTTCCGATAGCTTATATTGGGAAATCTTCGTCTTCATTCCTTAATCAAGCAGCACCATGTATTCCTTTGGCCATTTACTCCTAAAATAATTTCTTGCCTCATCAAAAAGTCGTGTCGTTTCTTCAACATCGAAAAGTGTGAACATGTCAGGTTTTCAGGTTCAAATGAAGCAATTATCAATGACCGCTGTGTGCTTGCCAATGGATGAGTAACTAGCATTTGCACTCCCATGATCCAATCATAAAGAGATAGTGCTAATGGTTTGAGATAGGCGCTTTTACCAGTGAAAGGGTTAGTTACGCGCTCGCCTGCTTCGTACAAGTCGATTTCGATTGTTCTTGTTCCTAATTTGATTTTTAGAGTCTCCATTTTTTATTTGTTTTCATCGAGTATAGAAGTAACAGGAATCCCTTGGCTCAGGCTACGAGAAGTTTTCCCCTAATTTCCCCCTATGAACACATAAGCTGATCGTAACCAGCTACAAAATTTCAGACACTTTCATAGACATACACCTGTCTTGTCTCAATCAACCTCTGTTCATATAAACAGAAGTTACTTCACTTGGACAATTTGTCCATTTCATTCCGGCGAAACAACACGGTTGCCATGAAATATTAAAATCAGAACCAACAGCGTTCGTAAATATTTCACAACTCACTATTTCCCTTACTCTATTAAATTCTACACTCGTATGAACCGTGAAACACTGTACATCAGTAATGAGGCCCAGATCAAGGCACTTGAAAAGAAGATCGATGAATTGTATGTTATCATCGAAAAATTCATTGCCGAAAAACAAAGTATTGGTGATTGGATGAATGAAAAGCTAACCATGAATATCACCGGACTTGGTAAGATAAAACTTTATGAGCTCCGGAATACCGGGAAAGTGAGGAGTTCAAGTCTTACAGAGCGTAAATTGTTTTACCGGCGCAGTGATTTAGAACGGCTTTTGAATAAAAACCAGAAATGAAAATATAAATGATAGGCACATTATGCTCCATAAGATTCTTCTTGAATTACAGGGCACAAAAGAATGAAACTAAAGTTCCCATCTGTTTGCGGATAAACGTTAACCGGAAAAAAGCAGAGCTCTTTCTCAATCAATATATCGATCCAAAGTTCTGGGATGATAATAAGGAGCGTGTGATCGTTCAGAAAAAAAGCGATGGATTTATTAACCACAGCTTAAATGAAATCGATAATAAGATCACAGAAATTGTATGGGAACTTGAAGAAGCGAAAGAAGTTGTAACCGCAAAAATTGTAATGCAAAGGCTGACCGGTAAAAGTAAGCATGGTAATAACTCCGTCTTGCTTTTTATTGATCGATTCATTGAAGAAGCAAAAGCCAGGGCGAGTTGACAAAGGTTGTGATTATGCAATATAAGACTACGCGGATTCACCTATCAAATTATATAAAGTCCACAGGCAGAGATGACATTATGCTTTCACAGCTTAAAAGATCAGATCTGGACGGCTTTGAACATTTCTTGCTGACATACATTCACCCAATATTAAAACGAGCGATGAATCGAAACACCTCAAATAAATATATGGTGAGGTTAAAGACAGTAATACATAACGCAATCAGGAAACAAATAATCACAGCAAATCCTTACGATGGATTTAAAATAAAAAATGTAAAAGTGGAAAAAACCTTTTTAACTTCAGAAGAACTAGAGCAATTGAAGGATCATGATCTTAACGGAAACGAAAGTTTAATCCGGGTCAGAGATTTCTTTTTATTCAGTGTTTATACCGGACTTCGATTCTCCGATGCCATCGCGTTGAAAGATGATAACATAAAAAAAGCAAAGAAAGGCAGGCTATGGCTACTAAGTACTCAGAAGAAAACGAACGATCCGATTGAGATTCCAATGTTTGAGCAAGCAAAAGAGATCTATGATAAATACGAAGCTCATAGATTAGCAACTGGGTTTGTCTTGCCTCGTTTGAGTAATCAAAAAGTCAATACATACTTGAGAGAAATATTTAAAATTGTAGGCATCAATAAACATGTTCATCATCATGTTGCCCGGCACACTTTTGCCACTACAGTCTTATTGGAAAATGGTATTGATATTAAAACTGTAAGCAGGCTGTTAGGGCACTACTCTGTCAAAAGCACTGAGGTTTATGCTAAGATCACAAAGGATCTTTTGGAGAATGTGGCGGGGAGGATAGACGAATTGAACTAAACATATGATGAAATTGAGAATAAATTTAAACTTTAAGGCTCTTAGCATTGATTGCAACCACTATTGTACTGAGACTCATTAGTACGGCGCCCATTGCCGGACTAAGCATTATGTTCCATTTATAAAGAACACCTGCTGTAAGTGGTAATGCAACTACATTGTAACCAGTTGCCCAAATCAAATTTTGTATCATTTTTCTATAAGTTGCTTTCCCGAAAAGAATCAGATTGGCAATATCTTTGGGATTGCTATTTACTAAGATTATACCTGCCGTTTCTGCTGCTATATCACTACCGCTTCCAACTGCAATTCCAACGTCAGCTTGAGCTAAAGCCGGCGCATCATTAACTCCATCGCCTGTCATTGCAACAAACTCTCCCTTGCTTTGTAACTCCTGTATCTTTTCTAATTTTTGTTCAGGCAAGACTTCTGCAAAAAAACCATCCATCTGTAATTCATCGCTAACACTCTTTGCAACTTTAGAATTATCTCCCGTAAGTAATATAGACCGAATTTTACTTTCATGAAGTACTCGTATTGCATCTTTTGATTCAGGTCGAATTTTGTCTGCCAAAGCAATAATTCCGGCAATTTCGTTGTCTAACAATACATAAATTACTGTTTCATCAGCCTTGTCATTTAATTCCATTTGCGAGTCTTTGAATTTTTCCCGAACATATTTGGGGCTAACAAGCAGTATTTCTCGATTATCAATTATTCCTTCCACACCTTTTCCTGTTATCGCTTCGAAACCTATAACATCAGGAAACGAAAGTTTTAGCTCTAAAGCTTTAGCTACAATTCCTGAAGCAATTGGGTGCTCAGACTTTTGTTCAATTGCAGCCGCATATTGAAGTAATTGTTCTGCTGATACATTATCTAAAAAAGATTGGTACCGCACAACTTGAAATTTCCCCTCTGTGAGTGTCCCTGTTTTGTCAAATAAAACGGTTGTAATCTTTCTTGCATTCTCAAATGTAGTTCTGTTTTTTATCAGCAAACCCTTTTTTGCAGACAAAGAAGTTGAGGTGGCAACAACCAACGGAACAGCAAGTCCCAATGCATGAGGACAGCATATTACAATTACCGTTACCATTCTTTCTAATGCGAAAACGAAAGTTTCATTTGCAATCCATTTCCAAAAAATGAAAGTTAAAAAGCCTGAGGCTAATGCAACAATTGTAAGAATTTTGGCAGCTTTATCCGCAAGTAATTGCGTTTTTGATTTTGTTTTTTGAGCATCTTCTACAAGTTTGATTACTCTTGATAAATACGAATCTTTAGAAGCATGACTTATTTTTACTTTTAATGACCCATTACCGTTAATAGAGCCTCCAATTATTTTTTCACCGGATTGCTTTTTTACAGGAACTGATTCGCCTGTAAGCATAGATTCATTTAAATAACTCTCTCCATCCGAAATTATTCCATCGGCTGCAACACTTTCACCTGGCTTTATTAAGATCAAGTCTCCTTGAACAAGAGAATCTGTTTTAACATCTAATACTTGTTCGCCTTCTAATTTGTGAGCAATAGCGGGCAACATTTGTACCAATAACTCCAATTCTTTTGATGCACCTGCCACCGATTTCATTTCTATCCAATGCCCCAAAGCATGATTAAAATCAATGTGCAAAGCTCCCAGAAAAAGTCCATTCCTTGTAAGCCAAAAACAGTTGCAACGCTATATGAATAAGCAGTTGTGATAGCGACTGCAATTAGTGTCATCATTCCCGGCGTTTTCTTTTTTAATTCTGAGATAAATCCACTGAGAAATGGGAAGCCACCATAAAAATAAACAATGGTGGAAAGAGCTAAAAGTAAATATATTGAACCCCCAAAGTAAATCATAAAATGAAACCATTGTTGAATCATAGGAGAAAAGACCATTACAGGAATTGTTAAAAGAAGTGTTACATAAAACCTTCTTTTAAAATCTTCAATCATCATTTTATGATGGTCGTGGCCAACATGCCCCATACTTGGATTCATGTTGTGCTTGATATGGTCGTTCGAGATACTTTGATGTTTCATTTAGGTCATTCTTTTAAAGCTGCAAAATAAAAAATTCTGTATTGTGTCGAATGGTGTTTTATGATCTTCTGTTATACATT
Organism: Bacteroidota bacterium; assembly: GCA_016721305.1. GTDB lineage: Bacteria > Bacteroidota > Bacteroidia > AKYH767-A > 2013-40CM-41-45 > JADKIH01. The sequence goes on from JADKIH010000005.1 coordinate 7,623, forward strand.
TTATTTTTTAAAAACCATTTTGTAATTGCTCTTGCAATTCAACTTCTGTATATTGATGGACATCAAGCATGCTACACTTTTTCGGCCCTTTGTCTGAAAAGGTTCCTATAATCATAAATGAGCTTGCTGCTTTCCTTGCGATAGATAAATATTTATTCAAGTCACTCTTCCTTGTGAGGAAATGAAAGGTGGCTCGATCGTGCCAACAATCGTATAGATGGGTGGGCTGGAAATCTGTCACATCACTTACAATCCAATTGACTTTAGATGCCTTTTCTCCTAATCGCTGTTTTGCTCTTTCGATTGCTTTTTCTGAAATATCAAGTACCGACACATTTTCAAACCCTTCGTCAAGAAGATAATCAACTAATTTACCATCTCCACCTCCTATGTCGATTATTTTAGCCGACTTTTTTAGTTTGAAACTGTGAATAAATTTAAGTGATGTTTCCGGAATTTCTTGTGTCCAACTTACCTCATGTGGTTGTTTCTTTGAATAAACATTATTCCAATGTTCTTTTCTTGAATTTAATTCCATTTTATTTCGGTTATTTATTTTTCAATTTCCGCTTCACTTAAATGCCTATAAGCATTTTCCACCATTACAATTCCATCATCTACAATCACTCCGATGGCTAATGCAATACCTGTCAATGACATAATATTTGACGAAAAGTCAAATGCATTTAGAAATATGAAAGCCGATGCAACTGAAATTGGGATTTGAATAAGAATAATTGCAGCACTTCTCCAATGAAAAAGAAATATTAAAACTATAATCGAAACACTAATGAATACTTCAATTAAAGTTTGCTTTACGGAACTAATAGCTTCTTCAATTAGACCACTTCTATCATAATCAATATGGAATTTCACATTAGCAGGAAGTCCCTTTTGAACTTCGGCCATTTTTGCTTTCACAGACTTAATTACAACATCTGCATTTTCACCATATCGCATTACTATAATACCTCCGACTTTTTCACCTTCACCATTTTCGTCAAATATACCGTATCTAATATCGCCACCCATTTGAACTGACCCAACATCTTTTATACGGACTGGAACATTATTGGAAGTATTTAGTGAAATGTTTTCTATCTCACTAATAGATTTAATGTAACCCAAGCCCCGGACAATATATGCTTTATCGCTCATTTCAAATTTCCTTCCACCAACATCATTATTGTTTGATTTGACAGATTTCAAAACATCCATCATTGAGACATTATAATAATTTAATTTTACCGGATCGATAACAATCTGATATTGCTTTTGAAAGCCGCCGAAAGATGCTACTTCTGCTACGCCTGGAACTGTTTGTAATGAAAATTTGATATACCAGTCTTGTAAAGCGCGTAGCTCACCGAGGTTGTATCCTTTTGCATCCAAGGAATACCAAAAAATATGTCCAACACCTGTTCCATCAGGTCCGAGAGTAGGAGAAATCCCTTCCGGTAAAAGTTTCTGGGCAAAGTTTAATCTTTCGGCTACTCTTGTCCTTGCCCAATAGATGTCAACGTTATCTTCAAAAACTAAATACACGAAACTCATACCAAACATTGAAGCTCCGCGAATATTTTTGAGCTTTGGAATTCCTTGCAGGTTAGATACCAAAGGATAGGTAACTTGATCTTCTATTACTTGTGGACTTCTGCCCATCCATTCCGTAAAGACAATAACTTGGTTCTCGGAGAGGTCGGGGATTGCATCCACCGGATTATGTTTAACTTCATAGAGCCCCCAGCCGAACATGCAGGCTGCAACAAGCAGTACCACAAATCGATTACGCAATGAGAAGGAAATAAGTCTTTCTACCATGGTTTTCCCGTCTATTTCTTTTTGATCTCAGACAAATCCATTCCGCATGTTGGACAACTTCCTGGTTTGTCTGATAAAACTTCAGGATTCATCTCGCATTGGTAGAAAGCATCTCCGCTTTTTAGTTTGGTGGTATCCAAATTGAAAACTTGTGATGAAACTTTTGATTTAGCTGAATCGCCTGATTCCATATGGTTGTTATTGTTCATTGTGCTATTACAAGCACTTAGCAAGTGACATTATTGCTACCGATAAAAATGCTGTTTTTTTCATAGTGTTTATTTTTAAGTTAGATTGATTTTGCAATTTTATTCATAATCGAAAGGTCTGTTCCAAATTTACATATTGCATCACAGTTTTTTCGTAGCTCTGAAAACAAAATGTAACTTATACTTATTTTTGAGTTTCTAATTACAGGTCTGGAAAGCTGCATGACTACATCTTTCTCACGGTTGTCTGGTATGATGATATAAAACACTTCATCACCATCTGCAATACTGAAGTATAAATCGGAAAGCCGAAGTATTCCCGAATAAATGCTTGTACTTTTTTCTACTTCAAATGCGCCAATAATATTACTTGTGCCCTTCTTAAACCATAATACATCGATGAGTTTAATGGTGTTCTGCGTTTCTTTATCAGTCGGTAATTCCGGAAACTTTGTAATGAAATAAAAGAAAAATTGGTTCCGTTGAAAGATTTACTTTTATCATTGATGGCTGGAGTTACGTCAAAGTAAGCGAACTTCCGATTTTGAGTAAATGATACTGCATTTCACTATGAAGACTTTCCTCCATTTTTTCAACTTCGATTTCCCTTTGACGTTTCTCAATCGATTTTTCAAATTTATTTCTTTCAATTTCACTTAGATAATCATCACTTCCAATCAACATTTTCTGAGTGCCAATCTCAAAGCATAACCCTGATATTGCACCCAAATCATTTGAAAGTTCTGTTTTGTATTTGTTGTTAGATTGAATTAAAATTTCTCGCATTTTTAAATACTCACTCCAACTTCCCAATTTCTTTTTATCTTTGAAAAGTGTATTAAATCCATTCAAAATTGCAGTATTAAAAGGAGGAAATAGTGTAGGGTGCAAATAGTATAGAATACTACCTACGGCCGGGCCCAATCCTTTTATTTTTAATGTATCAAGTCGTACAATCTCTTTAATTAACTGATCTTCGGATTTGGCATTTAAACAATTTTCGAGAAATTGACCAAATGCCTTTTTATTATTCTGATTTTCATAAATATCCGGAATCCTCAATTTTGGTTTCCAATAAAAAGGGTGGGCGACCCCAACAAAAATCTGTTTTTGCTCTGAAATACAGTTGAGTACAAACTCCAAAGAACTCCCTTTAAAATCGTTTGGAAATGAATTACTCTTAATATCTTCAACTACCTGAAAGATACCCCGTCTAATAGTACGAAATGCTTTTAATCGTTGATCATTATCAATAAACCGTATTGAAGACACTTTGTGCATCTTCTTTATATTGTTTAATTATTTGATCAAGTGAATTCATGGCTCTCTAAATATTCTATTGTAAATGTAGGTACCTCAATAATATCATTTGTCATGGTCATCGTGATCCTCAGTATTCAAATGATTCCCTTTAGGCCCTATTCCTTCCATATGAACTAACATTGCTCCATGATGACCTGCAATGGAAACTGTAATTGTAGAAATTATAAGCAAGATCGAAACGAGAATTTCCATCCACACATTTCTCTTTAAAATGAAGCGAGATACTATTTTAAATAATAATACTACAATGAAAACCACCATGTAAAGTTGGCCATTTGCTCGTGAGTTTCAAATATTTCTCTCGCTCTACCGGTCAATGTATCAGGATCTGCATGAAAGGTGTTAGATGAAAGCCATGCTGTTAAAACGCCTAATGCTAAAAGGGCTAACGCCACCCAACTTAATTCATTTTTGAAAACAAAAAACGAAAACAGTTGAATTAAACTTGCAATGATGAGCAGCACAATTGGAAAGTGAACAATCAAAGGATGATAATTGGGGAAAGCATCAATTGCTTTCATCTCCGAATGCGCCGCCATTTCTTGAGAGATACTTGAGTCATGCAGAACAGTTACATCATTCTGGGGTATACTATCTTTCAATGACTCTTTGTCATGATTATGTGCCGAGGTGTTTATGCTCGATGTCATTACTGTGACTACCAGAATAAATTTAATAAATATTTTCATTTACATTTGGGTTTATATATTTTACATTTTCATTCCTTGCATCGATTGTGTTTTTGATTCTTCCGAGTTTTTGTGACCATGACCTGCCATCGGACTTGCGCCTTTTTTGAAGACATACTCACTATTTAATAAGTAAGCGCCAGAAATTACTACCACATCACCTTTAAATAATCCACTCTTAATTTCAACCTGACTACTATTTTGAATTCCGGTCACTACCATTTTATTTTCAAATACACTATCTCGATTTCGGACCCAAACATTTGTTCCAATGCTGTTTTGAATAATCGCGTCAACAGGTAAGGACAATGCTTTTATTTTTGAAGACTGAATGTTGATATTTACAAGCATTCCCGGCTTAATTTCGCTTTCTACATTTGTAATTTGGAATCTTGCCAAGACAAATCTTTCTGGCGTTTGTACTTGTGGATCAATAAAAATAATTTTCCCTTTGTATGTTTTTGCTCCCAATGCGGGAATTGAGAAGGTTGCTTCAGTTTTGTTATTTACAAATGATAAATACGGAAGATAAACTTGAGCCTCTACCCAAAGGGCATTGAAGGATGCTACTTTAAACAAAACGGTTCCTGTTGAAACATAATTTCCTTCTGAAATTAAAATGTCGCTTATAAATCCATTATTTTTTGAAAAGAAAGGAACTCGATTTAGAATCTGCTTTGTAGTTTTAATATTTTCAATTTGTTGTTCCGTCATACCATATAAATACAATTTATTTTTTGCACTCTCAATGAATCCTTCCAAAGGAGAAGTGCTTTCGATTGTTGTTAAATATTCTTGTTGCGCAATATTTAAATCCTCACTATAGATTTCATAAAGTATTTGCCCTTTGAAAATAGGATCACCAATATTTTTTGCATAAAGTACTTCCACTCGTCCATCAATTTTGGAACTGATAGCTTCGGTTAGGTCTTGGTCAATGGTTACTTTTCCAGTCAATGTAACCTCTTTGCCGAGATCGTTGATTCGCAAAGTATCATAGGTGATATTAGCCAATTTAATTTGTTGGTCACTCAGTTTAATTTGTCCTTCTTTTAGGTTGTTCTTCTTAACTTTTATCAATTTCATATGACAAATGGGACAATTCCCTGGCAAATATTCAACTACTTGTGGGTCCATCGAGCATGTATAGTATTCATCTGCATTTGCAGCTAATTCAATTTTATTCTGATTGTTGCAAGATGAAACTATCGAGGAAATGGTTGCAAGCATAATCAAAAACATAAGTGATCGCATAGGCCTCCTATTTTGCATTTTCGATTGTTTTAATAAAACTTTCACTATCTACCATAAACTGCCCATTTTCGGCAATCTGATCGTTTCCGTTTAAACCTGATATTACTTGAACTAGCGAATCCGTTTCTAATCCTGAAAGAATTTCTGTCGCATTAAAATGATTACCTACTTTAACAAATACAACTTGCATTTTCCCTTGATTCACGACCGCTGTACGAGAAACCCATACACCTTTAACCTCGCGGGACGAGATTTCAGCTGACACTAATGTTCCGATTGGGAAAGTATGATTTTGTGTATTAGTTAGATATACTCTTGCTTTGATTGCCGAATTACTTAAACCAGTAACAGGTTCGATATAATTGATATTAGCTTTAACGGGTTCGTCAGGACTGGTTTCAGAAGCAATAGTTACTTGATCACCTAAATTTACAAAAGCTGCATCCTTCTGAAAGATATTTAAAATAGCCCATACCTGAGAAATATTATACACTGCAAAAACAGGTTGACCGGTTTGTACATACATCCCTTCCTTTATTGATAGTGCTGATGTTTGAGAAACAGGAAGACTCTCAATTTCGGTTTGCTTCGTCACCTCTGTTGAATTGGTGTTCATAGTAGAACTCATCAATGTAGGTGATATGCCATTACTTATGCCAATATCATGAATGTGTCCAGAGTATGGACTAAATACAGGGAGTGGATTGATTGGCTTTTTTGTTCTTACTATCTGACTAACTTGTTCAGAGGTTAGTCCAAGTAAACTAAGTTTTTGCTCCGAAGATTTGATAATTTCGCTCTGATTGTTAGAGTTATCTAAAAGATAAATTAAATTTTGTTGCTCAGCCAAAATATCTGGGCTATAAATATCCATTATTCGTTGACCTTTTTCAACAAGTTGGAAATTAAAACGCAAGTATAATTTCTCAATCCGGCCATTAAATCGTGAACTTATATTATTTATCAATTTCGGGTTGTAGGAAATTAACCCGGTTGCATATATTATTGGTGAAATTGATCGTTGTTTTGGAGTTATTGTTTTTACGCTACTAAATACAGTTTGATTGACTCGTTGAACAAACCGTCAAACTATTAACATTTTTGTCGGCTATGTGTTTATGTTCTTCCCTTACATTTACAAGACGATAGAAAAGGGTGACCGTAAATAGTAGCACGGGCACAATTCTTTGTAGAAGAATCAGACTATCGTATTTCCAATTCCTTCTCATATTCAGTTTGTAATTTGAGTAATTTATACAATTGATCAAATGAATCTATAGTTGCCATCCAATACATCTTCAAACCATCAAGTACCACATATAAATCTTCTGTGTTTTGTTCGTAACCAATCAAAGACATCTTGTAACTATTGAAGTAAGCAGGAAGAATATTGTTATTGTAATTGTTCAGTTGAATCTTAGATGATTTTATCTGCGCTTGAAGAGACGCGATCATACCTGCCGATTCATTCACAAGTGATTGCTTTTGAAAAGTGATTGCGTCTTCGGAATTGGCAAGCCCTGTAATATTCGATTTGTATTCTTTAGAAGCCCAAGGTGCAATAGGTAAAGTTATCATTCCCATCGCAGCAAATGAATTTGGCATTTCGCCAAGTGATTGCATGTGACTAAAAGAAACTCCAAAGTCTGGTAATCGTTTTGATTTTTCATACTGTTGCTGTAGTTTTAAAAGACCGATGCTCGCATCAAATTGCTTTATATCGCTACGTGATGTCGCAATTAGGTTGTATCTAACAATTGTGATTCATAATATTTTGGCACAAGTAAAGTGTCCAGTTCAAATACACTGTTTTTGTTAAGATTCATCAAAACGCCTAATTCTATTCTCTTCATTTCCATTTCAGAGAGTATCATGGTTTCCATGTTTCTCAATTGAAAAAGCTCGGCTTTTGCTTTGTAAAGATTGCTTAGTTTTTCTTTATTATAAGTGTAACGTAAATTTGATACACTGACGATATAACTTAATAGCGTGTCAGTTTCTTGTAGTAATTCAAATTTCTTTTTTGATACTAACCACGTAAAATAAATTTGTTTTGCCATCGAAAACAGTTCATTTTTCTTTGCATTCTTACCTTCTAATTCTACTCTTCCCATTCCTTTCATGTAATCGAAATTGGAATTCTGCTTTTTAGGATTTGGGATCATTTGTTCTCCTGTAATCATCCACATTCCTTCATTAAAATGCTTGTAAGGTGTTTGCCAAGGGCCGGTTGAGATTGATGGTGGCATCCAGCTTTTGGCTCCTTGTGAGTAGTTGTCTATTGCATTGATTTGCTCATCATACATTTTGAGCATAGGATTATTTTTCTCAATTTGAACCAAAACTGAATCAAGCGTAAACACCTGAGCAAAAGATTTCAGGTTATAAATAAAAAGAAAAAAAAGAAGAATTATTTTTAGTTTAGTCATCATTTCCCGGCATAATTATCTTGCCAAATTTTTTCAATTCTCGTTCTCTCATCACTTCGTAAACTACTGGTGTTACCAGTAAAACATAAATAGTCGATGTAATTACACCACCAATTAGCGGAATAGTAATAGGTAACATCACATCACTTCCCGTTCCTGTTGACCAAAGAATTGGAATCAATCCAAAAAGGGAAACTGATACAGTCATTAGTTTTGGACGTAATCTTTGGACAGCGCCATCAATCACATACTTTCGTAAGTCTTCTTTTGAGATCGTAGTCGATGAATTGCCCTTTGCAACTACTAATTTCTCCATATACTCATTCAGATAAATAGTCATCAGCATTGCTGTTTCTACAGCAACGCCAAATAGTGCAATAAAGCCAACTGCAACAGCTACTGACAAATTCACGCCATAGAAATAAACCATATAAATCCCACCTATTAAAGCAAAAGGAACTGTGACCATAGTGAATAGTGCTTCTTTTAAAGACTTGTAAGTAAAGTAGAGCACCATAAAAATGATAAGGAGCACTATTGGCATAATAAATTTTAATGTCCTGGTTGCGCGAATTTGGTTTTCCCATTGACCACTCCATTCCAAGCTATAACCTTTAGGAAGCTTTGAAAACATTTTGTTGAGTTTATTCTGCGCATCTTTTACAGTATTACCTAAATCTCTATCGCGAACATTAAATAATACTGTGCCTCTTAGCATTGCATTTTCGGAATTGATCATAGGAGGACCTTCTGAAATGGATACAGTAGCAACTGTTGACAAAGGAATAGTCCCGTAATTCATCGTTTTGACTGGTATTTGCCTGATCGCCTCAATGCTATTTCGAAAATCTTGAGCGAACCGAGCATTTACAGTGAAGCGTTCCCTTCCTTCGATTGTTGTCGTGAGGTTCATTCCGCCTAAAGCTGTTTCTACATACATGTTAACGTCATCCACGCTTAAGCCATATTTCCCAATTTCCTGCTTCCTAACAGTAACATCTACATACCTGCCACCGGTGATTGGTTCAACATATAAATCCTTGATACCATTTATTCCTTCCAATTCTTTTTTCATTCGAACTGCAAGCGAATAAATGCTGTCAAGATTCTGTCCATAAATTTTTAAACCAACGTCTGTTCGTATACCTGTTGACAGCATGTTGATCCGGTTTATAATTGGCTGAGTAAATCCGTTTACAACACCAGGGATTTGTAATTTGGCATTTAACTCATTGATGATGTCATCTTTGCCTATGCCATTTCGCCATTCTTTTTTTGGTTTTAGTAACACTATTGTTTCAACCATACTTATAGGAGAATTGTCGGTCGCAGTGTTTGCTCTTCCTGCTTTACCTAAAACATTTTCCACTTCTGGAACTGACTTAATGATCTTGTCCTGCACTTGCAGAATTCGTTTCACTTCAGAGTTAGAAACATCTGGAAGTGTTACTGGCATAAAGAGAATCGACCCCTCATCTAATGGTGGTATAAATTCTGATCCCATACGAAACATCATTCCTGCACCAATAATTAGCGCAATGACATTTATTGCCAAAACTGTTTTTCGCCAATGCAAACACCATTTCAATATAGGAGAATATATTTTCTCTAAAATCCGAGTTACCGGATTTGCGCTTTCAGGTTTTAATTTTCCTTTTAAAAAAAACGAAATCAATACAGGTGCAAGTGTAATTGCAAGAAAAGCATCAATAATTAGGATGAAAGTTTTTGTCCAAGCCAATGGATGAAACAATTTGCCTTCAATACCGGTGAGTAAAAAAACTGGAAGGAAAGAAGTGATTACAACGATGGTAGAATAAAACACACCGGGCCCTACCTGCTTGGAGGACTTCTCTATTATTCGTAATCGTTCTTTCCTATCCATTTTATGATTTGCAACAATCTTTTTTGAAAAAGTCCCGAAAGAATTTCCAAATTATTCTCAACCACATTTTTGATTGACTAGTATGAAGCTGTTCTTTCATTTCTGAATTCATTATTGTTGTTTGAATATTTTAGCAACTGCTGTTTGATTTCCAAAAACTATTTTCAAGAAGTAATTTCCTACAGGTAAAACTGAAACGTCTACTTTCAAAAGACTATTATCTGCTGGAATTACTGAGTGAATAAATTCTTGGCCAATAATATTTGAAATATAAACAGTAGCATTTGTAACAATCGAATTTTCTAATGTGACTGTTATTTCATTCGATGAAATTGGATTTGGGTAAACAGAAATATTTCCGGTTACTTTTGGTTCTATAACCCCGGTTGAATTTGGTACCACAACAAACTGCCCCATCATACCGTCATCTTCATGCATGAGAATATGGCAATGGTACATATACGGCATGGACGCATTCGCAAAATCTTCAAATTTTGTTATGAAGCGAACGGTTTCTTGAGGAGCAACCATCACAACATCTTTATAACCACTTTCCTGAGGTTGAACTGTAATACCATCTCTGTCCAATACAAAAAACTGTACATCATGGATGTGAAATGGATGAGCAACCATTGTTTGATTTGTTAGCGACCAGATTTCAATGTTATTTAACGGAATGGTGTAATCTATTCTGTTCATATCAAATAATAGGTTATTAAAATAGAAAGGGCCATCCATGCTCATCATGTTTTGCGCAGAAATTGTAATGTTGCGAGTTATGTTTGATTGAGAAGAAAGCCAAGGAGTGACAGTTACTAAAGAAGTAGGTACCGTTAAGATAGGACTTAAAGTTTGTGCACCAATATTCAATTGAAGAATATTGAAGTCAATTCCGTTGATAGGACTATCCATAGTTGTACCCATACCGGGCATGGGTGTTCCGCCTTGAACACCCACAGGAAATTCAGAAGCATAACTCATTAGATAGATTGTTTGTCCTGACATTCCTGACAAATCAACAAGGATTTCTGCCCTTTCACCTGGTGAAAGTCGAATTCGTGTTACTGAGACCGGTGCGTTCAATAATCCGCCATCATTTCCAATAACATAAAATGATTTGTTGCTTGTAAATCCAAAATTGAAGTTACGTTCCTGAGATGCGTTAAGCAAGCGCATCCGCACAACTTGTGATGGAATACTCGTCATTGGATTTTCTGTACCATTGACTAACAAAATACTATCCTGCATTCCTCTCCATAAAACTTGATTTAAGGAATCGAATTGTTGAGATTGAACGACAATTGGAAAATCATCTACACCATATCTTCTTGGTAGATTCAAAGCTGCTTCAGCTGAATCACGCACAATTATTAGACCTGCTGCCCCACGCATCGCTTGCTCACCTGTTTTCATGTGAGTATGCGGATGATACCAAAACGTTGCGGCATGATTCATTACTGTAAATTGAGGACTCCATGTATTTCCGGCCAAGATGAAGGTATGAGGACCGCCATCGTCCATTGCCGGAACATGCAATCCGTGCCAATGAACTGTAGTTGTATCGGAAAGGTTGTCTGTAACATTCATTGTAACAACATCTCCTTTGTTTAAAATTAAAGTTGGACCTAAATAGGAATATTGATTGAATGCATTTGTGAAGGTCTTTGTTCCCGGTAGAAACTGAACACTGTCAGTGTGCATATTCAAATTGAATATTGTTCCTGAAAGTGTGTCAGGAAAATCGATTTGATTTTGCCCGCTGACCAAAATTGGTAACAAGCCTAGGATGAACGCAATTATTTTTCTCATTGGATGTTGAATTATGCCTAGGTAACAAACAAACCCGAAAGCTACCTAGGCTATGTAATTATTGTTTAATAAAATTATTCGAAATGACCTCTCCTGAAGAAATTACTTTTAAAATATAATTCCCCTTTGGAAGATCGGAAATGTCTAATTGTGTTTTTTCATTTACTGATTGAATTTCAATGGATCTTATTTCTTTCCCAGTGACATCTACAATTTTTATTGTAGCTTTTTTATTATTGAGTACTGAAAGATCAATGTTCAATTTGTCAGATGTAGGATTTGGAAAAATAACTAAGTCCATAGTTGAAGTATTGTGAGATACGTTGGCTACTATGCCTGTAAAATTCAAACCATCGACATACAAGTAACTATTCGCTACCGTAGGCGCACCATTTGCTTGACTTGCCGAAAGGATGATAATACATGAGTCAGGTCATTTCCATTCAAGTAAGTAATTGGAATTGAAAAATTAGCCCAGCTCATTGCCATTCCTGAAAGTGGATAGTAAACAGATGCAATTGTATCGCGCATCATCATTGTATTGTCCCATTTTGTAAGCGCGATTGCAATAAAACCTTGATCGGCGCCGGAAGCCATGTATTGCCACTTGCCTGTTAAAGCTGATGGACGATCTACAAAAGCAAATCCGGAAGTTGGTTGTAGAGTGGCCATATCAACTGTACCACAAACAGCCATTCCCGGCATGATTCCCATGCCTGTTACGTTTTTTGATGTTAATTTCAAATAAGCAGCACCAACTTGGCCCGGCGTACCTTTAACACAGGTGAAAGTACTCATTGATGCAGTCATGTCATTTAGCGTTGCCCATGCATCAAGATTGTTATAACTGCCCATGCTTGTCCAGTTTTCGAAACTCGCATTTGGAATTGTCTGTGCATTTGAAACTGCAATGCTCAAAGCACATACTAATAGAAGCGTGATTTTGTTTTTCATTTTTATTTTTTTGGATGGTTATTTTAAGAGGGAATTCACTCGCGACAATGCAACACAAAGTGCCGAACAACTTTAAATTGTCGGCTGAAAGAATAAAAAACTAGTAAATCAAATTCTGACTACGCTGTTAAGAAGATAAACAGGTTCTTTGCTTTTAAAAGGAGGTGCATGGTATTTTGAAAAATTAAAAACAAAATTATGTCTAGGACTAAGAGAAATTAAACAAGGTATTGTTGCAGTTATAAGTTTAACAAAACTGTTTGATGGAGAATTTACTTCAGTTGAAGTCTTCTGGCTATCTGTAAGTTTTAAAGAAACATGAACATCACTACAACATCCTTTAGACATTTTTTTACTGCAAGGACATTTTTTTTCATGTGAAGAATCAATCGCAACAATTTTTACTTTCTTGCCACACCAATGCGCATCTATACTTAATCCGATTGCCGGGATTAAGTAAAAGAATAACAATAAAGTGGCTACCACCTTCCTCATTTTACAATGTTATGAATAAAATTTAGATTCCACAATGAAGTTTCACGCTTAATCAAGAAAAAGTCGTTTTTGTATCAAATGGCACTAACTAACCTCAGGATCTATAAAAATGGTAATGAAAGTTGCTTATACCATCTTTAAAAGAAAAAAACTAAGATTTCAAGACGCGCCTGAGCAATTTTATTCATTATAAATATTCTGGATAAAGAAACGAAAAAGGGCTCACCAGGAATTACCTAATGAGCCCAGGAAGGCAAAAACTATGGCACTAACAAACTAAATTCTTACCGGATGTCAAATCCAAGCTTCCTCGCAGCAGTAAGGAAGGGTTTAATATTCTCAGAACGTCCATTGGTTGCAAACTACGATTTTCCTGTCCTTGATTCTGATTACCCTTTCATCTTGCATGAAGTATCGGTCTCTTCCCCCACTGGCGAATTGTTTTGCCTTTGAAATTTCCTGAACTACCCCAAAACGTTGGAGCAATTCGTCCGGAAAGGATTCTTTCAACTTGGCAAGGGAAATGCTTTTCCTTTTTGAGACGAATTCGGAAATGATGGCATGGACTAAACCGCCTTTTGTGTGGTGCTCCCCCTTAAATCTGAATTTTCTCATGTCCCTTTTTCCCTCATTTTTTCCATAACTCGTCTTGGATTTTTCCGTATTCTCCCCGGCACCAGTAATTTCGACATCCTCTTTTTCTTTTTTCTCCTTTTTTCTAGGTGAAATTTGTGGAACACTTGCTTCTGCTGTTGAACTTACTTCTTTTCAGGGGAAATAGAATAGATCTTCTCTCCGGCCTTAATTTCTACCACTAGAATTTTGTCTTTGATTAGTTTGCTTAGCGCTCCTTCAAGTACAATTCCTTTTGTGGCTGTTGATTCGCTGATAGTTTTTTTATCAATGCTTGTAGAAGCTTTAACAACATCGATGATTTTTTCTTTTAATGTCTGTGGCATGTCTATGTAGATTTAGAATTACATAGCAGTCTATCAGATTCGGGTGACAAATGAAAGCCGGAAAAGCTAAAGTATCCTATGGATTTTGGGTGATTGCGCAACGAAATGGAAACCAAGGGGAAAGATTTCAGGTGGTTTTCATAGGTAAATGCAGGGAATTCTAAATATATCTAGTGGTTTGACCTTTTAAATAAAATTAGTGTCAAACTAGGATATTCCATGATATACAATTCAACACACCACCATCAGCAGAAATCTCATTACAATCTATTGCTACAATGTTCTGCCCTGTAAATATATTTTCAAGGAGCCTTATTGCTTTATCATCTGTTGACTGATTAAAGACAGGAACAATTATAGCTTGTTTCATTTGAAGGTAATTGAGGTGAAGACCTTTTGCACTTACAAAAGTTAGATCGTAAGTTGGCATGTATGGTATTTCAATGATGTCTAATCTTGCTTCTTTAAAAATAGTTCTTAACCGATTCTCAACCTCACGGTTTTCATTTGTTGGCTCATTGATAATAACAGTATTATCATCAACAAAACGCACCATGCCATCTGCATGACCGGTAAAGTCATTCGTGTCCCAGGGAATGAAAATAATTTGATCCGTCTTCAGTAAGTCTAAAAGTTTATCGGTTAATTGAGATTTACTTAGGTTTCGATTCTCGCTAAATACTTTATCACACATAATCACCTTCGAGGCTGTTCTAATAATATTTCCGCCATCCATGACAACATTTGACTTCTTTGGGACAAGATCAATGTTTCGGCAAACATCATCAGTATCAGAGCGCAGGTGTTGGTATTTCAGGGACTTTAGATAATCAGGATCATAAGTGAACTGTACAAAATCGTCTTTACTCTTTTGGATAGGCATGAAATCCTTTGCCCATATATCTTTGGTATTCGGCAGAAAACCATACGGAATCTTTAAGTCCTGCAAAACCTTTGTTAATCTTTCAGTGAATGCCGGTTGAAATTCCGGTAAGCAATCTGCCAGATAAAGAAAATTGGTATCGGAATCTCTTATCATTTCGCAAGCCTCTGTTTCCAGATTATCGAAATAGTTTTACCAACTTCAAGAAATTCTTCATAAGTAAAAGTATCCGTCTTTGCATTGTTGCACCAGTAACATGCGTATACAATATTACTTAGATCCTCATATTCTAAATTCGGTTGCTTACGGTCAAGTTCGAGTTTCTTTCCTCTATTTCGTTTAGTTAAATTCTCATCCTTTTCCCACAGCTGATTTATTTCATCTTCAGTAATCTTGCAGTATTCACACCTCTTACCCGTCTCCATTTTAAAAACCCACTCTTTGTAGGTATTAAAGTCATGTGGGATCTTCTTAGCCATATATGTTTTCCTAATTGCAGCCACATCTTTCTTAAGCTTATTGAACTCTTCTGCATTTTTGTCACTTTCCCATTTAGTTATTTGAGCTCTATCAATATTGAGTTGCTTACTTATTTCAGAATATGAAACCCCTTCACCATACGCCAGCCATATAAACTTTTCCTGCAAATCAGTTAGACCGTTGGTTTGTATTTCTGAGTGTTTGGGTCTTGTACTATTTTCTCGATTTCGTTTTATCGCTTTGATTATATTTAATAGGGTTCCATTTTCAAATAGACTTACCAAATATCCATCATTGAACTTGTCAGCTCGAATAATTGTAGTTATTAGTTTGCAAAGCGTTGCAAGATCAAGACTATCGAAGTCTCGACTTTTATTTTGGAGCATGGCTTTGCCTTCAGGCCATTCTCCCCAATCAAAATTTAGTACAAGCTTTAACTCATACGCTGTTTTTACAAACGACTGTGTTATATCAGACCAATCCCAATATGGCATTTCAACTGTTCCTGGAGAGATTTCATCGCCACCGGCCATTTTACCAAAGCTATCTGTTTCTTCAATTTTAGGAATCAGATTAAATAATTTAGCCCAATCATCTTTAGATAAAGAATTTAACTGTTTTAATGAATCATCAATTGTTGCCATAGAAATTATATTTATGTTATTATAATTCTTCAGGTAATAAGGTAGCAAGAAAAAGTGAAATTGCAACACAGGTTGAAGAAATATTTAGGTGGGTAATCTGACCTATCATAGCAACAATCATGAAAAAGAAAAACCCTAGACAATTTGTCCAGGGTCAATAGATAAAACAATTATATTCGTCAATCGAAATTTGTTTCATGGCAACCTTAGTTTATATGAACTAAGGTTAGAAAGGTTCATACCATCCATTTCATCCAATCATTCTGTGTAAATACCGGAACATTGTTTTGGCGACATACTCGCATTGTATGACCGGTGCCTCCTGATTCGGATCATCTTCATTAACGAAAAATATACCTGGCTATGATTGGCGAAAGGTTGTTTTCCAGAGAGCCCAAAACCTTTAAGGTATCTCTTAATAAGTATAAACTCTTCTGTTTCATCATGCCTTCCTGTTGCAATTCATAAGCTTCGAACAATCTTTTATTCTTAGGCGTGGCACGTTTAGATTCATAGATGATTTGTTTCTCTTCTGCTTTTGTGACATCTTCGAGAGCTAATACATAATCACTGCTATGCAAGCGTGATTTCCCGGCATCCAATTTTGGTAGTACAATTTGCATTCGATCAGGTGCAACCTTTCGAACTCCTTGCGCAAAGGCATCATCAGAACCGGAGGCGTTACCGGAACGAAAGCGAACATCAGGAAACTTCTTAGCAATGAATTCCCCAAATAGAACTAATTTTCCAAATTGTTCATTTGCTAATTTTCTTGTACCCTCAAGTAGAATGACAGGCTGTTGAGTTAAATCAAGTAAGCGGTTTAATTCTTCCATAGAACTTTTTATGTATGGTGCTTTCAGTAGAGTTTATGTTAATTCAAATGCCCGATTGAGATTACCAATATTTTCATTGTGCCATAATGTAGAACTTATACCCGTTCTTGACATCTCCCATTTTGTAATACGCATCGCTTATCTTCTTATATAAATGAGATTTATGTGTTAGATCATTTGTACAAGCCAAGGTCAAATCATATTGCTTAATTGCAGCAGTGTACTTGCCGGCATTGAAGTAGATGTCACCTACTTGCTCTTTGTTGTCACATAAATCTTCGGCGCTCAACTTTAGTTTCGATGGCAATCTGCTTTGCACATGGATTGCAGAATCAATCAAGTTTTGATCTATTAAAACTCCAACTTGAAAATTATATGCTTCTCGTTTTGTTTTGTCGTCGTTGGATATATCGAACAACTTCAGATAACAATTCATTGATTCCTTGTATTGGTTACTGTTACTAAGCTTCCAGCCTAGATCAAAATAATCCTCTTTTGTTTCTGCTAATTGAAAAGCAAGTTTGAATAATGATCTAACACTATCAGGATTATCAATCCTGTCAATTATTTGTAGGATTCCATAGGTAGAAGCTGTTGGGTTTAAACTGGCCAGTGCTTGTTTCCTCTTTGCTGCTTCTGCTTCAAATCCTGGAAATGATGGCGTACGATTACAAAGGAGTTTAATACTATCCGCATAAATGAACATGCTGTCTATCTTGGCTGAATTATAATTAGCTTTCATTGCTTCAAAAAAGAAATAGTGAGAAAGTAATTCCATCGCTTCACATCGTTCTTCGACAGACCAAGGGCTGCAATCGTGATTTTCAAATGGTGTATTATTCAGAACATCCGTTGCAAATTTTATCGACGAAGATCCAGAGAGAAAATAAGCCTTTAAATACTTATGCTTAATAATACAATACTTAGGTTGGTCATATAGTGCATTGTATAATGTATTTACGGCATCCACATATTTCTGCTGGGATGAGAACTGATCAGCAACCTGAATTATAGAATCAATATTTAATATGTTACCGTTAATTATTGTGTCAGTCTGAGCATTAGAATAATTCTGGCCTAAAATCATCCAAAATAGGAGTAAAAGTTTGTTTTTCATAAAGAGTTGTAATTTAGATTTATACAATAGCGAATATAGCAGTTTGATTCTAAATAACACAGTATAGGAAACACACTATAGGCGGTAACACATAATGGGCTGAAAAACCACCTTTCGTGCATGGAAATTCCTAAAAAGCACGAGAAGCGAATAGCTAAAATTGGAGAAAAATTGAGACTTCTCCGGACTGAGGCCGGGTATAGTTCCTATGAGAACTTTGCTTTTGACAATGATATTCCCAGGGTTCAGTATGGCAGGATGGAAAAGGGAGTCAACTTTAGGATGGCTACTCTAATGAGAGTACTGGATGTCCACAATATTACTTTAGAAGAATTTTTCGAAGGATTGAAATAATGAATTAGTCTTTAACAATAGTAGCCGAATCAAGACTATCCATAAAATCATGATAGCCTGGACTTTCTTTCGACATCAAGTTATTATAGATGAATTCAAGTAAATCTACGTTATTGCCGAATGTGCCTTCTACCTGAACCTTACCTGGTTCGCCAAATGCCACTAGCTCACCATTGATTGATGATTTTCTGATTGCTTCAGGGGTTAACATTCTGTCACGTAGCATCTGGATCGTTTTGGGATCACCGGTGAAGACAGCACCTTCCAGTATAGCCCTTTCAATTCTAACGTTCCGTATTCGAAGTATGTACTCATATGGATAAAGTTCATGGCTTTCTATCAATCCAGTTAGTTCCTTAAGCATTAAAGGTTCTTGCATAGCTATCAATTCCGGTGAACAGCCATGCCATGACTTGTAGAACGTTCGCTGTTTCGAATCTGTTCCAATGAAATGTTCAATCGAAACAGTACAGTCTTCCTCAAAAAGAGAAATGACTTCACCCCAGTTTAAGGGTTCATAGTAGAAGGAAGCTTCTTGCCCTGAATTGTGATACCAGTATTTCATACTGCTGAAGATAGCAATATCCAACGAAAAGGGGACGCGAGCTTCCTAATACGTACTATGGTTAAATAAGGGACTTAACGTCCCCTTTACATTTTAAAAGATAAACTCTTTCAAAGCATTCCAATATCTTCTTACGGTTCTCACACTCTTACCTGAACTAACAGACACACTCTTTTGAGTGATCTTGACAGATGAAACTCTAAGAGCAGAGATGGTCTGTTCCAAAAGAAAGAATGTAAGATCTTTTTGTTTGGAACGCAATAGCTCTCCTGCAATAGATTGCTTCTTCTTGGCAGAAAGGGGATAGGCCGGATTAAACCATACATATTTCAGAACGGATCGCGCATAAAGTGTTCCTGACTCTCTATATTGAAGTACTGAACGGACAATCCTAAAGATGTCCTGTGGAGTTTTAGGAGCAACACAGAATCTCTTATTGACGGAAAACAAATGCTGAGAGAGTGTTTGTTGAGTTGCACCAGGATTGATCACAGCTAGTTTACAGCAGATATTGAACAGTTTGTTAGTCCGTTCGCCAATAGAGAATTTTGACTTGCCAATGTAAATTGAAACAAATGGTATGCCCTCTGGTACAAACCTGTATTTTTCATCATGCCCCCAATCTGTGATTTGGGTGCTGTAATGAAGCTTTGATGGTGAAGACTTCGCATATGTTGTAGGTATGAATTCTTTCTTGCTTAAAGCATAAGTAAAGGTGGGCTCAGATTCCATTTCATCCTGTGCAGGCTTCGGAATGGAAATGGCATTTTCATTTATCCATACAGTTGAATGAGAAATAAAATTTAATCGTGAAATGTTTTTGCAATTGGGATCAATATATTCTACCGTTGATCCAAACTGAGATAATGTTGTTTCAGCTTCTTTGAATGCAATTTTAAATGTCAGGTCACAGGTGTCGATCCAATCTGCCTTTACCAGACAACCTATCCCTCTTCCACCAGCGGAAGTCCATATCGCATAGACGTAAGGATTCTTCCTTAGACATTCCATCTCACGATCAAATTCAAAATTATCATCCGAATCAAAATCCATATAGACAAACCCGGAACTCGCTGAAACATTATTACGGTTTACATAATCAGTGAAGCTGGCATTCGGAGTGAAGCATTGCAAATGCCGTTTTATTGCTCTGTATTCGGGATCAGCCTTTGTAAACTCCCTTAGCTTCTGAATCAATTGATAGTTTGGATTCAGATCCTTGTCCTGAATCATTTTTAAAATTGTTGCGGTATCCACATTGTTAAGTGGAATTGGCTTGGTGGGATTCTGTAGAATGCTGTGCATCTTCTGTAGTTTTAAGATTAGCACATTGTATCTACCGGAAGTCGCTTAGTTTTTCTGACCATTTTATTTTCACTCAGCCCGCATTTAATGAAGCTCCGTTCTGTCAATATTTCAAGCATTAACTACTGATTTGTCTGAGAAACATCAGCGTTTTACATACAAATCGTAGTCATTCGCTGGTAAAACTCAGTTACACAATAAGGCCTATGAAATTCAAATTTTATAAAACATGGAATTATTCAACAATAGCATATAAAAAGAATAAGCTTTTCATTGTATTTGCTATGAAATGTTAGATCGTATTAGTTTGTAACATTGGCAAAATATCTTTCATTATTGTTTACGTTTTTGAAAGTATTATTCATCTTTCTTTAGCAAATACTCTTAGATACTCGACATTTTTCACTTTTCCTTTTCTAAGTCTATGTTATTTCCTTTTCAACAATTTCGGCTATACTCGCTGTAAACCATACAATCATGAATAGAAAACAATACCTGCCCGCTATGGAGAAATCAAATCTTCTACACATGCCCACTTATTATTATATCAAGACAGGAAACATTCCGTCTGTACATACTCATTATCGAATTGATGTTCAGAAATTATATGACAAGCTCATTTCTTCTTTCAATCTGACTGAAGAGCAAGTAGTCAAATCAGAAACATTCATTCAGCCAATAGGGAGATTGAAAATTTCAACTGCATATATTGAACTGCCTCATTCGATATTCTTATACATGTGCAATCATCAGGGATATGTTGAGCTCTTTTATGATCACACAACAAATAAGGGAGAAATAGAAAATATACAGTCAATTATTTTCGATTGTGTAAAAAAAAGTCGGCGATGAAAAGAAAGTTGGTCTGATTGTATGTAATTCCGGTGGATCACTTGAAGTACGTGAGTTCAATATTTCAAATCAACATGATGACATTAACGATTTCTATAATGACGACTTTCTTTCGTTCCATGAACAAATGCTAGAGAAACTTCAAAGCAGGAAAGCAAATGGAATTGCACTACTACATGGCTTACCAGGAACAGGTAAGAGTTCTTACATCCGGCATTTGATTGGTGCAGTTAAGAAGAATTTCATTTACCTGCCTTCGTCTCTTGCAAATCATATAGGACAACCATCGTTTCTACATTTCCTGAGCAAGCATTCAAATTCAATCCTCATTATTGAAGACGCAGAGGAATTGTTGATGAAAAGAAGAACTGAAAGTAAGCCCGCAATATCCAACCTTTTGAATTTATCGGATGGTTTACTTTCAGACTGCTTGAAAGTTCAAGTGATTGCAACTTTTAACTGTGACTACTCAAAAATTGATGATGCCTTCTTACGTAAAGGCAGAATATTAGGAAGGTACTGCTTCCAACCTTTAGATATTCAAAAATCGAATTCTTTACTAAAGAAATTAGAATTCAATTTTGAAACCGAAATACCAATGACATTGGCTGAAATATTCAATCATACCGATAAAGATTACACAATCAACACCAAGCGAATACCCTTAGGATTCACTACAAATCAACCTTCAAACTAAATCAACATGGACGCAATAATCGCAATCACAGAAGCAGCCAAACATGCAGGGCGCATTAAGAGTACTTTAAAGCCAGAACTAGCGGCATTGATCTCTGAAGAATTTCAGACTGACACATTTTGGATGGATCGAATTAGTCCTACTGCTTGGTTCTCATCTGAGCGAGAGCTGATCGGGTTTGTCTTTAATATCCTAATGAATCAAATCGAAAAGAAAACGAAAACAATATCAATTCAATTTCTATCTGCACATGTTCTCGACGCATGGACAGAAACAGTTGCTGCAAACAATCCGGAAGAACAGACTGATTTTGTCAAATTAAAAAACGGTGTAATGGTTACGATTTCTGAATTAAGGATCAGGGTATTTGATGCTGATGATTTGGAAGTGAATGGAAGCACAGTTGAATTTAAAAATATTGTTACACGAAATAAATAAGCCACATGGAATCAAATACATTAACTCCACTGGAAAAAGCTCGGTTAGAACTTTCTTATGCTCACTTATATTACTACAAGAATTTATTGAAATATGGGCCGAACCTGTTTGAGGATGATGGAGACATAATACTTAAAGATAAAAATGGTGAAAAGGATGAACGAATGAATGGTCGTGAATTGATTCTAAGAACGCTTAAATATTTTGAAGAGAAAGACCAACCATATTTTTACCGGATGTGTGCAAAGCTTAAAAAAGTTCTTGATGACTATGATGCTAAATATTCAAGTAAATGAAGTCGTCATGTTTCAGTAGAACTCCTTCTGATATTTTTCCGCCTGGTGTATTTGAACTTAAGGTTTCTTTCTTCCGGCGTACCGAGACACGTATTAAATTAAGCAGTGCGGAAGCGGTTGCCAATTATGCAAGAAGCATTATTTACCCAGAAGGAACAATTCAATATGTTGAACAGTTTTTCGTTTTACTATTGGATCGGCAAAATCAATTGTACGCATTCAAACAAATCAGTTCCGGTGGAGTTTCTGCGACCTACACCGATCCGAAATTGATATTTCAGACGGCGCTACTTTGTCATGCTTCACAAATTATCTTGGTTCATAATCATCCTTCCGGAAATTTTCAGCCAAGCAATAACGATCTTCAAATGACAAAGCGGTTAAAGGATGTAGGTGAATTGTTGGAGTTACCGATTTTGGATCATGTGATTCTTACAGAGGAGAGTTACTATTCGTTTGCGGATGAAGGAAGATTATAAATCTAAGGAGGAATTTCAATAAATAAAAAAGGCCTGCATAATTACTCTATGCAGGCCTTAATTTTAGTACTGACTCACTTGAATGTCCCTAGTTGAATAATTAAGCTTCCGTGATCTTATCAGGAAACAGCTCAGCAGCTAGTTCAGATTCTCTTGCTGAAACCAACCACTCGAATGCCTCATCGTGAGAGAACACAATAATACCGGAATCTCCTCGCTTTCCTTCTGTCCCTTCGTCAACTGCATACTTAGACAAAGGACCTCCTCTGTATTTTAGGAAGTAATTTCCATTTGCAGTCCTGTAGAGAGTCTCTTCGAATGATCTGAAATTGTCATAATTACCAAATGCATCGGTAGCTATCCATGTAGCCGTTTCGGTGTCGTACACCTTTTTGTCAATGATTCTTTTCATCTTGTTGTTAATTTATTTAATGGTTATTTGATTTCTGTTTAATTATTTGCCAGACTTGTACTGAAGAAAGTTTATGTAAGCATTTACCGGGGTAATCAATGTTGTCGGACTTTTATACCTTGCAGAACTCACTTGCCTTATTTCCGGCATGTAATATTTGATGATCGACGGACTGTTGATTTCGAAAATATATTCTCTATGCATACCTAAGTATTCACCTGCTTTATTGCATAAGCAGGTGTAATCTTTGATCGTTTTTTGTTTTACTGGTTCTCCGTTGTCCTGACAGTAAACATTTTTCAGGTATTGTTCGAATTGAATTCTATTATTTTTCATGGTTGATTTTATTACAGGATTAGATGATTAGTTGAATTAGAGTAGATTTCCCACTTCGCTTAAAATATGTTCCACAATGTTTTTCATCAACATCGGTGGAAGCGTATTACCCATTAGTTTATGAGCATCATCTTTACTTATATCAATTGGCATCTGATACCAATCAGGGAATGATGCAAATTTCTTGTCCTGTTCGATTGACATTTTCATTTCCTTTCCGTCGGAATAAATCGTTACCGGTTCAGACGCAGTAATTGTATTCATACGCTTTGTATTATGTTTGATAATCTTTTTTGATTGCCCCACTTTGATCGCTGTAATACTCGGATCAATATCTACAATACGAAGTCCTTCACGAGACAAGGAATCTGGTGTCGGTGCTGTCGGAATTATCCCAAACGATTTAGCATACCCGATAAAAATATACCGATTACGTTCCTGGCCAGTTTGATAAAAACTAGCATTTAGGTTAAATAATTTGATATTGTAATGAGGCCCCAATTGTTCACGAATTCGCAATTTGATTTCATTAAAAATTGCAGTATTTCGCGGATCACTCATACCCGGCACATTTTCTATGATGAAAATCTTCGGACTAATTTGCTCGATCAAGGAAATCGAATGCAGGAAAAGACCATTCCTTGGATCAAGCGGATTCATTTTTCCTTTCGCTATACTGAGACCTTGGCAAGGAGGGGAAAGTAAAAGCAATGTTAACTCTCCGACTCCCATCAGAATACGACGAAGAATATCGTTCCCTGAAATGGAATAAATATCTGCATTCCAAAACGGAATGTACTTTTCATCTTTGAAGTTTGCTTCAAATGCTTTCTGTGCAGCAGACCAATTATCTATTGCCAATAGCTCGTTAAAGTAATTATACAATAGCGCAAGAGAGCCGCCGCCTGCTCCACTGAATAGTGATACAGCTGTAAGCACTCTCAGTATTTGTGGATGGATTTTATTCATTGTTCAGTATATTTTAAGTTGTTGTTTTCATCAAGTTCGATTCGCTTCGGAATGTTACCACAGAATGGACATGCGTGAATTGTTTCAAGATCGATTTCTTCAGCAGGCACTTTATGTTTCGGTGTATCAGATTTAATTGCATTGTATGCTTCATTCAGAGTCACATCCTCACCAACTAGTTGTAACATTGCTTGGTCTTTATCACCAACTGCCGTGATCTTGAAGATTTCCGTTTCTGACACGCCAATTGCATCTGCTATTCTAGCACGAGTATTCTTTTTTTCTGTTTCAGAAAGATCAGTTTGAAGATCTGTACGCTGGCCCTGCTTTTTACCCCAGTGTGTTTTCAATACAACAGCTTCATGATATTTTTCTAAAGCAGTTTTTGTTCGCTGACTGTTACTGAAGACAATAAATGCAGCTTCATCTTCAGGGTTCAGCTTTACCATCGTAGTTTTAATAGGTGTTACTGGATCAAATGATTCTATTGCTTTGAATCGTCTCCAACCGCATAGGATCTCATTTTTCTCATTGATAATGATTGGCTGAAGTAATCCCACTTTAATAATGCTTTCTGCAAGCACAAGCAACTGTTTTGGCGAACCGTACATTCGTTGATTGTCCGGATGCTGCTTCAGTTCACTAGGATTCACCAGTTTGATTTCGTTCTGTTCTGGATTACATATTACATCCATATTGATTGTTGAATCAAATCGGGATAAGGTAGTTTCCAATTCATTTTCCTGACTTTCGCGCGGGTATTTAAATGGAACCTGTTCAGCCCGCATTTTCTTGATTGCTTCTGCTGCTTGAGAACCTGTTGGTTGTGTACTATGAAGAAGAATTGCAAAGTTTCCACCCTTCGTCATCGCATGGCTATCGTCATGATCAATCTCCAATCCCATTTCTGTTGCCACCTCAGGTGTGAATACCACCTGTGCTGTTTGCATCGATTCATCGATAATCTCGTCTTGTCTTCCACCAAGTGAAAAAGTGACGATCATGTTATCCGGCACATGAGCTGATTTTACAAACTGCACACTTTTAGAATAGGTGTAAAAATGTATTTCGGGATTAGCAGCTGCAACGTTCATCCATGAATTAGTGTACTCCTGATTAAAGAAGTCACCACTTACATGAAGGCGAATAACCGTTGCATCTTTCGGCAATGAAGCAGTGATTAGTGAGATCATTTCCACTTCATTCTTTCCGCGTAATAATTCAAAGTTGTTCCAGCGCATATTCCGAACAGATTCGAATCGTTCCGCTGTGGCACTAAAGCACCGGAATTGTTGTTCCGGCCCGTCGGTTATTTCACCGCTAAGTCGATCTGCCTTTGCCAGACAAATCTTGGCTTGTGGGCAACTGTGCCCAGCCGGTAAATCGAATGTGTAAATTCGATCATCCAGCTTTGCATTTCCTTTTCGGAAGGAGAGTAATTGTGTAGGATCTATATTCATGTTTTAGGATTTACTTTTCTTTTGGGCAAAGCGTGGCCATACTTGAGTATTCAAGTTGACTTACTAAATAAATTTTTGGTGATATGCCGGGTTAGATCATAACCCGGGATTCAAATTTCAATTCCTCATTCCCCAGACCCATTATATAGTTCAAGGAACATTTTTTCCCAGCCCATTTTAATTACATAGGCGTACAATTCGGGCTCGGATTTTTTAAGAAACATTTTTAATTCATCAGTAGTTTTAAAGCAATTCTTTACAGTTGGTGTACTAGCCTTTTTCATAGTTCTCTCTTGGGTTTAAATTATTGAATAAAGGTAAAGACACCCTAAAAAAAAGACCTTTACATATTGAAATGTAAAGGTCCTGTAAAGTAAAGGTCAGTGCCGCTTTTTAGAACCCTGACTTAATTATTAGATTTAAAATTGACTTTCTAGCTGGGAAATCTTTTCCTTGACTCCTGGCAGTTGATGAAGTTGTTTTAAATGTAGCTTCACTAATTGAACGACCATTTACTTCAAGGCAATTCTCTATCATCAGGAATATTTCCATTATACTTAA
Source organism: Bacteroidota bacterium (assembly GCA_016721305.1). GTDB lineage: Bacteria > Bacteroidota > Bacteroidia > AKYH767-A > 2013-40CM-41-45 > JADKIH01. The sequence goes on from JADKIH010000005.1 coordinate 34,134, forward strand.
TCACATTTTTGTATTCCACTAAATAGTAAATCAAAAAGCACAAGTCTATTTTAGATTTTTTCCAATTGACTTTTGAAATGTTGGGGCTATCAGCAGTAAATATTGAAATAAAATCTTCTATTTCCGAGTCGATATATTTACCAACTAATTCTGCATGTAAGTTTCGAAGTTTATTCAATACTACTTCTCTCTCATTGCCTTCACAAATTGCAAATCGATTCGATGGAGCGCTGGATTTAGTTGGCATCAAAACATCATGCGCGTACCATTCTAACTTCTTTTTTATTGGTTTGAGATAAATAACTTCAAAATGATTCCAGTATTTTTCAAACAATTTTGGCGTCGCATTAACTTCAATATGATTGTTGTGAACTTGCTCTTTTGTGTATGTTGTTTCGAGATCTTTTATAAACCTCAATATTTCTTCTCCAGTTTGCTGAACTCCTCTTTCCTTTTCCATTTGGGATACTTTAAAAGTGATCTGCTCCAAATAAAATTCAAGTTGCTCTTCAAATTTTGAAAGTCGAAGCCTTTGTCGGAAATCGGTTTCTCCTTGAATGTATACTTCAAAGTACTTTTTTGAAGTTACCTTTTGCAAAAGAGCTTCGAGATCGTTTAGTCTGTGTAAATAGCCACCCATATTATAATTCTGTTTTCAGCCTATTCCTTCGAATACATGATAGTATTAGAGATCAAAGCTGAATATTGTTAGCCCAATTTAAAATCGTTGACCCATTATAAAAACACCCGCCTGCATACAAGTACGATCTAAAGTAGCAAGTATATTAGCTTTCACAGGTATTCACCTGAAATCGAAACAAATATCCGTCCTGTTTGGCTCCTCAAACCTTCTGTTTGGATTCTTTGCCAATTTTGTCCTGTTGTAATATGGTAAAAACATGCGTTTTCTTGTATCAGATAGTTTCTCATGGTGATAAAACTAATCAATTTTTCGACTCGCTCACGACTCGCTTTTCAAAACCCCTGTCCACATTGCCAAGCAAACCAAGAGCATGTAAAAACCGGGCAAATCCGCTCGGGACCTCTTCGAAGTGTGAGTGTAAGTGTTAGTGTGAGAAGAGAGAGAGGGGCATTCAGCTTTTTGAGGCTCATCGGACGGATTGTCTGATGAGCCTTTTTAGTTTTCTACAAACAGAGTGTGAGTAGTTGCCGGTGTTTCACTATATATATCATGAAGCTTTTAACAGATTGTTCAGTGAACATTTGATTTGATATAAAATTGTATGAGTAGACGCTCCTATTCTGATCAAAGCGAAAGCGTCTATCACACTTTTCTTGAAATAACATTGCATTGCATCTTATTCAATAAATATAGCAACATCTTTTATTTCATAACTTCTATCCACAAACTCCTTACCTGAATTATCTGCTTACTACAAACCTTTTTACCATCTTCGTTCCCTTTATGTCAGAGACTTCCATAAAATAAACGCCCGGAGCAAACTCATTGACATCGATAATAAAAGTGCCTTTCACAAATTGAAACTCCTTTAACACGTTTCCGGTGATGGAGAAAATCCGAATTGAATTCTCAGTACCCTCTGGCATTTCGGCTTTCAATTTAGTTGAAACCGGATTTGGGTAAATTGAAATCGCCCCGAAATTAGTTTCAGATATTGCATTAATGCCATTCATATTAACAGTGTAATCTTCCACTTCGCCGGTAGAAAATAACTCGCAGGGAGTTTGTGACGAACCGTTCTTCATCGATACCCGCATTTTGGTTTGACCAGTCAATGCGTTCACAGGAACTGTAAATGTGCTAGTCTCCCAGCCGATTTGTGAGGAAGAATATGAAACCACTTCTTCACCCGGATCTGCAAAGCTTCCATTTTGGTTGTAATCGATCCAGACTTTCCAGAATTCTGTTGCTACGCCAACGATACCGGCACTTAGTGTAAGGTTATAGGTGCTTCCGGAGCTGAGGTTAACACTGAGTGATGTGTAATCGCCATAACCATTGTCTGATCCGGTACTGTTCAATAATGTTCCGATGTAAACGAGATCAATAAAATCATTCGAAGAATTGTTGCCACTTGATGCACAATATCCACTCCTGTAGTGGTGAAGTGCGGAATGGATGAATAACCTGTAGGACCGCTATTGCAAATTGCCTCTACCCGATATTCATAAACTGTTCCGGCAAATAATGGATCGATTTGCAATTGTGTCTGATTGGTCGAATAAGTCAGCCAAATGAGTGATGAATCAATCCGATACTCGACATGATACAAATAGGCATTCGAAACTACATTCCACGTGATCAATGCTGAGTTGTTTGTTATACTCGTTACACTCACTCCTGTCGGCACAGTGCCTGGATCCCTGCCGGTATGATCGAGATAGTGAATTATCAGCGTATTCACATCGCCCATTACAAAGAGACTGCTGTCATAACCCTTTGCAATATTGACTCCGGTCAGATATTCATTGATCGTATCAATTGCACTTACCCACTCACGATTACCATTTGGATCGTACTTTACTGTAACCATTTGCCGTGCACTCAAGGTCGAACCTCCCGGAAAAGGTCCTCCAATGCCGGTTACAAATGTATTCCCGAGATTGTCGGTCAAAATGTCGTTGGGAATCTCGTCGTTCTGCGAATGTTCATCGTAGCGATCCTGCCAAATTATAGTACCTGATGTGTCTACCTTTACCGTTTGCCAGTCGACATAATTGCTGCCACCTGTAGTAGTACTGTAGGCCATAATCATTAAGTTGCCATCAATACAAACTTTTAGCTTCGAAGAAATATCATATCCACCAAGATCATATTGGCGAGTCCACATCAAATTACCTAAAGAATCATATTTATAAAGTAATACATCAGCAAGAGGAAGATTTGAAACCCATGAAAGCACGTATGTGTTTCCGCTATTGTCAATATACAGATCACGGCCCTGTACACCGACATTGATCGAATCCCAAAGCGTGATGCCACTGGTATCCATTACCCACGTCGTTGAATTTGCCTGCGAATAACTGGTAACACCTGTCACCCCCACTTTATCATTATTCAAAAACATATTGCTTATAAAATGAAAATTAGATGTTGACGGAAATGAATCCGTATTCACTCTTAAAGTATTTCCCGCAGGGTCGACCTTTATAATATTCATACCATTAGGATATCCGTTTACGTTACCGGCAGTGGCCAGATAAAGATAACCGTTTGGATCCATCGCACCTGTTAAGTTTGTCCAAAATCGACTATTGTTATATGGACTGTAACTTCCATCGATGTTCTTTTTGTAAATCAAATTTCCGCTCTGATCATATTTCAATATAATCAATGAATTGGAAATTCGTCCACTGCTCGATTGCACATATTGGTAACCGATGACAACCGGATTTGATTGCGGATCTAAAAATATCTTACTGGGATATTCGTGATTGAGTGCAACTGATGTTGTAGAAGTTGCCCGCCACAATTTATTTCCGAATCGGTCTCGTTTTTCAAGCACAATATCATTGTCTAATGTTGTCGTGTAAACATTATTGCTTGAATCAACAATCATAAACGTCCCAAGATTCGCTGCCAAATCCGGCATTTTCATCCAATCAATTGAGAAATCTGCTCTTGAAATGAATGGCAGAATAAATAAATAAAATAGTATGGTCTTTTTCATTTTCTTTTTTATTTCCCCTGATTCGGTGACATAGCACCTATCTGACGAAGATGGTTTTATTATTAATTACATTTCGACTTTTTTCATGATCAAAAAAAGGAAACGCTCTTATCAATGATCATTAATGTCGTAGCTTCATTTCTAAAGCCTCTCGCACTCTCCACATTCCTATGTTTTAACATATTCATGAAGTACTGTGCAATGTGAGTAAATCTCCGGTGTTTGTACTATGAAATATGCTCAATGGGAAGAAATGAGAATTGAATCGGAAAAAATTGAATGTTTTCATTCGGTTACTACATGATAATGTAGTTGAAATTACATACAAAAGCCAGAAGCATCTCGTTAGCAAAACTCGTTCAAGAAATTAAAGTGAAGTTCACATTAAGCCCCGTTTCACAAACACAGAGCTCCGTTGTTTTCATCAGGAGATTTTAGGTGCCATGTGTAACTCACTCACGTTTCGCTGAGAGGGTTTTGGATGATTTACTAAGGCCGGATGTCTGTGGAAACCTTATGCATAATTTTATTGATCCAGCCGGAAATTTCACTCACAAATAACCACCTAAAGTCGACAGTAGATATGCGCCCCCCTTCCGTCAAATTTCCACACCTTCGTAAATACGATCAGTTAATTTACTTCTGCGCTATTTTGGGATATTGACATTTCAACAATATCCGAAATAGAACACTCGAGATTTATCATCCAACCGATATACATGTTTGGATTATGGGAAGAGTGGCTACGTTTAAAAAATAGATATGGATTGCCAACAATAAAGTATGAATTTCTTTCGGCCCGCTGGCTTGGCAAAAAAAGCTCAACTATTTCAGCCCATTTTCAACAAACCAAAAGAAAACTTCTGATGCTTTTCGTCTCAACAGTCAGCCCAAGGACATTGAAATTATTAAAAGAACTTCTGGCGCTTCCAAAGCTTGATGAATTTTACCTCGCAGGAGGGCATGAGGCTGATCAATTCATTTGCACAAATTCAATTTGCGGCTGAATCGGGATACTTACAAAAAGGTGGGTAGTTGTCGTGTATGGAGGATTACAAAATCTAATGCAAAGACCTCCATCATTAATTCCTTTCTTAAATTAATTATCAGAAGTCGGGGGTATAATTCAATTGCAAATTCTAAATAAATATCATTGTCATTGCTCACTCACCGCATACCCCAAAATGGGTATCACGCTTTTCTCCAAATCTCCGTCGGCCTTACCCACAGCGGGTTTCAGAACGACCTGAAAAACCTCCTACTTGGCCGGTACTTCATCCTTTTCGTCGGGTATTGAAAAAATGCGCACTTAATTTAGGCTGAAATAACAGCTAATTCATTCAGATTTTTGAACTAAATCGGTATGCAATTCGAAATCTTCTTTTTAGTGGCTTTTCGGTTTTTATTATATGGCAATTAATTCTATTTTGCAGTTACTACACGTAACAATTTTTTTAAGCCCACCACAATCATTATGAATTTAAGATTCTATGCGCTGCTGCTCATCGTTCTGATGAGCCTGAAAACTACTGCTCAAACTACTTTATGGTCGATGAGTCCCGGAGGTGGAACTTCCGGTGCCGGAGCGATCTACAAAATCTCGGCCGACGGAAGTGCTTTGTCCAATGAATACAACTTTCCTGTAACTGGTTTCGTCGGAGCCTCGCCCGAAGGCAACACGCAATGCCTGGCTTCGAATGGAAAAATATATGGCACGATGACGCAAGGTGGATTGTACGATGCCGGATTGATCTACTCCTACGATATCACAACTTCTACTTTCACTGCACTATACCATTTCAAAGGTGAGTCGGACGGAAATAGACCAACAGGGAGTTTGATGCAGGCAAGTAATGGTCTGCTTTACGGAATGACTCCATCCGGTGGAGCGAATTCTCTGGGTGTAATCTTTAGCTTCGATATCACGTCGGGAACGTATACTAAACTCTACGACTTCGCACCATTGAGCGGAAATCGTCCTTCGGGTGGATTAATAGAAGCATCAAACGGTTTATTGTACGGAATGACTCGCTTTGGCGGAAACTCTAATGCCGGGATGCTTTTCAGCTACAATATCGGTTCATCTACTCTTACCAACTTATTCGAATTTTCTTCTACCTCAGGCTCTCTTCCATTCGGAAATCTCAAACAATCACTCAATGGAAAATTGTACGGAATGACTTCTTTAGGTGGCTCAACAAATCAGGGTGCAATCTTTAGCTATGACATCACAACATCCACGTACTCCAAACGATTCGACTTCTCGTCTACGAGCGGATATTTTCCAAGAGGAGGATTAATGGAAACTACTTCCGGATTGTTTTACGGTATGACATCAATCGGAGGAACAAATGCTGACGGTGTTCTTATTCAGCTTCGTTGACGCAACTCAGACCTATACTAAGCTGCATGAATTCAACAATAGCCTTGCGACCGATGGAGGTGTTCCTTACAATAACCTCATTCTTGCAAGTAATGGATTATTGTACGGAACAACTACTCAGGACGGAGCAAGCGGGGGATTAGTTAGCATCGGAACTATCTTTAGCTTCAACATTGGTACATCTACATTTACAAAAGTTTTTAATTTCAGTACCACTACAACAGGTAAAATCCACAAACCGCACTTCTGCAAGCAAGCAACGGCAAGTTTTATGGCCTCTGCATGGAAGGAGGAAACGGTCCGTTCGGTACCGCTTTATAGCTTCGACCCTATAACGGCAACATTCACTAAGCTTACCGATCTCTCTGTTCAGTCAAATGGCGGCGGACCTTTAGGAATGATGACTAAAGCTAGCAATGGATTGTATTACGGAATGACAAAAAATGGTGGCGCTAATTTCGGCGGGGTTCTCTTTAGTTTCAATCCGGCTAACTCAGTCTACACTAAATTGATTGACCTCCCTGCAAATGCTCTTCCCGAAGGCTCGCTCTTACAAGCATCAAATGGCAAACTTTACGGAATGACATTCGGTGGTGGCTCGAGCGGATTAGGGAGTCTGTTCAGCTATGAAATAGCAACTAATGTCTATACCGTGGTTTCCAGCTTAGCCAATGCAACCGGAAGAAATCCGAGCGGAGGATTGATCCAGGGAAGTGATGGCTTTCTGTATGGAATGACAACGTACGGAGGAGCAAACTCTGCCGGAACAATTTTCAAATTCGATATCACCACTTCCACATACACAAAAGTCGCAGATTTCAATAGCGCTACAACCGGTTGGAACACCCAACGGAAATCTCCTACAAGCCTCGAACGGCCTTATGTATGGAATGACCCCTTTGGGTGGCAGCTTATCAAACGGCACACTTTTCGTATTTAACCCAACATCTAATACTCTCACAAAACTATATGACTTTGGCACCACAGTAGGCACTGATCCTTCAGGAAATCTTATTCAAGCCTCCGACGGCAAATTATATGGGTACACACTTACTACGCTTTTCTCCTATGATATATCATTAAATACTGTTTCCCTACTTCACACCTTTTTGCAAACCGGAACTTCCGGCTTCTTTCTTTATGGTAGTCCATTTCAATCTGCAAACGGAAAATTATATGGAACAACAAGAGACGGTGGTTTGTATGGCAACGGAACTATTTTCACTTACGACATAAGCACATCGACTTTTGCAAACATACACGATAACAATGTTCCGGAAGCCAACTTTCCCAAATCATTCATCCTTCATCGAAAACAACAATCCACTTTTCAGTAGGAAGAATCCCTTCCACCCTATGCTCGGGAAATACCATAAACATTCCAGTTAACACCAACGGGCTTTTTAATGCCGGTAATGTTTTCACAGTTCAACTAAGTGATTCTTTCGGAAATTTTGGAAGTCCTACCAATATCGGAACTCTTTCATCACCGACTTCCGGTATTATTCCTTCAACCTTACCATCGGGAATTTCCGGCACTAACTACCAAATCCGAATCGTTTCCTCTAACCCTGCACTAACTTCACCTGCATCTTCGAATTTAAACATACACACTTTTAACAAAGTGATTTTTACGGAACAGATCGGAATTATCCCCGGAGGAAATGTAACTATTGCTGCTCATGAGACTGGTGATGGATTTGACAACGACGCCTTTACCATGTCCGGAACGGCTAACATCCGATCGAATTCCGCTTCCTCAGGTTATGCTGAAGCATCGGGCAATGCAAACATCACTTTTAACACCACTGCCGCACTTGATTTTTTAATTAGCGACATCAATACTGCCGGGCAGACGGGCTTACAATTAAGTTTTGGAATTTTCAAAAGCGGTACGATTACCGTTAGTGATCAATTGATTGTTGAAACAAGTTCAGATGGAATTAACTACTCACCTCTCTCCTATTCACTTCCAATCGGAGCAGGCACCGCTACTTGGTTCTACCGAACAGCAATAGGTACAATTCCTGCCACGGCTAATCTACGTATCCGATTTCGTCAAGGTGCTGCATCTCCAAGTAATCAATATCGGATAGATGATATTCAACTTACTGCCAACGACTCAAATGCCGGCATCACTTTTTCCGGAACTAATTTTGTATGCGGTGGCAGTAGCGCTACTCTAGTAGCCTCGCAACAACTATCATATTTGTGGTCAACCGGATCTACGAATCAAAGTATTACTGTTAACGCTCCGGGAGCATACAGTTGTGTACTTACTTGCCTTAACGGTTGTACATTAACATCAAATACACTTAATGTAAACGATAGCACTCCTATTCAGTATTCGGTTACCGGCGGTGGAAGTTACTGCTCAAGTCCTGGTACCGGTGTTGCAATAGGACTGAGTTCTTCGCAGATCAGTTACAGCTACCAACTCTTCCACAACACAACCAATGCAATCGGATCTCCAATCGCAGGAACGGGTTCGGCAATTAGTTTTGGACTCAATACAACTGCAGGCACTTACACGGTAATTGCAACTCGCAATTCTACTGTTTGTACTCAGTCGATGCTTGGAAGTGCAGTGGTTTCGATTACACCGGCAACAACATACTATGCCGATACCGATGGTGATGGTTATGGAAATGCAGCATCAACTATTCAATCGTGTGCGCCGGTTGCAGGTTATGTGATCAATAGTACAGATTGCAACGATGGTGCATCAGGCGTGAACCCTCTGGCAACGGAAATCTGCAATGGAGTTGATGATAATTGCAACGGCTATATCGACGAAGGTTGCGGCACGCCGAAATATTGCATCGGACCAAGTGCTTCTTATACTCCTCCTTCAGGACCATCATACGTAAACCAATTCTCACCATTCCCGACTTTAACCGCGGCTGTGGCGTTTTTAAATTCATTCTCGCCGACACAACACGTCATCTTTGAATTCCAAAATAATTACACCGGAACAGGAGAAACTTTCCCTATTGTAATTACATATCAGGGCAATGTAAGCGCTACTGCAGTTTTCAGACCTCGGAGCGATGTTTCTTCGATACTACTTATCTCAGGAAGTGGGTTTGGGCAAACAAGCGGACTCATACAATTTGACGGAGCTGATTATGTGAGCTTCGACGGATCACCGGGAGGAGTGTCAGGTACAACTTCAAATCTGATGACAAGAAATACTTTTAGCCTTAACTGCTCTGCGAATTTTTATTTCCTCAATGATGCAACTCACAACACTCTTAATGCAATTACTATAGAAGGAGGAGCTTCGGCTTACCATTGCATCCTCTTCGGTGGCACTACAGGAACAACCGGCAATGACTTCAACACAGTTCAAAACTGTATGATCTCCAACAGAACCGATGCAGCTGTTGCTTTACCAAGCATTGGAATTCGTTCAGAAAGTTCTGCTACAGGAGCGGCGGCAAACAGCGATATATCTATTGCCGGAAACAAAATTGTCAATATTGAAGATGGAGTAAGGATTGAATTGAATGGCAGCGCAGGCAACTGGTCAATTAGTGGAAATCATTTTTATTTCACAAACACAACTGCACGTAAGATCTCAGAAGCAATCAGCGTTAACAGTATTGGGAATCTAATTGCAACGATTTCCTCAAATTACATTGGTGGTACAGCTCCCTTTGCCGGCGGAAGTCCGCTAATTGAAACAAACCCAAATATTGGCACATCGTTGGTATTTTCTTGAGAATTACAAATGCATTAGCCAAATCTACTATTTCCGGAAATGTAATTAAAAATATGCAACGAAGTGGTACAAGCTCTTCTTCGTTCACCGGTATTGTAGTACAATCAGGTCCTGCCGACATCATTAATAATACAGTCGGAGATCCGCTTGTACCTAATGATCTAACATTCGGTGCAAATGCCGATATCCAATTTCAAGGAATAACTACGAGCACGTCGCAGAATCTGTTTCCAATTTCTATCTCCGGAAACAGCATCAATAATGTATCTATGCAAATCCCAAATGGAAATAATGCTTTCTTCAGCGGATACATTTACACAAACAACACAACAGTCAATGGAAGTGCAACAATCAGTAACAACACTTTGCAAGGGATCGTTAACTTAACAGCGAACGCTAACCTGCATGCTGGTTTCCGGTCCGGAGAAATGCAAATCGCTCCGATTACAATTTCAAATAACAAATTTGAAAACATCACGCTAAGCAATTCAGCCTTATTTAAAGGAATTCATTGTGACAGAGGAAATGTGATTGTTTCCGGAAACAGAATAGGAAGTTTTACTAACCCAAACAGCATTTCAATCGCCTCAACCAATATACATTTTGGGATTGTCACGTCATTTATCCTCAACGGGAATTGTCAAATCAGCAATGACACAATTTCTAATATTATTGTAACAAATCCGGATGCTACAACTAGGATTTCAGGCAATTCAGCTGCAACTCTAATGGACCAACTCTCAATCAAGTGACAGGAAATGTGATAAATAATATATCATGGAGCAAGAAATGCCGGGTGTCACGGCTTTGCACTTGCCGGAATAGTATACATTTCCAGTGCAACGAACGGACTATTAGTTACAAACAATACAATTAGCGGATTAAATGCAACGGCCAATTCTCCGACATCAAATCCGGCTGTTGTTGGTATGAATATATTCCGCTCAAATGCCTCGGGGCCAATAACTGTTTCTAACAACAACATACATAGTCTTACAAATACGGGAGCCGATGCAGTATCCCCTCCATCCATTACAGGAATCAAATTCATCAATGTTCAGTTAAACTCATCGACGGTAAGTAACAATATGATTGCTTTAAACAACGGTGCAAATACGAACAATGTCCAACTCTATGGAATTTATGATGAACTCAATAATGGCCTTGCAGGCAACACCAAATTTTATTACCACAATTCCATTTCCATCGGAGGAACGACCACAGGCCTTGCAAATTCCGCTGCGTTCTGGCAAAATGCAATTTTAGCTCGTCTGAGTCTGCGAAATAACATCCTGCATAATACCAGAACCGGTGGTACAGGAAATCACTATGCAATTGTTCACCAATCCGGAAATCTCAATGCATGGAATTCAACATCTTCGAATTTCAATGACTTGTATTCTTCAAATGCTAATACCGTTGGAGCATTCCCTTTGGCAACGAATCGCACTTTTGCTGCGTGGAAAACAACTTCAGGTGGAGATGCTAATTCGAAAAACGTTGCTGTCAACTTTATAAGCAGCTCTACAGATTTGCATTTGAATACTGCAAACAATTGTGATCTTGAAAGCACAGGAACACCGATAGCCGCCGTTACTACTGACTACGATGGCCAAACCAGAAATGCAACAACTCCCGACATTGGTGCCGATGAATTTACGGTGTCTGCGCCACACTGGTCAATCTGAAGGCCTTCATTGAAGGTTTTTATATTGGAGGAGGAATGATGAAATCTACAATCAACCCATCTGCACCTACTACCGACTGCGATACACTGATATTGCAATTGGCTCAATCTACTTCGCCATTTACCGTGCTATTCGCAGACACAGCCATTCTTCAGACGAATGGAAATGCACAGTTCTTCTTCCCTGCTGCCGTTTCGGGAAACAGCTACTACCTGATTGTGAAACACCGCAATGCATTAAAAGTATGGAGTGCAAATGCGGTCACTTTAACAAATGGATTTAGCTTCGATTTCAGTACTGCTGCCAACAAAGCCTATTTATCCAATCAAAAACTTCTGGAAACAGGTGTTCACGGCTTGTATAGCGGCGACGTTAATCAGGATGGAAGTATAAATAACGTCGATTTCACCGCCGTAGAAAATTTAACTCAGAACAATCCTGCCGGTTATCACTCTCACGACCTCACCGGCGATCATCTGATCGAAAGCGCAGATTACAGCTTGATTGAGAATAACAGCATGCTCTTGCTAAATGTAGCTCATCCGTAATTCTACCGGCCCGAAAATAAAATCAATCGAGCATTGAATGTCCGCCGCATACGGAACTCAGATCAAATTTATCGAAACAGAAGTTTAAGCTATAAAAAATGCCTGTTCACTGAACAGGCGTTTTTTTGAATCGTATTCGATAAATATTTCTTGCCATTCATTTCCTCGTTCTCTTTGAAGTTTCATCTAAAATGACTTTCTTCACTTACTAATCTCCAGAATATATTCCTATGAAAAAACTTTCCCTCCTTTTTGCTCTGCTTTCAATGTGTCTTATTTCCACGGCACAAAACATTGCCTGGATACAAAGCGATACCATCGGATCTTACGCAAGTCCGCAATATCCTTTGCATAAATTGGCCACTACTAGCCAGGGTGTGGTGGTTGCTAAATTACATGCATCACATCAACTGTATGGAAGCGAGATTTTAGGCGACTACGCTTTGGAAAATACCGATAGCACCGGCTTACTGTTATGGCGAGTGACACTATCCGGAAAGGTAGAAGTAACGGCACTGTGTGTCGATGGTTCGGAAAACATCTTCGTTGGCGGTGAATTTATGGAAACCTTAAACATCAACGGCACTGACTCGATGCAGAATACAGGTTCCGGTCTTGATAAGAACTTTTTTCTGATGTGCTTTTCTGCTCAAGGAACTTTACTTTGGAAACGCAACTTATCGGTAACCAATAGCAACATTTATGAAGTTACGACTATGGCAAAAGACGCCAATGGTTTGGTGTGGTATGTCATGCAGCAGTTTTCGTTTGAACATCACATTATACAACTGGATGCTAACGGAAATGAATTACTGAGCTACACAACTGATGGCACGCGCTTGTGCAATAGTATTAGCTTCGACGCTAACAACAATCTCTATCTTGCCGGAGCTACCGAAAGCGGCACCATCAACATCAATGGCTTTACAGAAACAGTTCCGGAATCTTATATGATGTTTGTGTCGCGCATTAATAACGCCGGACAAACATCCTGGGTTCGGTTTGGTTCCGACATCACTTTTCAAACTCCACAAGTGGTTGCATTACCCAATGGTGATGCCATACTTGGGGGAAGCATTTTCGATTCAACTACGTGGGGAACGATTCACTTTACCGATATCTATTTTGGCACCAATTTCTTCCTCACCAGAGTTGATAGCAATGCCAATTTTTTATGGGGCTACAGTTTACCCGTAAACGATACAGGTTACTATGATGTTGGAAGTGGCCATTTCTTTGATGTCGATTCCGACGAAAATATTTATGTAACCGGAACTATTCAAGGCACCATTCATTTTACTCCTTCACTGGTGGTAAACAGCGGTCTTCCTGCCAATTATAATTTAGGCATACTAAAATTGGATGGCAACGGACAAGTGCTTTCATTGAAATTAGGCGGCGGCATGAGCTCGAATTACCCGCAAGATTTACGAATGAGTGGAGTTGATAAAGGGTATGTAGTTGCAACCATCCTGGGCGAAGCGATTTTCGATTCGCTGACAACAGGAGTGGCAGGCTTACAATCTGCATTGCTTATTCGTTTCGATGATGGTAATCTTACATCCGAAATCGAACAAGTGAATGAAAAAGAATGGTCGGTGTATCCCAATCCATTTACTGATCTAGTAATGTTACAAGGCATCAACAAAAAAACAAAAGTCGAATTGCTGAATGTGCTGGGATGCGTCGTTAGTGAGCAGTACACAATGAATGGAGAAATTAAATTGCCCTCGCTTTCGAAAGGGGTTTACTTCATACGAATTGGCGGGCGCGTGGAACGTTTGGTTAAAGGAGAATAAGAATGAACGCATCCAACTCGTGGCAGAATAGAATTATCGAAACTTATTGAAACCGGAGCAATCCGACAGACAAGTCCAAAGTTGATAATCGGTACTTAACTATTGGCACATTTTTGAGATCCTCAAAGCCATAACACCTGTCAATTTGAATCCAAAATCCTGCTCAGGTGAAATTCCATCAAAATTTTATACCTTCGTATCTATTATCAGCCAACTTAATCCTGCGCTATTTTGGGATACTGACATTTCATCTCTTTCAGAAACAGAACACTCCGGATTTATCATCCAACGGCTATGTATGTTTGGATCATGGGAAGATTGGCTACTTTTAAAAGATACATATGGATTGCCAACTATAGAGCAGGAATTATTATCCGCTCGCTATCTCGACAAAAAACGCTCAACTATTTCAGCCTTATTTTCAATAAACCAAAAGATAACTTCCGATGCTTTTCGTCTCAACAGTCAGCCCAAGGGCATTGGAATTATTAAAAGAACTTCAGGCTCTTCCACTGCTTGATGAATTTTACCTGGTTGGAGGAACTGCTCTAGCCCTGCACTTTGGCCATAGAATTTCCGTTGCCTTGATTTTTTCACATCCCAAGAATTCAATACATCTGCTTTTGTAGACAGATTAAAAGAAAGTTATTCAATTGCTATCCTGGCTCAAGCAAATAATTCGCTGACTCTCGATGTAAATTCCGTAAAGACAGATTTTATCAGACACAACTACCCTCTACTTAAACCTGTTTTATCTATCGAAGGAATTAAAATCGCATCGGTCGAAGATATTGCTGCGATGAAACTAAACAGTACTAGTACTATGAACCGCGGGTCCAAGAAAGATTTCTTTGATATCTGCGAATTACTCAACCATTATTCCCTCCAGCAACTTCTAACATTCCATTCAGAAAAATACGACTTCTCCTCTCAGATGATTGTCCTAAAAAGCCTCATCTATTTTGAAGACGCAGAAAAAGAACCTGATCCTATTTCAACGAATTCGACAAGTTGGCAATTTGTAAAGGCGAAGATTAAGGAAGATGTTAGGCTTTATTCCAAATAATGTAAACCGTAGACTTGCAGTTATGGATGTATGATCTCGTGTTACACAGGTCTCGCTTTTCAAACTAAACTACTTCTTCGCAGCGAAATAAAGTTCAATATCAATGAAAAAAATGTTCGCTTAAATCACTTCCACTCCCTTCTTCGCAATCAACCACGCCTGAACCATCCTCAATTTCCCGTAAGGCACTTTGCCTTCGGCTTTACTGTATGCTGCTTTTACTTCTAATGAGCCTTCGGAAAAGAAGGGAAGAATGGAATCGATTTCTTTCTTGCTCAGCAATTGATCAATTTCGACTAAGTTATTTTTGACGGCTAAGGCCAGATGTCCTTCTATCGTCGACTCGGCTAACTTCCGGTGCTTTGAAATTTCTTTTGTGCTCATTCCTGACTTAATCAGATCGAGGGTTTCTTTGACGGTGGGTGATACGGTTTTTGATTTTGTAAAGGCATTCTTCTCCCGTGATTTTTTCTTTACATGATTCAAATCAATACCGAATTCATCGCAGTATTTACGAACGATGTCTAAAACGTCTTCACCATAATCTCTTACCTTGTGTTTGCCAAATCCTGATATTTCGAGTAAGGAATCTTCATCGCCGGGCAGAAACTCGCAACAATTTCGGATCGACTGATTACTCATAATCATATATGGAAGTATGTCGTTTTCCAATGCAATTTCATCTCTGTATCTGGTCAGGAGTTCGTACAAGCCGTTATTGCCCTCTGCCCTTTCCGATTTCTCATTTGAATGATAAGAACTCTTGATCTTTTCAACATTCTGCGGCAAATGCTTTTTCCAAACAATCATTTCATTCATTTGGAAACCGCTTTTGCATAGATTCAATTTGGTCGAACAAAACAGGAGCTGCTCGTTGATGGCTTCAAGTTCTTTGTCGATTGGACGAGACAACTTCTTCGTCGTCACTTTTAACGGATGTTCCACTACGCTTCGCTTCCATTTTCCCAATTCTCCGGAAAAATAGGCCGATGCTTCACTTACGCGTGTGTTCAACTTTTCATTTGTGCCGGTATCCGGATTTTCATTCCAAAACAATTGCAATTGCTTTTTAAACTTACTGGCTGTAGCGTTTAAACTTTGATAGATAGCGATTAAATCACTTAACCATTTTTTAGCTCCTGCATCGTCTTTCAACTCTTCCATCTCTTTCTTCAACTTATCGAGATGAAAATGAAAATGCTCAAATGAAAACGTATTGAAAAGCATTTGCCGTACATACTCTGCTCTCGCTTTCTCAAACAGAGCGGGCAGCGATTTTTCATCGTGCTTGGTTTCCTGCCAGTCTTTTAAATCGGCATGCGGTCCGAGGAAGCGGTCGTTAACGGGACTGGTTAAAATCAAACCTTCCAGCGATGTCGCCCGACTGAGCGCTACATACACCTGTCCGTTGGCAAAGGCATTCTCAGCATCGATCACTACTTTGTCGAATGTGAGTCCCTGGCTTTTGTGAATGGTAATCGCCCAGGCAAGGCGCAACGGATACTGCGTAAAAGTGCCCAAGAGATTTTCTTTAATCTCTTTCGTTGTCGGATCAACTGAGTACGCCAGATTTTCCCAAACGTGCTTCCCGACATGAATTTCATCGTCGTCGCACGTCACTACAATTTCATCGTCCGAAATTTCGCTGATGATTCCAATCTTGCCATTATAAAATCGCTTGCCTTCCGAATCATTTTTAATAAACATCACTTGTGCATTCTTCTTCAGCACTAAATTCCTTTCCGCCGGATTGATGTGCTCGGGAAATTCACCATCTACTTCGGCCTGAAAAGAAAACTGAGGCGTCTTCAGCCGACCTAATTTGATTTCGTTCAAACGGCTCGCATTCACATTGTGAGTGGTGAGTGTAATATACCCGTCGCCGTCTTTCGATATAAACTCCGGCTGCAATCGCTCATTCAGTTTCTTCAAATGTTCCTTTGTGAGCGTATTTTCCCGTAAGCCATTGAGTATGTCGATGAAGCTTTCATCTTTCTGACGAAATATTTTCTTCAATTCAATCATGACGGGAATATTGTCTCTCAAAACATGACTGTCGAAAAAGAAATTCGAAGAATAGTGCATTTTCAAAATCTTCCACTCATCGTCTTTCACTACCGGCTGCAACTGATACAAGTCGCCGATAAAAAGCACCTGCACTCCGCCGAAAGGAACGTTCTTATGACGAACAGAACGAAGTATGGTATCGACGGCATCAACCGTATTCGAGGAAACCATGCTGGCTTCATCGATAACGAGTAATTCGAGCGCATTCAGAAAATCTATCTTCCGGGAATTAAAGCGCATTCTCGACAAGAGCATTTTCTTATTAAAGCCAATGCTTGTTTCGTGATGCCCCGGAATAAAAGGCCCAAACGGCAATTGAAACATCGAGTGCAACGTAACACCGCCTGCATTTATGGCTGCCACACCCGTTGGCGCAGCAATAGCCATATTCTTCACCGGATTCTCTTTGAGATGCTTTAGAAAAGTTGTCTTCCCCGTCCCTGCTTTCCCCGTGAGAAATATATTGACGTTTGTTTCATTGATAAATTTCAATGCAAGTTCAAACGCTTCTGTTTTTATTGGTTTCATTGGAAATTAATTGGAACGCAAAGATAATTGATTCTTGAGGCGGTGGCGATTGAAACCCGCAACCGGGATCAGAATTTCTATTATATGCGGATTGAAACAAAACAAATCAATCGGTTAAAACCATCTCTTAAACCGAAACACCAACACTGCCAACACCGAAAAGAAAAAGGAGATTGTTAGCACTAAATAAAACCCCCAGGGATTTTGCTGCAAAGCGTTCGGAACGTTCATTCCGTACAAACTTGCAATCAACGTTGGTATCATGAGGATGATGGAAATGGATGTCAATCGCTTCATGATGACGTTCAGATTGTTCGAAATCACGGAAGCGTAGGCATCCATCATTCCGCTCAAGATGTCGCTGTAAATATTTGTGGTTTCTTGCGCCTGTCTTAATTCAATTTCTACATCTTCCACTAACTCGATATCGAACGTGCCACGGTGCTCTTTGATGTTTTTTATCTTATGAATTAAAATATCGTTTCCTTTTAATGAGGTGGTGAAGAATACCATACACTTTTCAATCTGAAAAAGTGTCTGAAGCTCTTCATTCTTGATCGACTTCTCAAGTTTGTTTTCCGCCAATTTAATACGATGATTGATTTGCTTGAGATATTTCAAAAACCAAACACTCGACGAAAGCAATAATTTCAAAACTAAATCAAAATTATTCAGAACGGTCAATCTTTTTCTATTGATGTAATTAATGAAATCGGGGATCATTTCTGTTTGATAAAAACATATAGAAACAAATATATCCTCCTTAAATATCAATCCTAATGGAACCGTCGAGAATGGCAAGCTGTCTTCCACGCTTTTAAAAGGAACACGAAGGACAATCAAAAACCACCCATTCTCCAATTCAATACGCGGACGTTCATCGACGTCCTCAATATCGTTAAAATAAGACTCAGGAATCTTTTAAGTCATTCAGCAAATAAGCTTTATCCGCACCGGTCGGACATTCCACATTTATCCAGCAATTGGGTTCCCAATTTTCACACTTGATAAAACCATTTTCACTTTTAATAAATGACTTCATAATATTATACTAATCTTACATCAGTTTACGAAATAATGGCACCAAGATCCCTGCGGGATATACCATTCTCTATTCGTATTTTCATTTAGGAATGGTATAAATCGCGTCTAGTATAAATCGTAGTTTTATGATGAGACCGTCTCTATAAACTACTGAATTACACCTCATCAATCTTTACAAAAGTACTATAAAATTCGACCTAAGAACAAAATGAAATCACTGAACCATCATTTGTTTCAACCTCAAAATATGACAAAACCCCATACAACATAATTCGACGCGGGAAATTTGTCGTCCGGTAATTTTTTCCGGATAAATTGAAAAAACGATTACGGATATCTCATCTTCGGCTGCCAAATTCTTTCCGCAAATACTAGCAGCTTGTATTCCTCAGGGAAGAAAGATTTCACTACTCTCCATTTAAAAACTATGCAGCAGTGGATTTTTACTCTCTATGGTTTAGATATTTCTAATGCCAATTCTTATTCCATAATCGTGATTTTGCCAACAAATCTCCTACTTCCACTTTCAACAACAGCTTGGTAAACTCCGGATCTTAGATTTAATTGATAACTCATTTCCCCCACCCAAGGCGACCGGTTATCGTAAAATACTTCGACTCCAAAGCAATTATAGATATGAAAGTTAATCTTGTCTGTCATTGGCTGCTGCCATCTCAAAGTGAAACTTCCGGACGATGGATTTGGGAAGATAGCGAGATCATTGGAGTAACTTTTCTCTAATCCATTTACTAACCCTGAGAGATCATACTTCGCTACGCCGATATTCGATGTCTCAAATTGATTTTCAAAATTAAATCTTCCACAAACATAAACGTTGCCATCATCGGACTCACACATTTCATTGCTTTTTTCGCCCAATTGATTTAGTGAGTTGTAAATGTCGTATCCAAAAACATTCAGTGAACTGTCGAAAGCGGCAACAAATAAATCTGACTTAGGGAATGATAAAACATAAAGGCTTCCGGTGGCGGCTAGAATTCCACTTTTAAGCATGCGGAAATCTCCCAGCTCAGACGTAAAATAAAATGTATTCTGAATACTGTTACTATTCATAAAAACGCCTGACGAATCAAGCTTTTCAATAGTCAGTATATCAATGCCATTTTGCGGAACCACAGCTCCATAAATATTTCCCCGGACATCCGTACTAATTCTTAGATATGAAAGTGGCTGGATCGGTCTATCCCATAAAACATTTCCCAATGAATCTAATTTCATCAAAATGCCAACTTGCCCCGTGGAATCCATAAGAGTTCCTGAGACATATAGATTTTTAAACACATCCATTGTAATGTCATTCATACCTGCATAAGGTTGCGAAGAATATTGCTTAACGAACCAATCGCGGACACCGGATGAAGAGTAATGGCTGATAAAAATAAAATTTGACAACACTGATGTATCTCGCCCTGATCCTGCTACAAATAATCCACCGGAAGAATCTGCAAGCAACTTTACATTATATGAAAATTCGAATGATGAATCAACTCTTTCCCATAAAACAGCTCCATTATAATCCATACATAACAGGGAAAGATTTACTAATGGAAATGCATCCCAATGTGAAGCTACTACAATCGTTGAATTACTTAACACAGCCATATCCAACACATCATAACCGGGAAAAGTAGTTGTACTGTCCGGAACAAAATATTGTTTGTTAGAAAAAGATGTGTCTAACCGAGCAACAACAATTTTATTGATTGGAAGAGAATCGTTACTCAATGTTGCTGCAGCGAAAACATCTCCTTTACCATCATAGATAACCTTTCTATAGCCAAAACCAGGATTAGAAGTATCTACATTCAGATATACACCGGACTCATCAATAAAAAGCAATGTGTTCTTGTTATTACCTATACTACTTTTATAAACACCTGCAGTAATAGTTCTTCCTGATGGCAGAACTGAAATACTCCGGGCCGATGCTTCATAGTTATTTATCGGATTATAAGAATACTCCCAGGATCGATTGATCTGTGAATGGGCAACATGTGGATCCAAAATCAATAAAGTAAGGATGATACACAAATAAAAGGCGGAATAAAATTTTGGTTTCATTTTTC
Source organism: Bacteroidota bacterium (assembly GCA_016721305.1). Lineage (GTDB taxonomy): Bacteria > Bacteroidota > Bacteroidia > AKYH767-A > 2013-40CM-41-45 > JADKIH01. Next base: position 54,721 of record JADKIH010000005.1, read on the forward strand.
GTAGATGGATAGTTGCGATGAAATGTTATAATGAAGTATTACAATGAATTGAAATAAATATACGACATTATTTTGACATCGCACTTGGATCTCGATTTCCATAGTGTTAAAGCTGCTGCTCCCTTTTACTAAGAAAAGCAATGAATTTCGCTTTACAAAAAAGATAATCGAAAATTCTTATTAATTTAATACAGCATTCTGAAAATATACTATCCCGAAATGAAAATACGAGAAAGGATAGTATTTCCCGGAGGGATCATAGCTCCATTATTTCGTAAACTTAGATTCGATAGATAAAGTAATTACCCAAACTTCGTCCAAACGAAAATGCTACTTTATTCGGTCACAAATTTAAATATGGACCATCAAGGCTGTATCGAAACCGTCAAGAGATTCGTCTCTACCAAACTGTAATCTGTAGATTCCACAATTCCATCACCTGTAAGATCATTCACAGGATTACCAATTGCAACCACCGAAAGTGCACCTTCTACACTAAGAAAATCTGACATATTGATCGCCTTATCCTGATTCACGTCTCCGCTGTAAATCGCAAAATTTCCATCACCCAGGCTTCTCATATTACTTCCAAATGCTTTTGTAATCGCATCGGTAAAATCATAGCTCATACCTGTTGTAATCGTAACCGGAAGTGTGCTCCAGGTTTCTAATGCGTTGCGATGACGTACTACTAAGTAATATTGCCCTCCCGAAACTGCTGAAGGAAAATCGAAAGTCGAATTACCGCTTGTCGATAAAACTGATGTCGAAGTATAAAGGATATTGTAAGGCGAATTAACATTTGCCAATGATAGCGTGATTGTATCGCACAAAGCAGGATGGCCAACGGGATCTGCTACGGCCCTCATCGTCCCTGTACTTAAATAATATCCTTCGATAAAACATTTCACCTGAACAGAAACGGCGGTGCTTACTAATTTCACCGTCCAGAAATCGTTTTGGCCGTGATTGCCGCTGACATCGAAATTACCGGAATAACTTTCTCCCGTAATTACATAACCACCACCTGTTGTCTCCCGAATTGAATAAGCCTGATCGAGATCGGTTCCTCCGTAACATTTCTGCCAGCTCATAGCCCCACTACTAATTAACTTAACCACCCAATAGTCGTAGTTGATGTATGAAACGCTATGACCGGTAACATCACCATCGGTACTGTAAGTAGATGCACCAACGACATAGCCACCGTCTGTAGTTTGCCGAACCGAAGCACCGTAATCACCATTTGTTCCTCCAAGACTTCTCTCCCATTGCAATACACCACTGTCATTTATTTTAACAACCCAACAATCAGCCGATGTGGCAACACCATGATGAGCGCTCACATCGCCATTATTCGATTCACTTGATCCTGTGAGAATATATCCTCCGTCATTCGTTTGCTGAATGGAACGCGCCTGATCATCGTACGTACCACCGTAACATGTCTGCCAGGAAATAGCACCTACGTTATCCAATTTTACAACCCAGTAATCATGTAGCCCTCCGTGATTTCCGCTTACGTCACCGTCATTCGATCCGCTTCGGCCGGCAACTACAAAACCACCATCGCTTGTTTGTTGTATTGCCTGTGCCTGATCATCGCCCGTTCCGCCTAAGGATTTCTGCCATTGTAAAACTCCTGTCCCATTTATCTTCACCACCCAATAATCAACACCGCCATGATTACCTGTAACATCTCCATTGATACTATTTGAAATTCCGCCAATGATATATCCTCCGTCGACACACTGCTGAATAGAATAACCAATATCAGCCGTACTTCCTCCTAAACATTTTTGCCATTGAATTGCACCTGCTCCGGAAAGTTTTACGACCCAGCAATCATACGAACTTCCCGTTGCTCCATGATGACCGCTTACATCGCCATTGTTCGAAGCAGTGGCCCCACACATCATGTAACCTCCGTCGGCAGTCTGTGTAATATCAAATGCGATATCCGATGAACTACCACCTAATGGATTTTGCCATTGCATGTTTCCATTGGCATCATACTTTACTACCCATGCATCGTTAGCTCCATGAATGACATCGGGATCCAAATCGCCATCATCCGAATAAGCCATTCCGGCTACAATATATCCGCCGTCGGCCGTTTGTCTCACAGAATACCCTGCATCAAAACTCCATCCGCCCGAACATTTTTGCCACTGAATTGATGGCGTTTGAGAATAGCTTTGTGAAAAGAAAAGCAAGCCTACCAACAGAATTGAACAAATATTCCCGAATTTCATGTGTGTAAGAATTACATTATTAAAATTGCGTGCTGCGTGATTGAGTTCTAAATCTTCTCAGCTCTCCATAAATTAATGAAGGCTAATTTCATTATAATAAAACACATGTACTATGACATTTGTAAGTATCAAACTTACGTTTCAAAGAAATCATGCAGGCCTTTTCGCAGAATAATATCTGCAATGATGCAGAGTTTTAGGTTTTCTTATGTAGCAAAACTGATCTGAATCTGGGCAGATAAAAAAATAGAATAATGCACTTATTGATTCAAAATCTACCAAAAATCTGATGAGCTTTTACCCGTTCACAGTCTGAAAACTTGGATATACCTTTGATTTTAGTATTTTAGCATAATTCACAAAAAAGCAGACTCAATTTTACCGTGATTTACAATATAAGCCATGCTTGTATTAAATTCCACAATCAGGGAGCCAAGAATGAAAAAGAGCACGACTTACGGACACTAGCACATAGTAATTGACTATTGTCCGCTTGAAAGTCGAATACGATTAACCCTCTGTCTTTCCACATATGCGAATTACTCGAGCTTTCATTCTTCTTTTTTTGCTGATTTCGCTGATGAGCTTGGTGATTCCTGTCCTACCTCCAATCCCATACGACTACGAAACTCTAAATCTGCCGGCACATTTTACAGCCGACGGCTGGCCGATTCCTTCTGTTACATACTGGGAAAACACTCCGGCTAACAATGCGATCACCAACGATGGCGCTACACTCGGTCGTGTTCTGTTTTATGATAAAAGCTTAAGTGCAAATGGAACTACCTCCTGTGCATCCTGTCACAAACAAACTTATGCGTTTGCTGACTCAGTGGCTCACAGTACCGGTTTCAACGGCGGTTTGACTCGAAGAAATTCCATGACGCTTGTGAATACTCGATGGTATTTCGGAGGAAGAATGTTTTGGGATACGCGTGCCTCTTCCCTCGAGAATCAGGTGCTCATGCCTTTTACTGACACAGTCGAAATGGGAAATACTTTACCTGCTATTCTTCAAACCATACGACAACAGCCTTACTACGCACAACTGTTTCAGAATGCTTTCGGAGACACTTCCGTTACTACCTCACGAATATCTTTGGCTCTCGCACAATTTATACGAAGCATTGTCAGCGATTCTTCTAAATATGATATTGGTCGGGCATCAGTGACATCCATATTCGATCCGTTTCCAAATTTTTCCACTTCCGAAAACATTGGGAAAAATATATTCTTCAATACATTTCAGAATGGCGGTGGCGATTGCTTCATGTGTCACAAAACAGAGGCATTCGTTAACGATGCTTCCGGCCCAAGCTGTAATGGTCTCGACGCTGTTTCTACTACTGATAAAGGCATGTTCGAGTCGACAGGCAACAACGGTGATATCGGGAAATTCAAAGTAACGTCGCTGCGGAATATCGCTCTTACTGCTCCGTATATGCATGACGGAAGATTTGCCGACCTTAATCAGGTTGTCGCATTTTATAATTCCGGAATTCAACTACACATGAATTTGTCTCCCGGACTCATCGACACCACAGGCGGAGTCTCTTCTCCGCGTGTCATGAATCTTGCTCAGCAGCAAATTTACGGGCTCATCGATTTCTTAAAAACTCTCACCGATTCGAGTCTGATAAATGAAGTAAAATGGAGTGACCCGTTCTCGATTTCTACATCGACATCAAATAACATTGATCTCAATCAAGCTATCTCTCTTTTTCCAAATCCGGCTTCTGACCATTTTTCAATAGCCGGAACAAAAGAGCTTGATAATCGAATTGCCGATCTCACACTATTTGATTCATGGAAAAATCGTCTTAAGTAAAAAGACAATGCTCTCTTTCGGGACAACAAATTTACATTGACAAGTTAAACGATGGCCTATACTTCGTTCGTATCCAAATCGGAGATTTTGTTTCCGTTAGCAAACTATCAAAGCTGAACCAATAACAAATAGGTGTATACTAAAAAGGCCTGTTCATTTAAAAAGGCATGATCCGGTTTTTCTTTACGTTCAAACCCGAACTCCAATCACAAGCACATCATCGACTTGCTCATTTTCGCCTTTCCAGCTTTCTAAATAATCTGACAAGTGCTTTTGTTGCTCATCCATTTCTAAATGCTGAATTGACAAGAGCATTTCCTTGAATTTCTTTGTCATCAATTTCTTCCCTGCTTCTCCTCCAAACTGATCGGCATAACCATCACTGAAAATATAAAAGGCGTCGTTCGGCTTCAATTGAATTTCATGACTGAGGAAGTTCTCTTCATGCGTAATCTGCAATCCACCAACGGGAAATTTATTCGGGCTATGTACAATTAATTCTTCACCACGAACAATCCAAAGCGGACGATTAGCTCCGGCATACTTTAGGACATTGCGCTCCAAGTCGAGTGAACAAATGGCAACATCCATTCCATCGGTCGATTCGTTGTTCCGCTGATTCAATGCACTGATCATTTCTTCGTGAAGATTATCTAGCACCAATCCGGGATCATTAATTCTTCGTTCATTAATAATCTGTCGCAACAATGAATTACCTACAACACTTAGAAAAGCTCCCGTTACACCATGGCCTGTACAATCAGCCGTGATAATAATGGCATTTTATCATTTCTGAAAAAGAAAAGAAATCGCCACTAACAATATCCTTTGGCAAATACAAGACAAATGATTTGGAAAACGTTTCTCTTATAGTTGAGAGTTCCGGAAGAATAGCAGACTGAATTCGACGTGCATAATTTACATTATCGGTGATCTCTTTATTCTTTACCGTAATCTGCTCGTTCTTTATTTGCAATTCCTTTGTCCGCTCATCAACTAACTTTGTCAATTCCTCTTCCCGTGTGCGAAGCTGATTGATGATCGACTCGTTTTGATTTCTCAGACGTTTAGTAAGCGTACTAATTATTTTCTTCGCAACTTCTGGCTGACTTTGGAGTAAGTCGTAAAACAGTTCGCGAGTGATGGTAAGAACAGTGATATCCGTTATCGCCGTCACCGACATTGATCGTGTCCCCGCATCCAGCAGAGAAAACTCACCGAAGAAATTCCCGGCCTCTGTGATAGCCACCACATGGTCGCCATCGTGAATCTTCACCTTGCCACCGGCGATCACAAACATCGAATCGCCCTGATCACCCTTTTGGATTATCGTAGTATCAGCTTTAAAAGTGGCGATTTTCAGGCGGTCGGCAAAAGCCTGAAGCAATTCCACCGGAATACCGGCGAAAATTTCGACCCGATTCAGCAAATCAAATATCGACTGTTGACTCATAAAGGCTTTTACGTGATTTGGATGCAATGTAACCCATTCTTCCCGATTTTAAAAAGGATGATACTCAAGTTGCACGTATCAATTAACCCGAATCTTCACAAGGCTTCTATCCTGAGAGATGGTAATATTGTTACGTTTTCTTTACCACATGAACACGAGGTTTAATGAGGATCACGAGAACCTTGTGATCCTCATTAAACCTCGTGTTCTCGTGGTAATTTTACGCTCACACTCACACTATTTCCCTCTTACCGCCATCAAATAATCCACAATCGGCCCCACCGTCGTATCCGAAATCGGCGCACCGTATTTATGGATCATCTTATCGACTGTCTTTTCCCATGTCTTATGATTGAAATTCGGCTGCATCTGCACATAACGGGCAGAATGACACGACGTACAATTAGCCACAAAAGTATTATACCCACCCGTCTGCGGCAGATCGATGCTCACTTCGGAAATCTGCTTTACAATCTGCGGCTTTGCTCCTGAATTTTGACCCGAGTCACTACACGAGCTAAATAAACACAGAGACCAAACGATAAAAAACGAAAGAGTGTATCGCGTTACTTCCATTCTAATTACCAATTTCTAATTACTAATTTCTAATTACCTGCGTCGGGTTGCGGGTTGCGGGTTACGAGTTGCGAGTTGCGAGTTGCGAGGTACGACTGTCGCCTACGTAATGGTCAACTTACTACTTACTACTTACTACTTACAACTTACTACTTACTACTTACAACTTACAACTTACTACTTACTACTTACCAACCTTCACCACCAACTCCTCAATCTCATTCCTCATATACCCACTCCGATTCCAATGATGTTCGGGTTGCGTATCACCTACAGCATTCGTAGCCTTTACTTTGAAATGAAACGTTCCCTCTGAGGTCGGATTCCATTTATATCTCCATCGTCTCCAGGAAAACTTCCCCAACTCTGCATCAAGTTGTGTCGGCTTCCATGTTTTTCCTCCGTCGGCTGAAATTTCTACGGAAACAATTCCATCTCCGCCATCCATCGCTAAGCCCTGAAACTCGACCGTCTCTCCAACGGCGAGAATACTATCAGGCTCGGGAGTAACGAAAATACTTCGCACATCCATTTTTCCCATTGGCTGCATTTCAGTAGCCAGACTATCGGGCTTCTCATTTCCATTCTTCACGCCTTTCGGAACGAGGTATGCTGTCTTCATCCAGAAGCCTCCGAATGTATCAGGCTGCACATGTATGTTGCTTAGCATTCCAACCCAATATGTCGCATACCATCCGGGAACAACAAGCTTTAACGGATATCCATTGAGCAATGGAATTTCCTTACCATTCATTTCGTATGCGACAACGAGTGTTGTATCCAGTGCTTTTTCTAATCGTAACGACTTCACAAAATCAGGAGTCTCTGGCATGAGTGCTGCGTCGAGTCCGTTGAAGACAACATCGAAGGCTTCTTTTTTCAAACCTGCAGCTTTCAGCAAATCACATAGTCGCACGCCCGTCCATTTTGCATTTCCCATCGCGCCGTTTTTCCATTGTCCTCCGGGTACACGCGGATCAAAAAAACTGCGCGAGTTTCCGGAACATTGTGCTAAGGCGGTTATGGTAACAGGATTGAATTTCGTTTTGAGATCGTTGATAGAAAGCGCAAGCGGTTTTTGAACATGACCATCAATTCTCAAACGAAAAGTATCAGGATCCACTTTATCAGGCAATACTGCTAAATGCCAGCGAACAAAGAATACATCGTTCGGAGTATAATCGAGCAGAAAATAATGAAGCGGAGTCTCCAGATTCATCGGACGATCCGTCAGTAATCGCATCGGTTGCTTCCCGGGAGCGATCACCATCTCATCGGCAGTAGAATCTTTGGAAGAATGATTTTGATTTTGCGAATTATCAGAGCATGCAGAAAAAAGCAGAATGCTTGCCAGACAGAAACGACGAATGCTCTTAAAAGACGAAGTCATACAATTTATTTTAAAAAACCCAAAAAAAAGGGTTCAACGGGGGCGGGTTGCGAGTTGCGGGTTACGAGTTGCGGGTTACGAGTTGCGGGTTGCGAGTTGCGGGTTGCGGGTTACGAGTTGCGAGTTGCGGGGTGCGGGTTACGAGTTGCGTGGTGCGTGGTGCGAGGCGCGAGGTACGATTGTCGCCTACGTAACGGTCAACTTACTACTTACTACTTACTACTTACTACTTACTAATTACTAATTACCTTTCAATGCGAATCCCCATAACCAAGATGTCATCAATCTGCTCACCATTCTTTTTATATTCATTATGGAATGTGAGAAGATTTTCCTTTTGCTCATGTAACGATTTTCCTTTTTGAAGAAGCAGAACTTCTTTGAATTTCTTTCTCGTCATCTTCTTCCCTAATTCACCGCCAAACTGGTCGGCGTAGCCATCGCTCGCCATATAGAGTATATCGCCCTTTTGAATGTCGATTTTGTGAGTATTAAATGGCTGGCGATCATCGGTGAGTCCGACTGATTGTTTATCGGGCTTAAACTCGAGCATTTCGTAAACAACGCCGTGACGGGCAACCCAAAGAGGAATGTTTGCTCCTGCCCATGTCAGCTCACGAGTAATTTTATTGAACGAACAAACGCTCGCATCCATTCCATCGCGAACTTCTCCGTCGAGGCCAATGGAATCGGTAATCAGCTCCGACACCTTGTCCAAAATTTTTCCGGGCTCTAAAATGCCGTATTCTTTGACGGCACGATTCAATGCATTTGTGCAAACGATATTGATGAGCGCTCCCGGTACGCCATGACCGGTGCAATCGCATACGGCAAAAACTACGTAGTCGCCGATGGCTTCTACCCAGTAGAAATCTCCTGAGACGATATTCTTCGGAAGATAGAGAATGAAGTTTTCACCGATACGACTTTCAATCACGGAAGTCGACGGCAATAAAGCATTCTGTATACGCTTCGCATAATTGATTGAATCGAGCAATTCACTTTTCTCGCGGAGAATGGTGTCTTTTTCACGCTTCAATTCGTACGTACGACTTTCTACATGGCTCGATAAATATTTATCCTGAATCACTCTGAACAAATCGTTGTACTTATAGTGCAATCCGCTGGCTGAAATATTCACCGGTGAACCAATGCGCTTGTTTTCCATTGCAAGCCACATTCGCTTGAAAGGATTTTTCTGATTGGCGATATAGCGCTCCGGATTTTTAACTTTCAGCATAATGCATTCAGTAAAAATGACACGACTCTTGTTTACTTCCACTACATCTTTCCACAAAACCAATCCGGCCGATACCAATCCGGAATTATCGACCACACCCATGTTGTTGATGATAAGTCCCGGCGATTTGTCGAACGATTTTTTCACTGCATAAACTGCAATTGCCACGCTGACTCCGGCAAGAAAAAGATTCATGACAAAGGAATAAACCGATGTTGGCGACAAAGACCTGTGCTTGCCAAAAAGCTCATAAATATTCCCGCCAAAATTATATGCCATAAAACCACAGACAAGCAAGATAGAAAGCACAAGCCTGTTGCGACGTTTAATGACGAATTGATTTTGCTGAGCCATTCTGAGTGTATGCCTGAATTGTGTCTGTGTGGCGAATATAGCTTTTAAGGGCTTATTTTGAAAGAAACGAATAAAACAGTTCAAACGATGCCCCAAGCTGGCTGAACGAAAAACAACTGTTCTGCTTACAGATTAGCGAATATTCAATTTTCAATCTTCAATCTTCAATAAACTATTCATCGCTTATCGGCAACGCTACCGACTTATGCCGCCGCGTCTCTCTCACCTTGCCTATCGGCTTTAAGTAGTTTTGTGAAACTGTAAATAAATCAATTCGCCCACCTAAACCAATTGTTGGCGAATGCGACAAATAATCATAGCCGGCAAAAAGCGAAAACTGTCCGAAGCCGACAAATACTCCTGTAAAAACACTGGCGAGCTTTTTTAAACTGAAATCATTTTGCAATCCGATATCTCCAATCACTCCGAAAAAGAAAACCGGATCAATCGTTATCTTATCATTTTCATTAAAAATAAAATCTCCGGTAAACCATGTATAGCCATAACCGATACTGATAGTCGGCGACACTTCATACTTTCCATTGATGTGCTCAATCTTGCTGAATGAAATCGGAATCGTAGGCGAGCCCAGTAAGCGTGCGCGATAAACGGTATTGTAATACAATGTATCGGGCCACTTCTTTAAACTGTCGGGCACCACCGATGCATTTGTTGAATCGGGAAACACATAGCCTCTTGAAAGCAGGTAATTAGTGATTGGTGCTTTGGCCTCCTGAGCAAAAATAGGAGTTAAAAAAAACAGAAGTAAACAAAGCAAGAAACCTGATTTCATAAAAAATGCATGTTGCCGATTTTAGTTCCATCGGCAGCATGCAAATTCATGAAATGCTATTGAAATGTCGTTACAGGATTTTGGACATTTGTTGTATAGTTCACACCTTTTTTTATTGAAGATTGAAGATTGAATATTGAAGATTGGCTTTGTAAGGAATCTCAATATTCAATCTTCAATTTTCAATATTCAATAGTGTTCACTATTAGTCTTCTATCGTCGGAGGGGTGTTCAACACGAAATTCTTGTTGATAATCGTATCCAGGCGTTCGTAGCTTGCTGAGCCTTTTACTACATAGTCCAAAGCGCCTTTTTTACGAGCGAGGTCAACAATACGAGGATTGTCTACCGAAGTCAGCATGATGACATCAGAATTCGGACTTACTTCTTTCAATTTTGAAAGGATTTCAAGACCGTCCTTCGACTGTGCTGATTCGCTATCCAGGAAATAATCTACCAGAATCAGGTCCGGTGTAAAGCCCGACATAACCAGCTCTTTCACGCAAGAATCGCCGGTTGGAAAGCCTTTAACTGTCAAATTTGGGTATTTTTCCAAAAAGTCAGTCATCATATTGAGGTCCATTTGGCTGTCCTCGATTACGTAAACGCTTGTCAGTTTTTTATTTCTCTGTGTGAATGATAGATTGATGTCCATGGGTGATATAAATGAGGGCCAAATGTATTGAAATTTTTCTTATCAAAATGCAGGAATTTCAACAAAATAGGCCTTTTACGACAAGATTTGCCGATTCTATCAACGTTGCCCAAGTCCTTTTCTAGCCGGGATTTCACAAAAGTCTGATTCCATCGATCGTTCTTTGATGATTTACTCGCTCAGCTTGTGAATCAATTCGCTTTTGCCTTCTTGAACATTTTCCACTTTGCAAAAAACTTCAAATACTGCCAACTGGTTTTCATGATTTTCATCTTCGACTTCCCTTTGCGCTTATCGGAATGAAGCATCATAGGAATCTCAATAATCTTTGCTTCCTGAAAAATCGCCTTCACCAAAATCTCCAGCATACAAATAAAGCCGGCCTCGGTTATAATTTGTCCGTTCTTCTCTTTAATTCTGCGGAGAAGATCGACGCTGTATAAACGATAAAAAGAACTCAGTGTTAAAATTTTTATGTCGAATAAAAAGCGAAACATCAAATTGGCAAGCGAAGAAATGAGTTTCCGCATGAATGTCGTCTTGCTAAAACCTCCACCCTGCGCGTATACTGATGCCAGAATGAGATTGAATCCAAGTTTATTGATCGCAATCATCTTTGGCAATAAGGTAATATCGCTTGTGCAATCGGCCTCGAGTGTGATGACTACATCGTCACTTGATTTAGATTGCGAAAGAATATATTCAAAGCCTGCATTGAAAGCCGCTCCGGGACCCCGGTTAATTCCATCGCCGACAATGTAAAAAGGAAGCGAAGCGAAAGTAGATTTAATCACCTCTCCTGTATTGTCACTTGAACCGTCGTCGGAAAAAACGATGAGATAATCCTTTCCTGACACAACGGTCTTTAACTCCTCATAAAGATTAGGAATGTTTTGCGACTCATTAAAAACAGGAATAAGAATGTAATTCATTTTATTGCTGTCTTACGGTCTTAATGGTTTTCTCGATCGCATCCTTCAATCTAACCTTCGGTTCATAACCGAGCAGTGCTTTTGCTTTCGATAAATCCGGAATACGGCGAAGGATGTCTTTATACTGACCGAAAATTTCTTTCATCGGCAGGAATTTCACCTTTAGTTCTTTTCCTGTTTTCGCAATTTCATGAATGAGCTTTGCCGAATCCAAAACGCTTAACTCTTCGTCATTTCCGATATTGATTATTTCTCCGACCGCTTTTTCACTTTCCAATGCGAGAACTGTTCCGTTGACAAGATCATCCACAAAGCCCATAGAGCGGGTTTGTCCACCATCGCCGTGCACAACAACCTCTTCGTCATTCAAAATTGCACGAATGAAAATAGGAATATGTCCGCCGCTCCATGCAAAGCTTGAGCGCGAACTGAAACCACCGAAGTAACGGATAACAACAATCGGCACACCATGATCGTGATAGTACGCAAAGGCCATTTGCTCACCGTACAATTTTGAAACGGCGTAATTCCAACGGCGAATCATGGAAGGCCCGATCAACAAATCACCGTCTTCGCGAAGCGGAAGATCCGGCGACATGCCATATACATCGGAAGTGGATGCGAAGATCACTTTGCATCCCCACATTTTTGCTACTTCAAACACATTCTCCGTTCCTTTGCCATTTGTTTCGAATGTCGGCATAGCAGCTTCTTTCTCACTGATCTTTTTGTAAGCTGCCAGGTGAATGATAGTATGAACATCCTTTCCAAGAATCTTCAATGTTTCAAAATCGCATACATCGACGCGATAAAAAGTAAAATTCGGATTGGATAAATTGTGTTCTATATTTTTTACATGACCAAAACTGTAGTTGTCAATTCCGATCACTGTGTAGTTCTTTTTTAATAACTCATCGAGTAAATGTGAGCCAATCATTCCGGCAACTCCGGTGATTAATACTTTTTTTGTCTGCATTGAATTCGGATAAAAAGCGTTAGCGTACAATAAAATTTGCACGAGGCCAAACATAAGAAAAAAATATCGGCTTTAAAGGAGAATTCTGCTATTCCGGAGATATTTTACGAATAATTTTGTAAATGAATTTGAAACCAAAATGAAAATCTTTTTGCCTACAAAAAAGATAAGCTCACCCTTTAGGATTGCACTTTGGGCCCTTCGTTATGAGTGAATCATCAGCCTTGTATAGTTTTTTTTCACCACGAGAACACGAGTGCCACAAGGAATCACAAGAAGTTCTCGTGATTCCTCGTGGCACTCGTGTTCTCGTGGTAAACTCTACTCCAACCCGAAAAATGGATTGGCGCCGCATTAACGCAACAATTAATGGAATATTGAATGAGAGAAAGTTTAATTAATAAACGTATGGAATGGCTCGAATCTTGGTATCCGAACCCTGAACACTTTTTTCCGAGTTCCATTATTCAAACCCAAAAAAAATCTCATACAAATGAAAAGAATCTTCCTTCCGGCAATGCTATTGCTTGCCCTCTGCGCTCATGCTGCAAACGAAAAGAATGTAAAATCAAACGTAAAAAATGTTACCATTTTCACCACAGGCGCACAGGTCTTTAGAAGCGCAAATGTCTCGCTCAGCCCCGGTGTAACTGACTTAGTATTCCAGGGCATTTCACCATTTATCAATGCAAGCAGCGTACAGGCGGGCGGAAAAGGCGACTTCATTGTGCAGGAAGTTCGACATAGTCTTAAATATCCCGAACCTGCTCCGGCAGTCAGCACCGAGTTACCTAAAGAAGTCGTGAGAGAAATCAGCCAGCTCGAAGATTCGCTCACCGAATTAGGATTCAGACGCGATGAACTGGCCGATCGCAAAACGGCACTGCTAATGGAAAAGGATATGATTATGAAAAACAAACTTTCGCACGGCGAGGGAAAAAGCGACTCACTCCCCATTTTGAAACAAGCCATGGAATTTTTCAGAGTCAAATTAATCGACATCAATACACAATTGAATTCCATAAAGCGCCAGGAACAGCGAATAACGACGGCGAACAATAAAATAAATGAACGATTGCTTACTCTCCGAACTTATAAGAATAGCGAACAGCCCGTTAAAAATTACGAACCCATTCATCAGATCATCGTTACCGTAAGCACCGAGCTGGCAACAACAGCCAATGTGGAAGTCAGCTATATGGTCTCTAATGCCGGCTGGGTTCCTTCTTATGATTTAAGATCTTCGACAGCTGCAGCTCCGGTTCAAATTACATATAAGGCGAATGTGTTTCAGAGTTCGGGCGAAGAATGGAATGATGTGCGATTGAAACTTAGCACGGCGAATCCGAATCGATCCAATGCAAAACCAACTTTACCTGCATGGTACATCAATTATTACACTGCTGCTGCAGCAATTCGTTATCCGGGTGGTGCGAGAGAACAAAGTACTTCGAATACCTCAATGTCAGACATGGAACTTGACAAAGCGAAAAAAGATATGAACGAATTCACTCCGGCTCAGTCTGCAGCCAACTATTCACAAATTGTCGAAACGATGTCGAATGTAATGTTTGATATAAGCCTTGCTTACGATATTCCTTCCGACGGCGCCAATCATATTGTTTCCATCAAAACCAGCGATCTTCCTGCAACATATTTCCACTACCTGGTTCCGAAAGTAGAGAGCGAAGCATTTTTAGTCGCAAAAGTAACAGGATGGGAAGAGCTCAATCTTTTACCGGGCAGAGCGAATGTTTTTTATGAAGGAACATATGTTGGCGAAACAGTTTTGAATCCGGCCGTCATCAACGACACACTCGACCTGGCTTTCGGCCGCGATAACGGCATCACCATTACCCGCACAAAACTTCCGGTAAAAGAAAATAATCAGCTTATCGGTAACGATGTCACTAAAACCGTTGCATACAAATTGCGATTGAAAAATAACAAGAGCAAAGCCCTCAATTTGATTATCGAAGACCAGATCCCTCTCTCTCAAAACAAAGAAATCAAAGTCGAAATGAAAGACGCCGGCTCTGCCGAATACAATACGGAAACCGGCGCTTTAAAATGGACGGTTGCCATGAATCCGAAAGACTATAAAACACTGACGTTTTCTTATGCGGTGACGTTTGATAAGAATAAGCCGTTGAGTTTGTATTGACGAGGCGCGGGTTGCGGGAAACAATTAGCTAATTAGCTGATTAGCTAATGAAGAGCATAGCCAATTACTTGAATCGGTGATAAAACTTTCCTTACTTTCGCCTCCGCAACCCGCTGGCTGAGCTTGTCGAAGCTCGCAACTCGCAACCCGCAACTCGCAACTCGCAACTCGCAACTCGCAACTCGTAACCCGCAACCCGTAACCCGCAACCCGCAACCCGCCACCGTGACCGAATCAACTCGCCTCAACAAAGCCATAAGCGACACCGGCTTCTGCTCGCGCAGAGAAGCCGACAAATTAATTGAAGAAGGGCGTGTAACGGTGAATGGTGTGGTTGGAGTACTCGGACTTAGGGTGACAGAAGAAGACGAGATTTGCGTGAATGGGAAACCGATATCGAAAAAAGAGAAACCTGTTTACATTGCTTTTAACAAACCCGTAGGAATTACGTGTACGACGGAGCGACACATTCACAATAATATTATCGATTACATCAATCATCCGAAACGGATTTTCCCGATCGGTCGTTTGGACAAGGCCTCTGAGGGATTGATCTATCTGACTTCGGATGGAAATATTGTCAACAAAATCCTTCGTGCCGGAAATAATCATCAGAAAGAATATATCGTTACTGTTAACAAACCGATTACAGCCAGGTTCATTGAACAAATGGCTAACGGAATTCCTATACTCGACACCGTTACTTCGAAATGCCATGTGGAGAAGGTAAGTAACGTTGTTTTTAAAATCATTCTCACGCAAGGATTGAACCGACAAATCCGTCGCATGTGCGCCTATCTCGACTACGAAGTGGTTCGACTAAAAAGAGTGCGGATTATGAATGTAACACTTGGAAATCTCGGTGTCGGCAAATGGCGCGACCTCACTGCTGCAGAGCTCGAAGAAATTCTCAGAGCGACTTCCAATTCGGTGAAGACGGAAGAAGGGTCGATTACTTCAAACGAAGATGACCTCGAATAAATCCTGCCTGCAAATTCTTCGGCCATTAATTCCGGTATTCATGAAAGCACTTTTTCTGTCTTTTTTAATTATCATCACGACGGTACTCCCTGGTTGCAAACAATCAAAAATTCAGAGAGACGCAAACCTGTGTGATTCCGGATTACCTAAACGCAAAGACAACAAAGCGTGCGTTACAACGGTTATCTTTAATTTCGACAGCATTTATACTGTATGCCGGAATTTAATTACACAAAGACTTGGAAATTGCAACTCGAAAGAATTTATAACCCTAAGCGATACGTTTAATTCATACAAACGGTGCAATACCTGCCCATGCATGGAGCTAAACGGATACTTCAAACTTCCTGATTTTATTTTAGAATTTAATCCAACTACAGGGCTGGAAATTCCTCCTCAATACGTGCCGCTTAAATTTTTTATTTGCAATAAAAATGATCAAACTCAGATTTCATTCTCAAGACTCCCTTTTTGCTCGAGAAAGGAAAATTGCGGACTTACTATTTCACACAGAAAAATGGAGGAAATTCTAGTGAAGAACAAATTGCTGGATTTTTCAAAGTACCATTATTCAGTTGAAGCAGAATTTACAGTCTTGGATAAAAAAACAGAAGGCCTCTTTTGGAGAATCCGAAAAGCAAATTCCCAATTTGTTCATGAATATCTGATCGACATGCAAAGTGGCAGACTAATAGACCTTGGCGAAAGCCAAATATTGAGATTCGACTAAAATTGCCGAGGTGATCACTAAAACTATCTTCTAAAATTAACAAAAAAAGGGGCTTTTTTTAATGTTTAGAGCTTTATTCAAAGCTCAAAACTATTCACCCTCGATAAACAGCCTCTTGCCAATCATTGTAGGAATGCTCATTTCTTATTGGTTACTTTTGTTGCAGTAAATCCTTCTAATCATGAAACAACTTTTCTCGCTGGCAATTTCACTTTTTGCAATGACCATATTTACTTCTGCTCAAAGCTCCAACTGCGCCGACTCAGTCCGCACAACTTACAACTGGCATGAATACAATGGCGCTGTTGATGTAACAGTTACCATCGACACATTCGATCTCGATTCGGGATTTGTAACAACGTGCATTAACACAGGTACCGATCTGAATCAAATGAATGGCTTTACATGCTCATCAGGCTTCTGGTCGAAATACGTTTACACCTACGATGCGCAGAATCGAATCATAGAAAAAAAATTGGTGACAGGAAGTGCAAACGGATGGAAAGATTCTCTACGAACAACTTATAGCTACGATGCAAGCACCGGCAATTTGCTTGAAGAGTCGTCGGATATGTGGGACGGATCTCTCTGGCAACAACTGGAAACAAAGCAATGGACGTTTGACTTAAACGGTAACATTCTTTTATTTACCGATCAACAATTCAACTCCGGAAACATTAATAATATTCAACGGATTTCCTGGAATTACTCCGGCACAACGTTGGTTTCAAAAATTAAAGAAACAGGTAGCGGCAATCTTTGGGTGAATCAATATCAGTACATTTTCATTTATGGTGCATCCGGCAGAGATTCTCTTACCTACCTCAAATGGGATGTGGCAAACAACGTCTGGGATACTTTAGGAACGCAAGCTTATTCACCCGGCCCAGACAAAACTGCTACTTTCAGCGTAGTTGATACCGTCATTGTAGGAGGTTTGCCTTATCTTGATACTTACAACGAAACCATTGATACTCTTGAAAACATTCTTTCGAGAGACGAACTTCAACCGGATCATATGAGCTCGATGGGCTTCTTCTACAATAAGACTATTGAAACTTACGGCTACTTTAACGGACTTTATTTAAACACTTATAGCCATTCATCAGAATGGTTTGATATAGGTGACGGAGAACTTGGATGGTATTGCACAGGCAATGATTTAACAACTTCATACGATTCGCTAGGCTATATGACTCAGTGGATTCAGGCTGCGAGGTGTGTGATGCCAAGAAGATATACAACAACGTACACATACGACTCGGAGCATCATCTAATAGCAGAAACAGGCTATCTCGACGCGAATGTTTCTTCTGATTCTTATTTCAAAAACATCTACTATACGAATCCAACGACGATGTATGCTACTTTCAACGGACTAGTTTATTCTGATTCAGCACAGGGATGTCAGGGCGATGTCGTACAACCTTCTTTGATGATCGCAGGTGGTTGCGGAAATTATCATTATCAATGGACTCCGGCTACCGGTCTGTCTTCCGATACAATTCCGAACCCGGTTATCACAATTAACGACTCAACAATTTACACACTCAACATTACCGACGATAACGGAAACGCCATCAGCTTACAGTATAAAACAAATCCGCTCTTACAGGCTGAGATTTCTCTTGACACTCTTCCATGTGTCGGCTGTCCTGCGATTATACATTGCAATTACACAGGAAGCAACTACACTTACCAATGGTATTATAATGGCAATTTAATCATCGGCGGACAAGACTCAACTTACGAGCCAACACAAACAGGTTACTACTATGTTGAAGTTCGCAAAAACTTTTATATCTGCATCAGTAATTCCGATTCCATTTATTATGTATCGACACTCGGTATAGAATCATTGAGCTCTGCCGATATCAGCCTGCATCCGAATCCATCGTCAGGCATTTCGACGCTGAAAATTCTCTTCCCTAAAAAAGAGAAATGCACGATAACGATCAATACCCTCAGCGGAACTCGCCTAAAAAATCTTTTCGGCAATAACGACGGAACAAAAGATGTATCGATAACTCTCGATGCGACAGATTATCTGCCGGGAGTTTATTTTATTTCAATTGCAACTGAAAACGGAGTAAAACAATTGAAGTGGGTAGTACAACGATAGCAACTCTTCAAAAAAAGATCTCGCATCAAACGCTCTGACAGCGAAGTGTCTGTAAATTGAATTGCGGGTTACAACAATCACTCCTCACTTTATACCGCCTATCCCACACTGACCCGGAGGGTCAAACAATTGTATTAAAAGTTACAAGTGCAGAGCCCCCGACTCGGCAGAGTCGCACCCATGTTTTGTAAAACCTTTTTTCAAAAACAGTAAACCGCTTTTGGACGTTCTCCTTGCAAGACAAGTAGTTGCAAGTGTCACACTTTACAGACTTTTTGGTAAGTATCGGCTAGAGCCCACCTATTTTTAAAATATTTTAATTTGGCGTTGCGGGTTCAAAACGCTTCTCCTATTTTGGGCTCGATTCGGACTCTAAGATTTTGCACATAGCTTCGAATCAACACAAAACTATCTTATGAAACACAAATTACACTTGCGCTATGCTCTTAGCATTGCCATCGCTATGGTTCTTAGCTTGCCTTCTTGCAAGAAAGACTCGACTGAACCAAGTCCGACAGTTCCAACTGCTCCTACACCGGTGATTACACCCGTAGGCGAACCAATAGGTGCGGCAACTTCTGCAACAATTGGCGCAACAGGAGGTACTATTACTTCTACTGACGGACATCTCACACTTACCATTCCTGCAGGCGCGCTGTCATCAGATGTTGCGATTTCAATCACACCTATCAGCAATGAAGCACCTTTAGCATTTGCCGATGGTTACCGACTGGAGCCACAAGGAACGACATTCGCTGTTCCGATTACATACACATTCAGCTATACCGACGATATGTTGACGGGTACTGACGAACATTTACTGTGGATCGTTACTCAGGCAACGGATGGTCACTGGGATGCTCTTCAGCATAGTGCACTAGATGCTACTAACAATACGATCACAGTTCAAGCCTCGCACTTCAGTGACTGGAGTCTTGGAAGATTTGTTGACCTGGCTCTCACACCTGCGTTTTTTCATTTAACGGTAAACGAAACGCTTACACTTTCCATTACGGGCTTCGACAAACCGGAAGATGTAGCAGCGGAAGATGAATTGGTTCCGTTGATACCGAATTCACAATTCGATCCGGAAGCATTGACTCCGCTCACTCCTATTCCAACAATAACTGACGATCAGCTTACATTGTTCCAGGCTGCAATCTGGACTTTGAATGGTGTGGATGCTCCTACATCAGGACCTAACGGCTCGCTTACAGGAGGAATTCGCACGGCTACATACACGGCACCGAGCTCTGTGCCTGGCGGTGGAAACCTCGTAGCAGTGACGGTAGAACTCTTTACTAAAAATAAAGCAAATCAAGCGAGCGCATTTTATCTCACTTCTAATATCTATGTCACTGAACAAAATCTTTTCTTAGATATTGAAGTAGATGGAGTTCCTTACAGCTACTATGAGTATGGATTTAACGGAGCATTGCCTGCTGACCCAAATCACTACTTCCCTGTTACTGCCAGTTTAGATAATGGTTCATTGGACATTACCTGTATGGAATATGTTAAATGGAACAGATGTTGGCCATGAATTTTTTCTTACTCACCCTGACGTCCATATCGGAACAAATGTTCTTCATGGTCACCATTTCCTCAATTACCTGGACGCTGTTGAATGGCGAGATATACTTACTTCAGGCGCTAGGTTGGACTATGAAACACGAGAATATGATGTGATCAATTCATATTGTGCAACGGAAAATGTGTCAAGCATGGTGGTTATGAAGGTCACCAAATTCTCTACTGCCATACATATAATTGAAGGAACTTTCCAAAATAGCCTCTTTGAAGACTCACCTACGGCACAAAACAACTGCGAAACACCTACTGAACGTAGAATCAAAGGAGCTTTTAGATTGTATATGATTTTCTAAATCGCTCTCATCATAAAAAAAGGCCGGTTAGATCTACTAATCGGCCTCTTTTATGCCCTGCCTTTTCATGCAGGCAGACGAATCCTCTTGTTTTATGCTGTTTTACCTAAGAAATACAAAGGCTTTTGTTCGTATTTAACACTTTCCGGGCATACAATTTATCAGATTTTCAATCATCTTTATCCCTGAAAAATCCATCATTGTATGACACGACGAATACTCTCCCTGCTCTTTGCAGTTTTACTCATTGCTTCTTCTCTTCGCGCTGAAGACAAAGGCAAATCTTCAACATCTAAAAACGATCCCTGGAAATCGGAAACCTTTGGCGGACTTACGTTCCGTAGCATCGGGCCGGCTATGACTTCCGGACGAGTGGTCGACTTTGCCGTTGAACCTAACAATCCCAAAACCTTCTATGTGGCGGCAGCTTGCGGCGGTGTTTGGAAAACTGAAAACAGCGGAATGACGTTTGAATCGCTCTTCGATGGAGAAGGTTCTTACTCTATCGGTTGCGTTTCAATCGACCCGACTAACACAAATGTTGTATGGGTTGGTAGCGGTGAAAACAACAATCAACGTAGCGTTGCCTACGGCGATGGTGTATACAAATCAGAAGACGGCGGTAAGTCATGGAAAATGTAGGACTGAAAAATTCAGAACACATTGGCATGATTGCAATCGATCCGAATAATTCAAACACTGTTTATGTTGCTGCCTATGGTCCGCTTTGGAGCCCGGGTGGTGATCGCGGTATTTACAAAACTACCGATGGCGGTAAAACATGGAATCAGGTTTTGAAAGTGAGCGAGAATACGGGCTTCAACGAAATTCATATAGATCCGCGTAACTCGAATGTACTTTACGCTTGCGCGCATCAGCGTCGTCGTCAGGTTTTCGCTTATGTGAATGGCGGACCTGAATCGAATCTTTACAAAAGTACCGATGGTGGTGCTACTTGGAATATAATTGAAAATGGCTTGCCGACAGTAGATAAAGGTCGTATCGGTTTGGCTATTTCACCTGTGAACCCTGATTATCTCTACGCTATCATCGAAGCAGGCGATAAAAAAGGCGGCGTCTACCGTTCAACAGATCGTGGTGCAAGCTGGGAAAAACGTTGCGGCAATACTACATCAGGAAACTACTATCAGGAAATATTCTGCGATCCGAAAGATGTTGACAAGGTGTACTATGTCGATTTCTGGGTGATGGTTTCTACGAATGGCGGTTCTTCTTTTGAAAAAATCGGAGAGAAACATAAGCACGTCGATAATCATGCTCTATGGATCAATCCGAAAGATACACGTCATTTGCGTGTGGGTTGCGACGGTGGTGTATATGAAACATACGACAACGGCGCTAACTGGCAATTCAAAGCGAACTTACCGGTAACGCAGTTTTACAAAGTGTCGACCGATAATGCAGCTCCGTTCTACAATGTGTACGGCGGAACACAGGATAATCACTCGCTCTGCGGTCCTTCAAGAACAACGAGCGCGAATGGTATTCCGAATTCCGATTGGTTCTTTACACAAGAAGGAGACGGTTTCGAAACGCAGGTAGATCCGGAGAATTCAGACATCGTTTATCCGCAATCACAGTACGGCGGAATTGGTCGTTTCGACAAAAAGAGCGGTGAAGTAGTCGACATTAAGCCGGTAGAAGGCGAAGGCGAACCGGCTCTTCGCTGGAACTGGGATGCGCCTTTGCTCATTTCACAACACAAGCACACTCGTTTGTATTTCGCAGCGAATAAATTATTCCGTAGCGATGATATGGGAAATACATGGACGGCAATCAGCGGTGACTTATCACGTCAGATCGATCGTAACAAACTTCCGATTATGGGAAAAGTATGGAGCATGGATGCGGTTTCGAAAAATCAGTCGACCGATATTTATGGAAATATTACGACGATCACCGAATCAAAACTCGATGAAAAACGATTGATGATTGGAACCGACGACGGATTGATCTGGTACACCAATAACGGTGGAGCAAACTGGGCGAAGATTGATAATATCGCCGGAGTCCCTGAACGTACGTATGTGAATCAGGTTTTGGCCTCACAACACGATGCAAAAATTTACTATGCAACTTTTAATCACCATCGCTATGGTGATTTTAAACCTTATGTTTTCAAGTCGACAGATGCCGGTGCAACATGGACGGCAATTCAGCACAATCTTCCTGAAAGAGGAAGCGTTTACACAATTGCCGAAGATCATGTGAATCCGAATTTACTATTCGTGGGTACCGAATTCGGCGTTTATTTTTCAATCGACGGCGGTGATTCTTGGACACAATTGAAAAGCGGACTTCCTACAATTGCCATTCGCGATATGGAAATTCAAAAACGCGAAAACGATTTAGTACTCGCAACATTCGGTCGTGGCTTCTACATTCTTGATGACTACACTCCGCTTCGTAATCTGAAAAAAGAAGACTTAGGAAAAGACGCATGGATTGCTCCGATCAAAGAATCATGGTTGTTTAATGAGAAGCGTCCGTTTGGTGCTCCTTTAAAAGGTTTCCAGGGCGAGAGCTACTACTCTGCTCCGAATCCTAAAGTCGGCGCCGTGTTTACATATTATTTGAAAGACGACATCAAAACATTGAAAGAAAAACGTAAAGCCATCGAGAAAGATAAGATCAAAGCCGGTGAGCCTGTGTATTATCCTTCTGCTGATTCGATGCGTTTGGAAGATGGTTATCCTGACCCGTACTTACTTTTCACTATCACCGACAGCGAAGGAAATGTAGTTCGTAAAATGAAAGCTCCGGCGAAGAAAGGTATGAGTCGTATCGTTTGGGATTTCCGTTACAATTCTCCGGGCCCTGTAACTTTCGAAACGCCTGATCCGACGAATCCGTACGATGTAGCCGAATACGGTTTCGCTGCCATGCCGGGAAATTACAATGTATCTCTGAGCAAGTTTGAAGATGGAAAAATCACTGAGATCGTTCCTGCACAGCCTTTCAAAGTGAATTCGCTCAACGCAGCTTCTTTACCTGCAGCCGACAAAAACGCACTCAATGCATTCTGTAAAAAAGTGAGTGAGATTCGTCGTGTTGTTTCTGCTGCAGATTCGTATCGCGATGAGCTCGTGAACAAGATGAAATATATCAAGCAAGCCATCATCGACGCCCCTGCTACATTGAACGACGCAGCCGCACAAGCCCGCGAAATTGATCGCCGACTCAATGACGTAAACACACGCCTCAATGGCGATGGCAGTTTGAGTCGTCGTGAGTTCGAAGTACCAACTTCTATCTCAGCCCGCATCGGAACAATCGAAGGAACGATGTGGTCGGTAAGCTCTGCTCCAACTCAGACATTCATCACATCCTACGAAACAGCAAGCAAGCAACTCACACCTGTTCTCGAGGATTTAAAACGCATCGACAACGACATCAAGATGCTTGAATCAGTTTTAGAAAAGAACAAAGCACCATATACTCCGGGAAGATTGCCCGTTTGGAAATAACTTTTGCGATTAGCTGATGTGCTGATTAGCTAATGATAGTGTAAAACGCCGCCGGGGAAACTCGGTGGCGTTTTTTTTTGCATCGCCATCCTATTTGAAACGAACGATAACCGACGAAGCTCCATCAGCTAATCAGCACATCAGCCAATTAGCTAATCAGCCAATCAGCTAATCAGCTATTCGTCGTTGGTCACAACTTAGGAAGCATTCACCTCCGCTAAGCAGCAACTGGCCAAAGTCCGCACCAATAAAGGCTTTCGTGTAGAGTTTTTCTTTAGATTTAGACAACTAGTTCTCAATCTTTCACCTCATGAAAACATCCTGGCCGATGGGTTCTTTTAGATTTTTATTTGTCCTCCTGTGTCTTTGTTCAATTGAACTGATGGCACAGCCGACGACTTTTATGAAGACGTACAATTCGGGCGAGACAGGCTATTGTGTTCGCGAAGTGGGCGGAAATGCGTATGTGATCGCCGGGTCGACAGATTATTACTACAACTACCAGTGGTTTATTATGTCGCCGATCAATACGACGAAGATTCATCTCGTGAAAGCGAATGTGGATGGCGGATTGATCTGGGAGAAAATAATTGCTTATCCGGGCAACAGAATGTTTGCAACGTGGATTGAACATACGAACGATGACGGATTTATTGTTACCGGTCGTTCCGGACACGATGCAGTTTGGCCACCGGATAGTAATGATGTTGTTCTCATCAAGACAGACTCAGGCGGAAATCCTTTATGGGCGAAGAATTTTGATACAGGTGGGGATGAACTCGGTTTTTCTGTTAAGCAAACGAATGATGGCGGTTATATTGTTTCCGCTTTTCATGATGCTGTGCCGATGAGTTTAGCAGGTAACACGTACGCCATGCTCATTAAGACTGATGCGAACGGCAATCTTCTCTGGAATAAAAAATATCAATTCGCCGTGCGTGATCTTGATACAGGCGAAGGATTGGTATGGGTCGTCAAACAAACGACTAACGGCGGATATATTCTCGTTGGTACGACGGCAGCTTCGCATGCGGCCGATGTGTACATCATTCGGACAGATACAAATGGCGATGTTGTGTGGGCGCGATCGTACGAGCACGACAATACATTCCTTCGCTTCTCCATGGGACTCGATATCATCGAAACATGGACAGGCGATTTTGTGATGGCGGGATCGTTGGATAAAGATCAAACTTTGAGTCAGTATAACTATCCGTTTATTCTAAAGATTAACAGCAACGGCGACATTCTCGATTCGCGTTTTTATGATTCGAATCCTCCGCAAATGTTTCAGAGCGGATTCTCCTCCGTCGAACAAACAGCTGACGGCGGATTCTTCTTCACCGGAATGGGCGGCTATGGCGGATTCGGCATGCAGGCGCAATTATTAAAGACCGATGTCAATTTTACGATGGATTGGTCGCGCTCATACACGAATGACGCAGCCGCGACGATGGGTTCGCATTGCGGCATCAGCACGAGCGATGGTTGCTTTGCTTTTACAGGAAAGAAACTCAACACGGGAAGCGTGCTGATGAAAACAGATCACTTCGGACTTATCCCATGCAAAACACCGGGTACTCTAGTAGAGATGATTCCGGCGATGGTAACGCACTCCTACTCGCCTGTCGTTCTCTCAGGCATAAACTCTACGGATATTGTGTTGATGACAACAACAGGGCTTAACGACACATCGACGGTTTGCAATAATTCACTGGCGATTTTGCCGATAGAGCTTTTATCGTTCACAGGACAACAAAATGCAGAAAAGAAAATCGAGCTCAATTGGATTACAGCGAACGAAACGAATAATGACTATTTCAGAGTTGAGCGTAGCGATGACGGAAATACTTTTTCGCAAATCGGAATTGTGAAGGGATCAGGGAATAGCACGACACGACTGGAATATGGATTGACAGATTCGTATAGGGGAAGCAGCAAGATTCTTTACTATCGATTGAATCAGTTTGACTACGATGGGAAGAATCATTATTCGAAGACGATTGCTGTGAGAATACAGAATTCGTTTGTTGCTACGGCAAGTTCGAATTTTTCGGAGCATACGATTCAGTATAATCTCCAAAGTGAGTTTACAGAAAATGCGATGATTGTTGTGAGAGATGTTGTAGGAAAAGAAATTTTACGAAAGAATATTTCTCTTGAAAAAGGCTTTAATCAAATTCGACTGGAGATGAATAATGCATCGACAGGAATTTATTCAATTACATTTTCATCTGAAGATATGGTGGCTATTGAAAAGATTTTCTATTGATGGAAAAGTGTCGTCTATTGCCTGCCCGAGTGTGAAGCTCAAGGGTAGTGGTGGGGGTGGGCGACACTTCTTTTTTTTGTTTGTTTCCCGCAGATTACGCAGAAAGGCTTATTAGTAAAAAAATATTGTTTGTTTCCCGCAGATTACGCAGAAAGGCTTAGTGGTAAAAAATATTGTTTGTTTCCCGCAGATGGCGCAGAAAGGCTTATTAGTAAAAAAATATTGTTTGTTTCCCGCAGATTACGCAGAAACTTTGCTGAAAGCGCTGAAAGGCTTAGTGGTAAAAAATATTGTTTGTTGCCCGCCGCAGATTCCGCAGAAAGGCTTAGTGGTAAAAAATATTGTTTGTTTCCCGCAGATTACGCAGAAAGGCTTAGTGGTAAAATATTGTTTGTTTCCCGCAGATGGCGCAGAAATTTCGCTGAATACGCAGAAGCGTATCTGCGTAATCTGCAATCTGCGTAATCTGCGGGAAACAAATTTCGCTGAATACGCAGAAGCGTATCTGCGTAATCTGCGTAATCTGCGGGAAACAAATTTAGCTTAACTCAAACCCTCAATCTCCCCATTCTCCAATCGAATCCGTAAAGCCTGCGGATCCTCCGGCAAGCCCGGCATTCGCATGATCTCTCCGGAGATGGCAACGATGAAGCCGGCGCCGGCATTGATCACGACATCCTGAATAGTGATCGTGAAATCCTTCGGTGCGTTCACCAGTTTCGGATCTTCGCTGAATGAGTATTGTGTTTTCGCGATACAAACAGGAAGCTTCGACCAGCCCATCTTGTCGAATTTCTTCAACTTGGTTTCGGCTTTTGGCGTGAAGACTACTGTACCGGCGTGATAAATTTTCTTGGCAATTTTTTCAATCTTCGTTTTTGTCGGATCTACATCGTCGTACGTAGAGAATTGGCGCCGATGGAGTTTCTTCGATCACGCGAACAACTTCACGCGCGAGATCACTTGCACCTTCTCCGCCTGTTTCAAAACCGTAGTTAACTACGAATGACACATTACGCTCTTTACACCAGTTGCGGATATATTCGATTTCACTGTCAGCATCAAAAGGATAGTGATTCAACGAAACGATTACACTTTGTCCGAACGAACGAAGATTCGCTACGTGACGCTCCATGTTCGGAATACCCTTCTTCATCGCTTCGAGATCAGGCTTCTTCGTTTCTTCGTAAGGAACTCCGCCGTGCAATTTCAATGCTTGCGTGCTTAACACGAGAACCGTTGCTTTTGGTGTCAAACCTGAAAGACGACATTTAATATCGAGGAATTTTTCTGCTCCTAAATCGCTACCGAAACCTGCTTCCGTTACTACGTAATCAGCAACCGACAAGGCAATCTTAGTAGCGATAATCGAATTACAACCGTGAGCGATATTTGCAAATGGTCCTCCGTGAACGAAGGCCGGTGTGTTTTCAGTTGTCTGAACGAGATTCGGCATCAAGGCATCTTTCAACAAAACAGTAATTGCTCCGGCAACGCCGAGTTCTTTTACGGTGAAAGGTGATTTATCTTGTTTGTAACCGAGTACAACTCTTTCGATACGTGCTTCGAGATCTTCCAAACTTGTAGCCAGACAGAACAACGCCATAATTTCCGATGCCGGTGTAATATCGAATCCCGTTTCCATGAGATCCGCTTTTACGCCTTGTCCGATATTGGTGATCACGCTGCGAAGTGAACGATCGTTCACATCGAGTACACGACGCCACACGATTGACTCAAGAGCTTCCGGTTTTTGGTGATAATGATATTGATGATTATCGAGCAGCGCCGAAATCATATTGTTTGCAGAAGTGATGGCGTGAAAATCGCCGGTGAAATGCAAATTGATGGCATCCATCGGAAGTACCTGTGCGTAACCACCGCCTGTTGCTCCACCCTTCATACCGAAGCATGGTCCGAGACTTGGCTCACGCAAAGCAACAATAGCTTTCTTGCCAATTTTATTTAATCCCAGTGAAAGAGAAATCGATGTAACCGTTTTTCCGATCCCCGCTTTTGTCGGAGTGATCGCTGTTACCAGAATCAAATTACTCTTCTTAATTTTTTCGTCGTTGATATATGACAGCGGAACTTTCGCAATATGTCGACCATACTGAACGATATCGTCGGCATTGATTCCGAGTTTTCCGGCAACGGTGCCGATGTGATCTAACTTAGTTGTTCTTGAAATTTCAATTGCTGAGAGCATAGATAGCAGATTAGGTTTTAGCCCGCCTTTGGCAGGTGGCGCAATATAGAATAGTGGATTGAAAGGGACAATGATAAAAGCTAAAGAAATGCAGAAAACTGCCTAAAATCAGCTAATTTCAGCTAGGATGAAGGCATCGGGAAGTCATTTTTAAGGTCAAAAAAAGACGAAAATCAGGATATGGTATTCGACCTGCTTTTTATTGGATGCTGACGTACAAATCCTCAACCTTCTTCCTCGCCCATGGCGTCTTTCTCAAAAACTTCAAACTCGACTGAACACTCGGATTACTCCGAAAACAATTGATTGGAATAATCATTCCCAGCTCTTCCCAACCGTAGTGATCGACAAGATGCTTGACGATGACTTCTAAGGTTTTTCCGTGAAGAGGGTCGTTGCTTTTTTGAGTAGTGCTTTCCATTGTCAATGATGCGAACACTAAAGTACACAATTCATTTGGACAAAGTGTTCTCGTACAAAAAAGCGTAAACAGATGAATCTACATCTGTAAATTTATCTCTATTTATCTTACGATAATTTTAACCGTTCGTGAAAAATCAGCCGATTCAATTTTGCCGAAATAAATGCCGGGATCTGCTGTGGAGAGATCCAAAGGAATAGAATTGCTCCCCTGCTTTAGCTGAAGGTTAGTTTGTTTTTTGACGAGTCGACCGCGCACATCGAAAACTTCCAGTTGAACAGAAGCCGGTTTGGGTAAATCGATATTCAAAACAGTAAAACCATTTGTAGGATTAGGAACTACGGCCAAATTATGTTCCGATTTTTCAGAAACAATATTTGTATTGACATTAATATCGAAATAATGAATTGCCGTCATCGCTGTCTCCCCTAAAACGAAGAGGCTGCTATCGGACGCAATCTTGTTTACGAGTCCGGTGTAGCCTTGATACGGATCGGCATCTACCCATACTATTTGTCCATTGTTGTATTTAAGAGTTACGTTTCGAACGTAAGCAGATCCCGTTGCAGAAACTGTATCGGGGCCACCTTTTCCACTCACGAATACTTCTCCGTCGGGTTTTGCGGAAATCCAATATGGTATTTCATCGTTGAAATTTGTTTCATCGTAGATCGCATGCCAAAGCAGATTACCATTCATATCGGTCTGCATCGTCAACCAATTCATTCCACTTGTATACGCCCAACCGATGATGCTGATTTTGCCATTTACCAAAGTCATTCTATCGACAAAGTCCACCGAATTTCCGAAGTCATAGCTATAAGATGTGTCAAGACTTCCGTTCGGATTGAACTTAAATAGTTTAACATCGAATGAGCTGTTGGCGGAAACCTGGTTTTCTTCCCGTGAAATAAAATAGACATTGTGCGCGGAATCAATTTCCAAATCCATAGCACCCCATGTGGCGAAATTATTTCCCCACAGAAAATTTCCTGTTGTATCAAATTCCACAACGCATGCAATGGAACCTAACGATGCAAAGCCCGTCATTACAACTTTGTCGTCTTTAATTCTCATATTATTAAAAGAAACATTTGACGTACTACTGTCGGCAACATGAAACAAAAGAGTACCGGCCGGATCCAATTTGTATAGATTAAAACCGGGAGGACTCGTATTCATTGTTCCGATGTAAAAGTTACCTGCGGCATCGAGTTCACTTCGCATGGGCAATCCGCCGAGATAGGAATCGGGGAATTGTCGTTTCCAAAGAAGATTTCCTGCAGGATCATATTTGAGAGCAATGATCGTATCGGGGTACATATTTGATGTTCCTGAGTAACGGTATCCGCACACATAAATATTATTGCCCGAATCGACATTAACCCAAGCTGCTTTTTGGTATGTTCCGGCAACACCGCTCATATCGATTTGCTCCCAAAGCAAATTCCCCAGAACGTCAAATTTTCGTACATATATATGTGCTGCACCAAGATAGGAAAGCCTGTCGCCGGCTATTATAGCATTGTTGTCAGCATCCACATCCATCATAACGCCCTCCTTTTGGTATTCGGCTGCAGCGACAACCCAATCAGGTTCGTTTTGTGCCGATAAAGTTTGGGAAATAGCAAGAATGAGAAGGGTAGAAATTAGCTTTTTCATAGTAGTTGTGTGTGTGTTAAATGTACTTTTTCAATCACATTGCCTTTACAAAATGTTGCTGAACGGGCAAAAACTACATTCGGAGTGACTTTTCAAGATTATTAGGAGTATGAAAAGCAAAAATAAACTTTCGAAAAAATGAAATTTAACTGAGAAGCATCTATAGCAAAATCATCATTAATCCAAATTTAACAAGAATGCGCTTTTGAAATTTAAAGAACTTACCTACTTTCACCCAACACAAAAATAAACACACCCTATGAAATTTTCTTTACAAACACTCATTCTGGCATGCATGCTTTTATGCTTCGGAAAGTCTGCAAATGCCCAATTCTCTTACGATTCAGTGCAAACTTTCTTTGTTTGTAATGCCGCAGGAACGCAAACTTCGGTGAGCGCGTTCAGTGATGGAAATGGCGGAACTTATTCGTATTGGATCGACAAGCGCAATGGATTGGCCGGTTCTGCAATTTACGGACAACATCTCGATTCACTTGGCTTTCCACAATGGACAGCCAACGGAAAACTTTTGGCAACTGCTACTTCGAAAGAAATCTGGAATATGACGGCCGTTCAATGGCAATCGGGAACACTCATCGCCTGGGTGCAGGGAGGATTTGGAATCGGTGGCGATACCATTCATTGTATGTATTACGATCAGGCCGGCGTTGCCCAATGGTCGACTCCAACAGTTGTTGCGAATAAGCAAGGACAAATTATTTATGTTGATGGCGCCAATCTCGATATCTACACCACAAACACAAATGCCACAATAACGTTCAGTCTCGTTCCCAGTGGCGGAAATACTTATTTCAGCTTCAACAAAATTGATAATACCGGAAATCTTTCGCTGCCTATAAACAGCACAAGCTATACAGGCGGCGGATATTATTATCATAGTGCCGACGACCATCACGGTGGATTTTTTGTCGCAGCATCTACCGGCGGACTTGGCGCACATATTTATGTCGGCCACTTTGATGCACAGGGCAATTCGACTATTTCAAGTCCTGTCGATATTTCTACTGTTGCCGGTGGCCGCGGAAACGATCAGTGGAATATCTTCTGCGGTTCTGATACGAGTGCTTACGTTGCATGGGACAATAGTTCTCCCGGCGATGTTCATCTTGCAAAAATTAAAGCCGACGGAAGTTTACCCTATGGCTCAGGCGGCGCAAAACCGGTTTGTACTGTTCCGGGATATAAAGCCCTTACGTATGGAACAATTGCAAATGACACGATCTACATTATTTGGGCAGATCCTCGACAGGGTGCTTCGAATTACAAAGTTTACATGCAAAAACTAACAACTGATGGCGATCCTCTTTGGACTACTGATGGTGTTTTACTTTCCGACCTGAGCAATTATAGTCCTTACCCTAAACTTGCAATTACAGGAAACGAAGTCGTTGCCACCTATGTTTCGGGAAGTAAATTCCGTGCGCAGCAAATTCATCCTGACAGCACAATCGGATGGACTCCAAATGGAATTGCAATGAACACGAATAATCTTCCGAGTACTCTTGATTATGTAATCGTCCCATCAAATGACGGAAGCACAACAATTATCTGGAAAGAATCCGGTGAGAATATTTGCGCAAGCAGAATTCGCCAGAATGGAACACTGACGAATATCTCTTCGCCAAAAATCACAACTGCAGAAATTTTCCCTAATCCGGCGAGTGATCATTTCAGCATTCTCATTAAGAATTCAGGCAATGAGAAAACAGTAATTCGCATTTTCAATTCAGCCGGACAAGTGGTGTCTGAACAAATTGACTCCGAACAAGGCGAGCACAAATTTACTGTGAACTCTTTGAAATTGCCTACCGGAGTTTATACCGTTTCTGTCAGCGGAAATAATATGAATTGTGTTGGCCGATTAACAATTGTCAGACAGTAGAAAATCGTACATACTTTTACTTCGGGATTAAAGAAATTTAATCTGTCCGAAAAAGCTCTTTCAGGCATTCCTGAAAGAGCTTTTTCGTTTTTATACCATTCCTAAATGAAAATACGAATAGAGAATGGTATATCCGCCTTGGCGGATCTTGGTTCATTTATTTCGTAAACTGATGTAAGATTGGTATAGACATGGACACTCAAAGCCACACGTGCTTAAAGGAGGCCTTTGGAGGAATTTAACGACTGTTTCCTCGACGAAAGGAAGAAATGCTGAGGCTTTGCGAATAAAGAGGTTCAAAGTAGCTTTCGGTCGTTGGGAATGCTGATCTTTGCGCGTGCCTGTTCAGTCGGTAATTCTTCCCGTTGAACACATTAATTCTGCAAAATTGCGGATATCACTCTATTTTTGATACTTGGGCATGCTGAGCATTAAGTTATTTTAGTCCGAAGTAATACTCAGTTTGCAAACAGACAATTATCGTTTATTCAGAAAATAAATATCATGACCAGAAAATTGTTTTGTATTTATCCGTCATGCTGGCGATGGCTTTTACGTCGTGCCGACATAAAACCGACTTGTCGTCGCTTAAGCAAGTTTCATTTGCAAACGATATTCAACCCATCATTGCAAGTAATTGCGCTATGAGTGGATGCCACAGTACAGGAAGCAGTGGCGGTGAACATGAGCTATTCCCCCTTACGACCTATGAAGAAGTTATTGATGAAGGGCATGTAAAAGCCGGCGATGCACACGGCAGCAAATTTTATCAGGTCATCAGCAATCATACCCTCGAAGATGTGATGCCTCCTTCACCATACCCGCCTTTGTCTGACGATCAAATCAAGCTGATTTATTTATGGATTGAACAAGGCGCTCAAAACAACTAAGTCTATGAAATACATTCTCACCATAGGCATCGTGCTCACCATGTTAAGCGGATGCTACTACGACAATATCGACGAATTACATCCTGAATCAGCTCCATGCGACACTACAGGAACCGTGAGTTTTGCCAATGATATTCTTCCAATTATGCAACACAGTTGCGGAAGCCAAAACAACTCCTGTCACAACACCGACGGCTCATCAAGCGGATACGGTCTCGATAACTATACCGATGTAACGAATACGATCAGCAATAGCGGGATTTTCCTGGAAACCATCGTTCACTCAAGCAGTGTGAGCGCTTCGAAATGGATGCCGAAAGGAACAACGGCGAAGATCGACGATTGCAGCATTCAGAAGATTACGGCGTGGATGAATCGGGGAACACCTAATAATTAGTTCAAGGTTCAAGGTTCAAGGTTCAAGGTTCAAGGTTCAAGGTTCAAGGTTCAAGGTTCAAGGTTCAAGGTTCAAGGTTCAGAATTAAATGCTAGAATTTATAATTCTGAATTCATACTTTTTAATCAAATAAAAACTATGACGATTAATAAAATAATACTCACAGGATGCTTTCTTTCCTCTTTCTTTTTTTCGCAGGCTCAGGATATGCTTGGTTCGATTGATTCACTTTCAAGCAATGAAAAAGATTTAACAATAGCTACTTTTAAGGCAACCAGGCTCGTTGATCAGCATACGGTGGAAACTGTTGGTCCGCGTACACTAGACTTTAGAATTTCGCACCGATTCGGAGCCGTGAATTCGGCTGCGTATAATATTTGGGGACTCGACGGTACTGCGAGTATTCGCCTCGGACTTGAATATAGTCCGAATGGTCGCTTTATGTTCGGACTGGGAAGAACATCGACGGATAAAATGGTCGACGGCTTTTTGAAATACAAATTAATTCGTCAGGCCAAAAATGGCTCTCCGATTACGATGACGTTGTTTGCCGGTGCTTATTATACAACGATGAAAGACGGCAACAAAATCGCCAATGGCTTCGATAAATACGAGTACACTTCGAGCCGTCTCTCCTACTGCTATGAAATAATGATAGCGAGAAAATTTTCGCCAAGCTTTTCATTACAGATTGCGCCATGGATGGTTCACTACAATCTGGCTGAACATATCACCGATCAAAATGATGCCTTTGGTATTGCCGGCCTTTTCCGTCTGAAAATTACAAAACGCGCTGCCATCACTGCCGAGTATGCTTACAGAATCAATAACTACTCATTAAACACTAAGTACTACGATAGCATGTCGATCGGTTACGAAGTAGAAACAGGCGGACACGTTTTTCAGGTTCACTTCACTAATAGCATCGGTATAGTAGAGAATCAGTTCTTCACCCATACGGATACAAAGTGGGATGATATGGGGATTAGGTTGGGGTTTAATATATCGAGGGTGTTTACGCTGTAGGGTTGCGGGTTACGGGTTGCGGGTTGCGAGTTGCGAGTTGCGGGCTTCGACAAGCTCAGCCCAAGGGTTGCGGGTTGCGGGTTACGACAAGCTCAGCCCAAGGGTTACGAGTTACGATGCTGCAGTTCACTCGCACTGCTACTCAAACTCACACAACAACTCATACAACTCAAACTCACACAACAACTCAAACTCACACAACAACTCACCCTAACCAAAAACAAAAAGATCGCAGGCTCAATCCCGAAGCTTCACTCCGACTGCTACCGAGACTCACACCATTTCCTTACATCTATTACTCTAACTTTTTCAGTCTTCTTACGGCGCCTACGTCCGAATTCTCTTTTCATGCAGCTTCTGAAGCATCGGTAATGCTCTGCAATCCTTCAAAGCTGCGCCTTCGCATACGTTTGACTTTAACTATGCCAAGTATTTCCTGTTGCTATTTTAAGAATCACGCCTAATCCGGTGCTTGCATAAAACGCAAAACTGTAAGACTATTTTCTTTTCCGACAGAAATACTAATTAACTTTTTCCATGCCTTTGTAGTTGGAACAGCGACTGCTGCTTTTTTAAAAGGCCTATTCCTTGCCAAAAACGCAACGCCGATGATTTTCAAGAATTAATTAAACAGAAATCGTCCAAGTGAATTATGCTTATAGTCCAATTTCAGGGTTGTCATACTAAACAACGAAATCCGAAAGCGATAAAATAAAACACCAAACACTTTCAGTTTTAGTGAGTATACATTGCCAAGAATTATTTCTTAAGAGTTTCAAAACATTTAATCAGTAAAAAGCAATGGAGAAAGTTAAAACAATTATTGCAGGTATTTGCCTCTCTATTTGTTGCTCCACTATTCTTAAAGCCCAGCAAAATACTGTCGCAACCGGCGGTGATATTGTTGGATCGGGAGGAAGCGTGAGTTACACAGTCGGGCAAATTGACTTCACTTACTTGAGTGGTGCAGGTGGCGCACTCAGCGAGGGAGTTCAACAACCTTATGAAATTACTTTAACGAATGTCGCCGAAGGAAACGGAAGTTCAGGCTTGTCATGTGACTTGTATCCGAACCCTACAGCCGATTTCGTTGTACTCAGCCGAAAGGATGATCTTTCACAAAGCATGAGTTACCGTTTGTTAGACATGGATGGAAAAGTTCTCATGCAGGAAAATTTCATTAAAGCCGAAACAAACATCCCGATGGGAAAATTGGCGGCAGGCACCTACTACGTTAGAGTTATCAGTAGTAAAACAGAAGTAAAATCATTTAAAATAATTAAAAACTAAATTCCATTAAACATGAAAAAGGTAATTACACTCACGATATCGTTATTTTTATCATTTCAGCTCTTCTCTCAGTCTCCGTCGAGGCTGAGCTATCAGTCTGTTGTCAGAAATTCCAATGGCGACTTAGTTGTTTCAGGAACTGTCAGCACGATCTTCAGTATTCTTCAAGGCGATGCTAACGGCCCCGTTGTTTATACTGAAATGCAAACTAAACAAACGAATGCAAACGGATTACTCTCATTACAAATCGGCGGTGGTACGGTACAGTTAGGTAACTTTGATAATATCGACTGGTCTAACGGGCCATTCTTCTTAAAAACTCAGGTTGATGCCGAAGGAAGCGGAGTCTATTCCATAGTCGGAGTTACACAGTTCCTCAGCGTTCCCTATGCTTTATATGCAAAAACCTCAGGCAGTTCAATTCCGGGGCCACAAGGTCCGCAAGGATTACAGGGCGAACCGGGTATGCCCGGTGAACCGGGACAACCTGGCGAAGCGGGACAACAAGGTCCTGAAGGTTATCTTAGCCAAGGAAATAGTAATGGCGTAACGCCATACTGGGACGGCAACGACTGGGTATTGAATAGCACTAATCTTTACAACGACGGCAACAGCATTGGTATCGGAACATCAAGTCCTGAACCTTCTGCAAAATTGGATGTAAGTTCTACGACTCAGCTCTTCCTTCCGCCACGAATGACAACGGCGCAACGCGATGCAATTTCATCGCCTGCTTCAGGTGGTATTATTTTCAATACAAACACTCGCAAACTTCAGTCATATCTGGCAGCCGTTGCTCCTTCTGTTGAAGGAACAGGATATGCAGGTTCATGGGCATTATGGGATGGTCCGGCGCAAGGACAAACCATCGTTCCACAGGCAACAGGTACGGTGATTGATATTCAGGCACAGGTGGCAATTCGTTTTTCGGACGGTGACATTCAGGTTAAAATTTATGACGGAGTAAATGGAAATTTATTAGCCACTTCGGATAATACAGTGTACGCTCCATGGCCGGGAACGGAATTCAATTTTGTAAATGCCACATGGACATTTACCGGAGCCAATATTACATTGAATGCAGGAACTACATATTACGTAGAATTTATGTCGACAAATAACAATCAATTCTTCATTGGCAGCTCTCAAAGTTATCCTCGAGGCGACATCTATACAGGTCCGCACGGAAGCGTTTCCATGCATGCAGGATACGATTTAGATTTCAGACTTAATTATGGGGGAGCTGCGGCTTCTTGGGAAGATCTTTATTGATTTGGAAAGGGTAATTAGTAATTAGTAATTAGTAATTAGTGATTAGTAATTAGTAATTAGTAATTGGCAATCCATGGTCTTGAATTCATAATTATGAATTTTGAATTTTGAATTCAAAAAAAATGGCAGGTGAAAGTTTCGCCTGCCATTTTTTTATGTCTTTAGAAATTCCTCTAGATACCTGCCAACACTTTTTTCAGGCGTTGTTGAACATCGATAAGGTCCGGAAGAATTTTTTCATTCTTAATTGCCATCAATGAGGCAACGGGATCAATAACGGAGACTTCAACGCTATCCTTTGTTATTTCCTGAACAACTATGCTGCAAGGAAGCATTGTTCCGGCGCGTGGCTCTTCGGAGATAATCTTCAATGCAAAGGCAGGATTACAGGCACCTAAGATTGTATATCTGCGAAAAGCTACGTCCATTCGCTTCTTTAAGATGTCTGCTACATTAATTTCAGTAACGACTCCAAATTCAACTTTCTTCAATTCTTCTGTTATGCGAACGATGGTGTCATCAAAACTCATATCAACGATTCGCGAGTAACAGTATGAATCAACCTGCTCTGCTGGATCAATTTTTACATTTTGCATTGGGATGATTTTTTGTGCGGGATCGGGAGAAAGGCCGATTTGTGTTGGTTGGATCGGCCAGCAATAGACTGAATCACAAAATAAGAACTGTGGGCTTCCTTATTTTGCAAGTGTAAATATAACAATCAGGATGAATAGGCATCCAAAATATATTGAATAATTTATCCGCTACTTCATGATGCCGACAAAATCATCTGATTAATGTAATTGATAAGCGGCACGCTGCAATGCCTCGTCTGATTTAATTTTCAGATTAGTAACATAATTTTCCAACTCCCGCTTATACTTCAGCCCTAATTTCTCATCAATTACATTGCAATTATCATACATCACATCCAACTCTTCCTTAGAGAAAATAGAATCCATTAAAGAGAATAGAATTTCATCTTCGTTAATGATATGATCGCGGATGGTATTAACATAGAAAGTGATTTTTTCCTGAGCGCGTGCATATTCCTTCCGGTACAATAACTCTCTGATTTCCGAAACGGTACTCCGAAAATCATCGTGATGCTCCAGCATTTCATTAATGATCATCGCAATGTCGGGCTCATCTGTTTTTAACAACGAACGAAAGATAATCTCCTCCTCTTTTTGATGATGAAATTTGTCGCCGTAAAAAGTGAAAAAATCGAGCATTAAAGCCAGATTATTTTCATACTTCAGCGAATCCTCTTCCCAGCTATGGTCAAGAGACAAAGTAATATAAGCTGCATCTAAAATAATCGCATGCTCACTATACATTATGGCCGATAATCTGGATGGCATTTTTTCAGGTATGATGATAATTAAAATTAGCCACAGACATTGAAAAATGCCATGATATCAATCATAACTAATTGTCAAAATATCGCTCAAATATTACGTTAATATTCTCTTGCATATTCTCCATTTTCAGGCATAAAATTATTCCATTTTTGACCTAAACACAACGAATATTAAGTTGCATTTTAGCCGTAGCCAACAGGCAGATAATGAGAATTTAAAGCGATTTGCAACACCCTGAAATTACGCTGAAAAACGGCAGTGATTTCAGAGTTATTTCGTCATTGTTTTGTCAATGATTTGCTGGCAATTCAGCACGCAAAACACCATCCATAAAATGGAAGGCTTAACTAGAAGCCATCTCAAAAATCTATAATATGATTTAGGCCTTAGCATAAAACACGCAAGTTCCCCTTCGGGGATGACAGCTTCCTACGATGTTAATCTGTCGTTCATCGTCCGCGGAAAGAGTTCGTTAACCGGATACAACTTGTTGCGGACGATGAACGACAGATTTTTAAAAAAGAGGAAACTGTCATCCCCGTAGGGGAACTTGTGTATTCTAAGTGACGAAATTTACTTAAAGAATATTTTTAAGACAGGCTTCTAAATAAATTTTCGAAATGGAAGATCATTTTACACTTAGTGTGAGCGGTTTTGCTTTCAATGTGTCGCCTTGAAGGTTTATATACTTAACATATTCAAAAATCAGCCGATCACCAGGAATGCACTTATGAATATAGGTGATAATTTCAGCAGAGAACATTCCTGAATTAGACTCTATCTCCAGTACATCGTATCTCTTTGAAATAACAGACAGCTTAAAACGAATGACACGATGGGCCGGACTATCATACTTGTAACGTATAATCGATCAGCTTTGAATAATTGTTCGCGAGTAATATCCCCGCCGGATTTCCCTGCAATAAATGATGTTTCTAAAAGGCAACTTAATCGATGAGTCAGAACTGCTCTGCCTGAATGCCGATAAGAGTATTAAACCTAGCACTAAAAATGCCACAGTCGATTTCTTCATGGAAGAGAATTTCTTACTCCTTTACGAAACGGAAAAACGCCACCTCTTTTTCACAAAGCAATTTGATCGAATAAATTCCGGGCGCTAATCCTTCGACATTGAAACGATCTTTCCACGAATTTATTGCCATCGCTTCCTTGCCGGCAGCATCATAAATTGCCATGCTGACAAATTTGCTCTTCGCGAAATCAAATGCCTTCAATACAAATTCGTTTCGGACGGGATTAGGGAAAACAATCCCTTGCTGAATGGTTATAAGATCCGAAACCTGTGTCGTGAGCGTATCATCGGTACATGAAGCGCAACCTATGGCGTCGGTAATACAAACCTGATAATTACCTGCAGGAAGGCCGGAAAATGTATTCAACCCAGTCGGGATTCCTCCCGGTATAAGTGTGAATGTATACGGTGGAACTCCGTCGGTCGCCGATGCCACAATCACTCCATCCGAGCATGATGCACAACTTGGATTCGTGAATGATGTTGTGACTGTTAAACTATCGTTATAAACGCCGGCTGTATCGGTTGCCTGACAACCTGTGCTGTCGGTAATCGTTACCCAATATATTCCCGGGCATAATGAAGAAATGTTTTGCGTATTAGCTCCGATCGACCACGCATAAGTGATTGTTCCGGATCCGTAGGCATTTGCTGTTAACATTCCGAAACAATTTGAGTCGCATACTAAAGCTTGAATTCCGCCAATAATGTCAACATTACACAAATTATAATAAAGCGTATTTGAATATGTTTCACAGCCATACGCATTAAATACCGTACCATGTAATCACCCGAAACAGTCGGCGTATATTCATTCGTAAATACATTCGGAATTTCTTGTCCGTTCAGAAACCATTGGTACGACATATAATTAATGGAAGTAGCTGAAAGCGTTCCTGAATTATTTGTAAGCACAAACGCCGGCTGAGTATAAGAGTAAAGTTGATATTCACCCTGCGCCACACAGCCTTGCGGAGAAATTGCCGTACACACATACTCTCCATCAAGAGTGACACTAATTTCAGGTGTTGTTTGATTAATAGGATTTCCGTCGAGTGTCCATGAATATGTCCAACCGTCGAAAACTGCCGCATTGAGCGTGACAGTGTCGTTCCAACATAACGAATGCCATGTTGAACCTAATATATCCATCGTGATGAGCTCTTGCGATGCATCGAATTGTATACTCGTGCCATAGCCGCAACCATTCGTATCGGTCTCCATCAAATAATATGTAGCAGCATAAGCAGAATGATAAATCGTATCGTATACCGGAGGATACAATGAACGTGTCCAGACATAGGTGTTGTTATAATGATAAGGCACCCACAATGTCCCGGTTCCGCTAACACAAACATTTGTATCGAGTATAGCATGTATCACAGGAGAAGGTCGTGACGGATAAGCCTGTACCGTATCATTTTCCGACATCACCGGACAACCATGCTGATCTAGAATTTCAGCGGAATATACACCCGGAAGATTGATGGTGTAATAAGCAGAAGCATTTGTCTGAAGCACTCCATTTAAATACCAATGCCGGAATGTATAGGGCTCTCCCGCATTATCAATCACAATCAGATTGCTTGACGCAGGACAAATGCCGGTAACATCTTGCAACGAAACAGTCGGAATGTGTGGCTGATCAGCATATATCATCATACTGTCGGTGTTAACAATTCCATTTGCATCGGTAACGGTTAAATAATAAACTGCATCCTGAGTTATATTCGACACTCTTGCTCTGCCATTTCCGAGATTCACCAAATTCGGATCGCTTCCCCAGTCGTAATTAAATGGAGGCGTTCCGCCCAGCGTGGCGCTATATGCACCAATGGTAACGGTACTGTCGTGACACGCATAAACATCGGTGCCCGCATCAACATTCAGTGTTGAAGGATCTACGTAAATTGAATCAGAATAGGTAATACACGGATAAGCATTTGCAGCCGCCATAGAATACCATCCCGCTACCAATGGATGATAATTAGCACCTGTTTGAAATTGGATTGTGTCGCCATTTAAAAACCATTGCTTATACGTTGCTCCGGAACCGGAAGCAATAAATCCGGCATTGAATGTTAAATGAATTGGAGAAACTGTTTGAGTTATCGTCACCTGAGCAGTGGCAATCAGATAACATCCGTACTGGTCATAAGCCCGAACAGTATAAGTTGCACTTGCATCAACTGTTATCGATTGCGTGGTCGATCCTCCCTGATACCACAAATAAGATGTAGCATTACTGCATGTGAGTGTTACGCTATCACCATTACAAAATGTTAGCGGGCCTGAACCGGTGATTTGCGGCTGTGTTTGAGGTAGAACCGGATTTACATTCGTAACAGAGGATGTATCGGATCCGCACACATTCGTTGCGACCAAATAATAATTTCCAGGGATACAATTTGCCCATGTTTTGGAAATCTGGCTCGCTTGCTCATCTTCCAGCAATGAATCATTTCTGAACCATTGGTATTCTACGTCCTGCA
This sequence comes from Bacteroidota bacterium, assembly GCA_016721305.1. Taxonomy (GTDB): domain Bacteria; phylum Bacteroidota; class Bacteroidia; order AKYH767-A; family 2013-40CM-41-45; genus JADKIH01. The sequence continues at coordinate 96,775 of JADKIH010000005.1, forward strand.
ATGCCGGAACAGAAAGATGAAACCCGACTGTCGAACAAACATTATGTGTTGAATCGGAGCTTGTCGGCATGTACGGCAAACTTGTAACTAATGTTGTTTGAACCACGGCTGCAGTTGCCACGAAACCATTACCATGATCTACAGTAACAGAATATGAACCTGGAGTAGAGACATTAATTGAAGGAGTTGTTTCGCCTGACGACCAATGATAAGTGTAACCTGCACAGCTATCAGTCCAAAGCGTGGTAGAACTTCCTGTACACATTTCCGTTTCGCCATGGATATCGGCATAACTATAACTGCCACTTCCATAAGTGGTAAGGCCTCCCATGGTTTCACTATAAGAATTATATCCGGTTAAGACGTCACCGGAATAAGAATAATCGATCCAATATGGACCGCCGGCTGTCGGGTCTCCTTCTTCGTGAATAAGATGCCCTTGCGCATCGTATGTTGTATAAACTTCGTCTCCGCTTCCATACCATGTCAAATTTCCCCCACCGTCATAGTATGCATACTCAACATCGCTGTAACTCGGATATCCGTTTACATCAACTTCGTTCACTTCATTAGTGGTATATGTCCAGGCTGTATCGGACCACTGCATTGTAAATACATGAATAGGTTGATTGAACGGACTGTATTCATAATAAACGAGGTATTGATTTTCCCATACAGGTGAAAGCACTTCGTTTATTACAGTGTCAAGCAAAGAATTTTGGTATGTATAAGTTGTTCGAGAGAGCGTATCCCAAGTCGTAGCATTCCACTGAAACGCGACCGAAAAAACTAATTTACCTGAACCATCAAAATACTTATCGGTTCTTTTATTGTTTACCCATTGATAAGGCGTGGTATACGTTTGCAATATTTGAGTAGTATCCTGTCCGGCTGAATTATAAAAAAATAAAATCTTGCCGTTTTGTGTTCCGTATATGGTTGCACTATCCGAAAGTTGATTTAGAATATTATAATTCATCGAATCAATCCTGCTCGTATACCATGCATTGTTATATGACTCTGCATTTCTTGTAAGCAATCGATTGGAAGCATCATATGTATAAAACGCTCTGCTGCTATTTTGAAAACTCCCATTTGAATAATAATAAGTATGGTCTTCAAGCTTATTATTATTGGCATCGAATACTGCCTCAAACTTACCACTTGGCGTGAAAACGGTTTGACTACCGTATCGGGAATAATAATATGCGCTTTTCATTACGCCATTACTATTAAAATGAGTCACAGTCTTGTGAGCATTAGGGCCATTATCGCCATTTGATGATCCGTTAGAAACAACAACTGAATCGCATTGAGCGTTGGCAGTTACTAATTCCAAAAACATCAATAAAAAAGTAAAACAGTATTTTATCATAGCAGAGAACTTTAGTATGCTGAAAGATAAGAAAATGCTCTTTACAGGAGGAAAATCTGTGAGTTCGGCAGCTCCGGTAAACCAAAACTTGAAAAAAAGAATAAAAACAGAGGGTTCTGCTAGAGAATCTCCGCTTCCTTATCTAAAAAGCGGACCTTCGTTCCGGGCACAATCTTATTTCTCTTTCTTAACTCCACTACTCCATTCACCATCACATCTCCACTCTCAATAATCATATTCGCTTCCGACCCGCTGCCGCACCAGCCTAAAATTTTCAGTAACTGATTCAGCTGAATATATTCTCCCTTTATTTTAAAAGTCTCCATGTTCCCGGCTTTTGGACGAAGGTAAGGAAGAAAATGATTTTCTGTATCTTTGCAGTAATGAATACGACGGATCCCTACGCAAATCTTAAAAAAGAACTCGACAAAAATAAAAAGCTGGCCGATTCTTTATATGTTCAAATTTATCATACCGGCCGATATCCAAAAACTCGCTCTGGTTGAATCGAAATTCTCCACCGAAGCTGTGGTAACTAAGCGCGAATCGACAAACGGAAAGTTTATCAGCATTACGATACGAGAAGTAATGCTTAGCTCCGATTCGATTATCGACAAGTATAAAGAAATGGAAGGAATTGAAAACCTGATGTCTTTGTAGACTAAATCAAAAGCCAAGAGGCGGCTAGATGTCTTCCATGTTAAATTTTTTTTTCACCACAAGATCACGAGGGGCACAAGGAATCACAAGACTGTATCTGCGCATTTCTGCGAAATTTCTGCGCTCTCTGCGGGAAACAAATCCTAGAATGGATTCGCGAAGTTCGGATTATTCATGAACGTCGTATCCGAAAGTGTTTTCAGAAATGCAACTAAATCCGCCTTCTCCCAATCGAACAATTGCAGGCCGTAAATTTTTGCAGGCTTGGTCATGATCGGATCAATGTTTGGCGACGACTGGCAAACTCCGGAATTATAGAACTCTACTACTTCTTCGAGTGTTTGGAAACGTCCGTCGTGCATATACGGAGCTGTAAATTCTATATTGCGCAATGTCGGCACGGAGAATTTCCCTTTGTCTGTTTCTATACCTGTGATAAGATAAGCTCCTTGATTGATTCCTGTCGGATTACATTCAAGTCCGTTATTTTTATTCTGATTAATCGTGAATAACGGATCACCATGACAATGGAAACAATCGCCTTTTTCCGTCATAAAAATAAGATAGCCGTTTAGTTCGGATGGAGTGAATACGGAATGGTCGAGCTTATAGCGATCGTATTTCGAATTGGCCGAAACCATACTGCGCAAATATTGAGCTATTGTTTTCACAATATCCATCTTCAACTGATCGTCGGTCAGCGAATAGAAATTAGTAACATGGTACACTTTCTTAAACATTTCTGAATAATAATCACTCGCTGTCAAACGCTGACGCAATGCCATCATATTCGTGTTGAAAAACTGCGGAGCAAAATCACCTAACGGCAATGAATCTAACATATGAATTCCTCCATCCCAATCGTAATCAGGATTCCACGCCAAATTAACATGAGGAGGGATGTCGATATCGTCGCCTGCAGGTGTTGTATATGGCAAACCGGAAAACGACCGGTTCGGGAAATGACACGATGTACAACGCATGCCATTCTCCGATAAAATCGGGTCGTAATAAAAATGGTGCCCCATATCTATTCCTTCTACCGTCATCGGATTATCAGCATTCAGATAAGGCTCAGGAAATCCGTGAGGAATATCGATTGAATAGGGTGTCAGCGGAACTGATTCAGTCGCAGACTCATCATCCTTCTTGCAAGAATTGAACGATATAATTCCTCCGGCAAGTAAGAGGAAAAGGCTTGATTTGATAATTCTAGAAGCTGAAAACATCGGTACCATTTTCTGAGAGTTTTTGCATTGCGGCATCATTCATCATGGAATAATTGCCATCGGTATTGAAATCGTAGATCGAAGGATTCTTCAACCACTCGTTTAAATTCATTTTTAAATTAATCGCAGAAGTTGTTCCGCTTACCGAGATGGAATGATACAGCACAACCGGAACTAAATTCGGATTCTTGCCCAAGTGCATTGCATAGCCGTAATTAACTCCGGCATCAGTAAAGTAGCCCTCGAATTTCAAGAAATGATATCCGCCTCCTAATGCTTCCGGCCATATCATATTGTTATAATCAACTGTTGCCGGCAATCCGTCGACTATATTATGTGCTGAGTCAACTCCAATATTGAATTTAATTCCGATATAATTCCCAATAGCAATTGAACTCACATCGAGCGTAGAGGTAAGATCGCGACCATCACCATAAAAATAATCGGCCAGCTTAACGTTGCTGCTGTCACTCTTGATCAAATAAATATTGCTCAGAAAATAATTTACAGTTACAACACTAAAAGGCAATCCTGACGGCGTTGTGTATCGCACCGTATCAAATACAACAGCCTCGCCATCGACGTTGTAAGTAATCTGAACTTTTACGTTACTTGTTGTCGGCGTCGGATCAACAAAATCGGTTGCGTCCTTCTTGCATGAGAAGAGCGAAACCAGCACTAATACTAATACCAGCTTTTTCATTTCGAACTATTTTACATTATAAATTTCCCGCTAATAGAGGCTAATTGCTATGATTTCAATCACGGCGATTTTTGCACATCGTACGGCAATCCTACCGATTTGCGGATTTCTATTAAATTGAACGAAATTCGAAGGCAGTGGTTTAGCCACCAAACCTGCATTATCGCAGGAAGACAAACTATTCAAAGATAAATCCTGTCAAAAAAATCAAATTCTTAAGCCATTTCTCATAAAAAAGAGGGCTAACACAGCACCACCCGTGAATACCCTCTTTAAAACCACACACTATTTCACACTAAACTCCTATATCTTCATAGATAAAATCTTTTAACTCGGAGAGCAATTTATAACAAGCATCAATGCTGTCTTCTCCCAAACAATAACTCATCGAATGGTCTTCCGTTGGCTCGCACTTGCAATTCATCACTCCGAAATTGAACGAGGAGAACTTTTGATTTTGCGCATTGCACATTTTTGCAAGCTCGTTTACGGTTAACACTTTTGAGTAATCGACACCTTTCGCATCGAGATAGAGTCGTAATATATTTGTAATTGCATTCTTACTCGCTCCACAAACAGAAATTGATACTACATCTTCCTGTGGCTTTGATAGCTCGTGCGTAATCATGTCGTATGCACCATTAACGCTTTCGAGCAATTGTTGATTTACCTGTTTCATAACAAATATCTTTTATAACGTTGATAACACTTTTAATGAATCCCATTTCTCTCTTACATATTCTTCGGCTTTGTGCAGTAATTCTTCTGCCATCTCCGGATTCTGACGCTGAAGCACGCTGTAACGTCCTTCTTTGTACATGTAATCTTTTAATGCTAAAGTCGGTTCTTTTGAATCGAGCATGAATCGTTTGCCTTGCGGATTCAACGGATTGTAACGGAACAATGGCCAGTAACCAGATTTTACGGCATTGGATTGTTGTTCGGCTCCATGTCCTAAATCGAATCCGTGTGCGATACAATGACTGTATGCAATGATCAAAGAAGTTCCCGGATATGCTTCGGCTTCCTTGATTGCTCGTAACGCCTGACTATCACTCGCTCCCAAAGCAATCTGAGCAACGTAAACGTTTCCGTTCGCAATAGCTATTTGTCCAAGATTCTTTTTCATCAGTCGCTTACCACTGCTGGAGTATTTCGCAATCGCTCCGATTGGAGTTGATTTCGATGTTTGTCCGCCGGTATTGGAATATACCTCCGTATCGAGAACCAATACGTTCAGCTTTTCTCCCGTAGAAAGTACGTGATCTAATCCGCCATATCCGATATCATACGCCCAACCGTCGCCGCCGATGATCCAAACTGATTTCTTCACGAGATTCTCGGAAAGAACCATGAGTCGTTTTGCATCATCGCTCGTCTGACCGAGGAGCTTTTGATTCATCTCATTAATATATGTACGCTGAAGCTTAATTCCTGCTTCATTGGACTCGTCATTATTCAAAATGTTCGTCACCAATGTATCACCAACGACAGGACTCATGCGTTTCAATAATGAAATCGCTGAATCACGACGATGATCGCCTGCAAGCTTGATACCTAAACCAAATTCGGCATTGTCTTCGAATAATGAGTTCGCCCAAGCCGGTCCGAAACCATCTTTATTCTTACTCCAAGGAGTTGTAGGCAAGTTTGCTCCGTAAATAGATGAGCATCCGGTTGCATTGGCAACTACCATTCGGTCGCCAAACATCTGTGTCAATATTTTCAGATATGGTGTTTCACCACAGCCTGAACAGGCACTTGAGAATTCAAACAGTGGTTGCAGGAATTGTGTTCCTTTCACGCTAGTCATATTCACGCGCTCACGATCCATTTCAGGGAGATTAAAGAAATAGTCCCAGTTTAATTTTTCGTGTTCAACGAGTGATAAACGATCATGCATGTTGATGGCTTTCACACCTGCATGCTCCTTACTTTCTACCGGACAATATTCAACACACAAATTACAACCGGTACAATCTTCGACTGCTACCTGCAATGTGTACGCTTCGGTTTCTTTATTGTAATCCTTTCCAATCGGCGCAACGTGCTTGAAGCCTTCCGGTGCTTTACTCAATTGTGATTTATCGTAGATCTTCGCACGAATGGCTGCATGCGGACAAATGATCACACACTTATTACATTGCGTACACATTTCTTCATCCCACACCGGAACAACGGCTGCGATATTTCTCTTTTCCCACTTCGTAGTTGCCGTTGGATAAGTTCCGTCGACAGGGAAAGCGCTAACAGGAAGATCGTCACCCCTGTCCGCTGAGAATTTTCTGAAGAACATTTTGCGCGAAATCAGGTGCGTCTTTGCTCATGGCAAAACTTTCTTCCGGCTTGCTCGTAGCTTTCACAGGAATCGCAACTTTCTTCATATTCTCCAAAGCCTTATCGACGGCAGCGAAATTTTTATTGATCACTGATTCGCCTTTCGAAGAATAAGTCTTTGCCAATGCACTCTTAATTTTTGCAACAGCCTCTTCTGCAGAAATGATATTTGAAATAGCAAAGAAGCATGTCTGGAGAATGGTATTGATACGTGAGCCTAAACCTGCTTCGCGAGCTACTTTAGTTGCATCAACAACATAGAAGTTAACCTTCTTATCAATTATTTGCTGCTGCATTTGTTGTGGCAACTGATCCCAAACCTCTGTTTCGCTGAATGGCGAATTGAGAAGGAAGTTACAACCTTCAGATGCATGTTGGAGCAAATCGAATTTGTGAACGAAATTGAACTGGTGACAAGCAATGAAGTTTGCATCGTTCACCAAATAAGTTGAATGAATCGGATTGTGTCCGAAACGCAAGTGAGAAACAGTAGAAGAACCTGACTTTTTAGAATCGTACACAAAGTAGCCTTGTACAAAGAAGTCGGTCGACTCACCAATGATTTTAATGGAATTCTTATTCGCACTCACCGTACCATCGGCACCCAGACCGAAGAACAAACCTTCGAACTGATGCAATTTTCCGGGCACAAAGTTTTTATCGTATGAAAGGCTGAGATGCGTTACATCGTCGTTGATACCAACAGTGAAGTGATTGATCGGATTCGGCTTCGTCATTTCGTCGAAGATCGCTTTCACCATTGCCGGTGTAAATTCCTTTGAAGAAAGTCCGTAACGACCGCCGATTACTTTCGGCATTTTTGCGAAATGCGGTTTGTCGCTTGCTGTATTTTCAGCAATAGCAGTGATGACATCCTGATACAACGGCTCACCGATTGCTCCCGGTTCTTTTGTACGATCGAGAACGGTGATGTATTTCGCAGTTGAAGGAATGACGTTTATGAAATCGCTTACAGAGAACGGACGGAACAAATGAACTTTTACATAGCCAAGTTTCTCGCCTTTATCGTTGAGGTATTGAGTAGTTTCTTCAACAGCACCAACGCCTGAACCCATAAGGATAATTACCTTTTCCGCTTGCGGGTGTCCGTGGTATGAGAAAAGTTGGTAGTTACGTCCGGTTAATGAGCCAAATTGTTTCATCGTTTCGGCAACGATTCCCGGAGTGTTATTGTAGAATGTATTACACGCTTCGCGATTTTGGAAATACACATCCGGATTTTGCGCCGTCCCTTTTAAAGTCGGGTGAGCCGGAGAAATGCCACGTTGACGAATAACATTTACTTCGTCTTCGTTAATCATCGCACGAATTGTTTCATCAGGAATCACCGAAACTTTCGCCAATTCGTGAGAAGTGCGGAAACCATCGAAGGCATTGATAAACGGTACGCGTGATTTGATGGTAGCTGCCTGCGTGATCAGTGCAAAATCCATTGCTTCCTGCACATTGCTGGCGAAGAGCATGGCAAAGCCTGTAGAACGAACCGACATTACATCGGAGTGATCACCGAAAATAGAGAGTGCATGAGTTGCAATTGTACGAGCTGCAACATGCAAAACGAAAGGTGTAAGTTCACCTGCTATCTTGAACATATCCGGAATCATCAGCAACAAACCTTGCGATGATGTGAATGAAGTTGAAAGCGCTCCCCCGATCAATGAACCATGAATGGCACCTGCAGCACTATCTTCACTCTGCATTTCCTGAATACGCGGAATTTCACCCCAGATATTTAATTTTCCTTTATTTGACCATTCATCACAAAACTCTCCCATCGCAGAGGAAGGCGTGATCGGATAAATTGCACAAACATCATTTGTTTTGTAGGCGACATGAGCGACTGCTTCATTGCCATCCATAACTTTTAATAACTCGGACATATATTGACTGATTTGTAATAACGAAATTCGAGATTTTAGGTCCATCGTTGCGGAGATTTCCGGCGGTTGTGGTCCACCACTCTCTTCTCGAATTTTTAAATTGGAATGGTGCTGTTTCTTTCGATTAAAAGTAAAAGCATCCGCCGACCTGACACATGACACAAATCACTTCCGGACAGATGTTTGTCATGTTATGGTACAAAGAAATAGCGGTTAATTAATAGTTGGCCTCCAAGAATGCTCAAAATTCGCCCTTTTTCAGGGTATGCTTTTCCTTCTAAACTAGCAAGGGAAAAGCCGAAGCCACTTATTAGAGTAAGCTCGGCACATAACCCAGGCCTTCATCAAAAGGATTTTGAATGAATTTCGACACTATGATATTATTCCAACGCTCAAAATAAAATTAGGCTTTGACATTGCTCAAACTTTTTCATTCAAAATTGAAGATAATTCTTGCGAAGTGTGAATGATGTAACAATTTCGCCAAATTGTATAACACTCATTCTCGATCGGTAGATGATCTTTGTCGAAGATATTCAGACTGAATAGCGGAAGACCCTACACAACAAAGTAGTTTTAACATGCCTTCCTTTTTAGCTATCCTTTTTGAATAAAAGCAATAAAAAAGAACTCTTCTTTTCTGCTTCATAATTTATACTTCATACTTGTGAAGCCTTACCTCGTGCTCTCAAGACACCTACCAATGAAACACTATTTATCACTTCCTACTCTTATCGTACTCGCAAGTACGGTCATGTTCCAGGGCTGCGAATCAAATAATCGCGCAGTAAAAATCGAACTTACTGCCTTAGGCTCTCTTCCCGGCCAGTTAGTTTCTTCTGAAAATGACATTGCCTTTGCACAAAAAGAAACATACAGCGATTATGAAAAATTCATTAAAGAAGCAAAACTAAAAATCAGTCGCAACGAAGCATCAATTGTTCGAATGAATGCCCGAATTCCACGCATGAAAAAAGCTAGTCAGGAAGCTTTCAAAAGATCAATTGATCTTATAGCCTCTAAAAACGTCGTATTGAAAGCTAAACTCGAGCTATATATCGAAGATGGTGTAGGTAATTGGCAAACTTTCAGAAAAGAACTATTCGCCGAATTAAATGCGCTCGATCTTGAAATTAATAACGCAATGGCTCAGAAATAATCACACCAGTAAATTAAATTCTTTTAACTAAAAAAAAGTGAAAAACCGAACATCGATTCTGACACCTGCAAATTTTTATCCTACAATGCTCGCCGCTGATTCGGCCATAGGACAAGTGGTACAACGATACAATATTATCCGAGCTAAACTTGAAAATTATTTTATTCCTTCGAATAATATCGACGGATACGAGTCAGCCAAAAAGAAACAAGACGTAAATGCAGCCAGCAAATACGGAACAAAACTCGGAGAATAAATTACCGGAAAATGAACTCTAAATTTCTTGAAGTACAGTCGTTTTTATTGCGCTCTGCATTACAGATAAATAATTCTGTACAATTTATTTTTCGGATAATGAACTGATCAGCGAATTATGCAATTCAAATTAATTATTGTATAACAACACTGCTTCTTATCACTCCGACCTTTGTATGTCACACTAAAAAGCGAAGTCTATGGCTTTTAAAACAAAACATACAAATGAAAGCTCTCCTCAACAACTGTATAGGGATCATCCTTCTCCTTAACACAGCCTTTACTGCGCAAGCTCAGTCGGCAAACAGTCCGCAAGAGTTGCCTAACACCTCCTCCTTTTCGAGCGCTCAACATTCACAACATCTTCTTCGCAAAATTGATCGATCCAAAACTTCACTGCGATTCGAGCCGGACCTGAACAAAACAAATTCGTCTTTGGCTTCCTGCGGAACTCCGAATCTCTCGTTGTTTGGCTCCAGAAATGAGTGGATCTACTGCTGAAGTTTATTGGGTTGCTGTATCCGGAGCAATTTCATACAAGGTAGAATACCGAATCCGAAATGTAGGCGCATCATACTCCGCACCGATTTCGACCACTACCACTTTTGTTACTCTTACAGGTTTAAGCGCGTCTACTAAATACGAATTTATTGTTCAAGCTGTTTGCTCAGGTAATATCCTCAGTGCGTTCTCCTCGAGCGGATGGTTTACGACTACTGCTGCTACTTCATCGTGTGGAACACCGAATCTCACGTACTTCGGATATCGAAATCTTACAGGCAATACTGCTGAAGTATATTGGAATGCTGTAGCCGGGGCTATTTCCTACAATGTAGAATATCGAATTAGAAATGTGGGAGCTCTTTACTCCGCTCCTCTTTCGACAACAACAACCGCTTTAATCATTACAGGCTTAACACCGTCCACCAAGTACGAATTCATCGTTCAGGCAGTCTGCCCCGGAAATGCATTAAGCACATTTTCGCCCAGTGGTTGGTTCACAACTACAGCCGTTGTCACAACATGTCCAACTCCCGTAATCGCCAATTTTGGAACGAGGAACGTAACCGGCTCTTCTGCTGAAATATTTTGGGCTGCAGTTGCCGGAGCTATTTCATATAATATTGAATTTCGGGTGCGCAATGTCGGCGCCACTTATTCTGCCCCGATTTCAACAAGTGCCCCGTCGATAGTTCTTTTTGGATTAACTCCAACGACCAATTATGAATTTATCATTCAAACCGTTTGCTCAAACGGCAGCAGTAGTGCTTTCTCCTCGAGTGGCTGGTTTAGTACGATTTCAGGTGGCGGCACAACTACAACACTTATAAGGGGCCCGTATCTAACTATTGCAACGAGCAATTCTATCACTATACAATGGAGAACAAGTACGTCAGTTGGATCTGAAGTAAAGTATGGATTAAGTTCTGCTGCCTTAACTAATATTGCTTCAAATGCCAATGTAAGTACTGAGCATTCCATTACTATTGGCGGATTAGTTACAAACACGAAATATTATTATTCCATTGGCCAAAGCGGAACAATATTACAAGGCGATATTTCGAACTTCTTTTTTACGGCACCACAGAATGGCAGCACGCAAGCTTTGAAATTTTGGGTGACCGGAGATTTCGGTAACGGAAGTGCGACACAACTAGCTGTTCGAAACTCCTTCACAACAAACACCTCCGGGCAAAACGTAAATGGCTGGCTATGGCTTGGCGATAACGCATATAACAATGGCACTGATGCAGAATATCAAAGCAAAGTTTTCGATGTGTACACTTCCATTTTTAAAAGTCTTCCGGTTTTCCCTGCTCCGGGAAATCACGATTACGCTCAGTCGGGTTATCAAAGTTCGGCGGCAATGGGTACCAACTTCCCATACTTCAGCATTTTTGCTCTGCCTGTAACATCAGGAACTGAAAAATACTATTCCTCGAATTACGGAAATGTCCATTTCATCTCACTCGACAGTTATGGATCATACAACACAGTTGGAAGCCCTATGTACAATTGGCTTCAAAACGATTTGTCATCTAACACGCAACAATGGACAATTGTCTACTTCCATCATCCGCCGTATTCAAAAGGAAGTCATGATTCTGACACCGAAATTGAGATGGTGAATATGAGAAACAATATTGTTCCCTTACTCGAATCGTTCGGCGTTGATCTGGTATTATCGGGGCATAGTCATAACTACGAGCGCAGCTTCTTCCTGAAAAATCAAACAGGCCCGGAAACCGCATTTAACTCCGGTATCTACCCTGCAGGAAATGTCGTTCAGTCCGGTGCGGGTCCGTACATTAAAACAAGTCGTACTGGCAACGGAACAGTATACATAGTCTGCGGAGTTTCCGGTCAAGCAAATGGCACAACTACTCCGGGGTATCCGCATAACGCCATGTATAAATCCATTTCAACTTCGAATGGCAGTTTGATTCTCGACATCAATGGCAATACACTTACCTGTAAATACCTCAATTCAACAGGCGTCATTGACGACCAATTCTCCATTCAAAAACCGGCATTCAGTCCGCTGATTTATTCAAGTGAGAATTATCAAAACGATATAACGACAATCGAAAGTTCAATATACCCAAATCCTACCAGCAACGACATCAACATAAGTCTTAACAACACTCTTGATCTCACAGTCAATGTTTCAGTGTACGACATGAAAGGAACACTTGTATTCAACAAAAACTATCTAAAATTAAAAGGCAGTAATTTGTTTATTGAAAACATTAAGGAGCAAATGCCGATCGGAATCTATATTATGCATTTAACAGGTGCAAATTTACGCTCCGCTCACAAACTTATTATTGAATAGAAGGATAATTGAGGGAAACGGACAGACCCATTAAGTATAATTTCAAAAAAGCACACCGATTCAAATTTCGACAAATAGTTGATTTAGGTCTTTGTATGAGCATATATCGCACTTATTACCACATCGCATGTGTGAATGATGCAACAATTCTCTGCAATTCTATAACAGACGACTCTCACCTATAGGCGACCTTTGAGCAAGAATAAAACCTAACATTAAAATCAATTAAACTATTCAATATGAAAAAGCCATTCAAACTTATTTTACTTGCCCTGATGGGAAGTATTACCGCCGTTCCGGCACAAACTCCTGCTATTATCACGAGCGACAAAACAGGCTGGCACAAAATCGCTGAAACAACGGTCGATTTTAAAAAAGAAAAAGATGAAGTAAGCGTACTTATATCTGATCGCTTTGCTTCTATTCAATTCAGAGTAATAGATGCTCCTATTCAATTAGTATCTCTCGAAATTTTTTATGAAAGCGGCGACAAACAAGATATCGCTGTCAACTCAACAATTAAATCGAAAGGTTCTAGTCGGATCATTGATCTGAATGGTGGAGAACGCAGCCTTAAAAGAATTGCTTTTGTGTACAAGACCCTTCCCAACAGCAAAGATGTAAAAGCTCATGTAGAAATCTGGGGATTGAAAACCAATACAGATGAAAAGATAACAGGAGAAATTAAATCCAATAGCACAAAAACAGAAGAGTCTAAATCAATGGGAATGCCAAGCCTTATGGTCAGTGACTCTAAAGGATGGCATAAAATCGGCGATCGTACCGTTGATTTTAAGATTGACAAAGACGTCTTCAATGTTATTGGAGCCGATCGATTCTCTGCAATTAAAATCAAAGCTATTGACGCTTCTATCTTGATCAGTAATCTTACTGTAACCTATGAATCAGGTGATGTTCAATACATCAATTTCGATACAAAAATTATGGCCGGAACTGAAACAAAAGAAATTATGCTCAATGGCGGCGAACGCAGCCTGAAAACGATTGCATTCGAATACAAAACTATCCCGAACGAAACTGCCACAAAAGCAGAACTCGAAGTATGGGGATTGAAAACAAACTTGGTAACAAAGTAGTGTATAGTGTATGTGAACCGTGCAGGTGAGTTTTCCTGCACGGTTTTTTTAAATTCAAAACTTCTTTCATGAAAACGAAAATAAATAAAGTATCGCTCGGTCAAATAGGCATCAAAGGTGGAGCTCTGATTTACGTAGCCTTATTGCTTTATTTTTTATTTATCGAAAACTTTGACCTCATCGGAAGTCCGATCGCATGGAGCTTTAACTTCATTATATTATTCGCAGGGCTCTATTTTGTGTACCGGTATTATCGATCACAAACATCACTGAATGTCGAATATTTCCAGGGACTTCTTCTTGGAAGCCTAACTTCCGTCATCAGCTCTGTTGCCTACGCAAGCTTTGTGTTCATCGACTTCACTTTTATCGCACCCGACGAATTAGCCTTGCTCGAGAAAAACTGGTTGTTCATGGGCTCTCCAATGACGGCATTTACCGCATCCGGAGCTACGCTGATTGAAGGTCTTTCATCGGGCTTAATGATTTCCTTTATCCTCATGCAATATTACAAATCGGGCTTTAAACAACTCATCAATCTAAATCCAGTCGAACTGCCATAAAACGAAAACAAACATCTCATGCATGAATAAATGAAGCCGAATATTGGGACCACTAGTTCATCTGTAAATTATGTAACTCTTCTCAGAAATTGTGTAATACCTCTTCCATGAAATTCATCAATCTTTGAAGCACATTGAACTTCACAAAATGCCCACTTTTGTATCAATGACCAACACTTGAAAGAATATATCCTACACTTCAATTAGCTGTTTCAGCATTTTTTTTAGCAGCATCTTTCAGGGCACACAATGCAACAGGAGCTTTGTTTCTTTTCCCCTAGTCAAAAGGAACAAAAGCTCCCTTTTAAAAAACGTTCTCACTCTCATCTATAAACTCCCTCCAAAATGCAAAAGAAAAAATTCATTCCGCCGCAACCGATCAGCTTCTCTAAGAAAATAAAAGTGAAACTGGATCACAAAACTACTATCATTATTAACCGTCTCTCTTCGCTGGCTGTGTGGAAGAAAATGTATCCGTTGGCACAAATTGTCCAATAACAACTTCCATCGAAGCTTTCTTAACCCCAAACTATCCTCTTATGAATAAAAATCTATCTGCCCTACTTTCACTTTTCATCCTTCTTACTTTTTCATCGTTTGCGCAAACAACACAATGGGCTAATACAATTAAAAGTGAAGGCTTCGACGAAGGCTACGATTTAACTACCGACTCTCAAGGCAACACTTATGTAGCCGGAATGATGGAGTACACAACTGATTTTGGAAATGGAGTGCTACTTTCATCTGCAGGAGTGCATGATATTTATCTGGCCAAATATTCTCCAACCGGACGCCTTGTCTGGGCAAGAAGAGCAGGCGGAAAAGGCGGCGATAAAATTCAATCTATCGTTCTCGACAAACAAGGTCACATCTATGTAGCCGGAGAATTTGAAGACACGTGTTATTGGGAAAACATCATGCTGGCTACACCGCTCATCGAAGTGAACAATATGTTTGTTGCCAAGTACGATACGTCCGGATCAGTGATGTGGGTTAGAAATCTCGGAACTACAGGCGTAATTCACACGCGCGGTTATGGTGTTACATGCGACGCGCAAGGAAATGTCTATGCATGTGGCGGAACTAAGGGCGATACATACTTCAATGGCACTTATCTTTTCACCTCAGCGGGCGATTACGATGGAACCGTTGTAAAATTTGACCCGAACGGAAATTTCCGATGGGCACGACGAATGGGTGGAGCTGACAGCGATAAAGCATATGGTATTGCGAGCGATAATAATGGCTCTATATATGTTACCGGATATTTTGTTGGGAACGCTGACTTCTCTCCTACCGTTACCTTGCATGGAACAGGTCACACCGATATATTCCTCGCGAAGTACGACACTTCCGGAACATTACAATGGGCGAAGATGGCCGGCGATACAGGCTTCGATCGCGGATGGGATGTTACCGTCAACGTTAACGGAGAAATTCTGATTACCGGCGAATGTCAGACCGGATATTTCGGAACACACATGATTCACACTCGCGGAAATGAAGATATGTTTCTCGCTTCCTATGATAATAACGGAAACAATCTCTGGGTTCTCGAAGGCGGTGGTGCAGAAAATAATATCGGCCGCGGAATCTCTCACGATGTGAGTGGAAATATTTACGTTATCGGCGACTATGCAAGCACCGGAATATTTACACCGGATACGATTCACTCAAATGGATATGCCGATGTGTTTGTT
Source organism: Bacteroidota bacterium (assembly GCA_016721305.1). Taxonomy (GTDB): domain Bacteria; phylum Bacteroidota; class Bacteroidia; order AKYH767-A; family 2013-40CM-41-45; genus JADKIH01. The sequence goes on from JADKIH010000005.1 coordinate 112,590, forward strand.
GCATGCTACTCATCAGATGGGACAACATTAAAATGGATTCGCTCCATGGGCGGACTCGAAAGCGATCGCGGCCGTGGCGTTGCTTCTGATCTTGCAGGGAATATTAATATTTGCGGCGAGTATATTGATTCCATTCATTTCGATTCTACGAATTTAATTGGCGATTCATTGCTCGATATTTTTGTTGGCCGAATTGTGCTCTGCAATTCACTTGTCGCTCAAATTTCACTTATCGATCAAAATGCCTGTAACGGCCAATGTAATGGTAGCGCAACGGTTTCTGCAAGCGGACAAGCTCCATTCACCTACGAATGGTCGACAAGTCCTTCACAATTTACTGCAACTGCTACATCTCTGTGTCAGGGGCAATATACCGTTACCACAACCGACAATGTCGGTTGTACAGAAACCACAACTGCTACACTGACTGATCCTGATGCAATACAAGAAACGACCTCCATTACCGATGCAACATGCATTGGCTGTAGCAACGCATCAATCGATGCAAGCATTACAGGAGGAACTACAGCCTACACCTTCCTTTGGTCAAACGGGGCTATAACCGAAGATCTTCAGAACATCACAGCAGGCACATACCAATTGTGTGTAACAGATGCAAACAGTTGTTCGCTTTGCTCGTCGTATACCGTGCTTGAACCCTCCACCGGAGTTTCAGCTCTTAATTCAACAAACGGCGTAAGCATTTATCCAAATCCGTTCAGCGATTTTACAACTCTACATTTTACACTCTCCGCAGGAAGTAATTGAGTTGACGGTCTTCTCCGCAGCAGGCAGCATTGTGTTCAAAGAAAATTTTAACGGAACAGACTTTCGACTTAGCTCAGAAGGTATCGGTAGCGGATATTATTTTATACGATTAAAAGATAGCAAAGGCACTATCATTCAAACTATGCCTTTGATTATTCAATAAAAGCATACTTGTGCAAAAGTAACAGCTAGGGCGAGGTGGAGTCTTATTGGTACAGATTTTCTTTCGGCAAACTACAGGGTTTCCGAAGGATCGCCCGAAACTGAAACGCCCGTTCGTTTGACGGGCGTTTGCTTTTATTGAATTTAACATCTACTATTTTCTATTTTAGATACGAAGAGCTTTTTTCTTTATTTAAAATTATCGAGATGTCGTAATTTTTATTATGGAATATTAAATGAATGAGGTCATACAGAAAACTCGCCTTATGGCCGACATTGAACAACAAGCCTCTGCCTCCGATCACAGAAGCAGACGCCCGCGCTACAAACGCTCTTCCACTCACATGGACATGACTCCAATGGTCGATCTGGCTTTCCTCCTGCTTACGTTTTTTATTCTGACCACTTCGTTCAAAACAACGCGCATCATCGACTTAAAAATGCCCGACATCACTCACACAACTCATCCGAACACCATCGGAAAATCACAGGCCTTTAATTTAATTCTGCTCAAAGACAATAAAGCCAAATGGTACATTGGCGATGAAGATGACGCCGTCAATGCCAAAGAATGTTCGTTCGATGAAAAATCACCCGTCAGCATTCGAAAAATTCTTGCCGATAAAAATGCAATGATCATCACAGCCATCAACGCCGTAAATGATTCCGTAACAAAAGGCCTCATCCCTAATAAAGAAAATATCATCAAAGCACATATCGAAACCGTCAAGAAAAACCCGAAAGGACTGGTAGTACTTGTTAAGCTAAGCAACAAATCGCGCTATGAAAATTTAATCAGTGCGATGAATGAAATTCTCATCAGTCATATTGGGCGGTATTGTATTGTGGAAGTTGGGGAGAAGGAGAAATCGGTGATGGCGGAGTTGTGATGTTCAAGGTTCAAGGTTTAAGGTTCAAAGTTCAAGGTTCAAGGTTCAAGGTTCAAGGTTCAAAGTTCAAAGTTCAAGGTTCAAGGTTCAAAGTTCAAGGTTCAAAGTTCAAGGTTCAAAGTTCAACGTGGCAATTGTGAACTTTGACCATAAAGAATGGCGGTATCAATATCCCAAACGGCAACTTTGAACTTTGAACCTTGAACTTTGAACGTTAAACACTGACCAAGATGAACGACGGCATCAATACCCCAAACAGCAACTTTGAACTTTGAACCTTGAACTTTGAACATTGACGAAGATGAACGACGTCATCAATATCCCAAACGGTAACTTTGAACGTTGAACTTTGAACCTTGAACCTTAAATAACTAACTTTGGCGCTCAAGAGAAAATGAACCCATGAGCAACCGCGTCACCCACTTCGAAATCCCTGCCGAAAATCCGGAGGAGACAATCAATTTCTTCAGCAATGTTTTCGGATGGAAGTTCGAACAATTCGGTTCGCAGGAATACTGGCTCGCTATTTCGGGCGATGAAAAAACTCCCGGCATAAATGGTGCCATAATGAAACCTGTCGGAAAAGGCCAACCGGTAATTAATACAATTAGCGTTGACGATATCGATTCTGTACTTGCCAAAGTCGAAGCTTCGGGCGGAAAAGTTTTGAAGAAAAAACAGAATTTGGTTTCGGTGGGTTGGCTGGCGTTTGTGTCGGATCCGGCAAGGAATATTCATGGGGTTTTGCAACCATTGAATTCGTGATCGGTGATCGGTTCCGGATGCATGGACGATGGTTGGGGCTTTATTTCTTACTTAGGAGAAAATATCTTGAAGATTGAACCCGGATTAATTCTTGCCATTCCATATCAACTACCCCGCTTGTTGGACCGCGTAGCTTAAAAGTGAATGTAGATAATGATATTAATCTTAGCTCCAGTGTTTGGGGACATGAGTGCTGGATCGGGCAAGAATTGGCTTTTTCAATACTATGCGTAAATTTAAAAGAGCCAATCGTTAAAACTTTACTTCGCTTTTGCATCATTAGAATAAATTTCTATATTCACTTAAGTTTTTATCTTCCCCACATGAGATATCTTTTCACTTTCTTACTCGTCTTCTTTTCATCGTTACTTGCAGTTGCGCAGACAAACCTTGTACCGAATCCGAGTTTTGAGGATTTCATAACTTGCCCGAGCGCCTTTGATCAATTAGACCGTGTCACAAATTGGAGTAGTTTCGGGGGAAGCCCTGATTATATAAATGAATGTGCAAACGCAGGAGGAAGTTCGGTGGGAGTGCCTCAAAACACTTGGGGTTTTCAGTATGCAAAAGATGGCAAAGGTTATCTTTTTTTCGGAACGTATGATATTCAATCGTTACCCAATAATACAAGAGAATATGTTGGTGTTCAGTTAACGCAGCCATTAACTATTGGAAATCGTTACTTTGTTTCTGCATTCGTTTCAAGAGCAGATAGTAACTACGCAAACGGCGCCACGAATAATATTGGTTTTCGTTTTACTGATCAATCATATTCCAAGTTAATGCCATTTGTGCCCGATAACTTTGCACAAATTAACTGCGATACTATTATATATGACCAACAAAATTGGGTTCAATTATTTGGCAGCTTCGTCTCAGATACCGCTTTCCAGTATTTAATAATAGGTAATTTTTTTCGATAATCTTCATACCGATACTTCTGGGTTTAATTATTTTGGTGGTGGATATTATATTGATGCCGTCTGTGTTTCAACCGACTCGACATACACAAAAAATTGGACGGGGATTTTAAAACCAGAAAAGGATGACATCAATTTTATTTTTAGTGACGGTAACTTATACTTTCTAAATATTCAACACCCGACGGTAATTAATGTTTTTGACAGTGTTGGAAGGAGTGTATTTGAGGGGACATTAGATCAAGACCATAATGTGATTAGGATTAAAGAACTGAGAGCCGGGATCTATTTTTTAAAAGCTCTCGGTAGACATACATTAAAGTTATTCATAAACAATTAAAAACTCTTTACCATGAAAAAACTAGCCTTTCTACTTTCAATGCTATTAATGATTTCAGTAAAAATCTTTTCTCAATCTGATGTTGTTGGCATAACCGGTCACATTGGTGTTTCTGGCTACTATGTTGGGTGGGATGCAACAACAACAATCCCTTTAGAAATCCGCACCTATAACACCGGAGTTAATGCACAACCTATTCGATTTTTCACAAATGGTACTACTCAACAAATGGAAATCGACGGCCTCACTGGAAATCTCGGTGTAGGCACAACCCCGCTTGTAGGCCCGCTTAGCTTAAAAGTGAATGTGGATAATGATATTAATCTCAAAACGAGTACTTGGGGACACGGGTACTGGATTGGACAAGAGTTGGTATTTTCAACACCGGGTATTGAAAATACACTAGTTGGTGTAGGAGCGGGTAATCCGGTTTCAGCAGCAGGCTATCAAGCTGCGGTAGCTGTAGGTTATAAATCCGGTTTTAATCTTTCCACTGGAGCAGTCAATACCTTTGTTGGTACATTTTCAGGCTATTTGAACACTACCGGAGATGGAAATACTTTTGTCGGCGCAACTGCAGGTTATAATAACACTAGTGGAAGTTGGAATACGTTTGTTGGGAGGATGGCCGGAAATTTACATCAAACCGGTAACTATAATACATTCGTTGGAGAATCAGCCGGAATCGCCAACGTGATTGGTGAAAATAATACTTTTCTTGGTCATCATAGTGCACCTAATAATAATGGAAATGATAACACTATCATAGGTTATCATGCTGCTGACAATTCAGTAAACGATAATCAAAATGTAATTGTTGGTTATAATGCAGCTTATCACTTGAATGGTGGAGCAAGAAATGTAATTATCGGAACGAGTGCAGGTCAAGAATATCAGCAAGGAGATGAAACAGTTGCCATCGGATATTTTGCAGGATTTCATAATTCTAATGGTAATTCTAATGTATTTCTTGGCAAAGGTTCCGGTTATTATAATTACAATGGCCAACTAAATACTTATTTAGGCTTCATGTCAGGTCCACCAAATCCATCGTACCAAAATCTAACTAATGCTGCTGCAGTTGGAAATAATACGATAGTTCTTCATAATAATGATTTCATTTTAGGAAACAATACCATGAATGTCGGAATAGGATTATCAGGAAACACGACCGGTCCTCAATCTAAACTTGAGATAAATGATGGCACACCAGGAGTCAGCGGGTTGCAATTTCGCACTCTGACTTCTTCATATGTACCAACCGGCCTTCCTGAAAGTAGATTCTTAACAGTTGATGCCAATGGGAAAGTAGTTCTTAAAGATGTTGTAGGTGGCGGTGGTTCGGTATCAACATGTGTCGGCCTTACCTCAGCCGATGTTTTCTATGTTCCTAAATGGTCGACTATATCAACTTCAAGTAAAGAATTATGTAAAAGCCAGATTTATGATAACGGAATTAATGTAGGTATAGCCAACATATCGCCTAATCAAAAGTTGGATGTAGATGGAAACATTAACCTGACTCAACGACTTGAAAGTATTTACATCGGCAATGATCGATTTTTAGGTTCAGGCGGGAATGGTGGAAATTGGTCTGTTGAACTTGGACATGGCGCAGGTCCAGCAATCGGTGCCAATAATGGTTATGGAAATATCATGATTGGGACAAAGACAGGTTCTAGCTTAGGTTATATTGAGAGTAATAATATTTTAATAGGTACTATGTCAGGCACACTCCTAAATGGAGGATCTTCAACATCAAGTGATGCGTCAGGAAATGTGCTTGTGGGAACAAAAACCGGAAGCAATCTAACTAAAGGAAATGACAACACCTTTCTTGGACGATGGACAGGTGGGGCATCTTCAGCTGTTTCGCGTGGTTACGGAAATGCTTTTCTAGGTGCACTAGCCGGATCCTACCCTAAAGATGACGGTGATGAAAATGTTTTGCTAGGATACAATTCTCATTTGGATCTGGGCAATGCAAATCCCATCCGCTCGTCTGTAGCGATTGGCACTAACTCGTGGGTGGGTTCAGATAATACCATTGTTTGCGGTAAAGAGGATGCTACAGTAGTGATGGGGTACAATACTATTCCAACAAGTACCTCTCCTTTTACTTTAGCCCCATGCAAATTATATGTCACCGGGAATAGTGAAGATGTTGCTTTCTTCAATGGTAATGCATATGCTGCAAGTAATTTTATTAGCTCCGACCGAAATTTGAAATCGAATATAGAACCTATTTCGGATACATCTGCTTTATCGATTCTCAATCAATTGAATCCTTCTAAGTATCAATTCGATCAGGCCAATCATCCGAATTTAGTCTTACCACAAGGCGAACAATACGGATTAATTGCTCAGGAACTGGAAACTGTCTTACCTCAACTAGTAAAGCAATTTACTTCTCCGGATCAGTATGACTCTCTTGGCAATTTGACTTCTCATTCAGAAACTTTCAAAGCAATAAACTATACAGGTTTAATACCATTGATGATTAAATCACTTCAAGTTGAAAGCCGAAAAAATGATTCCCTCTCAAATGCTCTTTCAGATTTATCACAAAGATTAAACGATCTGGAATCAAGATTTCAAGCTTGCTGCCAATCAACGGGTGCTACTCACCGTCAGATAAAATCAGTTGAATTGGAAAATATCATCATCCTAGATCAAAACTCTCCAAATCCTTTTGCGGAAGAAACTCGAATTACATACACAATTCCGCAATCAGTTTCAGATGCAAAACTTTTATTTTATGACAATTCAGGTAAAGTCCTCAAGACTGTTACAATTGAAGAACGTGGCGAAGGTAGCCTGCAGGTTTATGCAGGTAACTTAAGCAGCGGTATTTATTCTTACTCATTACTTGCCGATGGAAAATTGATTGATACGAAACGAATGGTTTGCAATAAATAATTTTAAGTTATTTTTGATGCGCCACTGAACTATTTAATGTTCAGTGGCGCATTTGTTTTGTTAATACTTATAAAATGATTTTTCTACCACAAGAACACAAGGTTTGTGAGCATCACAAGAGCCTTGTGATCCTCACAAACCTCGTGCCCTCGTGGTAAACTCACACTCACACTCACCACTAATGCTCTTCCCGAAAATCCAATCAGTCTCCCACCTCTACTCCCTCCTCCCCGAGAACGAGCGCCTAATCGTCGACATACTCCGCCAACTTGTTAAAGAAAACCTCCCGCCGCATTGCAAAGAAAAAATCTCGTATAACGTTCCATTCTTCTACGGCAAACGAAGCATCTGTCTCATCTGGCCCGCTACCGTTCCCAGAGGCGGAATCAAAGAAGGTGTGCTCTTCGGTTTCTGGTACGGAAATAAACTGCAGGACGTCGATCAATACCTCGATCACGGAACGAACAAACAAATCTTTTACAAAATCTTCAAAAAGCCGGGAGACATTAAGCAGCGGAAGCTGGTGAAATTGCTTAGGGAGGCGGGGGAGTTGGATGGGGAAAAGTAAGTTGTAAGTTGTAAGTAGTAAGTTGACTTATTGTGGAGCAAGGGATTTCTTTTTACCACAAGGACACGAGGTTTGTGAGGATCACAAGGCCCTCGTGATTCTCACAAACCTCGTGTCCTTGTGGTGAAAAAACCTAACTATACAATAAGTCAACTTACTACTTACTACTTACCAAAATCAATACTGATACAAATAAACCCCCTTCACCAACACCGCCACATTCCCCTTCTGACACATCGCTCCATAATTGTAATGTATGAACGGCACAAAAACTCCTTCGGCGATTTTCTTTCCGTTGATCTTGTAAAACATTTTCATTCCGTAGCGCCGGATGCCCAGTGTTACGGGTTCGTCTGCTTCGAGCTTTTTCTTCAAAGGTTGCCAGCCGGTTGAATCTTGTTCAACGCCTTTTACTTTTCTTCCTTTGCAAAACATATTGTCGGAACGAATCATGAAATAGGAATAATTAAATTCATCGAAGTAATCGAAAACCAATCCGTAACCTGCATCGTCGTCACCAAAATCATTTTGAATTTTCACATCCATGAAGAATGCTCCCTTGCCTGTAAAAGGCAACTCCACAAAAGCAAACAAATCATTTCCCCCGTTATTTTGCAACGACAAACCTGTGTCCGGAATTACGGCTGCACTAAAATCGTCCTCTCCGGTGAGCTTCCAGGCGTAAAAATTGGAACGATGATAAAATTCATCATAAAAAAAATCGATCCTGCCACTGTATCCGTCAAAATAACTGCATTTCTTCCCAATTAATTTCCCATCCTTAAACTTGGCCAGCATTTTATAGTTGCCGTTATTGTAATAGCTTGTGTAATCGCCTTCCAAAAGCCCGTCAATAAATGTCGCCGTCGTTTTCAAAATTCCGTCTTCGTACCATTCTTTAAAATTGCCATTGAATTTATTGTTTCGGTAATTTACTTCCTGAATCAATTGCCCTTTTTCGGAATACCAGTGAGCTGCTCCTTCTGCAATATCTTTCCTAAAATCAGACGTATCGATGTAGCTCTTTGTCGCCTCAGATCGCAAAACGCCATTCATGTAATACATTTTCACCTGCTGAAGCGGATGATCGAATGCATCTAACTCAATCACGCGATAATATTTGGCGCCTTTCTTATCCGACAACACATGATAGCTCTTATCGTAATACTTGACAATCTTCCGCTGCGCATGACTGTCCAAAGAAAAAAACAATAAAAGAAGGCCGAGTGTGATCTTTCGAAACATGATATTCAGAATGCTAACTGTACGAGTTAAGCGATTTTCCCAAATATAGACTTTCAAAGTCCGTCAAACAAAGGACAAAAGGCAGATTTAGGGGTAGAAAAATAGAGAAATTGAACTGAAAGTTCCATTTGCAGACGAAAACCAAAGACTAAAGACTAAAAAACCCCGTCGTCCACTTCTTACGGGAAGTCGGATCAACGGTGAATACTGTTGCCGTGTGTGCGGCATATACGAAAGGTGATGTGTGTGTAGTTCAATAACCTATTCGTTGCAATATTCAATGACAACTTGTAAAGTCCGGCCAAGAACTACAGACTAAGAACTACTTCCCAAGAGCTCGGCGACAAAATTTCGCAGAAGATTGTCGCCCTGCCCTTCGGAGATTGAAACAGTGTGTTTCAACTTTTGCCAATTTATAAAACCACTATTTATTAAACCCGATACAATGATGCATAGGAATAACCGACTCTCATAATCAACTTCGTTGAATGGGAAGAAATGCCAACTGAAGCGGAATCGGAGGTTTAACCTAAAACCGACAACAGCCATTTTAAGCCAAAAATCGCCGGTTAAATGACTCAAAAAGTGAAAAACTGAGCAAACGCCTGTTCTAGGTTTTAGAAATTTTCTATTATTGTTACTAAATCTTTTACCTCTTTTTATGAAATTACCATATTACTTCAGCTTCCTCTTTATTGTTATTCTTTCAACTTACGCAAACGCCCAACAAAATCACCCTCCAAAATTCGGAGATATTTCTGAAAAGGATTTTGCAAAAACGGTTTATCCGATCGATAGTAATGCAGATGCCATTGTGCTTTATGATATAGGACAAACGGAAATCGGGAGCCAGTTTCATGGAGGGCTTTTTGCCGACTATTCAAAATCCATGCGCGCCCATATTCTTCACAAAAATGGATATACCCTTGCTAACATCGTAATACCGGTTGTTGTATATGGAGCAGCTCAACACGAATTCATTAATCTGGAAGCAACCACATACAATCTCGTCGACGGAAAAGTTATCAAAACCGAAATTAATCCGAAGACCGATGTATACGAAGACAAAATCAATCAATATGTAGTGTTCAAAAAATTCTCCTTCCCTAATGTGAAAGAAGGGAGCATCATAGAGTTTCGATGCACAATTCGCACTTACTCCATTTTCGCTTTACCTACCTGGGAATTCCAAAGAACCTTTCCAACTTTGTGGAGCGAGTACACCGTTTCGATACCGGATTTCCTGCATTATGTATTCATGTCGAAAATCAACCTGCCTCTTTCATTGTCTGATGAAAAAATAAGGGAGAGCTCGTTTGATATTTGGAATAAATACGGAAAAGAAGAGCATGTTTTCTCAAACGTTGTCGAAAAGCACTGGGTAATGGAGAATATTCCCGCTATTCACGAAGAGGAATTTACAACCACAATCAAAAATCATATTTCGAAAATTGAATTTCAACTTTCAGAAAAAACTTCCCCTCTTTATCCATCGAAAATTTTAAATACATGGCCAACACTCACGCAGCGTTTGCTGTTGAGCGACGACTTTGGTGTTTTGATAAATAAAGACAATCCCTGGCTAAACGAAATTACAGATTCGCTAATCCAAGGAAGTCAAAGCAATCTTGACAAGACTCAACGAGTTTTTGCTTACGTAAGAGACAATTTCAAATGCAGCGATCATTCCGACTGGTTCCCTGATAAAACACTCAAAGAAGTTTTCAAAAGCAAAAATGGATCGATGTCTGAGATCAACTTATTGCTCGTCGCCATGCTCCGAAAAGTAGATATCGAAACAGCAAACCCATTACTTCTGAGTACTCGCTCTAACGGATATTCCACACCTCTTTATCCAATCCTTAATTATTTCAATTGTTTAGTTGCAACATTCGAAACTCAGGGTCAACGCTATTTCCTGGATGCCAGCGACTCTCATCTTGGATTTGGTAAATTAAATTACGAGTGCTACAATGGACACGCACGAGTGATCGACTTCGAAGCAACGGCTGTTGAATTATCGCCTGACACTCTATTGGAAAAAAGCTACACATCAGCCTTCATGACTCTCGAGGAAACCGGCAAAATAAATGGTATCGTTAGGAAAATTCCGGGCTATTTTGAATCATGCACCATGAGAGATTCGATCAAAGAAAAGAATTCGGATGCAATCTTCGAAAAAATTCAAATGGGGTTCGATGACAAAGTTTCTATTTCGGACAAAAGCATCGACTCGCTAAAGCAACTTGAAAACCCTCTTGGGTTGAAATTTTCGCTTTCTTTCCCAACTCAGGGAAATGATATTTTATACATTAATCCTTTGCTGAATGAAAGACTTAATGAAAACCCCTTTCATGCTGCTATAAGGAATTACCCCGTAGAAATGCCATATCGAACCGACAAAGCTGTTTTGTTTACCTTAAGACTTCCGGCAAATTATTCGGTGGAAGAACTGCCGAAGTCGGGATTGATTAAAATGAATGAGGCAGGAGATTGCACTTATGAATATGCTATCAGCGAAGCTAACGGAATAATTTCCTTGCGGTCCAGAATGCACGTCAACAAAACATTTTTTGATGCAATTGACTATGACTTGCTGCGCGAATTTTTTACAATGGTAGTTGCTAAACAAAATGAACAAATTGTTCTTAAGAAAAAATCATGAAGCGAATAGCTTGTTTACTTTTTATTTTCTCAATTGTAATTTTTCGTAGCTCCGGGTCCGATCTTAAATACCCGGTCAAAGAAATTATTGACTCTTTGAAAAAAAACGCCGACTGCGTTTTGCGTGATGAAGAGATCTTTATCGAAGTAGTTGCCATAGATGAAGTTCATATACATCATCGTTACGCACTCACTATTATGAATGAAAAGGGCGACGATTTTGCCAATTTCTCCGAATACTATGGTCGATTTTCAAAAATAGAATCAGCCGAAGGATACTTATACAACGAAGAGGGAAAAGAACTCCTCAAAGCCAGGAAAAAGCAAATGCAGGACTTGAGCGCTGTATCCGGAATGAATCTGATCGACGACACCAGACAGCTTTCGCACAGTTTCTACCACAACATCTATCCTTATACAGTTGAATACAATGTAGAAATAGTAAACACAAGCACGTTTTCTTTACCTGCATGGATTCCTCAGGGTGCTCCAAGATTATCCGTCCAAAATAGTAAGCTCAAGGTTTCCTTTCCATCAATCAATCCAATAAGATATCTAAATTTTGATTGTGGAATAGCCGATTCGTCGGGCAGTGACGCAGCACAAAAAATACTTTCGTGGACAGTAAGTAATCTCCGGGCGATGGAAGAAGAGCCTTATTCACCTGAATGGGAATTGCACTCCCGTCGAATCATTCTCGCCCCTGAATCGTTCATGCTGGAAAACTACGAAGGCTCGATGAAAAGCTGGGATAGCTTCGGAAAGTTTATTGCATTTTTAAACAAAGACCGATTCACACTTCCTGAGAATATCAAAAAAAGTGTACATGAAATTGCCGACTCCATCTCTGACCCTAAAGAAAAAGTAAAAGCGCTTTATCAATTCATGCAGAAGAATACGCGCTATGTCAGCATTCAACTTGGCATTGGCGGCTGGCAACCTTTGACTGCCGATTTTGTGGGGACGCATGGTTATGGCGACTGCAAAGCGTTAAGCAATTACATGTATAGCATTCTTAGAGAAGCAGGAATAAAATCAAATTACACACTGATCCGTGCCGGTCGAAGTGCACCCGCACTACTTCCCGACTTCGTCTCCCAGCAGTTTAACCACGTAATACTATTTGTTCCGTTTGAGCAGGATACAATCTGGCTTGAATGCACAAGTCAGAGCTTGCCTGCAGGTTACCTGAGCAGTTTTACATCCGACCGTTATGCTCTGTCGATTAATGAATCAGAAAGCAAACTGGTACGCACGCCGCCATATACGTCTGAGCAAAATACTCAAACACGATTTACAAGTGCCACTCTTCAAGAGGATGGAAGCCTTCTTACTGAAATACAAACTAAATACACAGGAATAAAACAGGATAAAGTACACTTTCAAATTAATTATAATTCAAAAGACAAAATAAAGGAAGCGCTCAATAAATCGATCGACCTTCCTTCATACGACGTTGTCAACTTCGAATATATTGAAGAGAAAAATGCTTTACCACAGATCTCAGAAAAACTAAATCTTCTGGTCCATAATTACTCTTCCCAATCAGGAAAAAGAATTTTTATTGTCCCCAATATTTGCACACGATTCTCAGAACGAGTAGCTGACGACTCCCTCAGGACTTTTGAAATTTGCATCAATGAAGCTTTTAGCGAATCAGACTCTGTAATTATTCAAACCCCCGAAGGCTTTTCAGCAGAAAGTATTCCGAGCCTGGCATTAATTCGTACAGACTTTGGCGAATACACTTATTCAGTTTCATTTTCAAAAAACCAATTGCTTCTGGAACGAACATTACAAATCTATGGTGGCATTTATCCGGCAAGCCAATTTCGGTCGTTGCAAAAGTTTTACAATGAAGTTTTCTCATCCGACAGAGCGAAAGTCGTATTGACAAAAAAATAGCTTACTCCTAATTGTGTTGAAAATTGTACGAGTCTTCTGCTCCTCGGTGAAGCTTTATGGCTCTTTTTCGAAAAAATCTAAATATCCCGGGCAGTAAGCCGAAGGATTCTTGGTAATTTCCTATAAATTTAGAATTATTTTATTAAATTGTCCAAGGGCAACTGCACTGCCCAAACCAAGTCTCCTTTACTAAGCACCACACCGATGAAATCACTCTACACACTTGTCATCATTCTACTGCTTGCTATTCCATCACAAGCTCAAACATTCTCCTGGTCAGGCTTTGCGCCCATCATGGATAATCAAACGGATACGATTCCGATTGTGGTTTCCGGATTGCCGACGGTTATCGATACGAGCTTCGGACTTGCTCACATTTGTATGAATATTACTCATACTTATAAAGCAGATTTATTAATTCAAATGGTTTCTCCATCGGGAATGTCAGTGACATTAATACAAAGCATCGGAGGATCTAATGATAATTTCATTGGTACGTGTGTCGGAATGGATGGGACTTCGTTCAGCAATTCAACTGCTCCGTATTCAGGAATATTTGTGCCGGTAGGTGATGTAAGTACATTTAACAATGGGCAAAATCCAAATGGTACTTGGTTGTTTATCGTAAAAGATCAGGCCAATGCAGATACGGGGTCCGTTCATACTGCAAGTATTGAATTTACTTACAATCCTCCACGATCGGGCTCTACAGGAGTCGGCTCCGGACCAACAGGATTGTACTTGTGTCCGACATGTGTTTGTCCGGGCGGTGCAACTAATTGTGATTTGCTTCCCGACATGACTTCATCGGCAAAAGAAATCATCGATCACCACAACGAAACTCCGGGCGCATTATACATTTCGAATGCGACACCGAATATTGGATACGGACCTATCGACATCTTTGGTATCGACTCCTGTTTTTGCGGAACTGATCATGTGCCGTGTGGTACTGTTTGTCCGGACGGAGATGAAATCAAGCATATGATAAAGCAACGCATTTACCAAAAGGTGCCGGGAAATGATACGCTCTCTTATTATGATCGCCCTGCGGGTGCAATGACTTTCCATCCCGACCATGGTCACTTACATGTCGACCATTGGGCAAATTATACATTGCGTACAGCAACTTCCAACCCTGATGCAACCACGTGGCCAATTGTTGGTACAGGAGTAAAACAAAGTTTTTGTCTGATCAATCTCGGTACGTGCTCAGGAAATCCGGGCGAATGTCTCGACAATAACGGTAACATCGTCACAACGACACCAAATAACAATTTGGGCTTTCATACCGGTTGCGGATTAAATCAAGGTATTTATCCGGGGAACTATGATGTTTACAGTCTTTCACTCAACGACCCGATTCCTTTAGTCAACGTTTGTAACGGCACCTATTACATCGTCTCCATTACCGATCCGGAAAATAACTTTCTTGAAAGTGATGAAACAAACAACTGGGTAGCCGTTCCGATTACGCTTACTCAACAAGGCAGTTCAATCTCAATCACTGCATCGGGTCCAACTTCCATTTGTCAGGGCGGAAGTGTTACACTTACTGCAAGCACTGCTGCAAATTATCTGTGGTCGACGGGAGAAACAACACCATCTATTACCGTTACCACAGCCGGCAACTATACGGTTTCCACCAATTGCGGCTCCGGCGTTACAACTTCTCAACCGATTACGGTAACCGTTAACACCGTTAATATGACTGTTTCAGCAACTCCTTCGAACTCCGTTTGTAAAGGAGATGCCATTCAGCTTAACTCTTCTGCAAGTTCAACAGGAACGCAAATTGTCCCTGTTACTTTCAGCACAAACCAACCGGTTTTTATTCCTGACAACAATACCACCGGTGTCACTTCGCCAATTGCAGTTTCAGGAATTAGCCCGACAACGCTTAGCGCGAACGTCCTGATCTCAGTAAATCTTAATCTTACTCATACTTACGATGGCGACTTGGCTATTTCTTTGGTAGCTCCTTCCGGGAATTCGATCTTCCTTAGTAATCGTCGTGGCGGCAGTGGCGATAATTTCATCAACACAACTTTTTCACTCTCCGCAATCGCAAATATCTCTACCGGTATTGCACCGTTCAGCAATTCATATATCCCTGACGGTAGTTTTAATTCACTCACCGGAAACGTAAACGGAACCTGGCTACTCAAAGTACAAGATCTTGCTTCTATCGATACCGGTCGTGTCCAAAGCTGGAGCATCACAATTAAAAATGTAGTGCCCGAAACTTTCACTTACAACTGGACTTCTAGTACCGGAGTTTTCACCTCAAGTATTCAGAATCCGATTACGAGCCCATCAGCCGGCACTACATACACAATCACTGCTACCAGTTCCGCTACAAATTGTACCGGAAGCACAACAGTAAATGTATCGGTTCCGGATTCACTATCCATTACATCTCTTTCCTCTGCATCGGGTGTTGCAGGAAGTACATTAACGATTACCGGTACAGGATTTACAAATATCAACTCAGTAACGATTGCAGGAATTAATGCTGCTTCTTTCCTCATTATTAGTCCGACTCAAATCCAGGCCGTTGTTCCGAATGCAAGTCCACAAAGCGGTGTTGTATGCGTAAGCAGATCACTTAGCTGTTCGGCATGCAGTGCAACTTCGTTCTCAATCGTTAACTCAATTAATTTCAATATTCATGCTTTTATTCAAGGCTTTTATAAAAGCTCCGGAACAATGAGAGCATTACTCTATGATTTGAATTTACACGCTGATCCAACTGCGTGCGATAGCATTACAATTGATCTGCATTCTTCAAATGCTCCTTATCCGCTTTTGGAAAGTTCAAAAATTCTTCTCCATACAAATGGCAGTGGCGCAGTTTCTCTTAAAGCTGATGACGTAAACAATTCATTTTATTTAGTCATCCGTCATCGTAACGCTTTAACAACTTGGAGCGCATCACCGGTAACGATTACTTCAAACGGCACTTACGACTTCGCCATAAATTCCAATCAGGCTTTTGGACAAAATACCTTTAGCCTTGGCGGTGGAGCTTACGGAATCTATAGCGGCGATGTGGATCAAAACGGAACAATCGACTCGGCAGATCACCAACTCCTTGAATCCGGAACATCACTGTTTTTATCGGGTTACACTCCGGCCGATATAACCGGCGACGGACAAGTAGAGTCCGCTGATTACAGTCTGATCGAAAACAACCTACAGATCTCCGTTTTACATCCTTAATCACCTCTATTTACAACCGATCCTTTAAAAACCGTTATTTTTGCAAAAAATGACGGTTTTTTTTTGTTCCCACTATTTTGAACTTGGAATATTCATACCATGTGTTTAAATAATCCAGTTTTCGAATACTGCCATCTTTTGCAACAAAAAATCTGTTTTTTGAGTAAAAAACGAAACGTTTTGAACGGAAATGAAGCAGAAATGAAAATTTCATTTCCATTCTAGTATGTTTCGCTAAATCGTAGCCTCGAATACTGCGCACCCCCAACAACACCCTTAAGAATGAAAAAACTATTACTTGTCTTTCTGGCTATTATTATAGCAAGTCAGATCAACGCACGTGACAAAAATGATGCACCCAAAGAGGGCTTTGTCTACTGTACCGAATTTCATCTCACTCAACCTTTGCGTGATTTGGTTAAAAAATTTCCGGTAATCGAAAGCAACATTCCGAAGAAGAATGAAGAGTCGGAAGATCGCGAGCATCGTATTCCGCAGAAATTTAAATTCACTTCGAAAGACGGTGCTGAATGGGGGAATGATCCGAATACGGTTCAATCACGCGGCGGAACAGTAGCCGGTCGTGCACCGATAATGAATATTGCCGGACAATCTGCAACCGGTTTCCGACCAATGGATCCAAGCGGAGCGGCCGGTCTTACTCAGTATGTGCAGATGATTAACTCTACCACTTTCAGAGTGTATGATAAAACTACAGGATCGGTATCGCTTACTGCAACATTAGGTACGCTTTGGTCTCCGGCAACAGCTAACTCCGGTGACCCGATTGTTCTTTACGATAAAGCAGCGAATCGTTGGATGCTTGCTCAGTTTGGCTCAAGCACTGATAGAAAAATATACATCGCAATTTCTACTACCGGCGATGCAACAGGTTCGTATTACACTTACACTTTCGTGTCACCTGCATTTCCCGATTATCTGAAGTTCTCTGTTTGGCAGGATGGCTACTACATGACTTCAAATCAAGGCACTCAAGTTGTTTTTGCATTCGAACGTACTGCCATGCTTGCAGGTAATGCTGCTTCAAGACCTGTCTACACAAGCTATACACCGCCTAATGCTTCCGGCTTCTTTGTACCACTCGCCGGTGATGCCGGCGACGGTGCTTTGCCTGCTGCTGGAACTCCATGCCCAATCTTCTCCTATTCTGATAATGGTTGGGGTGCGAGTTATTCTGATGCCGTAAACGTTTACAACATGACGGTGAACTGGGTTCCCACTACTCCTACTGCTACAATCACTCTTGCAGGAAATATACCGGCAGCTGCTTTCGATGCTCAATACAACGCATCATGGAACGATGTAACACAACCCGGAACAACGCAGAAACTTGATGGTATCGGCGGCTGTTTAATGTACCGTGCACAATGGACAACGTGGGCAGGCTACAATTCTGTTGTATTAAATTGGGGTGTGTACATCAATGCCGCAAAACGTGGTATCAAATGGTGCGAACTTCGACAAGATCAGTCGACGAATGCATGGTCAATTTATCAGGAAGGAATTTACGCTCCCGATACGGCTACACGTTGGATGGGAAGTATTGCCATGGATAAAGACGGATCAATCGGTCTGGCCTATATGTATTGCAGTGCAGCAAATAACCTGTATCCAAGTATTGCTTATACCGGTCGCCGCTCATGCGACCCGCTCGGAACTTTACCAATAACAGAAACAATTGCTATTGCAGGTACCGGCTTTCAAACAGGAACAAACCGTAATGGCGATTACAGTCAACTTTCGCTCGATCCGGATGGCTCGACATTCTGGTATACCAGTGAGTACTTTGGAGGAACTTCGGGAAGCACGGTAGCTCGCACGCAAATCGTCTCGTTTCAGATTACTCCATGCGGAAATAATGCATCTGTGTTTATCAGTCAAACAGCAGGAACTAATCCAACTTGCCCCGGCAACTCCGTAACATTTACAGCTGTTCCTACAAATGGCGGAACTACTCCTGTTTATCAATGGAAAATTAATGGTGCGAACGCAGGAACAAACAGTCCTACTTTCACTACTTCCTCACTTACGAATGGACAAATCGTTACCTGTGTCATGACTTCGAATATGGTTGGCGTAACAGGAAGTCCGGCAACGAGTAACAGTATTACTATGACGGTAAACCCTGTTGTCACGCCTTCGATCACAATTGCTCAAACATCAGGAAGTAATCCATCTTGCGCAGGATCATCGGTCCAATTTACAGCAACACCGACAAATGGCGGAACTATTCCTTCTTATCAGTGGAAGGTAAATGGAGCTAATGCAGGAACTAATAGCCCTACATTTATTACATCTGCTCTTACCAACGGACAAATCGTAAGTTGTGTTTTAACTTCGAATGCAACTTGTACAACAACAACAACAGCTACATCGAATACAATTACGATGGGGATTACACCTGTTGCAAATCCAACTGTCACCATTGCTCAAACTTCAGGTGGTGTTCCAACTTGCACAGGTGCTTCTGTTACTTTTACCGCAACGGTTTCAGGCGCATCTGCCATTTCAACTTATCAATGGAAAGTTGATGGATTGAATAGCGGAACTAACAGTTCAACTTTCACTACGTCTGCTCTCACCAATGGGCAAATTGTTACTTGCGATGTAAACGCTACTGCTACTTGCCCAACATTGACAAGTTATGTTATCGGTACAGGCACAGGTACAAGCTCAACTACTTCGGGACTTGGCTCGGCTTATCCGACATACTATGGAAACGGTCGTCAACAGTACATTATCCGTGCAGCTGAACTCACTGCTGCAGGATTAACGGCCGGAGCACTCAATACTATTGCTTTCAATGTTGCCGGAACAACGGGTGATCCTGCTACTTTGAATGGCTATACTATCAAAATGGCGCTGACAAGTACGACAGCGACTACTACAACATTCCAAACAACAGCGACGACGACGGTCTTTGGTCCGATTAACTATACGCCAACGCTAAACGCGTGGAATACGCATTCTCTTTCATCACCGTTTACATGGAACGGAACTTCGAATCTGTTAATCGATATCTGCTTCTCCAATTCTGTTGTCGGTATCACCGGTTATCAGAATTATGTTTCATCTCCGGGATTCAATTGCACAACTTATTATCAATTAGACGGTGCTACAACGACGGTATGTTCAAGAACAACCGGAACAGCAGGAACTTCTCGCCCGAATATTACTTTCAGTCGTGGAGTTGCAGCATCTACATCAACATCGAACTCACTTACCATCACAGTTAATCCTAGCTGTGGTCCAACTGCAAATCTGAAAGTCTTTATTCAAGGATTTTATCTGGGCAGCAGTCTGATGAGACCGGTACTATACAATATGGGATTAAGCACAGATCCAACCGCATGCGATACAATTACTGTTGACCTGCACAATCCAACTACGCCATATGCAGTTTCAGAAAGTGTAAAAACTATCTTACACACAAATGGTACTGCTGCTGCTGCTTTCTCTGCAGGATCACTGAATCGACCTTATTATGTTGTGATACGTCACCGTAATTCACTCGAAACATGGAGTGCTGCTCCGGTAACGATTGTGAATAATGTCAGCTACGACTTTACAACAGCTGCGAATCAAACGTTCGGATCAAATGCCGCTGCTTTAGGTAGTGGTGTATTTGCGAATTACAGTGGGGATATCGATCAAGATGGAATCATTAATCTGACCGATCTTCAGGATATGGAAAACACTTCCATCCTCTTCCTTTCAGGTTATTACTCTCAAGATCTCACCGGCGACGGACAAACCGAATCGGCTGACTACAGTTTGGTAGAGAATAATTTGGCGAAGTTGGTGTTGCATCCGTAGGACGAGTTGCGAGTTGCGGGTTGCGGGTTGCGAGTTGCGAGTTGCGAGTTACGGGTTGCGAAGTGCAACTTAAAATACCTCCATCCTCTAATCTTAACACAGAATATAAAAAGAGCTGCCCTCCGGGTAGCTTTTTTTGTTTCAGTGCCTTCCTACCAACGCTTCAGCCAAGCCTGTCGAAGCCCGCAACCCGCAACTCGTAACTCGCAACCCCTTACTTTCGCAGACTGTGGTAAAGTAAGTCGAGGTTTATGAGAAAGTGGCCGCTCTAAGTTTCGCCCCCGCAACTCGCAACTCGCAACCCGCAACCCCTTACTTTCGCAGACTGTGGTAAAGTAAGTCGAGGTTTATGAGAAAGTGGCCGTTTTAAGTTTCGCCCCGCAACCCGCAACTCGTACCTCGTAACTCGTAACTCGTAACTCGTAACTCGTAACTCGTAACCCGTAACTTTCGCAGACTGTGGTAAAGCAAGTCGAGGTTTATGAGAAAGTGGCCGTTTTAAGTTTCGCCTCCCAACCAACGACAATTATTTGCAAATTGCACTCACTATGGACAGTAAAAGTTTCGAAGATTTTAATTTCTCAGATGATTTAATGGAAGGCTTGTATACCATGGGGTATGATGTGCCTACGCCTATCCAACAGTTGGTTATTCCTGAAATTTTGCAGAATAAAGACGTATTAGCCTGTGCTCAGACGGGTACGGGTAAGACTGCAGCCTACTTGCTGCCTACACTTCAACGTATTTCCGAATTGAAAATCCCTCATACCTCAGTTCTCATCATTGCTCCTACTCGAGAATTGGCTCATCAGATCGATCAGTCGTTTCAGGGTTTGGCTTACTTCACGCACGCCAGCTCCATCGCCATTTACGGTGGAAACGACGGCATGTCGTTCGAACGGGAAAAGAAGGCATTGATGGAAGGTACTTCCGTCGTTATAGCAACACCGGGACGATTGCTGAGTCACTTGCGAATGGGTTACGTGAAATTCAATCTGCTCGATACTCTCATCCTCGACGAAGCCGATAAAATGCTCGACATGGGATTTTCAGACGATATCGTTGCCATCACTCAGTTCCTGCCGGAGAAAAGACAGAATCTTTTATTCAGCGCTACCATGCCGGCAAAAATTCGTCCGCTTGCCAAGCGAATGATGAAAGATCCTGTCGAAGTAAACATCGCCATCAGTAAACCTGCTGCCGGTATCACTCAGGAAGCTTATGTTGTTCACGATGCTCAAAAAGCTAAACTGCTACTTTCTCTGCTCGAAGGAAAAGACATTGCCAGCATTCTGATCTTTGCTTCAACAAAGCTCGTCGTGAAATCGCTCGAAAAAGAATTACAGCGTGCTAACATTTCCTGCAACGCCATTCATAGCGACTTGACTCAGGAACGACGCGAAGAAGTTCTACTGAAATTCAGAAACAGAAATGTTCCCGTACTGATCGCTACCGACATTCTCTCTCGCGGTATCGACGTTGAAAATATCGGTCTCGTTATTAATTACGATGTTCCCGGCGATGCCGAAGATTACGTTCACCGTGTCGGTCGTACTGCCCGTGCTGAGACAACAGGTCGTGCAGTTACGCTCATCGGACCGAAAGATCAAAGTCGTTTCGCGCAGATTGAAGAGCTCATCGAAACAACAGTTCCCAAACTTGAATTGCCGGCCGAACTCGGACCGGGTCCCGAATGGAATCCGTTGAAGAAAAAAAGCTTCGGTGGCGGCGGCGGATTCAAAGGAGGGAAACGTCGATTCAACAACAAACCTAAACGCAAAGCCTGAACACTTATATTCACACATCATGAAAAAAATCTTCTCCGCTATTACTTTGCTTGCATTGGCATTTTCTCTTTCCAATTGCAATTGGTGCACAAAAGGATCCGGTCCTTTAAAAACGGAAACAAGAGAAGCTGACAACATTACCAAGATAGAAGTTTCACTCGATGCTCAAGTCACTGTGAGAAAAGGCAAACAAGCTTCTATCAGCATTACTGCTCAGGAAAATCTGCTTGAAAAAATTGAAACGAATATTCATGGCGGGAAACTGGAAATCGAAAGCTCGCATTGCATTTCTCCTAGTGAACCGATTCAAATCGAAATCGTCGTTACCGATCTGACACTTTTATCACTCTCCGGCAGCGGGAACATCACTTTGCCCGACACCATCATGACGGACGAAATCAAAATCGAACTCGCCGGATCGGGAAATATTGACTGCAAGCTCATCGCCTCGAAAATTACGAATGAAATTGCAGGATCGGGAAATATTATGCTCGCAGGTTCCGCCAACGAAGTCTCTATCGAAATCGCAGGGTCAGGCGAAGTAAAAGCAAATGATCTTCCTTGCAACTCTCTCGATGCGGATATCAGCGGATCAGGAAATGCTTACGTCTACGTTATTCAAAGCCTAAAAGCACAGGTAAACGGAAGCGGAGAAATTCACTACAAAGGAAAACCTTCTGTTAGGTCGGAGGTGAATGGGTCGGGGAAGGTGTCGGATGACAATTAGACGATTAGCTGATTAGCTGATTAGCTGATTAGCTGATTTTACGAAAGCATTGAAGCCGCATACTTTGAAGGATGCGGCTTCAATATTTTATTTGAAACGAATTATTCGTAATTAAACCGAGTACATCAGCTAATTAACTAATCAGCTAATCAGCTAATCACCTTATCAGCTAATCAACGAATTAACGAATCAACGAATTAAGAAAGGTTGGGAATAAACCCCGCCGCTTGTAACAACTTTCATAGTATACAATCCGCTCGCGAGGTCAGCTGTGCTGATTTGTTTTTCACTTCCGCTGAGACAAATTTTTCCGAGACCGTTAATGATACTCCAGCTTTGAATCATTTCGTTGTTTTTCATCTGAATGTTGATAAAATCGTTCGCCGGATTTGGATAAATTGAAACGGACTGGTTTTTCAATTCATTTACGCCTGCAAGGACGGTGATCAAAGTGCCTGGATTTGTATTCACGGGAAGGAAAATTTCCTGATTGTTATTCCAGATTCCGTTTGAAATTAATTGAACAGCCGGATCAAACGTAAGTGACATCGGACCGGAAATATTGTTCCTTAAAACAAAATTTAATTGTGCGATCGGACCATTACCTGTAACTTGAATTCTGTCGGTACGAACCATTCCGAAATCTATAAATCCATCGATCGGAAAATCTTCGGTGAGAGAAATCATATCCAAACCAAGAACGCCCATCCATGATGTCGGATAGGTAACACTTACCGATCCGGGAACTACAAATGCCGGATCATAAAAGAGCCGCGCTGCTAGTCCATATACATAAGGAGGCATTGCCGTTGCACTCAAATCAATTGACAAATGAACGGTATCGCCTGCACTGAAAGAACCTGAACCAACTAGTACTTGTAATGTAGGATCAGTAACGCGTGTCGTAACCGGAACCATGCGGTCAGTATGAGAGTAATTCGGTAAGCGCGCTCCGTAATTTTGTTGAATTCCAAAGACGTCATTCATATCTATAACTCCATCGCCGGTGCAATCGGCATTCTTCATATCAACCAAGTCTTGCAAATACATAACTCCACTAAAACCCAATGACTGCATCCAATCATTAGATTGTTGGCCAACCCAACTTGTTGAAATGCCTTGACGAGGAACGCCAACGTTGCTATAATAAATACCTATTGCGAATAAGTCTTCCATATTCACTTCGCCATCGCGATTCGTATTTCCAGGCCATACATTACAATCGATAATATCTTCAACGGTGTAGAATGTGTCTGTCTGCACCCCATTTGAAATAATCAAGGTTACCAGGTATGTTCCGGGAACTGAATACTGATGCATTCCCGACGAATCAGTCGATGTATTCAAAGCTCCTGATGCCGGATCACCATAATTCCATAAATAAGAAGTTGGAGTGGTGTAATAAGCTACATTCATGTAGGTCACATTCTGCACACAATCGCCACTGAGATTATTGTAAATCGTCGCCATCAGACAATCAGTGTAAACTGTAACAGTTTGTACTAAAGTATCTGATTGCGTACCATCAGATGTAATAAGAGTAACAGTAAAAGTTCCTGTTGATGAAAATGTGTGATAAGGATTCGTTTGCGATGTCGTATCGTCGCTTCCTGATGCCGGATCACCAAAATCCCAGAATGAACTGGTGTAATGACCTGTCGACTCGTTAGTAAACTGAATAAAATTGCTTCCCTGGCAGAATGTGGAGAAGGCTGCATTAAAGCAATCCGTTCCGATAGTCAGGATTTCCGTACGATAATCCCACTCTGCACCAATATTCACAAACAAGGTAACATAGTATGTTCCAGGATTAACAAAGACATGATACGCATCCGTGTCATGAGAAATATTTCCCGCACCGGATATACTGTCGCCAAAATCCCATGTGTAAACCGCAGCCTGATCCCAGGCATAAAAGAAAACAGTATCGCCTGCACAAGCGTATGTGTGAGTGAATGTCGCATTACATGCTTTAGATGACGTAGCACTCAACGTCATAATCACCAAAACACACACGAAGCGTACTAATAGGTAAAGCTTATTTTTCATGGAAAGTTGTTTTTTCGAGTACCAAAAATAGAAGAAATTTTCGTTTCTCCTAACTGATTACTCGAAACTTTAGCCCTGGATGTTGGGCGGGGTAACTGTATCTGTATATGAAACGGGCTCAATTAGCAAATTAGCTAATTAGGTAATTAGCTAATTTGCTAATTGGGCCAGCAACGGAGCATAGTCAAACCGTAAATCCTCATGCAGCTTCGAAATGGCTTTTTCGATCTTTTTAACCTGATTTACGTAGAGATTTACCAAAACAGGGCTGTTCTTATATGGAATACCTGACTCTCTTAATTTCATGCAGAAATAGTAGATCAATTCGATCTCGGTTTCTTTTTTGCCCGAATAACGGCATAGCTTCGTGATATTCCTTAAAATTTTACGCAGACTCTTTTTCGCGAGGTACAAATTACTGCGATTCATTTCGACAAAATACTGATCGGTCTCCGCTTTGACGGATTCAATAAAAGTGGCTTCGTCATTTGAATCAAAAAGCAAGTAAGTGAGCAATTCCTTATTCTCATTCTTGTACTTCGCCAAACGAACGCAAATTTCCTGCAGCTTCTTCGGAGGCTGAAGAGCTAACTCCTTTTGTAAATCGGAAATTGTCTGGGATTTCATTGGCCACAAATCTACTCGGTAGCGGCATGTTATGGCTGTCCGAAAAAACTTTCTGTTAACAGCAATTTGGGAAAAACTAACGAATAACTTCCACCGTTACCGAGGCTACATCTCCATTCATCGGTGGAGCAATCTTCGTTACCCGTACACGCACTTTTTCAATCTGCGGGATTTCTGCTCTCAATGCATCGCCAATTCGCGCAGCCGCATGCTCAATTAACTTCGAACGAATCTTCATCTCGCGCTTCACGATTTCGTAAACGTCGCAATAATCAACCGTCTTGGATAAGTCGTCATTCTTCTCGGCCAGGTAAAAATCGGTTTTAATCTTTACATCCACCACATAGTCGCCACCAATCACCGCTTCCTCAGGAAGACAGCCATGGTATGCGTGTACGCGGATTGAATTAACGGTGATGATGCCCATCGCTTTTTATTGAAGTTGTTCAAGGTTCAAAGTTCAAGGTTCAAAGTTCAAGGTTCGACGTTGAACTTTGAACCTTGAACTTTGAACCTTGAACCAAAACTAAGCTTTCTTCGTCTCCTTCGCCCAAGAATCCTTCAACCCCACAGTGCGGTTAAAGATGAGCTTGTCGGCTGTTGAATCCTGATCGAGGCAGAAGTATCCTTTGCGGATGAACTGATAACGATCGCCTGTTGTAGCATTTTTCAATGCAGGCTCCGCGTATGCTGTTGTGATAACTTCTAAGCTATTCGGATTGATATGATCTTTGAAATCGCCTTCAGCACTCGAAGGATCTTCCGGCAGGAACAAACGATCGTACATTCGAAGCTCACAGGCAAAACCGTGTTGTGCGCTTACCCAATGCAGAGTTCCTTTTACGTTGATACCGCTTGTATCGCTTCCACTCTTACTTTCCGGAATGTAATTGCAATGTATCTCAGTGATCTTTCCGCTTTCGTCTTTCTTGTATGATGTACATTCTACAATGTATGCATGCTTCAAACGAACTTTCAGACCGGGTCCGAGGCGGAAGTATTTCTTCGTCGGTTCTTCCATGAAGTCGTCGCGCTCAATCCAAAGTTCACGACTGAACGGTAAATCGCGCATGCCTCCTTTGTCCTCTAACTCCGGATTGTTTTCGCCATGCAGAATTTCGCCATTGCCTTCCGGATAATTGTCGATGATGAGTTTCACCGGATCAACTACAACCATCACGCGATTCGAGCGCTTGTTCAAGTCTTCACGAATGAAGTGCTCGAGCAAACCAACATCGATCATATTCTCACGACGAGCTACTCCGATGCGATCGCAGAACTCACGGATACTTTCCGGCGTGTAGCCGCGACGACGATAACCGCTGATTGTCGGCATACGAGGATCATCCCAGCCGCTTACGTATTTCTCGTTTACCAGTTGGAGAAGCTTACGCTTGCTCATAACCGTGTAAGTAAGATTCAAACGAGCGAACTCATACTGCTTGCTTGGGAAAATTTCCAATTGCTGAATGAACCATTCGTATAACGGGCGGTGAACTTCAAATTCCAGTGTACAAATCGAATGCGTAATTTTTTCAATTGAATCGCATTGTCCGTGTGCAAAATCGTACATCGGATAAATGCACCACTTATCACCTGTACGGTGATGATGTGCATGCTTGATACGATACATAAGCGGGTCGCGCAAATGCATATTCGGCGATGCCATATCGACTTTCGCACGAAGTACTTTTTCACCGTCTTTAAACTCTCCTGCACGCATGCGCGCAAAGAGGTCGAGATTTTCTTCAACAGAACGATCGCGGAACGGACTATTCTTTCCGGGCTCGGTAGGTGTGCCTTTCATCGCTGCAATTTCTTCAGCCGATGAGTCGTCGACGTAAGCAAGACCTTTCTTGATCAGCGTACACGCGAATTCATAAATCTGTTCGAAATAATCTGACGCATAGAACACATTATCCCAGTTAAAACCTAACCAGCGGATATCGTTCATAATGCTCTCTACATATTCTGTATCCTCCGTAACCGGATTCGTATCATCGAAACGCAAATTGGTTTTTCCGCCAAATGTCTGTGCCAATCCGAAATTGAGACAAATAGATTTCGAGTGACCGATATGGAGATATCCATTCGGCTCCGGCGGGAAGCGTGTAAGAACGCGACCACCGTGTTTTCCATTTTTCACATCTTCCTCTACAATTTCTTCAAGGAAGTTTTGATTCTTTTCAGTTGACATATTACGATTTGGCAGTTGCCATTTGTGGTATAACTAATAAACTTTTTTCAATTCGATTGCAGATCTCTTCGTTCCCGAGCAATTCAACCATCGGAAATAATTCGACGCCGGCTCCTGCTCCACTTACAATTACACGGAACAATTGCAATACTTCGCCCGGCTTTAGATTCATCGCTGCGGCAATTTCTTTAAACTTTGCCTCTGCATCGGCTGCGGTAAACGAAGTCATTGATCCGTACTCCTGCATCACCTTTTGAAAGAAGTCTTCAAATCCGGCTTTCCATTTTTTCGTAACAACGGCTTCGTCGTATGAAGTTGGTTCAACAAAGAGATAAGAGCCTTTATCCGAAAACTCCGATTCAAATTGTACGCGTTCGATAAGAAGAGCAACAACTTTTTCCAGATAATCACCGGTTAAACGACGGTCGCCACTTGGAATTTGGTATTTGTCCTGAGCGATTGACATCAATTGCACGGCGAGTTCACGATGTGAAGTACGACGAAGATATTGCTCGTTGAACCATTTCGTTTTATCCGGATCGAATTTCGCTCCGCTCTTGCTTACGCGTTCGAGAGAGAAATCCTGAATCAACTCGTCCATCGTGAAAATTTCCTGGTCGCCACTTGGATGCCATCCCAGCAATGCAATCATGTTCACAAATGCAGCAGGAATGTAATCGCGCTCACGATAACCCGATGAAAGTTCTCCCGTCTGCGGATCTTTCCAGTTCAATGGAAACACAGGAAAGCCCAAACGATCACCGTCACGCTTGCTCAGCTTACCATTGCCATCAGGTTTCAAAAGAAGAGGGAGATGCGAAAACTTCGGCATCACTTCTTCCCATCCGAGGTAACGGTAAAGCAACACATGCAATGGTGCCGATGGCAACCATTCCTCGCCACGAATAACGTGCGTTATCTTCATCAGATAATCGTCGACAACATTGGCTAAGTGGTACGTTGGCATTCCGTCGCTTTTGAAAAGCACTTTGTCGTCGAGCTGACTTGTATTCACCGATACTTCGCCACGAATCAGATCATGAACCAATACAGTTTCATTTTCCGGAATCTTGATGCGGATAACAAATGAATCGCCGGCTTGAATACGACGTTCAACTTCCTCGTCAGACAAGGTGATCGAATTGACCAGATGCTTACGAGTAGTTGAATTATAGGAGAAGGCCGATTTCTCAGCTTCTAATTTCTTTCGCAAAATGTCGAGCTCTTCTTCCGTGTCGAAAGCGTAATAGGCATTTCCTTCGTCGACCAATTTTTCGGCATACTGACGATAAATGGCCATGCGCTCACTTTGACGATATGGTTTATGAGGGCCATCGCCAAAACCAACACCTTCGTTCGGACAAATACCCGCCCATTTCAACGACTCGATGATGTAATCCTCGGCGCCCGGAACGAAACGGTTCTGGTCGGTATCTTCAATACGGAGAATAAAATCGCCGCCATGTTTCTTGGCAAAAAGGTAATTGTACAAAGCCGTCCTAACCCCGCCAATATGCAGCGGACCGGTAGGAGAAGGCGCAAAACGAACACGAACTTTTGACATCTTTTACTTACTTATTTTCAGATTGCGAAGATAGTTAATCATAGGAGGAATCAATTCAAAAGCCATCAGCATTTCTGCGCCTTTCTGCGAAATTTCTGCGCATTCTGCGGAAACAAATTTACCACTAAGCTCACTAAGTTCCAATCAGACCCGAGTATTTCAGCGTTTTTTCTGCGGGAAACAAATTAACCACTAAGACACTAAGACACTAAGGGTTTATACTATCATTAATCCCCTGAAAAACAGCCATCTGCCAAATTTCCCCCAAAAAAGGCATATTTTTTTTCAAAGATTGATGGTCAATTCGGGGGGAGTAGTTATGTTTATACCATCATTTTGCGTTGAGTAAGTTGTAATTAGTAAGTTGTAAGTTGACTTGCTGTAAAGGGCCGGATCGTATCTTCCGGACAGGCTTAGATCAACTCAAGTACTTAACTAACAGTCAACTTACTAAATTACTGCTTACCACAACCATCAGTCAACTTACTACTTACTACTTACTACTTACTACAACAATGTCCACCGAAAACCTCTCCCCCGAAAAACTCCAACTGAAAGTTGAAAATCAGAACCGTCTGATCAAAGAACTCACGAACGAAAACGAGGAGCTCTATCATCAATATAATCACCTCATGATCCGCAATGGCAAGATGCTGAAGCGTGTGGATGATCTTCAGAAAATCATCGACGACTTGCATGTTCGTATTGAGGAATTGCAGCTGATCAACGGAAATATGATGCAGATAAATGATCGTCTGCGTACAAGAAGTGATGGTAAATTCCAGACTAATAATGTTTCAAATGGCATTAATGATAGTATAAAGTCGTATTCTCATTTGACTCAGGAAGATGCCGGAATCGATATCGACGATCTGGTTGAGCGTTGGAAAAGCTTCCCGGGACAGCCGGCTCAGAACCTTCCGAATCTGAAAAAGCAGATGCTGATGTTGTCGTATCTGTACAACACGCCTGCTATCCGTGCCAATGATCTGTTCAACATGGCACAGGTTGGAGGAGTTACCGGCGCTCGCTATGTGGCGACTTTGAAAAAATTCGGTCTCATTCGCTACACCGGCGCCCGCAAAAAAGGTCACTACGAAATCACCCGCCAGGGTATCGATTTCGTTGAAAAAGGATCTCTCCCTCTAAACCGCCCGGCTGAACTGATCGACAATGCTTCGGCGGCGACGGTTTTGAGAAAAGAGTATCATAGTCATGATGCGCAGGACCTTTAAATCAATTAATAATTTAGAATTTAGAATTTAGAACCACTTCTGAATTCTAAATTCTAAATTCCGAATTCAAATTATGGAGCTTCTCTCACCAAGCAACTTCCCAGACTACGAACTCATAGATTGCGGCAATTTCGAAAAACTCGAACGCTTTGGTCAGTATATTACCATTCGTCCCGAGCCGCAGGCTTTGTGGGATCCGGTGATGACGCAGCGTGACTGGGAGAAAAAAGCACATATCAAATTTGTTCCTAACTCTTCTTCGAGCGGAACGTGGAAGCGACTGAAAGATATGCCCGATCGTTGGGTAATCAAATATGGACTCAAAGACGGTTCGGGAAAAGTCGACACGAATATTTCCTTTCGTCTTGCTCTCACTTCTTTCAAGCATGTCGGAATTTTTCCGGAGCAGGCGGTGAACTGGGATTACATCTACACAAGTTGTTTGCGTATGAGTAATCCAAAACCAAAAGTCCTTAATCTCTTTGCATACACCGGTGGTGCTACTCTTGCAGCCAAGGCAGCGAACGCCGACGTCATCCACCTCGACTCAATCAAGCAAGTCGTATCCTGGGCCAATGAAAACATGGAGCTCAGCGCGCTCGATAATATCCGCTGGCTTGTAGAAGATGCTATGACGTTTGTAAAAAAAGAAGTTCGTCGTGGCAAAAAATACAACGGCATCATTCTCGATCCTCCAGCCTACGGTCACGGCACCGACGGACAGAAATGGAAGCTCGAAGAAATGATTAACGAAATGATGCACCACGTCTTCGATCTGCTCGATGACGAAGAACGCTTTTTGATTTTGAACACATACTCTCTCGGCTTCTCTTCGCTCGTGGTAGAAAATATGTTGAAAGGATATAAAGATCTTCACACCGGGGAACTCTATCTCGACTCCACTTCCGGATTGAAATTGCCGCTGGGTGTATTTGGCCGTTTCTGCCACATTAAGGCTGGTCTTTAGTCTTTAATCCGTAGTCTGTAGTCTTTAGTTCGCTACACGGTAACAGATAGGCAATGCTGAAAGCATCCCGCTGCTGATCTTCACCGTTCACGATACCATATTTTATTTACATTTGAGTATAGTAAGCGTTGCAATTACTACCGGAGAATATCGGTCTATTCTGCCTCCTTCGGCACTCGTGGAATTAATAATTTTTGAGTTGATCAAATTCTTACCTAATTGATTATCGATGTTCAGGCTTCTTCTTCTTTTATTTTTCTATTCAAATTTGATCTTCGCACAGTTGCCGCTGGTACGACAATGGGATGTATCATTTGGAGGAAGTAATCCCGACATTCTTACGACTCTTATATCATCAAAAACCGGGGGATTTTACCTTGGAGGATATTCTCAATCCAATTGGGGATGTACTAAAACATCTATAAACAAAGGCGGTTATGACTTTTGGATTGTAAAATGTGACTCCATTGGACGCAAAGAATTGGATTTGGATTTGGGTGGAACTAATATTGATTTTATGGCCGATATGGATTTGACTCCGGATGGAGGATTAATCATAGGTGGATCTTCATACTCCGGTGTATCCGGCGATAAAACAAAACCGCTCAAAGGCAGCGGCGATTACTGGGTAATAAAAATTGATGCTAACGGAAACTTTTTATGGGATCAGGATTATGGCGGATTAAACTTCGACCGTCTTTCTTCCATTCGAATGACAAGTGATCAAGGTTATATTATCGGAGGCAGTTCTTTATCGCCTGCAGGAGGAGATAAGTCGCAGGGAAATTGGGATCCGACACAGGCTAGTGAGGATTTTTGGATTATTAAAATTGACTCACTAGGAAATATCATGTGGGAAAAAACCTATGGTGGTCTAACTATCGATCGACTGCTATCAATCCGTCAGTGTGCCGACGGAGGCTACTTCGCAGCAGGCATGTCGAATTCCGGAATAGGCGGAAATAAATCGGACAGCACAAAAGGAAATTTCGACTATTGGTTACTTCGACTTGATTACAAAGGCAATCTTCTTTGGGATAAGGATTATGGTAGTACAAATGCTGATTTGCTTGGCGCTATGGAAATAACCAATGATCAAGGGTGTATTCTAGGTGGAATTTCCATGACCGGTATTAGCGGTGATAAAAGTGATTCAGGTTGCACGTCGTGGGATTACTGGGTTGTAAAAGTTGATTCTTCAGGAAACATTCAATGGGATAAAGATTTCGGCGGGAATCAGGTAGAAGATGATCTCGGTCAAATTCTCAAGACGCAAGACGATGGTTTTCTGATTTGCGGTGCATCGTACTCTCCCATCAGCTGCGATAAAACTGATGCGAATCTTGGAAGAGAACAATCATGGGCTATCAAAATTGACAGCACCGGAAACACGCTTTGGTCAAGAACACTCCAAACTTTTTTCCCTAATTCCGACGACGAGAGTTGCTTTGCCGTTCAGACAAAAGATGATGGTTACGCTTTTGCAAACAGCACACAAGGACTGCACTACCAGGGCGATAAGAATTCACATACATGCGGAGACTTCGACTATTGGTTGATTAAATTTTCTGACCCGAATATCAACACCGCGATCAACAACGCTCCAACCGGAAACACTTTGTTTTCCATTTCACCAAATCCATTTCAAAACGCTATATCTATATCTTCGGGCGAACCGTCTCTAAAGAATTTAGAAATTTGTGTGTTTAACATGCTGTGGCAAAATGTTTTTCACTCGAAAAATATTTCCCCGGGAGGCGATCAAAATCTAACACTTGACCTTAGCTTCCTTAAAGAAGGTCTGTATAATTTGGTAATTAAATCAGACACACAGATAACTACACTGAAAATCGTGAAAGCCGGAGAGTGATAATAATTCTGCCGGAAATAACATTATTCTTAGCACATAACAAAAACAACTATTGTTCATGAAAGCAGGCATCATTGTCATTACACTTCTGTTGACGGCAGCATTTTCAACGAACGCTCAACTAACACAAGAAAAAATATTATACGATGCTTTAGACAAAAAAACTGACAGCGCCAATTGCGACCATTACTCCATTTTCAAATATGATGATACTACAAAGGTATCAGGAACGGAAATGAAGTATTCAAAAGATAACATACTGCTTTCAGATGTCCATTATTCCAATATTGAACACCATAAGCGTTTTGGTAAAGCGATATATTATTTTGCCGATGGCAGCTTACATGCCAGTATGAACTACAATGAAAATGGTTTTAATGGCGAATTAACTTCTTATTATAAATCCGGCCAATTATTGCGAAGAGATTCTTTTGCCGATGACAAATTTATTACCGGAAGATGCTTTACCGCTGAAGGAAAAGACACTACACATTTCGATTACGAAATTATGCCTCAGTTTCCGGGTGGAGAAGACAAGCTTTTGAGATACATAATGAAGAACTTGCACTACCCACATGAGGCTGCAGAGAATGGCATCATGGGAAGAGTTTATGTGACCTTCAACGTAACAAAAACAGGTGAAATTGAAAATGTCAAAACCATCCGAAATATTGGAGGAGGCTGCGACGAAGAAGCCATTCGAGTCGTAAAAAATATGCCTGCTTGGTCTCCGGGATATCAGGATGGCGTTCCTGTAAAAGTCCAATTTGTTCTTCCAATTAACTTTTCATTACGATAGTTCCGAACAAATAAAAGTTTACCTTAGCCCATACCCACGAGTGCTTTTTTTACAATCATTAGTTTCACTAAAATCATCTCCCAAAAATGGAAGCAGCAACAAAAACAATGATCACCGTAGAAACAAGTGTACACGCATCAACAGAAAAAGCATGGGGCTTCTGGACAAAACCTGAGCACATCGTTAACTGGAATAATGCTTCGCCCGATTGGCATACTCCGGAAGCAAAAAATGATTTGAGAGTCGGCGGAAAATTCAGTTTCATCATGGCTGCAAAAGACGGTAGCCTTCAATTTGATTTTAACGGTGTTTACGATGTCGTAAAGCCTTTTGAATATATCGAATACACAATCGCCGACGGACGAAAAGTGAAAATCACTTTCAGCGGCCACGGTAACGAAACAAAAATCGTTGAAACCTTCGAAGCCGAAAATGAAAACCCTGTCGAAATGCAAAAGATGGGATGGCAGGCGATACTAAATAGCTTTAAAGCGTACGTCGAGGGGTTTTAGTCTGAAACACCCCTGTCGAAATTCCCTTTCCTCAGTCTTCAATTCAACAAGTCTTTAGTCTTTTGCTCCTAGTCGGCATCCTTCGTTGACCGGAAACACTATTGCCCATTCTCAAATTCCGAAATTTGCGAAATCCCGAAACCCTTTAATACGTTAAATACCTGGTCAAAGCCTTAACATTTCGGCCTTTTCAGCAGTATAACGCCCACATCATCACCAATAAATCACCTTTTCAGGCGTTTAAAATGCTAAATTTGCATTAAGCCCTGACCGGCTGCTTTCTATGAACGATAATTATCAAATTCTCATCTCCCGTCTGGATGCCTTCATCCGGAAGTACTATAAGAACCGCCTGCTTCGGGGTGCGATCTACGCATTCACTTTTGCATTGGCGTTCTACCTGCTTGTAATCACTCTCGAATACTTCGGTCACTTCAGCACGGGTGTTCGTACGTTTATCTTCTACTCATTCATCATCGGTCTCTGTGCCATCGTCGGACGATTCGTCATCGTGCCGTTAATGCACTTGTATCGTTTCGGAAAAATTATTTCGCACGAACAGGCGGCCGATATCATCGGTCACCACTTTTCGAATGTGCAGGATAAATTGCTCAACGTTCTTCAACTGAAAAAGCAAGCCGACGAACAACCAACTGTTCACACTGATCTTCTTCTCGCCGGTATCAACCAGAAAATTGAAGAACTTAAACCGGTTCCGTTTATCACTGCCATCAACCTGAATGAGAATCGTCGCTACGTGCGATTTGCTCTCATTCCTCTTGCCGTTCTGCTTATCCTCGTTTTTGCTGCACCTTCACTCGTGAAAGACAGCACGAAACGTCTGATCGAACACGAAACGCATTTTGACAAACCTTCTCCGTTTACTTTCGAACTCACGAATAAAGATCTGAAAGCTGTTCAACAACAAGACTTCCAGCTCGACATTCGTATTAATGGAAATGAAATCCCTGCAGAGGCATTCATTGAGATCGACGGCAATCAGTTCCGACTTGAGAAGGAAAATCTAACGACTTTCCATTATCTCTTCAAAAACATTCAAAGCACTACTAACTTCCGTTTGTTCGCCGACGGATTTTACTCAAAAGAATTTACACTCGAAGCATTACCGAATCCGTTACTGATGAATTTCACCGTTCATCTCGAATATCCTGCTTATCTGCACAAGACAAATGAGACCATCAGCAATACTGGCGATATGGTTGTTCCGGCCGGAACAAAAGTGAGCTGGGCGTTCATCACAAAAAACACGGAAAGTATCACTCTTCTTTTTCACGATACAATTGTAAAACTTCAGCCTTCCGACGAAAATAATTTCGCTTACTCTCGTCGCTTTTTCAAGAACGATTCGTACTCGATTACGACGAGCAATCATTTCATGAATAGCAAGGATTCGATTCACTACGCTATTTCTGTTGTGCCCGATATTTACCCGTCTATTTCTGTTGAACAACAACGCGATTCTTTCTCGACTAAGCGTACCTATTTCAAAGGCACGGTGAAAGATGATTACGGCTTCTCTAAGCTCACATTCAATTATCGCTTCCTCAAATCGAACGATACCATTGACACAAATAAAGACAAGTTAAAAACTGAATCGTTGCCGGTTAGCAAAGTGCTCACGACGGATCAATTCTTCTATACATGGGATCTGGCGACCGTAAACATTCTCGCCGGCGATGAAGTGGAATACTACTTCGAAATTTCCGATAACGACGGTATCAGTGGTCCAAAATCAACTCGCTCGCAATCGCAAGTTTTCAAAGCCCCTACGCTGAAAGAAATTTCTGAGAATAACGAGAAGAATAATCAGTCGATCAAGGACGATTTGAAAGAGTCGATCAATAAGGCTAAGCAGATTCAAAAAGACCTCAACGACATCAGCAAAAAACTGATGGATAAAAAAGAATTGTCGTACGACGATAAGAAAAAGGCGGAAGATCTTTTAAAGAAACAGCAAGAGCTCGAGAAAAAGCTCGAAGACATTAAGAAGAAAAACGAGCAGAAGAATCAGCAGGCCGAGGAGTATAAGAAAACAAACGAAGACATTCAGCAAAAGCAAGACCAGCTTCAGGCTTTGCTTGATAAATTAAAATCGCCGGAACTTCAAAAACTCATGGAAGAGTTGCAGAAGCTTATGGACAAAGTCGACAAAGACAAGCTGCAGGAGAAATTAGGTGAAATGAAGCTCGACAATAAAGATCTTCAGAAGGAACTCGAACGCACGATTGAAATTTTCAAGGAGATGGAATTCGAGCAGAAGATGCAGGAGAATATCGACAAGCTTGCCGAATTGCAAAAGAAGCAGGAAGACCTTGCCAATAAAGCCGACGACAAAAATGCCGATAGCAAGGAAATGAAAGACAAGCAGGATTCGCTGAACAAAGAATTCAACGACTTCCGTAAAGACATGGATGAGCTTGCGAAGAAGAATGAAGAACTCGAGAACAAGCAAGACTTAGAGAATACCGATAAGGAAGAAGAAGACATTCAGAAAGACATGCAACAGAGTTCGGAAGAGCTCAATAATAATAAGAGTACGAAGGCTAAGAAGTCGCAGAAAAATGCGGCGCAAAAAATGGATCAGCTTGCTCAGAAGATGAACAAGAACAAGCAACAGATGCAGAAACAAGAGGACGAAGAAGACGAGGATGCTTTGCGTGCTTTGCTGGAAAACTTATTACGGCTCTCTTTCAATCAGGAACAGTTGATGGCTAATTTAAAAACTGTCGACATCAATAATCCGCAATATCTTAAGCTGAGTCAACAACAACAAAAGCTGAAAGACGATGCGAAGATGATTGAAGATTCACTCTTTGCTTTAAGCAAACGAGTGATTCAAATTCAATCGAAGGTGAACGAAGAAATTTCGAGCATCAATCTGAATATGGATGAAGCGCTCGACAATCTCGAAGCACGCTTGGTTCCTCAGGCCCGCAGCCGTCAGCAATTCGTAATGACGTCGGTGAACAATCTGACGCTCATGCTCAGTGAAGTTCTTCAGCAAATGCAGCAGCAGCAGGCTCAATCGATGGCTACTTCTACCTGCAATAAGCCCGGTATGAAGAAGTCGATGTCACTCGGACAGCTCCGTAAAATGCAGGAAGAGCTCAACAAGAATATGAAGAAAATGAAGGAGCAGATGCAGAAGATGGGGCAGAATCCTCAGGGCAAAAAAGGCAATCAGGGCCAGAGCATGAGCGAAGAGCTGGCTAAGATGGCGGCTCAGCAGGAATTCATTAGAAATGAGCTAAATAAGATCAATCAGAACGAAAATAAAGACGGTAAAAACAGCCTGGGTAATCTCGAAGATATGGCCAACCGGATGGAAGAAACCGAAAAGGATATCGTAAACCGAATGATTACCGAGCAAACCCTGAAGCGCCAGCAGGAAATCGAGACCCGATTGCTGGAAAGCGAGAAGGCCGAACGCGAGCGGGATCAGGACGAACAACGGAAATCGGAGGAGGCAAAAAATGCTTTTCACCGTAACCCTGCCGAATTTGACGAGTATAAAAGATTAAAGTTAAAGGAAATGGAACTGCTCAAAACCGTCCCTCCTTCCTTGAATACTTATTACAAACAGAAAGTCAACGACTACTTCCAATCAATTGATAAATAGCACCTTAATGCAACTCACAGGCGAAAGTCAGACCCTCGAATTAGCATCGAACCCTGAAAGTATTTCAGTGGTTGAGCGCATGATTGAAGATATCCGTAACCGCTACAATGTGAGCGAGGATATGTTCGGAAATATGCTTGTAGCCATTACCGAAGCCGTTACCAATGCTATCTATCACGGAAATAAATCGGATGCTTCTAAAAAAGTAAGCATCAATTGCACTCATACCCCGAACAATATCGTTTTCACAATCGCCGATCAAGGCAGTGGCTTCGATTACTATAATTTACCCGACCCGACTTCTCCTGAAAACCTGGAAAAAGAATGTGGTCGAGGCATATTCCTGATGAAACATCTTGCCGATCAGCTGATCTTCTCTGAAGAAGGCCGCGTAGTAGAGATGAATTTCAAAATCGCAGGAACTAATTAAGACAGTTAGAGTTTGGTTAGACGAGAGGAAGCAGGGAGAGCTTCCTCTTTTTTTTTGTACACCCTTAGTGCCTTAGTGTCTTAGTGGTTATTTTTTTACCACTAAGACACTAAGGCACTAAGAATTAGAACCCTTTTCCGAAACGAAAGACTACTCCCACTCTTACTCTATCTGTCGGGAAATCATTCAGTGCTGCCTGATAGCTGATCTTGTAATCAATCTTTAAAGAAGAAAATTTTAGTCCTGTACGAAAGACAAGCGGCTTGTCGCCATCACTCATATAACCATTGTACCCGGCGATTTCATTCGTAAAAGCAAAATGATTAAATCGAAAATCGATCCCTGCTCCATAGAGAAAACAATCATTTTGTAAATGAAGAATGTCGAACGTCTGATACACATAAAACCCGGCCATGGCGTAAACCCGAATGGCTTTTAGAAATTTCTTATTCGTGGCAAATGTTTTCCCTCCGCTGACATCAAAATAATAACCCGGGCCATCGGTATATCGTGCTTCACCGAGATTTGTACCGGAGGCTGTTCTTAAAGCCATTCGAAGAGAAAGATCCGGCCAATGCTTTTTATCTTTTAGTAATTGAATGTTTGTAGTGAAATAAATATCACCACCGGCTTTTCCTTTCCCGCTTTTCCCGCGCGATGCACGCAAGTCGCGAGTGATGGTATCGGTTTGAAACCATTCAACAGGAATAACATCAATCGAAAAAGCAATTTTTGAATTATAAAACGGCGCATATCCGCGAACAAAAAAATCCTGCGTATGATCGCCCGTACTAAAATGCGCATCGCCTGCTGCTTCGAGTTGAAAAGTCGAATCATTCTCTGCCTTCGAAACATCCGGAACCGGCAATGCATTCGGCCCCATAAACGCCGGTGAAATCGTCATGTAATTTTGCCAGGAGGTATGACCGTCCCAGTGATGAATCTGATTCCACCAGGAGTAGTCGATTTGACTGCT
Source organism: Bacteroidota bacterium (assembly GCA_016721305.1). GTDB lineage: Bacteria > Bacteroidota > Bacteroidia > AKYH767-A > 2013-40CM-41-45 > JADKIH01. Next base: position 152,175 of record JADKIH010000005.1, read on the forward strand.
TGCTTCTAAGGAGCAACAAACTAAGAATACATATAGAACTCCTTTCATAGTGCGAGAATTAGCAAATTTGGAGATGAGCAAATTAGCAAATTGATCCGTTCGTTAAACCGGAAGATTGCAAATCATTTACCTTCATTGGCCTCAAAATATGCCACTACCTAAATCAAAGGAGCTAAATTTTTCTATACCTTGCCCATATGAAAAACAGCTCCATCCATTTCTTCAAAGAAAGTGTTTCATTTCGTCTCACCAAACAAAATCAGCTTCGAAAATGGATTAACACCGCAGCTAAAAAAGAGAAATTTTCTATCGACAACCTGAATTATATTTTTTGTTCAGACAAGTATTTAAAAAAAATCAACAAGGACTATTTAAATCATAATTACTACACAGATATTATCACCTTCGACATCTCCACTCAAAAAGGAAAAATTGAAGGAGATATTTTCATATCAATTGATCGTGTTCAGGCTAATGCAAAACAATACAAAGTTTCCCCCGTTGATGAACTGCGTCGTGTCATGATACACGAACTTTTACACCTGACCGGCTATAAAGACAAGACTGCAAAAGATCAGGCGGAGATGCGGAAAATGGAAGACTATTGGCTCGCACATTTTGATAAAATCTAAATCGTGAATCAAGTATCTAAAAGAAAGATTAGTTCTTTTTCCCATCGATCAAACACTTGATCCTAACTGATCATAATTGAGTTAGATTAAATTTCAAATTCTAGTGATAAGAAAGTAGAATCCCCCAAGAAATTATTTTAGTTTCACTAATCTTTTTTCAAAAACAAGATCATCGTTTCGAATTTCCAAGTAATAAACACCAGCTGATAAACTCGAAAGGTCTATAGTTTCATTTTCTGCAAATGAAAAGTTCTTGACTTCATTTCCGATTTCATCGCGGATAATAACATTGGCATGTATTGGGAGTACTGAACGAATTGATACAGCATCAATAAATGGATTCGGAAAAATGCGAATGGCATTTTCTGAAAGCTGTTCATGAATTCCACTCGAAAGAGAATCGCAAATACTTCCATGTAGAGGGCCGAGGTTATAATTAGGCATATTTGGCATACCAGATGCCGCTTTACCATTGCCAAGATCAAAAGAATTGGTTAAGTAATTGCAGGAAGGCCCAACATTATCCGGGAATTGAATTACATCCAAATGATGGGTATTGTACGTATCTGAATTTGTCCCAAATCCATTTGCTTTTATAATATAGATCTGACCATCAGGTCCGAGTTTTTGACCGTAAAATCCAATCAGGTGCATATTCCCTGTATCGGGATAACTAATAAGTAACTGCTTTGTTGAGTGAATGCTGGATGCAGTCAAATCAAATTGGTAAAAATTCTTTGCTTGATAATCAATCGAGGCTACATAGACTACATTTCCATTGGGTGAAAAGCTACACCCGTTATACCGATTGGCTACACTATAAACAGGTTCACCTATATTCCGATAATTGAATAGATCGCCGCTGCACCGATCAAAGTCGTACAGATCAAGCATAGAGTTTGATGATGCCGCAACCATCTTGGTTCCATCCTCAGAGAATAGCATATGGCCGAAAAACTTCTTGGGATTATCAGCTGACCCGATTATTTGATCAATTGGCCCAATTAATGAATCAGGTGTAATTAAAAATTTATGAAACAACGAATCCGTATTGGTTGACATTAGTATTAGCCACCAATCGCGGCCATTAGCATGTTTCACTGCAGCCATTTTTTCATTTACATAGTCAGAAAGTAATAAATTGTTTTTCGAAATCACCTTCCCTAATCCGCTATTTTGAGACATGTCCACAATATTGTAATACATATGGTTTCCCATACTGCCGGTACGATTCCCAACAAATAAATAATATTTATTCGTGTCACCCGGCATCGGAAGAATCATGCTACCATCGTAAACCCATGGATGACCAATGAGGCTATCGCCTCCATCCATCAAATTCTCATATTTATCATAAACTCGAATGGAAATAAATGATAAATCTATACCTGAAGAATAAAAGAGTAAATTCCCGCTTTGATCGCAAATATTCGCAAAATTATTCCCACAAGGATCTGTGATATTCGATGAACGAGTAATAGGATTCGAAAGATTATTAAAATCAATACCCGCACTATCAGGAAAAAGCCATATCCGATCCTGCTTCTGACTTTTGCCTAGTAATGGCAGCAAGAGAAAAAGTATGATTATTTTATTTCGAAATATCGAGTCTTGAAATTGAAACACTTCCATTTTGATTTATCAATTTACACTCATAAAGTCCATTTTAAAATTCAGAAAAATCAATATTTGTCTTATTTCAATCCGTATACATTTTTGCTTTAAACACTAAGCTACTCATCATAAAGCTAAACTGCTAAGTGCACCCACACAATAGCCCCAATCACCATCCACAAAAACAGTTCGTAAAACTGAATTCTCTTTTTGCAGCAACCAGATAATAAGAACAGAAGATCGCAACGGGGATCGCCAGAATGGCAAAATCGGCTAGCTGAATTTTTCCGCTTAGCAAAATTGATCCGCCAAAAAATATCAGCATCAAAAAAGCAATTTGCTGATAGCTTCGGGTGCGAACAATATTTTTCAGGTAATTCAATCGCAGTTTAAAAAGCGATAGCAATAACCAGATTGCAAATAAAGTAGCCACAGCCATCAATGCCGGTGTTCGGCTAATGGTCCATTCCGGTCGAATGTGTTTGAAGTGTTCTGAATAGTTGTGCACAAATTCAACCAACGACTTATTCCAGAAATTCCAGACGAGCACAAAGAAAAATGGCAGTCCGAAACCAATGAACATAATCAACCATTCACGAAAATTCCACTGACGCAGAATCAGCATGGCAATTATCATCAATGGAATAATAACGATCGCAGGAAAATAAAACAGACAGGCAAGCCCGGCTAAAAATGAAAAATCGAAAATGGCCGCGCCCGGACTTTCATTTTTAAAGAGCGAGAATGATTTATCAAAAACGCGAATCAACAGAATGTTGACGAAGTGAATCGGATGCAAACTCAAAAACGCCGGAATCGATGAGATGAATAATGTGTACACAAATGCGGGCAGGTAGGAATTACGATAAAGTACTTCGTGCTTATTGAGGACGATGTTGAGATAAACGGCCGTGCCGGAGATGAGACTGATAAGCAGAATGAAATTCAACCAGCTCGGTAAGGAATTAAACGCCCGACTGAACAAATCCCACATAGGCATCGACGATTCGAGAGCTACCGGCCTACAATTCAGGAAGATCTGAGCCCATAAAATGATCACCATCAGGGGAATCACGATCAGTGCTACGGGCTGGGGCGATTTAAAAAATCGAATCATCAGTGTTTTGCCTCTTTGATTGGGAAATACGGAAGATTTGAAGCCGGATCCGCCTCGCAGACCTTTTCTGCCCCGGCGATTGTCCCATTATCTTCCATAAATTCAAATAGGAATGGTATAAAAATAGCTATTTTTCATTGTCAATAATCCGGAATCCTTTCTATATTTGTCAGCGTACAAATACTTAAAACAATGAGCGGATTCTGGTATTTCTTAGGTGATTTCTTCGAAGGTATTTTTAAAGCTGTGCCTTTCGTCGGCCTGTTCTACAATAAACTGATGATCATTATCGGTTTCATTGCATTCTTTGGCTGGTTAAGATACATGGCTCAAAACAAGGAAGTTACTAAGTGGGACTAAGCTGATTCCACGTTTCAGGAAATACCCGATTCTTCACAGATCGGGTTTTTTTATGCCCTTACATCAGGTCCTGCCCGATATCGCGACGGAAATATTGTCCTTCAAAACTAATCGAACCAATCTGCTCGTACGACTTTCCAACAGCTTCTTCAATCGTTTCCCCGAATGAAGTAATGCTCAGCACACGACCTCCGTTTGTAAGCAGTTTTCCGTTTTCATTTTTCGTTCCGGCATGAAAGACCAAACTCTCCGAAGTCTTTTTAATCTGAATTTCTTTTCCCTTTGCGTAATCGCCAGGATATCCTCCGCTCACCATCATCACCGTAACAGCAAAGCGTGGATCAATTTCTAAACTTTGTGTGTTCAACTTTTGCGTAGCTGCAGCGTGAAGCACTTTTACCAAATCTGATTTAATGCGCGGCACGACAACTTCCGTCTCCGGGTCTCCCATGCGAACATTGTATTCGATTACATAAGGCTCGCCATTCACACTCATTAAGCCGATAAAAATAAATCCGCGGTAATGAATTTTCTCTTTATTCAATCCATCAACAGTCGGACGAATAATTCGATCTTCTACTTTCTTCATGAAGGCAACATCGGCAAATGGCACGGGCGACACTGCCCCCATTCCACCGGTATTTAAGCCCGTATCTTTTTCTCCGATGCGTTTATAATCTTTTGCTTCAGGAAGAATTTTATACGAAACACCATCAGTTAAAACAAAAACCGAGCACTCAATGCCGGGAAGAAATTCTTCGATGACAACTTTTCTGCTTGCTGCACCAAAGCGTTCGTTCGACAACATATCTGTCAACTCCGCTATTGCTGCTTCAAGCGTTTCCGGAATAACAACGCCTTTTCCTGCTGCGAGTCCATCTGCTTTTAAAACATATGGTGCTTTTAATGTACCGAGAAATTTAATTCCGTCCTGCAGAGTCTCTTTCGTAAACGTCTGATATGCCGCTGTCGGAATGTTATGCTTCTGCATAAATGCTTTCGCAAAATCTTTGCTGCCTTCCAATGCCGCTCCCTGCTTAGCCGGACCAACGATGGCAACTTTCGACAATTGCTCATCGCTCAGAAAAAAATCAACCAGCCCAATCACGAGCGGTTCTTCCGGACCAACAACAACAAGAGAAATTTTATTCTGAATTACAAAATTCTTTACTGCCGAAAAGTCCTTGAAATCCAACGCGACATTCTCTCCACTCAAAGCCGTCCCCGCATTCCCCTGAGCAATAAAAAGCCTATCGCATTCTGCACTCTGTGCAAGCTTCCAAGCCAGTGCATGTTCGCGGCCGCCGGTGCCGATGAGGAGGATGTTCATGTTTTGGAAGGTTGTAAGTTGACTTTTTGTTGTAAGTTGTAAGTAGTAAGTTGTAAGTAGTAAGTTGACCGTTAGTTTAAGCTCGTCGCAAACTAACGTACGAATAGTATGTACGCAGCAAACCGCAAGTCAACTTACTACTTACAACTTACTACTTACCAAATTCCTACAACGGAATATTCCCATGCTTCTTCCTCGGCAGCTTCGTCGCTTTATTCTCGAGCATCTTGAATGATGAGATGAGCTTACGACGCGTGTCTTCAGGGAGAATAACTTCGTCGATGTAACCGCGTTCGGCTGCTTTGTATGGATTGGCGAAGAGAGTATTGTATTCGTCTTCTTTTTCTTTCAATGCTTTTTCTTTGTCGCTCGCTTCTGAAATTTCTTTTTTGAAAATGATTTCAGCGGCGCCTTTGGCTCCCATCACAGCAATTTCAGCGCCCGGCCATGCGTAATTCATGTCAGCACCGATGTGCTTGCTGTTCATCACATCGTATGCACCGCCGTATGCTTTGCGTGTAATCACAGTGATGCGAGGAACGGTTGCTTCGCTGAATGCGTAGAGCAATTTCGCTCCGTTCGTGATGATGGCATTCCATTCCTGATCTGTTCCCGGCAAAAATCCGGGTACGTCTTCAAATACAAGTAACGGAATATTGAAACAATCGCAGAAGCGAACAAAGCGCGCTGCTTTTGTCGATGAATTAATATCTAACACGCCGGCTAAGTGTACGGGCTGATTTGCTACAACACCAATGCTACGTCCTGCCAAACGAGCAAAACCAACGACGATGTTTTCTGCAAAGTCTTTGTGAACTTCGAGGAACGATTCTGTATCGATCACTTCATTAATCACATCGCGAATATCGTAAGGTTGATTCGGATGATCCGGAACGATATTGTTCAATTTCGGACGCTTTTCATTCGAAGCTTCATATGAGAGCATTGGTGCTTCCTCTTCGCAATTCTGCGGCATATAGCTAAGCATTTTACGAATGTGAAGAATGCATTCCATTTCATTCACATGTGTAAAGTGCGTCACGCCCGATTTCGTCGCGTGCGTCATCGCACCGCCGAGTTCTTCGGAAGTTACTTCTTCGTGTGTAACCGTCTTCACAACGTTCGGACCTGTTACAAACATATACGATGAGCCTTCGACCATCATGATGAAATCCGTCATCGCCGGTGAGTAAACTGCACCACCTGCGCATGGTCCCATGATAGCGGAGAGTTGAGGAATTACTCCCGATGCCATTACATTACGATAAAAAATATCGGCATAACCGCCGAGTGAAACAACGCCTTCCTGAATACGCGCACCACCTGAATCATTCAATCCGATAATCGGCGCGCCGTTTTGCATAGCCAGATCCATAACACGAACGATCTTCTGTGCGTGTGTCTCCGACAATGATCCGCCGAATACGGTGAAGTCTTGCGCGAACACATAAACCAATCGTCCGTTAACACGACCGAATCCTGTTACAACTCCATCACCCAGATAAATTTCTTTCTCCATTCCGAAATCTGTAGACCGATGTGTTACCAGCATTCCGATTTCTTCGAAGCTTCCTTCATCCAATAAAAAATGAATACGCTCTCGTGCCGTCAGCTTACCCTTTTTGTGTTGTGATTCGATGCGTTTTACACCACCACCTAACATGGCTTCACTGATCTTCTCTTCCAGGATTTTTACTTTGGATTTCATAGTCGTTGTTTCGAGGCGCTAAAGTAGGGAATTTGCGCTGAAAATTAAGGTATATGCTAAAAATCAGGCTTGTACAACAATTTGTATTTAAGGACTTTAGTTCGAAATAAAATCCGATCTAAATTCGCCTGTCTACATCGCCTGAGTAAATCATAAATCGACGTATTATTCTCCTATTAAGGCCTATTCTGAAATACTAGGACAAAATAAATGAAGCTATTAGTATTCAAGTAGGCCCAAGCTGAGCCAATACTGAATCACTTTTATTTCGATCCGCTTTAGTAAACAAAAAAGTACTGAATTTTGATGCCCTATATTTTTACACAAATAGCCATTCCGTCAAATTCCTTCATTCCTACGGTGGGCAAAATTGTCGCATTAACTTCTGTGCATGCTGACAAAAAATTATTGAATCGTTGTACACCTCTCACCTTTTCATCAGGGTGATTTTCCTCCAGCACCATTCCTTCACGAATCACATTGTCGCAAATAATGATTGAACCCGGACGAGAAAGTTTGAGAGCCCATTGAAAATATTCCGTGTAAGGGGGTTTATCGGCATCGATGAAAATTAAATCGAACGGACCTGCATTTTCGTTTTGCAATAAAGGAAGTACGTCAAGTGCCTTGCCACGGCGAACGGATACTTTGCTTTGCAAATTGGCAGCGGCTAAATTTTTTTCGGCAACATCGGCACAGCGATCATCAAATTCGATGGTGATCAATTTACCGGCATCCGGAAGCGTTCGAGCTAACCAGATCGTACTGTATCCGCCCAGCGTTCCCAATTCGAGAATGTTTTTTGCACCGCACATTGCAGCGAATACCTGCAGCAGTTTTCCCTGAGAAGGGGAAACGCTAAACTGCGGAAGACCCGCTTGATCAAGTGAAGTGATCACATCTTTTAAAACCTGATCTTCATTTGCTAATAGTCGGGAAATGTACTTGTCGACTTCTTCGAAAAGTTGCTTGTCCATATTTATGCTGATTGATTTCGTATCGTCAACAACGGAATCAACTCAAAATTATTCTACGGTGAATGGTAAGGAAACAAGCTTCGCATCTCTTAACCCAATTACTTCAATATAAAACTCTCCTTTATCTTTTACAGGAGCAATAAAAGCATGACGATCTTTCACAAAAATTGCATACTGCACTTTGCAGTCGCATTTTTTTGCATCTGCTTTTTCTGTGTGATCCAAAATCATTTTCCATTCACCATTTTCCTTTTTATAAACACGATAGAAAAAATCTTTGTTGCTGCATGAACAGGAAATTGTTGGCGCCATGAATCCCGTAGCCAATTTTGCAACAAACTCAATAGAGTCGCCTTTTGCAAAAGTTGCCTTTACCGGCTCAAGCTTATCGGCCGGATTTGATTCTGCTTTCTTGGCCGGAGTTTGAGCAAAAAGTATTACGGAGAAACAGAATGAAACTAATACTACTAGCGATGCTTTCAATGTTTTCATGTGGGGATATGGGGTTTGGATTCGGGGGCAATTTACGCAAAAAGTGTGAACTGAGGTTTGGGCTGCCGCTTGGGTGATTAGGAATTAGTAAGTTGTAAGTAGTAAGTTGACTATTGGTTAGGCGACAGTCGTGCCTCACGACCCGCAACCCGCAACCCGTAACCCGCAACTCGCAACTCGCAACTCGCAACCCGCAACTCGCAACCCGCAACTCGCAACCCGCAACTCGCAACCCGCAACTCGCAACCCGCAACCCGTAACTCGCAACCCGCAACCCGCAACCCGCAACCCGCAACGCCCCCAAGCAACTACCGAGTGTAAGTGGAAGTTTCAAGTGTTCCCAAAACCCCTATATTTGCCCCACTATGTCAAAAGAAATCGTTGTCAGCGGAATCCGGTCGACCGGGAATTTACACTTGGGTAATTACTTTGGTGCGGTCAAGAATTTTTTGAAAATGCAGCATGAGTACAATTGCTTCTTTTTTATTGCAGATTATCATTCATTGACAACGCATCCGACACCGGCCGATTTACATTCGAATGTTAAGCAGGTTCTTGTAGAATACCTTGCCTGTGGACTGGATCCTGAAGTTAGTACACTCTATGTTCAGAGTGACTTGCCGGAAATTGCTGAATTGTATTTGCTTCTTAATATGAATGTATATGTCGGCGAACTCGAACGCTGTACTTCATTTAAAGAAAAGATCCGCAAACAACCTGATAATGTCAATGCCGGATTGCTTACTTATCCTTCGCTTATGGCGGCCGACATTCTCATTCATCGTGCTCTGAAAGTTCCTGTAGGAAAAGATCAGGAACAACATTTGGAAATGGCGCGTCAGTTTGGAAATCGTTTCAATCGTCTCTATAATACCGAACTTTTCCCTGAACCATATGCTTTCAATTATGGAACGCAGCTTGTAAAAATTCCGGGACTCGACGGCTCCGGTAAAATGGGCAAGAGCGAGGGCGAAGGCAATGCGATCTTCCTGGCTGATACACCGGAAGCGATTCGTAAAAAGGTAATGCGTGCCGTGACAGATAGCGGACCAACGCAGGAGAATCAGGAAAAGCCCGAAGTGATTAAAAATATTTTTCAATTGATGAGCGTCGTTTCTTCAGAAGACACGGTGAAGTTTTTCGATGATGCATATAATACTATGACGATTCGTTACGGCGATATGAAAAAGCAATTGGCGGAAGACATGATTAAGTTCACTGCACCGTTGCGCGAAAAAATTGAAGCTATCAAAAGCGACGAAGAGTTTGTAAGCAAGATCGCCCGTCGCGGTGCCGAAAAAGCACGCGAAAGCGCTTCTGCTACAGTAAATGCTGCCCGCAAAGCTATCGGAATCCGTCATTTTTAATCGACTCAATTTCCTAAATCAGCCTTTCATAGGCCTCCATCCCTGTCTTTTCGGGTACTTACTTTTTTGTTTTCTTTATGATTTATTGTTGAATATCAGCACATTGCGTTATTAATCAGTATTACATGTTGCAACATCTATTGTTAAAACATACATTTGCACCGTGTTTATAAATAAGTCATTTAATCAAAAACAATAAAACAACCGACAATGAAAAAAATCACACTTCTCGCCCTTATGATGGCATCAACGGTATCGATTTTCGCACAATCATGGAAAATTGATCCGGCTCACTCAAAAGTTCACTTCACTGCCAGCTATCTGGTGATCTCTGATGTGGATGGAGAATTCAAAAAATTCGATGGTACTTTCACTTCATCAAAAGCTGACTGGACAGATTTGCAAGCAACGGTTACAGTTGATGTGAACAGCATCACTACTGACAACGACATGCGCGATGGTCACTTGAAAGGTGATGATTTCTTCAATGCAGAAAAATACCCGACAATTACTTTCAAAAGTACAGGCGTGAAAAGCTTAGGTGGCAATAAATATATGCTCATCGGCGATCTCACTATTCGTGATGTAACTAAGAGAGTTGAAATTCCGGTAGTATTCGGCGGAACAGTTAAAGATCCTTGGGGAAATTTAAAAGCAGGTTTCAAAGGAACAGGTAAAATCAACCGTAAAGAGTTCGGATTAAAATACACTAACGCTGCCGCAACAGGCGAAGCAGTCGTAGGTGATGAAGTAGAATTCACAATCGACTTGGTGTTAATCAAAGGTTAATCACTTAACAAAAAGCCGGTTCTTTGAGAATCGGCTTTTTTTTAGCACATTGAAGACGGGTTGCGGGTTACGGGGTGCGAGTTACGGGTTACGGGTTACGGGGTGCGAGTTACGAGTTGCGGGTTACGGGGTGCGATGACGATAACGAAAAAAAGTGCTTACTTGTAAGCCCGTATTTTTAAAAGAAAGTACTGATCACCGTCTAACCGTTCACCATTTAACCGATCACGACAAAACCGATCACCAATTACAAACAAGAAAGAAAGAAGCAAGATGCTACAATACATGGTCACCGTCACACTCCCGGAGGTATTCTCTCCGAGATTCGTTTCATTGATCCCTGAGCAAAGAGCAATGGTTCATGAAATGATGGACGAAGGAGTGATTTTAAATTATTCTCTATCGCACAACAGAACTACGCTTTGGATAACGATGATTGCCAAAACAGAAGCTGATGTACTTCATCAGATTTCTCGTTTCCCATTGGCACGTTACATGAAATCGGAAATCACTGAACTGATGTTTCATCATGTAGCCGAGTTCGTAATGCCTGAGCCTTCTTTGAACTAATTATGAATTCAAAATTTAAAATTCTGAATTCATAATTCTAAATTCCCTAAAAACAATGAAAACAATTTTCCACCCGACCAATGAACGCGGTCATGCTAATCATGGTTGGTTAAATGCTCATCACAGTTTTAGTTTTGCCAATTGGTACGACCCTACTCGTATTCATTTCGGAATGCTTCGTGTACTGAACGACGATATCGTTCAGGGCGGCGAGGGTTTTGGAATGCATCCACATAACGATATGGAAATTATCACCATCATCAATCATGGTGCTTTGGAACATCGCGATAATATGGGCAATGGATCTGTCATTCGTCCGGGCGATGTGCAAGTCATGAGCGCCGGCCGTGGTGTCATGCACTCTGAATTCAATCCCTCTCCTTCAGAAGAAACCAATCTGTTTCAGATCTGGATTTTTCCAAAAGAAAAACATATTGCTCCCCGATACGATCAAAAACATTTGATGTAAGCAAGAGAAACAATTCCATTCAAATGGTCGCTTCCGGCTTTTATCGCGGTGAAGAATTATACATTCATCAGGATGCTGCTCTCTCGCTCGGAAAATTTGATGCAGGAAAAGAATTAACTTATCAGATTGCTCAACCCGGAAATGGCGTGTACATTATGGTTGTCGAAGGCTCAGTTACAATCGACGGCCATGAAATGAATCGTCGCGATGCTATCGGTGTTTGGGAAACTGCAGACGTCAAAATTCAGGCGACGACGGCAAGCGAATTATTATTCATCGACGTCCCAATGAACTAAGCAAGAAGATGGAACTCGAAAAGGAAATCAACCAAAAACGCTTTAGAAGCGAGAGCCACAAACTCATGGTGAACATCATCTATACCTTCAACTGGTTAAACAGTCGGCACTACGAATTTCTTAAGCCATTCGATATAACCAGCCAGCAGTTTAATGTTCTCCGCATATTACGCGGACAACAATCTCAACCGGCCAGCATCAAACTTATACGTGAACGAATGCTCGATAAAATGAGCGACGCTTCCCGAATTGTAGAAAAACTTCGTCTCAAAGGATTAGCCGAACGCCACATCTGCGCTCACGACCGCCGTTCCTGCCAGGTCTTCATCACTCAAAAAGGAATGGACCTCCTCACCGAAATCGATAAGCTCGATGACCAGATGGAAACTTTTTCGGCGCAGCTCACTGCGGAAGAGCAGAGGACTTTGAATTTATTGTTGGATAAGTTGCGGGGCTGACAATTCGTTAATTAGTTAATTAGTTGATTAGTTAATTTTTCGTTCTTAAAAGCTCTAATCTGCTCAATTTAGGATGCGATGAAATGAATGATTGACTTTATCTCGCCACATTAACTAATCAACTAATTAACCAATTAACGAATTGCAAAGGGTTTGCCAACTCCCAAAAAAGTTCTAAATTGCGGTCAGATGGCAAGCATAGAACAACACATCTCCGAACTACTGTATGATCATGATTGCGTGATTGTTCCGTCGTTAGGTGGCTTTTTGGCTTCTAATCAGGATGCTTTTATAGGGCCGGGAAATTCGATCTTCCCTCCTTTCCGCAAAATTGCCTTTAATGTCTATCTGAAAAAAATGATGGACTTCTTGCCAATCACTTAGTCGAATACGAAAACCTTTCTTACCAGCAGGCGATTCAGCAAATCGAATTGTTTGTCAATACTTGCTTGTCGGATATGAACGACGGTAAAAAGGTATTGCTTAAAAATATCGGAACGCTTTACTTCGATCGCGAACACAATTTGCAATTTGAAGCAGCAAAAAATTCGAATCACCTGAAAGAAAGCTTCGGAATGGATGCTCTTCAGGCGATGCCGATTCGTCGTGATCAGGTTAAAATTCCTGTTCGTACGATCACGCCGAAAGAAATTCGTCCTTCGCAGCCGGCTCCGAAGAAAGTCATTTCAAAAAGCCTCAAAAAAAATCATCGCCCGATAGGCATCATTGCTATTGCTGCTGCGGCTCTTTGGTTTTCTTTTAATGTCTATTTAATCGCTCCGAAAAAGTACGAATCAGCTTCGCTTGTTCCGTTCGACAGTCAGTCAATTGCCCTCAAAATTTCAGATACCACTAAACCTGCTGCCGGTACTCCTCCGGTACAAGCTCCGGTAAAAGTTGAAACCGTTTTTGTGGCAACAACAGCCGCTGCCGATACGACGACAACTGCGAATAAGGTTATTGCTCCTGAAAAGAAGGACTCGTTATCGTTATCGTTATCGAAATCAAATCACCACTACGTAATTGCCGGCGTTTTTAAAATTCATGAAAACGGACTTTCGCTGGTAAAAACTTTGCGTGAACAAGGATTTGCCGATGCCAATTTCGTCGAAGCCAACGGACGTACCTACGTTTTTTATGAGGGCTTCGAAAATCAATCAGATGCCGCTGCTCTGAATGATAGCCTGAAAGAGAAAAATCTCCAAGGCTGGATCTGGAATTTCTAACATTCCGATCACACCCTACCACGTAAATTTATTTCTCTGAGCATCAAGTCCATTAATTGACCTAATTGTATTGTGCTCTGAATTAGCATTTTAGCAAGTCAGCAAAATAGACGGGAATGCAAACTTCAAAGCCTGTTTCTCGTATTCAGTCAAGAAGCTTATTTGTTTAAAGCTTAAAATCAGCCTAAATTGCAGTACTAATTATTGCCCGTCATCAATGAGTTCGTTACGCCAAGGTCTAAACCAGAAATTATTACAGAAGCTTTCTCCACAGCAAATTCAGCTGATGAAGCTTTTACAAATTCCTGTCGCCAATCTTGAACAACGAATCAAAGAAGAGATGCAGGAAAATCCGGCACTTGAAGAAGGCAATGAAGAGACGGATGAAGAATATAAGACTGAAGAAGAGGAAGAGTTAGATAATAACGAAGACGATGAGGAAATCGGCGAGCGCGAAGATGATATCAGCTTAGACGAATACCTTGCCGATGATGATATTCCTGATTACAAAACTTCTGTCAACAACATCGCCCGACGACGACCGGAAAGAAATTCCGTTTAGCGTGCAGGGAAATTTCCAGGACCAGGTTTTAGCACAATTATACGTTCTCGATTTTGATGATCGCGCATATCATATTGCCGAACAATTAGTAGGCAGCATCGACGACGATGGTTATCTGCGTCGTGAGCTCTCTGCAATTGTCGATGATCTTGCCTTTTCACAAAACATACAAACGACGGCTGAAGAACTTGAAAAGGTTCTTTTAGCCATTCAGACTCTTGATCCTCCGGGTATCGGAGCGCGCTCTCTTCAAGAATGCTTGCTGATTCAGCTCGACCGAAAAGAACAAAAGCGCGAATCGGTTGTAACTGCCCGTCGTATTTTAAAAAATCATTTCGACGAATTCTCTAAAAAGCATTACGAGAAAATCGCGAAAGATCTGAATCTTGATTCGGACGGAATTAAAAAAGCCATTGATGAAATTTTAAAGCTGAATCCAAGACCGGGAAATACAGCCAGTCAGGGTCAGCGATCTATTGAGCATATCATTCCCGACTTCTTAATCAGCAATAACGACGGAGTACTCGAACTCACTCTAAATGCGCGCAACGCGCCGGAGATGAAGATCAGTCGTGATTACAGAGAAATGCTCGATCACTACAGCAAAGACAAGAAGAATTCAAAAGCGAATAAAGAAGCCATTCAATTTGTGAAGCAGAAATTAGATTCTGCCAAATGGTTTATCGATGCTTTGAAACAACGTCAGCATACGCTTTACCATACCATGCATACTATCATGGAATATCAGTACGAATATTTCCTCGAAGGCGACATTCGGAAGCTGAAGAAAATGGTATTGCGTGATATTGCGGAGAAGATCAACATGGATATTTCTACCGTGTCGCGTGTGGCAAACAGTAAATATGTACAAACGCATTTCGGGACTTTTCTTTTGAAGAGCTTTTTCTCCGAAGGATTATCGACTGAAAGCGGTGAGGAAGTATCGAGCAAAGAAGTAAAACAAATTCTCACCGATTGTATAGGAGCAGAAAACAAGCGCAAGCCATTAACCGATGATGCTCTGACAAAAATCCTGAATGAAAAAGGCTATAACATAGCCCGCAGAACGGTAGCGAAATACCGTGAAATGCTCGACATCCCTGTGGCGCGCTTACGCAAGGAACTATGAACCGCCAACTCGCTCAGTTTTTGTCGATCGTTCTGCATCCCGTTCTGATGCCGACATACGCATTGTTTTTCATTTTCGGCAACACCACATTCCTGACCTTCTCCACACCCGATTTAGTGAAGAAGGCAATCTTCTATATTGTTGTTATCAATACTCTGATTTTTCCCGTTGTCATTACTTACATCTTATATCGGACAAAAGTAATTCAGTCGTTCCAAATGGAACGACGCGAAGAACGACAGGTTCCCTATATCAGCAATTTACTTTTACTTTTCGTTGCCGCCTATCTCGTCCACACGCTGAGACTGCCCGCATTATTTTTCCGACTGCTATTGGGCGCTGCCTCATCCGTTATGATCGCACTATTTGTAAATTTCAAATGGAAGATCAGCATTCACATGATCGGCATCGGCGCTTTAACCGGAACTTTATTCGGACTTACCACCCTACTTGCCATCGACCTCCGTACGGCTATTGTAGCATGTTTCCTGGTTGCCGGCCTTCTAGGAACAGCAAGATTAAGTTTAGGCGCTCACCAACCGATGCAGATTTATGCGGGGTTTGTGGTGGGGTTTTTTTGTGAGTATTACTTTCTGGGGGTTTGAATTGGTAAGTTGTAAGTAGTAAGTTGACTTGCTGTTGGTAAGTTGTAAGTTGTAAATTGTAAGTAGTAAGTAGTAAGTAGTAAGTAGTAAGTTGTAAGTTGTAAGTTGTAAGTTGTAAGTTGACTTGCTGTTGACAATGGGTAGTCCTATTTACATTTCTGTATGTAATTTGTATAGGACTATGGTTTTCGAATTTGACACAACGCCCTTTCTCATTCATGAAAAATCAGCAACTAATATCCTGCATATATAGAATGCAAATGATATTAATGCGCTTTATTTTTGCTGAAAATATTTTTTTATGCAAAATGGATATAAAGATCTCATAGTTTGGAAAAAAGGGATTGAATTAGCTGAGGCAATCTATAAACACACAGAAGGCTTTCCGAAAAAAGAGTTATTTGGAATTACTTCGCAATTGCGACGAGCTGCTGTCTCTAATCCTTCAAATATTGCGGAAGGTTGGTCAAGAGACTCACCAAAATATTTCATTCAATTTTTAAATATTGCAAAGGGTTCACTTGCCGAAGTTGAAACTCAGCTTATCCTTGCCGGCCGACTTCAATTTATGAAGAATGAAGCTCTATTAATTATTTTTAAATCGATAGAGCATTTGGCAAGAATGTTAAATGCACTTATTAATTCAATCCAGAAATCGTTAAAAACCCCTAACTCAAAGGATACACACTTAAACGAACCCTGAAGAATTTTCGATCGCATAAGATTGTTGTGATTAGATACGCCGAAAAATTAGCAATCACCCCACTCTAGTATAATCCAATTAAACCAATAAAAGCAAATACGTAAAATGATGCCTACGTATAGTCAACTTACTACTTACAACTTGCTACATACAACTTACCAACACCAAGTCAACTTACTACTTACTACTTACAACTTACCAAGCCCTAAAACGTAAACGTCACCCCCACCGAATACGGCGTCAACGACGGCCCTTTGTCTTTTTTGAAAACGTCGACTAAGGAGTAGTAGACGGATGCGGAGATGCCGCCGTAACCGATTCGGCCGGTTAAGCCGTATTGGAAGCTGTTGAGATTTTTGATATCGTAAGTTTTTACTTTACCGTTTTTGTCTTCGTACTTTGTATGACTTTGTACGAGGTATCCGGCTTTCATTCCCACGCTAACTTTGAAACGTCGTTCGTGCGAATTTTCGGTAGTACGCAACCGAACTTCGAAAGCTGCATCAATAAAATTGAGTGAAAGTTTGTTCAGATTTACATCGAGTGAATCGGGCAATTTGTAAAGC
This sequence comes from Bacteroidota bacterium, assembly GCA_016721305.1. Classification (GTDB taxonomy): domain Bacteria; phylum Bacteroidota; class Bacteroidia; order AKYH767-A; family 2013-40CM-41-45; genus JADKIH01. The sequence goes on from JADKIH010000005.1 coordinate 169,145, forward strand.
TGCGATGTGTTTGATGAATCATTGTAGAAAATGGTCGCATCGGTATGGACATTCTGAGAAGAGAATCCGAGTCCGTATCCGATTCCGAAATGACCGCTCTCCGTCATTTTTTCTTTCATGATTAAAAAACTAAGTCCCCGGGAACGGAAAGGTTTTGCTTTGAATTCGGATGGCAGTCCGCTCCAGTTGTCGGAGGAAAGAGTGAGTATAAATAGGTCATCGGCGCTGGCAATGGTTGAAAGGGCGCTGGCAGCAGCTGAACTTTGTGGCTGAGGCTGAGTCTCTTGCGCATTAGAGAGGAAAGAAATACCTGAAAGGAGAAGGATGCTAAGGAGCTTTTTCATGAGCTATATTTTTGAGGATTGAGGCTGCCCGGATAACAATAACCGAACCGAAACACGTCCATTTTGCAGTAAATCTACATAAAAGCCGATCTACTTATTCTATTTGCGATTATTCACGGCAAAAGATACATTTGTGACCCATTTTCAGGGATACGTCTCTGAATTGGAAGGGCCCTTAGCTCATTCGGTTAGAGCACCTGACTCATAATCAGGTGGTACTTGGTTCGATCCCAAGAGGGCCCACTGGTAGTGTGAGAGTAAGTGTGGGTGTGAGTTGTGTGAGTGTGAGTGTGAGTGGTGACCCGCTCCCTAATTCCGCACTTATTTTTGGATCAGATTATTCGCTTTTTATTCTGGATAATCTTACTAACCAAAAACCTCTGGCTAATATGGCGTATCCGATGATTCCGATGATATTCTGAATAAACCAAATTTGCTTTAGTAAGCCTGTATCCATTAAACCGAAAATGAAATTGGCACAGAAAAAATAAAAAAAGATTCCGGATACGAACCAAAAATCTCCTTGCTTTAAAAGCTCACCTGAGTCTCTGCTCATTTTTAAAAGCACTATTACACAGTTGACCGATAATCCTAAACTAACTATCATATCAAAAGGGGGATTATACTTGATTTCCTTTGATTGAACGATATACAGCGTAATTAGCCATAGAGAGAAGACTGCAATAAGAATAATTCTTGTAACACTTTTGATTTTCTCCTTCTCGCTTCCCAAAACTCTCCCTAGATACCAAAACAAAAAGAGTGGCTCAATCAACGCATATACCAAATAGATATATTGCCCATATTGACTGTTATGAATAAACGGTTTTGAGCAGTCGACCAGAAATCCAAGTAGTAGAAAAAATAAAAAATATTTGTGTCTGGGTAGCGAATAACGAAAAGCAATTAACCCAAATACGATAGGGATAACCGTGCTAAAAGTTGAAAGGTAGCCGAAGAGGTGATATAAATCCATAAATGCTGTTGCAAATTAACAGCATTTATGGAATTTACCAACGATCTGTTATGGCCAGGCGCGTTCGAAGAATGTACGATATGTGGTTGGAACCTTTCCTGGTTCAACTATCATATTATTCCCAGCCTCGTCTACCGGGACAAAAGCAAATCTGATTCGATTACTTGGCTCAGTTCCATCATAACCAAGGTAGATTCTTAATCCTTCAATTTGAGTATCAGTATCAGGCAATATTTTCCTTAGTGATGCTGTTGGAATAAAACCAAAGCAATTCTCATTGGAATTATACTTGTGCCATGACCCAGTCATCCTGTAGTGATTTGCAAATTGCAAGCAACAAGACTCAACATATGCTTCACTTAGCCATTGATGGGTGCGAACTCGAGTCATGTTAGTTTCTAATTCCGCTCGCATTTCATGCCATTTAGGATGAGTATTCTTTGTGAATGCAAAACTGCCCTCAGCTAATCGGACATCAACGTTTTCGTTTAATTGATTGGTTCGAGCTAATGGATCATATGTTTTCACATGTTTAAATGCAATAAATCTCTTCGGATTTTCTAGATCTGATAATGAATCGTAACACAAATAAGTCATCAATCCTTCGCCGATGTTTTCCTTTAAGATTGTATCCAAATCCTCCCTATCGATATATGCTCCCAAAAAGAACTTTGCTTCATTAGGAAATGAATCAATATAATTAGAAACTAATAGTCCGAGGTGATTCATCGTGATATCATTGAGATCGTGATATTCCAAGGACAAAGCCCTCTTCTGCTCGCTTGTCAATGCTTGAACTGTATCCCTGCCTGAAGCTTGTGCTTTGTCAGGGCAATCTTTACAGGAGTATCCCGCAAAACCACCAATTAGGATCAAAATAAAAAATAATTTTTTCATGTGTTCGTGTGTGTTATTAGTTAGTTAAATAAAATATTGAATTAATTTGCCGAGGAATTAGGGTGTAGTCCCAAAGCTAGTTGAAAAAAACTTAGCAGTAACCGAAGTCGCTGCTAAGTAAGTGGTTTGATAATGAGTATTTTTGATTTGCGACCTAAAATCCAAAATCAAACTACCATGAGCAAATCTACAAAAGTTCAGCGAGAAAACATCGCCTGGTTTTACGACCAGCCAGTCGACATCAAATTTGAAATGGTGATGAACCATTTTGAGCTGAGTCGAATTACGATCAATCAGATTTTGAGGAAATTATCAGAGAAAAGACCGGTGATCGGTATGAGCATTCACTTTCGGGCCCAAAAAAATTCTATCGCCACGGTTTTAATCCGGGAAGTATCAAAATGGGGGATCATCGATTACCTGTCGAAATCCCAAGAATCAGAGAATCGGCAAGTGGAAAATGTGTACCACTTCCGGGTCTGGAAAACTTAAGAAATCTTGCCGAACCAAGTGAAGAAGTTCTCAAAAAAGTGCTTCATGGGATCAGTACTCGAGATTATAAAAAGGTAACTGCTCATTTAGCTGAAAGTTTTGGACTCAGTTCAAGTCAGGTCAGTCGTGAATTTAAAGAACAAAGTGAAGAAGCTTTCAAGCATTTTTGTGAACGAACCTATGAAGATCACAATTTTGTTGCGCTGTTAATCGACGGAAAATATCTTGCAAGTGAACAAATGGTTGTCGCTCTGGGCGTGACGGATAAGGGGATAAAAATTCCGGTAGGCTTCATTCAAACCTCGAGTGAAAATAGTCGGGCTGTTGGTCGTTGCTTAAACAAATACTTGCAAAGAAATTTAGTTTTACTGACGGCTTACTTGTCGTGATCGATGGCAGCAAGGGGCTTCACAAGGCCGTAGTTGATGTGTTTGGGAAAAAGGCAATTATTCAGCGTTGTCAGTGGCACAAACGTGAAAATGTACTAAGCTATTTAAGCGATCGAGACAAATCGAATTTTAAAACGAAAATACAGAATGCATATCGTGAACCGGATTACAACAAAGCAAAACTGGTCTTACAAAGTATCCATAAAGAGCTCTTAAAAATCAATCAAAATGCGGCGAACTCTCTACAAGAAGGTTTGGAAGAAACGCTGACTCTTCACAAACTGAAAGTTGCTCAAATATTTTCCAGAAGTCTTGCTACGACAAATTGTATCGAGAATCTAAACTCACAGATGGCGAAATTTGTGCGAAATGTTAAGCATTGGACCAACAGTAATCAACGACAAAGATGGGTTGCTGCAGCCTTATTGGAATTAGAAAATAATTTGAATAAAATTCATAACTTTAAACATCTAAATAAATTACAGGAAGCAATCAAAATCATCTCAGTAAGAAACCACTAGGAAAATTTTCAACTAAGAAATAGACATCACCGGAATTAGAATCATATTAAATGAATATTATGAACTAAAATAGAAATTTGATTTAATAAAACAAAAAAATCAATTTACAATAGAAAAAAAGGCCCCCTCCAAATTCTGAAGGGGGCCTTTTCATTCTCATCAAATTAACTACTCAACAATTAAACGCATTGTCCTGCTCTCACCATCGGATGTGATAAGTGTCAACAAATAGACTCCTTTTGCACAATTGCTCAGGTCGGTGTTATGGTGATTCAATCCTTCTACGGCATTGATTTCTTCTTGCGAAATCATCTTGCCGTAAATGTCGGTTATCTTAAATTCTACTTTTAAATTGCGGTTGAGCCCGAATGATAGATCGGCTTTGCCGGAAGTTGGATTCGGGAATAAGGTGACTGACGATTCGAAGTCACTTACGGTATTCAACTCTTGTGCTTCACGGCATGCGAGATTAACACTCACATTGTAAATTCCGGGTTGCGAGGCGCCGCATGCATTATTGGCATTCACACGTACTGTCGCAGGCGATGATGTGGTCGTATTGAAATTAACAGTGGCTGATGTTCCTGCAGGGGTAATCGTTCCGCCGCCGGTAACTGACCATGTGTATGATAATGCACCTGCAATCGGTGTAGCAGAATAGGCTACGGCTGACTGTGATTTACATACACTCGCCGGACCGGTAATCGTTGGAATTGACAAACGTGATGTAATACCGTAACAACGTGCAGGGCCTGATCCGCATGAATTATTCGGTACCACACAAATACTTCCTGAACCGGTAAATGCTGCCGTGTAATTTACTGTTATCGATAATCCTGTATTGTTAACGATACTTACACCTGCCGGAACTGTCCATGAATAGGATGTTGCTCCGGGAACAGCAAGAATTGAGTACGTAACGTTCGACAATCCGCATAATCCTGTATTCGGTCCGGTGATCGAGCCGGGTTGGCCGGGAACGGAGAAGACGCTGAATGAACGACTGTATGAACCACAACTGTTCGCAACGGTAAGAGTTACACTTCCTGTTGTCCATGCTGAACCCATGGCAAATGTTGCCGTTGTTTGTGTTGCATTCTGTGATGAAGTAACCAGGGTTGCATCACCGCTGATTGACCAGCTGTAACTTGTAATGCCGGGAACTAAATTCATCGCAAACGTTGTAGTACCTCCCGGACAAACGAAGATGTTTCCGGTGATCGGATTCATGTTCGTCGGTATGCCATATAATAACATTCCTCGCACCGCACTATTTCCATAACAGTTAGAAGCGGAAACCTGAAGCGATCCGGAAATAAATCCTGAAGAAATACTCACCTGAACTGTATTTGTTCCTTGTCCACTTTGAATCGAAACTCCAGTACCTGATGCTGTCCAGTTATAACCACTCGCATTTGTAGATGAAGTGCTGAATGTGTAAACGCCCGGACCACAAACAATCGATGGCCCAGTGATCGGCGCCGGAGTCGATGCATACGTTGCATAAACCGGAATGCTCACACAACTTGCCGCACCTAATCCGCAAGCGTTCACAGCCGAAACACAAAGGAATCCTCCTGCATAAGCATTCGTAAAGGAAAGTGTAATTGAATTTGTATTTGAAACGCCTGTCGCTCCATTCGGTAATGTCCACGCATATGATACTGCGCCTGCGACCGGTGCTACTGAATAAACAAGTCCGCTCGTATTTCGGCAAACTCCGCTCGTTGCTCCGGCAATGACTCCCGGTGCAGGTAATAATCCTGTCGACGCACCAACCATTGCCGATGCAGCGCCTGTACATCCGTTACCATCGGTAATTACAACAGAGTAATTTGCAGAAATCAATCCTGTGGCTGTTTGTGTTGTTTGTCCGTCGGACCAGAGATATGTATACGGCCCGGTTCCTCCGCTTGGAGTAATTGTCGCCGTACCATCATTGCCCAAACAACCTGTCGGTGTAGTTGCAATCGTTCCTTCAACTTTTGAAGGTTCTGTCAAAGCAACAGTTACTGATGTTGTACATCCGTTTGCATCCGTAATAGGATAACTAATTGTTCCGGCATATTGAGAGAAACTTCCATCTCCTGAATACGGAGTCGTACCTCCTGCAGCAGAAACTACAACTGAAGCAGTTCCTCCAAAGCAATTAATTTGGCCGGCTGTATAGGATGCAGTAAGTAAAGTCGGTTCCGTTACAGTGATTAGTGCAGAAGATGAACAACTGTTGCCATCGGTAACTGTATATGAATATGATCCGGCCGAAACTGTGAATGATCCGGTGCCTGCATATCCGCCTGCCCCGCCTGCCGCAGTTACATCGATGTTTGCTAATCCTCCATTACATAGAATAGGGGATGTCTGCGTTGCTGATACAATTAATTCATCAGGCTGAGTGATGTTGAGAGTGGCTGTTGAAGAACATCCTAATACATCGGTCACCGTACAAGTATAGCTTCCGGCAGCTAATGAACTGACAGCCGAACTTCCATCACCTGTAGGATTTCCCGGTTCCCAATCGTAGCTATAAGGAGCCTGTCCGTCGGTAACGTTTACATCTGCTGCACCGGTTAGGCCATTAAAGCAAAGGACATTGGTTGTAGAATTTACAACTGCTGAAGGATGCGAAATGGTGATGTCATCCGGATTCGGACTACCTATGCCTGCCGGATTTGAATTGACAACACGAATACGATAACCGGTTCCGTATGGAGTAGATGCCGGAATCGTTGTGTGCATTACACCTGAACCGGTTGATGAATATGTTCCAATATTCACAGGACTCGAAAAATCTCCATTTGCATCACTCAACTGCGCAGTGAAAACATTTCCTGAATTAAATGAACCGGAAGCAATGAATGGCACCATATTATTTGACCCTGCACACATTGCTGTAGCGGGTGTTAATGTTGAAATAGAATTTCCTATACAAACAGGAATCGAAGATGAACCACCCGCGCTGCAGGCATTTACCGGTTCAACAACGATATCGCCGCACCAGGAAACATTCGATGCTTTAAACGTAATTGAATTGGAAGTCGATGATGACGATGTTACAATAGCTCCCGGAGGTAAAGTCCAATTATAAGCAGGCATCGGTTACCGGGGAAATCGAATAGGTTAAATTGGTTTGACCAAGACTTGCCGTCGACGGGCCGGTGATTGGCCCGGCATTGCCAGGAGTCGGAACGATAACAGGATTCAAAGTAATACTAACGTTCACCGTTCCGCATGCTCCGGTACCTGTAGCGATGTATGTTACAGGGCTGGTGAGAGTAGCCAGCACTGAGGTGCCAACAGTTGTGTTTAAGCCTGTTGCCGGTGACCATGTCCATGAAGTATATGTTCCGGTGTTGGAAAGATTGATCGGCACTGGAGTTCCTGAACAAATATTTCCTGTGTTACCATTTGAATAAGTAACACCATTTGCTTCGAAAGTAATATTTGTTGCAGCCAGAGCTTGTGTTAACTGAGAAGCATTCAGAATGTATGCGTATGCAAAAGTAGTTGCTTCATTTGCGGCAAGACTACCGAGATTAAAGGAAATCGAAATTGCTTCATCGCCGGTATGTGTTCCGCTAGTAAATAAACCGGTTCCATTCCATACACTAATTGCGGAGCGGTTAGAAAAACCTCCCATCGTTACATGTGCTCGCGGATCAATAGAACCTAATCCGAGATAGCTGCCATAGGTTAATCCTGTTGCGGAAACCAGAGCCTGATTACAGGCATTTGGGTTTTGATAAACGACGGCATTCGCTGTTGCAAAATTTCCTGTCAAAGGCTGCTCGTGATCCGGATCTACATTTCGCATGTAGTAGATATTATTGATGGCAGATGCCGAAGTATTGGTCACTGTTACTTCGGTAATAAAGTAAAGTGAGTTAATCGGCAAATAAGTTCTTGCTGCGATGGAAAGCCCTGCCACACTTCCCTGCCACACGGCAGAAATTTCGCTTGAGGTCGTTGTATAACTTATGATTGAACCGGGGATGTTGGTTTCACTGCAAACCTGATTGTTATTATAGTTCACTCCGTTGACCGTGAGCCCGAATCCTTCTTCCGGACTACCCGGAAGGAAATAATCGCCAACATAATTTGGTGTTCCTGCAGCCCAGCCATCCTGACCGACATCGGCAACAAAACCCAGACGACCGCTACCACCTCGAGGATGATAACCGGCCGGTGGTGCAATAGAAGATCCAAATGTTCCGCAAGGAGCCATTCCGACTTCAACATACGTGCCTGGTAAGAAGGCGTTGCTGCTTACAATTTGTCCGAACAAATTGTTGATGAGCAACAATAATGGAAGTAGTAAAATCTTTTTCATTTTAATTGTGGGGTTAGTGGTTAATTTGATTTTTTGATGATAAGAAAACAGAAGCCTGCGCAGTCTTCTGCCATTTGCTCAACAAAAATTGTCATATCCCACTCAACAAGGAAGCCCCGATTGGAATCCGGCAGAGATCAAGAAAAAAACGGAGAAAACCCCACAGATCGCGGGATTCGACCCCTACAACAAAATCAAAAAATCATGAAAATATCCCCAAAAAGCAAAAATTCTCGCCCCCAAACTCCAAGTCAACTTACTACTTACTACTTACTACTTACAACTTACAACTTACAACTTTCAACCTACTCCCCCCGAGTCAAAACCGCCTTCGTAAACACCCCATACACAAAAACATTAATCGCATTGTGTAAAAACCAAACCTTATTCAAAATTTCGGTATCGAGAAAAGACGAAACGAAGAAGGCACAAAAGCAGTAGATGAATATTCCAATCACCAGCCAGAAATCTTTTTGTCTGATAATGTCATTTTCCGTCTCTGTCATTTTTAAAATACCATAACCGGAAAGAAATGCAATCAATATTTCATAGCTTGCATTGAAAATCCCGCCGTTATTTTCTTTCATGTCGAAACTGCCAAAGGAGAATATCCAAAGTACCGGCATTAACCACATCAACCACTTAGAAATTTTTGTAAGTGTGGCAGATATATTCAATGCTTTCAATAGCCACAGATAAAAAACCGCTTCAACCAAGGGGAAAACAATAAAGAATACGTATGATACCATACTCAATTGTCCATGAAGATACCAATCGAGCATGTCGGTTAAAAAACCATAAATCAGGAAAACTAAAAACAGCCGATACTTTAAATCGGCTGTTTTTATTCTGACTAAAGACGCAGTGATCGGAACTAAGATGCTTAGCGTAGAAAATATACTGACTGCGATTTTATAGTTTACCATAAAAAGACTTAGTTAGAAGGTGGCCAGGATTTTTGGATCATTGGAGCATAATCTCCTGTTGGAGAAATCCTCGTAATATTTTTGCCGTCCTTATCAACTGCAACTAAGATTAGTCGAAGACGATTCGGCCTATCGCGAGAATCAAAACCAAAATAATATCTAAAGTAAGCTATTCCCGGAATTCCCAAAAACGCGTTCTCAATATCATGATCTGTTCCATCTTCAAAGAAACCGAAAGGATAATGATTATATGGCTCATCATTTTCGTCTCGTGGAAAATTTAACATGAAACTTCCTGAATATTCGATCACATCGGCCTTAGAAACGGCATAATCCGAAACCGAATTAATGTCTGTTGTGTGGTCTTCAAGAAATTTTTGAACCGAACTTAAGTCGATGCCTCCATTGTAATTAAAAAACGAATCCGGACAACTTAATCCCTCTGATATTGGCTCAGTCGGGTAATTATTTGGATCAACATCTGTTCTTTCTTCCATTGCAATGAAATAGGCCGGTACATTACCTTGAATATGGCAAAACCACGCCAGAGTACCTTTATAAAGAGCCAAATTTTTATGTAAACTCTCCAACTCCATCGTAGCACCGAGTGAATTTAAATTGGTGACGTTTGCTAAGATTGGTTCGTTCAACAGATTTTTTACAAGTAGAGCCGCTTGAGGCAAGTAAATAATATTTTCAGTGATAGGCATAATGATGTGTTTTAGAAGTTAGATATTTCAGTTTGAACTATGAAACAAAAATACATAGCTACGATACTGAAAAACAGGTGAAATTGGAATACGGCCATATCCTACAGGAATCCGGCAATCCCGGAGAAGAGAAGTCAGAAGCGGGGATCGCCTCTGATGATTTCTCTTTAACAATACATGAGTCTCCGGTGTTGGGGTCTTTGTTGTGCAAAGCAGTGTCGTGTGTGCATCACTCCGACTCCTCGCAAAGAATACTGGCTGTTTTTCTGTTGCGACCCATAACAATCGCTACTGCTACAACGATCAGCAAAAAAGGGAGACATAAAAGATTTAAAATATATCCCAGCTTTTCTCTACTAAAATTTGTCATTTTGTCTCGCCGTTTCAACAGTGAATGAGTTTGGCAGACAAAGATGTGCCGGATTAATTTTTGCCGGTAGGTCGATTTGGAAAGCGGTTGGAATGGGGTGGAAATTGGTAAGTAGTAAGTAGTAAGTAGTAAGTAGTAAGTAGTAAGTAGTAAGTAGTAAGTAGTAAGTAGTAAGTAGTAAGTAGTAAGTAGTAAGTAGTAAGTAGTAAGTTAGTAAGTAGCAAGTAGTAAGTAGTAAGTAGAGCGGGAGTTGGCAACTCGCAACCCGTAACTCGCAACTCGGAAATTAGAAATTAGTAATTGGTAATTAGAGCGGGAGTTAGGCACCGGTTTCGCAACTCGCAACCCGTAACTCGCAACTCGCAACCCGTAACCCGTAACTCGGAAATTAGAAATTAGTAATTGGTAATTAGAGCGGGAGTTAGGCACCGGTTTCGCAACTCGCAACCCAACTCGCAACCCGTCGCAACTCGCAACCCGCAACTCGCAACCCGCAACCCGTAACTCGCAACTCGCAACTCGCAACCCGTCACAGCCGGTTAATAACTTTCAAAAAATCATCCTTACGTCGGCGGGAAACATCGACTACGCTGCCGTCGGTGAGTTTTACCTGGCCACCGTCGCCACGAATGTATTCCTTCAGGTAACGCATATTGATCATGTGCGAAGTATGGGTACGGAAAAAGCCATATTCACTCAACAACTCTTCGCAATCTTTCATGCTTCGCGAAACCATGAGCTTCGATTTATCGGCAAAGAAAAAAGTGGTGTACATATCGTCGCTCTGACATCGGATGACATCGGCAAGCTGAACGAATACAAAACCGCTAAGTGTCGGGAGTGCTACTCGCATCTTATCGGCCGTACTCGTTTTAATATTCTGCAATAAAAGATCGAGATGATTCAGCGACGATTTTTCTGTGATGCGCTTCTCGAATTTGTCGAGCGCCGGGTTTAAATCATCGAGACCAAAAGGCTTCAGTAAATAATCAACCGCACTCAGCTTGATTGCATCGAGTGCAAATTTTTCATACGACGTGGCAAAAATAACTTCGAAATCTATTTTCTTCAACCCTCCCAAAAAATCAAACCCTGTTTTTGGCGGTAGCATTACGTCGAGAAAAACCAATTGCGGATTAAGCGCACCAATTTTTGATGTTGCTTCATCTACCGAACTGCAGATGTCCAATATCTTGTATTGAGGAAAATGTTCCCCCAGCATCGATGCCAGATGATCCTGCTGATCCTTTTCGTCGTCTACTATGAGTGTTGAGTACATGTGCGTGACACGAATTAACAAAAAAAAGTGTCAACAGGCAAGAATAACAGGCTATTCAGACACATACGGAAGGAAAATATCAATCCGGCGGCCGGCATATTCTCCCTTATCATCGCTTAAAATGGTTTCCTCAAAGCGGGCATTCACGCCTTTGGTACGATTCAACAAATCGATTCGCTCTCGTGTGAGCGTTGATCCCATCGAAGTCTTCTTGATTTTACCGCTTAAGTCGTCTTTTACCTGATTTTCAGCCGGTGAAGGACGACCATTATCTACAATTCCGTAGCGAATATGCTCGCCGATATGTTCCACCTTGATTTGTAATAAGCCTTTATCGGGCCGATTATTCAAGCCGTGCCAGATTGCATTTTCGACAAATGGCTGAAGAATTAAAGGCGGAATATAAACGGCTTCCTGATCCAATTCGTCTGCTATATCGATTCGATAATCAAATCTCTGCTGCATCCGCAATTGCTCCATTTGAATGTAGAGTTCAAGCGCCATGAGATCGTCGGCCATCGTTACTTCTTTGTGATTGGAATTTTCCAAGACGGCGCGAATCAATTTTGAAAAACGGAGGAGATAATCACCGGCTTGCTTCGAATCATTTTCATTCAAAAATTTGTAAATAGAATTCATGCAATTAAAAATGAAATGGGGATTCATTTGCGAACGGAGAGCCTTCATCTCCACTTCGGCTTCGCGACGACGAAATACCAATTCCCTACGATTGCGGTAGAATACGAAAATGAAAAAGGAGAAGGCCACTAATACAGGAAGCAAGCTGTAGAGTGCTATTCGAGTGACGATGCGATCCTGCGCCAGATTTTCCTTTGAGCTTATGGACTGACGATAATCGAGCGATAGATCCATCAAATCAAATGCTTCCGAAGGGCGGCCATTCTTTTTCAAAGTCCTGGCCAAACTATCCAGCGAACTCCAGTAATATTCTACGTTTCCTGACTTTTGAGCCTTCAAAAAATTATCGTAAGCATTTTTCACTGATTCAGCTTTTGCCGATGAGTTAAAAAATTGTACGGATATGATAAGAATTAAATGATAGACACTCCTATTGCGCAACATACAGCCAAATTATTCTTCCAAAAATAAAATAATTCTTTAATAATCGATATTCAACACGAATATGAGGAAAAAGAGTCGCTTCCCGGGGCACCTTCACCTCTTACCATACTGATAATGGCTGATTAAACGCTTTTCATACATATTTTCATCCTTTATTAATGGGAATACCTCACATTTGCAGACAAATGAAGAAGCTTTTTATTATTCCCTTTGCCTTTTTGATCTCCACTGCATGCAATCCAACGGTAGAGCCTTGCTTTAACTACGATGTCGAACATCCGTCGCAAATCATAAAACTCCCTTCAAAGCTTAAAGAGATTTCCGGAATTACCTTCTATAGCAAGAAACGACTCGCTTGTGTACAGGATGAAAAAGGAACGGTCTTTATTTACGATATACATAAAGACAAGCTCAAGGAAAGCTTCGATTTTGCCGGCAATAAAGACTATGAAGCCATCACGAATGTGAATGACACCATCTATGTTTTGCGCAGCAATGGCGATATCTTTGAAATTGATCATCCTGAATCCGACACAGAGAATTCTGTCGTACATCACACCTTTCTTTCCAAAGCCAATAATTGCGAGGGGCTTTGTTACGACGAAGCAAATCGCCGATTACTGGTTGCATGCAAAGGAAAACCTGAAAAGCATACTACTGAAAAAGGTATGAAAGCTGTCTATGAATTTGATCTCGACTCGATGAAATTGATGAAAGATCCGGTCTATGTTATCAATCCGGATTCAGTAAAAGCGCTTGTCCTGAAAAATTACGAGAAGCTTAACTGGTTTCAAAAACTATTTACCCCTGACGAAGATGGTGTCTTTTATTTCGAACCTTCCGAAATTGCGATCGAGCCGGGAACTCACGATGTTTATATTCTCTCCTCCGTCAATAAAACACTGCTTATCCTTTCGAGCAACGGCGATTATAAGTGCGCCATTCATCTCAACCCATCCATTTACAAACAACCCGAAGGACTGACTTTCTCGAATGACGGTGAATTGATTATTTCGGATGAAGGGAAGGATAAGAAAGCGAATTTGATTTTTTTGAAGCCGGGGAGGTGATGGTTCCAAGTTCAAGGTTCAAGGTTTAAGGTTCAAAGTTCAAGGTTCAAGGTTCAAGGTTCAAGGTTCAAAGTTCAAGGTTCAAAGTTCAAGGTTCAAGGTTCAAGGTTCAAAGTTCAAGGTTTAAGGTTGGACAGGTGAAAGGGCTGTTCTCATGTGGGAATTCAAATACTAGTATAAAGGATCTTTCAAAAAACTTTACCTTACACCTTATTAAAGTTCAAAGTTCAAAGTTCAAGGTTCAAAGTTTAAAGTTCAAGGTTCGACGTGGAACTTTGAACCTTGAACTTTGAACTTTGAACATCCTCCGTATGCCAATCAAAAACCTCATCCTCGACCTTGGCGGCGTAATCTTCGACATTGATTACGAATATACGATTCGTGCATTTGCAGATGTGGGGATGGATGATTCAGGGCAGGTTTACAGTCAGAAAGGTCAGCTTCCGGTTTTTGATTTGTTCGAGAAGGGTTTGATTACTCCAAATGAGTTCTGCGATGAATTACGGAATCTTTGCCATAAGGACACGGATAATGAAACCATCGTCCGTTGCTGGAACGCATTACTAATTGGCATTCCGCAAGAAAATATCGATACGCTCTATCGTCTCAAAGAAAAGTACCGTTTGTTCTTACTGAGCAATACGAATGAGATTCACGAAATAGCTTTTAAGCAAAATATCGTCGACCAGCATGGCCGCTATTTCTTCGACGAAGTATTTGAAAAAGTGTACCTCTCCCACCACATTCATATGCGTAAGCCGGATCGCGAAATTTTTGACTTCGTCATCAACGATAACAATCTGAACCGCGAAGAATGTCTTTTCATCGACGATTCCATTCAACATATTCACGGAGCAAACGCGGCGGGGATTGAGGCGAGGTTGTTGGTGAAGGGGGAGCGGTTGGCAAAAATAATTAGCTAATTAGCTAATTAGCTAATTGGATTCGTCTGACACAACTCCACCAACACCCCTCCCGTAAACTTCGGATGTAAAAAGCAGATGAGCTTGTTGTCTGCGCCGGATTTTGGGGTATCGGATAAAAGTTCGAAGCCGGCGGCTTTGAGGCGTGCCATCTCGGCATTGATATCGTCGACTTCGAAGGCAATGTGATGCATGCCTTCTCCTTTTTTGCAATGAACTTAGCAATGGGACTTTCCGGATTGGTCGCTTCGAGCAATTCGATCTTCGTTTCTCCGGTTTGGAAAAACTCAGTCACCACTCCTTCTCTTTGTACTTCTTCGGATTTATAAGATGGTCGGTTCAAAAGCGACTCAAATAATTTAGATGCTTGTGTACGATCTTTTACGGCAATGCCGATGTGTTCGACTCTTAAAATCATAGTCAGATATATTAATGTTGAACGGTATTAGGAATATGAACGGAGAAGACGGTGCCTTTGCCAAGCTCACTTTCAAAACTGATAGTACCTTCCATTTTCTCCAGCGCATTCTTTACAATAAATAGTCCGAGTCCGGAACCGCTCGAATCAGGATGCCCGCGATAGAACATTTCGAAGACTTTATCTTTAATTGCTGCAGGAATTCCATCGCCATTGTCGGAAATCTCCAGATGTACTCCCGTTTTTTCCTTCTCCACCTTTATCCGAACCCAAGGGCTCTGATGATTGCAATAATTAATAGCGTTGTGAATCAGATTCTGGAATACAGAAAGAACAAGGACCTTATCGGCTTTCAATTCGATCTGATTGTCAATCTTCACTTCGAAATTAATTCGGCCGAAATCCTGCAAATGTCTAAGAGAATGTAAAATTTCTTCAACAAGAGTCCTCACATTGATTAATGAGATCTTACTTGTGCCTTTTCTTGTTCTTGCAAGCTCAATAAGGTCGAGAAGTGTGCGGTCCAAACGCTTTACGCTCGTTTCAATCATCGTAAAGTATTTTTCGTTCAACGGATCGGTATTTTCCAAACGAGCAAGGTTTACAATTCCCATGACACTAGCCAAAGGTCCTTTCAAATCGTGCGAGGCCTTATAAAAGAAGGTGTCGAGCTCCTGATTTGTCTCCACCAATTCCTTTTCTGTCCGTTTCCGATCAGTAATATCGGTCTGAACGCCCCAAGTCCGGGTCAAACAACCCTCTTCAACGATTCCGATATTATTATTGAGCATAAAACGGACTCCTCCATTCTTATCAAGCTCCTTCGATTCAGCATTGCTGATCTTGTAATTGTTCATGACGAAGTGATTCATCAACTCTTTCGTCTTTTCTTCATCGAAATTGTTCTCGACGTAATAGAAATCGCGGATACGACGGCCGACTAAGTCGTCGGATGATGAATAGCCGTACATCGTTGCCATAAAATCGTTGCACTCGGAAATAATTCCGGTATCGAGCAACAGTTCTACCTGCTCTTTCACCGGAAGGTCGATTGGAATCGGTCGGCGATATTCGGCACGCCAGATTCCGACAGCCGATTGGTCGATGAACGTACGATAACCTTCTTCGCGCTTTTTGAGGAGCTCTTCTACATTTTTTAATCCGGTGATATCGGTAGCGACGATCATTGAACCGGTTCGACTACTATCATCGGCATAATATGGAGAGCCGGCTACTTGAATCCAGGAATAGCTGCCATCTTTCTTTTGAAGATGAACTTCCGTACGGATATAATGTCCGGCAACGAGTCGTTCGAACATTTCGGCCGTCTCCTGAACATTTTTTACTCCGGGAATCAGTGAATCGACACTTCTTCCAACAATTTCTTCGCTTGAATACGATGTAAGACGACAAAAACGGTCGTTGACGAAGGTGATCTTGTTTTCAGTGTCTATATATATGAGTCCATCGTTCATGTTTTCGACCAACGACAGGTAACGATGCTCCTGTTTGCTGATCTCGGACTGATATTCACCTTTTCGTTTGAGGATTTCTTCGGCCAGAAAGGCTCCGGAGTATAAAGTAACAATGGCAATCGCATATGGTGGCTTCCATTGATGCGATACAATCATTAATGCCATCATTAATGTCGTGATGACGAATATAAAGAAGAGACTCTTATAGTATTTGTCGAATACGAGGGAGAAAGTAAACGTTGAGATGGCTACCGGAAGTAATAGTTCAACCTGAAATTCTCTTACATAAGCTACATAGACCGCCCAAAAGTGTAAGATAAAGATCGAAGTGAAGGACAGATTGACAAAATTTCTCCGATACCAGTTGCTATAGAAGGAAAGAAAATAATTTGACGTCAGAATCATCGACACGATGAGTCCGGTTGTCAAAATATAGCCGTCGTGATATGAAAACTCGAAAATAAAACCCAACAAGGTGACAAAAACAGAACTAAACAGATTCAACAAACGAAGATTCCGTAGTTCCTTTGCCCGAATCTTGTCATTGAAAGTAGTTAGCATCCTTGTTGTTGATCATTTGACATCAAAAATATCAAAAATATGTCCTGATCTATTGTAAGTGATACTAAACTTCGCATCATCATCTCCATTTTTCATCTTCACTTACATTTTCAACTCCACTTTTTCTGTTTCATCATGCTTTTGTATCAAAAAGTTGTTGATCGCGACAACATTTTGACGAAAAAAGTTCTTTCGAAGAGCTCGATATGACATCTTTTTGTGTCAGACCCCCATTTTTCAATTGTTGATAACGTTGAAAACGTTCCCGAAATTTTCCGATATTTTTTTGCGTACAAAAAGAAATATTTTTTCGAAAAAAAAATCAAACCCTCTGAACATCGCATGAATAAAGGCTTTCAGAGCATCGCGATTTTTTCAAAACAAGAAAACGTTGATCGATTTTGGAAAAAAGTTGCTTGTTGGAAATCAACAAACCATTGTTTAAAAAAATTTTCGTCAAATTGTTGTAACCTTTTTTTATTTATTATGTTTGAGTAGTCATAAACAAACATAAAACTAAAAACAATGGCAAAAGCAAAAAAAGCTAAGAAAGCTGCTAAGAAAGCTAAGAAAGCTGCAAAAAAGAAAAAATAACCTTAACGGTTTCCAATTAAAGCGGTTTGAAAAGTCCCTCGATCGTAAGACCGAGGGACTTTTCCTTTAATAGAAACGCCATTTCTATTCACTATTGTACGTTTATCACCGATCATCACATCATGCAACGCTGGACAGCTGAATCGATTCACCTCGATCTGAAATATACCTGGAAGATTTCCCGTAACGCAACAGATTTCAAAACAAACATCATCGTTACGCTTCAGGATGGAGGCATCACTGCAAAAGGTGAGGCTGCTCCGAACGTTCGTTATAATGAATCTGCCGAGAGTTGTTTGGAAGAATTCAATCGCTTCGTCAAATTACTCCCCGAACAGACCGATCATCTCAATCAGATCCGTGAAGCGATTACCAACGCCGGTGTTTCGCATGCTCTGGCTTTCGCCATCGAATCGGCATGGATTCATCGCTGCGCAGCACTTGAAAAGAAATCAACTCCCGAATATCTCGAACTGGCTCCGGTGACTCAGGTTCCAACTTCCTATACGATTCCGATTATGGAAACAGGAAAGCTCAAGGACTTCTTTGCCGAAAATAAACTGGACCGCTTCCCTTACATCAAACTCAAAGTAAACAATGAAGATGCTTACGATTCTCTTAAGTATCTCCTCTCCTTTTGCGATCAACCTGTCATGGTCGACGCGAACGAGGCTTTTAAAGATGTCGAAGAGTGTATTTACTGGCTCGAGAAGATAAAACGAATGCCATTAGTGTTCGTTGAGCAACCGATGCCGTCGGCTATGAAAGAAGAATCAGCTTATCTCAAAAAGCATTGCCCGTTTCCGTTGATGGCCGATGAAGCCATTACCGATCAGGCCGATTTCGATGAGCTCAGAAAGTCGTTCGACGGAATTAATGTCAAACTTATGAAGACGGGCGGATACATGACAGGAATCCGATTGCTCAAAGAAGCCCGCCGACTCGGAATGAAAACGATGATCGGATGTATGGTCGAAACAACTTTAGGTATCTCCTCTGCCATGAACTTGTGCTCGCTAACTGATTATGCGGATCTGGATAGTTTTATTTTGTTGAAGGAGGAGCCGTTTGGGTTGATCAGTGAAAATAAGGGCGTGATTTATTTCCCGCAGAATACGCAGAAATAACGCAGAAATACGCAGAGTGATTCTTTGAATTGGCGTCTCTGCGACGAAAAAATAAAAGCAGTTTGCCGGACCTTTAAAACTCTGCTGACCCGGAAGGTCACACAATTGTATTAGCTGAGTAAACGAAAGCCCCGACTCGGAAGAGTCGCACCCCCGATTCGAACTTCTTCTTTCTTCCGATGTCCCGTGAAAGCTGGTTTACTTTTTCCGAAAGACAAGAACCCGCAGGCGATTCAGCAACTCAAGTGCGACTCTACCGAGTCGACGTTCCTCCTTAGCAACGCTAATACAATTGTTAGACCCTACGGGTCTGGCGGGTTGGGAGTACCAAATAGTTTGATCCCGGGAACCGGATATGAAAATCTCTGATGTCCTTCTATTTAAACCTAAAAGTAATTGACCGTTATCCTGATATTCACATTCCTCCCCTTATCATCACTACAAGAAATTTTCAGCTGCCCCTTTTCCGGATAAAAGAAAATATTCTCTCCGGCCTTTGCTTCTTTGTAGAATCGATCGTTTATGTACCAGAAAACCCTGCTCACATCGTTTGAAACGGTACATGAAAGCATCAACTGGCCAGGATTCTTTTCGTCTTTCTCGATTTGATATTCTTTTTTATCGGACAAAGAAGTAATCACAGGCGCTTTTCCTTCAAAGATGCGCTCGCATTTCGGATTGTGTGGCGGAATTTTGCGGTAAGCGATGTGCTCGGATTCGTAAAAGGCAACGAGATCGGGTTCGGGATTCGGATAGTCGGCAATCTTGTATCCATTTTCCGGAATACAGGATGTGCAATAAGAAATTGCCGAATCGGGACTGATGAAGACTTTTTTCAAATGATCGCAACGGATGTTTGAAGAAACTTTCGGAATAAAGTAATCGATAACATTATTCGTACAGAACTCTTCCGGCACTTTTCCGGTAACCGGACATACAAGTCGGAAATCCAATTCGGCCGGTTCAGCGAACCAGCTGTTGCCGGAATTGTAATCGATCGCATTGTACATTTGAAATAACAACGGTGTCGCCATCTCCGCTCCTGTCAATTCCGGAATTCCGATGCCGTTAAAATTGCCGACCCAAACTCCAATCGTATAGTCTTTGTTAAATCCAATGCTCCAGGCATCTCGTCTTCCATACGACGTTCCCGTCTTCCAGGCAATCTTTGGAACGTGCATCGTACTGCTCACGACATCGGATGGCATTTCGTGACGCGTGATCTTCGTGAGAATATCGCTCGTCATAAATGCAGCGCCCGAACTTATGATCGGTACAGGTTTAACGGTGCTGTCGACAGGAAAATAATACGACGGACGATAAAGCTTTCCTTCATTAGCATAAATGCTGAATAACGTCGTCAACTCTTCCAGCTTCACACCACATCCGCCAAGTACACTGACAAACCCAATGTCTTTTCCGCCTGCACGGCTTGTCCGAAACCGGCATCACGCATTTTACCGGTAAGTGATTTGAGACCGATCATGTTCAGTGTCTTTACAGCGGGAATGTTGAGCGAATTGGACAAGGCAAACTCGACAGTCACATTTCCATTGAACTTCGAATTGAAATTTTCAGGCGCATAACCTCCAAAGTTGACGGGTACGTCGGATATGACAGATTTCGGCGTCATCAATCCGTAATCGAAAGCAATGGAATAGACTAATGGCTTTAATGTAGATCCGGGTGAACGTATTGCTTGCACTCCATCGACCTGTCCGGCATGATCGAAATCGTTGAAGTCGGGCGAACCGATGTAGGCTTCGACGGCATGCGTTTTATTATTGATCACGAAAACGGAACTATTGTAAATGCCGTACTGGCTCAATCGTTTTGTGTAGGATCGTGTTGCAGCTACCAATTGTTGCTGATGAAGCAGATTGATCGTTGTGTGCACTACAGGAACGTCGGGGTTCTGCTGATGCAAACGATAGCAGAGATGTGGCGCATACTTTGGCAAGTCGCTTCTCTTGGCTTCTAATGGCTCCGTGAGCGCATCGGTCATCATCTCTTCCGGAAAAAGATGGTCGTCCTTCATTCGCTTCAGCCATTTGTTGCGGGCTGCAACAATAAGATCGGTGTTTCGTCCCGGCCTTAACGATCCCGGACGATTCGGAATAATTGCCAGCGTCGTCATTTGCGCCAGCGACATTTTATCGGGCTGCCGACCAAAGTAAATCATCGAAGCAGCTTTCACGCCTTCCACATTGCCTCCGTAAGGAACGAGATTGAGGTACAAATTCAGAATCTCGCTTTTCGAGTAATCGTGTTCAAGCTGAATGGCTCTGAACATTTCCGTAATCTTATTCAAATACGTCCGTTCCTGCGGATAAAGCAAGCGAGCCAATTGCATGGTAATCGTACTGGCTCCCGATGTGCGTTTGTGGTAAACGATATTGTTAAATGCGGCACGAACGATGGCAATGGGATTGATTCCAAAATGCCAATAGAAGTATTTGTCTTCTTTGTAAAGAATGGTTTTGCGGAAATCGGGACTTATTTCCGCCGGGCTCGCATACATCCGCCATTTGTCGTCTTTGCTCAGAAAAGCATACATCACCGAATTATCCTTCGCCAGAATCTGCTGTGAGTATGGAATGTCAACTTTGACCGGAAAAAAAATATTCAGCAGATGAAAGAGCACAAAGGAGGCGATCATGAACAATAATGTCATCTCCCCTACTTTGCGCAGCTTTCTTCTGCTGAATTTCAATTTCATTCTTCGAATCGTTACTTAATGACAACGGTTTGTGCTCCGTTGTACGAATGGTACTCGCCATTGTACATCGCATCGGCCGATGCAGGTCCCATCACATACTTACCGGTGGATACAGCACGAACGACGTAATAGAACGACTGAGGCTTCAACGATACGCTTCCGGTAAAGAAAGTAATACGATCGTCGCGAACGTCCATGTACTGATAGGAAGCCATGTCTTTAATCCAATTCATATCGGCAACTTCTCCGATCCGCGGATTCTCGATTTCAAATCCGGCCGGAAGGATGTCGGTGATGGCAACGTTATCTACGCTCGATTTCTCGGTATTCTCCACCGTCAACTTCACAGCAATCAAATCGCCTTGTTTCACATTCTGAACGGAAATCGGCTGACCGAAACGATTGAAGAATGTTTTACGCACTTTCAGGAATTTATCTTCTTCCTTCACGGTATTCTTCACCGTGAGACCTTCGATTTCGCTGAAGTAGTACAATTTTCCTTTTCCGGTGATGCTCACTGATAGCTTTTTACCGGAGATTCCTTTCTTCAATACCACTTCCGTTCCGGTGAAGTCGGCAATCTTCTTACCATCGACAGAAACAGTTGCTGTAACATTCTGCGCCGAAACTTTACGCATGAACTTTCCGAGAGCCAGGAAGGAGAATGCAGCTTCCTGCGTATTCAGATATGGCTCTTTATTGATTTGTTGAGACAAGTGACGAACCATTAGCGGAATCTGAACATTGTCAGGGTCAACTTCGAGAAGTGTACTTAAAGCCAAAGATTCATCACGCAAATACGAATAGAAGCTTCCTGTGAAGCAACGAGCCGAATGCTCTTCATCGAATGACTTCGGCAATAATTCCTCAAACGATTTTCTCTCACCAATTGCCAGATAAGCACAAGCAAGCATGTAACGTGAATCGAGTGCCAGCATTTCCGGCGCTGATTTGTAGAAATTCATCGATGCGACGTCGGCCTTCCCATAAAGTGCCATCAAGTACAATGAGTAGATGTTCTCTTTTGAGTAAACATGACGATACTTATACGTGTTGTTATTATCCCAATAGTAGTAATACTCCTCAATTTGATGCTCTTTTACTTTTTGACCCATATAGGCAAGAGCATTCTGAATAACGTCGTTGTTCACTTCGTATCCGGCTTTGCGTGCTTCGATCATGAAGTGGATCGCGTAATTCGTTCCCCACCACGATTCGTAGTTACCACCCGGCCAGTAACTCAATGCGCCGTTGAACATTTGCATTCCTTGCAATTTCGTAATCGCTGCCTGCACATTGGCAACCGGACTTTCGCCCGATGAATTTCCGAAACGCATATTTTTCACGAGGTCGGAGAAATAAAGCTGAGGGAAAGCTTTTGAAGTTGTCTGCTCCAAACATCCGTAAGGATACCCGATCAGATAACTCAACGACTTACCAAATTTCACCATTGGATTCTGGCTGATGGTTAACGTTGTTCCAACCGATGAAGGCACAAAATCATTTTCCATTGAAATCACTCCCTGTCCTTCGATTTCGCCGCTATTGCTCACCTTAATGAGCGAACTTGGAGGACGAATCGTAATGTCGGTGCTGTCGGTGAAGTTCTCATTCATCGAATTTACATTCACGACAATGTTTCCATAACCGACGGCCAGCTTACTCGAGATTTTAAATGTCACGCGCTTCTCGCCATTTGCCGGAACCTCCACGCTTTCTTTTGCCGAGCCGCTGATCACCAGATTTCCACTTACCGTTACCGAAGCAATGGCATTGGCAGCTTTCGAAGTGGTATTGGTAATAGTTACCGGCATCAACAATGAATCGCCAGGAGAAAGGAATCGCGGAATCGACGGACTGATAACAATCGGATCGGCAACTTTCATATGCTTATCGGCACTTCCGAATGAGCTCTCTTTGTAAGCACAAGCCATGACACGAAGATCTCCGGAGAATTGCGGTACATTGATCGTATACGTTGCAACGCCGGCAGAATTCGTTTTCAGAATTCCGCTCCACATCGAAACGAGCTTCACGCGTTTGTTCGTCATCGGATTTACGCGCTTCGCCAGTGCATCGGCAAACATTCCGTCACCACCTGCTGCTGAGCGTTTCAATTTCAAATCAGGCAGCAAAGAAGCATAGACATCGTACGCATTTACCATCAATGCCTTTTTCTGATAGAAGAAATCGTATGGCGCAGGGGTTTCGTAACGGTGAAGGGCTAAGATTCCTTCGTCCACCACAGCAACTGTCAGTTCGGTGTTTGGAGCGGCCTTCACGGTAATCGTCTGTTTCGATTTACTGCGCGATTTCTCCGCACATTGAATCGTTACCGGAATCTTGAGATTAGGCTTGGTTACCATAATCGGTAAAAAGCCGTGAGCTACCGTCAGCGGAATTGAACCGTCATCGAGAGGACGGAATAATGTAGCCGTCACATAAATATTCGGCAGGTATGCATCCTTCAAAGGCAATTCGAGGAAGGAAGAACGATTTTCTGTTTTCAAATAACGATATTCAATTACTTTGTCGCATTCAATCGTCACTAAAAGCTTTCCGTTGAATGGCGTTTTGAAAATCAATTTTGCCTTATCACCGCTTTTGTATTCTGCTTTATCAGGCTGAATGTCGATTTGTCCTTCGGTATTTACTTCGAATGACGAATTGCTGGTGTAACCCCAGCCATACGCATAGAAGTCGGACGACACATACGTTTCTCCATCCGGACGCATCACACGCACTTCGTATTCGCCCGACTCACGTGGAATGTACGAGTAGTTGTAACCGGTTGCCGACAAATTCACAACCTGATCGCTAAGTAAAACTTCTTTCTTTTTCGACAGATAATGGAAGGAACCGCTTTCAGTTCTTTCAATCGATGAATACCAATCGTAACGAACAACCTGAACGCGTCCTTGAGTAGCTATACCTTTCCCGTCCTTGCTGCAAGCCACAATCGGAATATTGAATTTCTCACCGCGGTTAACATAGTAATCCGGCATCTTAATTCCATAGAATACCTGCTGAGTGTAAATCGGGAACATCGTTGCACGGTTTACTGTTCTTCCGGTTTCGTCAGTCACCGTAGCCAAACAACGAACCGACAAAAGTCCCTGATCGACCCAACTTGGATCGGCAAAAAATGGTTCAGATGCATTACCGTTAGCGTCAGTCTTTCCCTCACGGATATCATTTTCACGAAGCGATGATGAATTATCGGTCGGAATATCGAAATTGAATCCCGGGAAGTATTTCGATGTAAAGACAGAACGATTTACATTGAATGTCATTTCATATTTACGATCAGCCGCCGGCGGACCGAAGAGATTCATTGCAACGAGCTTTACTTTGAGGCTGTCGCCGGCAAATAATTCCGGTTTCGACAGACTTAATTTCACGTCGATACGATCCGGAAGGAATTCTTCCACTGAGATACCGTACGAAGCAATGCGAACATCATTTGCCGACAATACATCGACAGAATAGTTGCCCGTCATTGCCGCATCAGGCAGCGTGAACGAAGTTGTAAATGCTCCCTGCGGGTTTAATGTTCCGCGGATGTTTTTGAACTCGTTTCCGCTGGGATTATAGACGATGATTTTTACAGGTACTCCTTTCAATGGCAGCCATTGCTCGGTACGGATGATGGTATTCAGATTCACTTTTTCACCCGGACGATAGATATCGCGATCACCGTAGATGAAAGCCATCAATTGTGAATCGTTTACACGACGTCCGCCCACATCAAAGCGTGAGGAGTTTACGCGACTGTCGCTGAACGGAACGTAGTTAAAGTCTTTGTCGACGGTTGCAGTAACCATCGATGGATTGAAACGGCCCATCCTACTCTTCATACCTTTGAAAATAGCCACACCGTCGCGACCTGTTTTCACGGTAGCGATTGTTTGGTTGTTGGAGCTGATCAGATTCACGCTTACATCCGACATCGGTTCAGCCGTCTTGATTGAATTGGCAAAGACATAGTATTCGTCTTCGGTTTCTTTCACCATTAATCCGATATCGGAAACAGAAACCAACTTCGTTGTCCGCACCCACTGGTCTTCGGTTGAATACGCCGTAACGATGTAAACACCTTTGTAATTTGCCACATCGTCGAAAGCCAGATTCAGCAATTTGACATTATTCAAAGTGGCTAAGTCTTTTGATTCGTACGTACGATCAAAAATCTGATCGCCGAACTTTTCGATATTGTACAGATTGTAGGTTGAACCACCTGAGTAATATTCACCTTCTTCGTCGTACCAGCCTTCGTTATAACGATTGTTGGCGAGGTAGTGAATGATGTTGTTTTCGTACACACGATAAATGGAAACGTGCACTTTCGGAATGTTCACCACATTCAATGCGAGATTTCGTGAGCTCTTTGACGAAAGGTAAATGCCCTTTTGGTTAACGAAAGAAATAGCAGGTTCCATTTCGCCGAATGAAAGCTGCTGCGAGTAATCGGCCGGAAGATTTCCACCCAAAAAGCCTTTCAGCTTTTGAGAAATTTCCAACTGATAGGTAGTTCCCGGAGTAAATGCTGCCTTGATGTAAAAACCATTGTAAGCCTGTTCAAGCGTGAAGGCAATCTTTGGATCAATCTTTATCGCATCCTGTGCCGTTGCAAAATCGACGGACTGTGTTGTGAAGACGTGAATGCGCGGCTGGAGATTATCGTACTCAGCTACTGCTTCGGTAATCTGTAATTTCTCCGGTGAAGAAACCGACAAGGAAGATTCCAGAACTTTTGTAGTTACATACTTGCTTTCTGTCGTTGGCAAACCGGCACTTACGGCAATCTTTAAAGGCACCTGTTCGGCAGCTTCCGGCGAAATACCATCGATAACCACGATAAGAAGGTCCGAAGGCGCCGTCGACTCCATTGTGTAGGTAGCAGGAGCATCCTTCATCGTGATCTTCATCATCCGACTCAATACAGCCGGATCAACTTTGTAGTTGAAGGCCATAGAAATTTTCAAAGCCGCCATGCCCGGATGAGTTGCCGAAGCCGCCCAGTAGGCATTTGCGTTCGTCAAATTCAGATACGGCGTGTGAAAAGAGAACTTCTTATTCACCGGTAAGCCGAGCGACTTGCCCGAGCGCTTGACGATGGCTCGTTGCAGTTCGGCCGTGTAGTCGGTTGCAGCTGCAAAACCAGTTAGCGGAGAAAAGACGAGCTCGGTCGGTGAGTTCCACTTGAACTTCCCTTTTACTTCGGGAACAAAGTGAATGTAGTCGAGCGTATCCCAGTTGTTCGTCAGGGAATCGGCTACGAGAGGCAGGTCAAAAGTGAAAATGAGATTTTGTTGGCGTTCGATTTCTTCTCCGAAGTTACGAGAAGCGATTTCGACTGTCGTCCTTGTACAAGAAAACAAGGATACGATAAGCATAAGGATGGTTACCCTTGAAACAGATTTCATATTTGTGGTTGATTGAGGTAGAGAGGTGGTAATTGTAGTGGAGAAAAATCGGGAAAATAGAGTTTACCAAAGTAGTAATAAAAAGATTTAGCGGCGCAGGTTTTTGCGCTTTCGGATCAGGGGGAGAAAAAAATCCGGGCATAGGGGATTTTGAAATTCAGATTCGAACGCGACAGTTTGTGGGTTATTTTGGTGGCTGGAAAATAATTATGCGATTTGTGTTTCCCGCCCGCCAAGGCGGGTAGACGCCAATCGCAGAAATTTCGCAGAAAGCGCAGATGCTTTTTACGATGTCGCGACCCGGAGGGTCGTACAATTGTATTCCGCTGGGGAAGAACGGGAACGGCGACTCGGGAGAGTCGCACCCTCGGTAGGATGCTTCTTTTTATGTAGGAAGTTTCGTGTCGAAAGTGTACCGTTTGAAAAGGCTCAGCTTTACTTTGCTTTTCCGGTTGAAGGAAAGTGTGGTGCGACTCTCCGAGTCGGGGCACGGCTTTGCAGCTTGTAATACTGTGGGACCTCCGGGCGGTCAGTAGGCAAAACTTGTCTACGAAAGCAGGTACCATTTCGTAAAGCAGCGACCCGGAGGGTCATACAATTGTATTTCGTGGGGAACGAACGGGAACGGCGACTCGGTAGAGTCGCACCTTTGCTGCAAAGTTTCTTGCTACGCGGGAAGTTTCGAGTTGTAGGTGTGCCTTTTGAAAAGGCTCAGCTTTACTTTGCTTTTGCGGTTGAAGGAAAGTGTGGTGCGACTCTCCGAGTCGGGGCACGGCTTTGCAGACTGTAATACAATTGTGAGACCCTACGGGTCTGCTATAAATGGATGGGAAAAGAAGAACTTAACTTAGTTAAGTTTTATCAATTTATATGAAAGAGGATGATTGTCTATGAAAAGAGTGTAAAGGCCTGATCGTAATAAGGAAAGATTCAAAGTCTCAAATTCTGCCTTTATCCTGTTTGAGTAAACTAATCTGCCCATGTTGTCAAAAATTCTATACAAGTGTCCTTCGGCTGATTGATCGAGTTGTTCGATATTGACATTTTCACGAAAAGGATTGGGGGAAATCTTTACCTGTGATTCGTATAAAATACAAGCTATAGACGTCAGTGTATCGCAAATGCTCCCAGCCAATGGTCCCAATGAATAATCGGGGTTGTTGGGTAATCCATAATAAGTACGACCACTGCCAAGACTAAAATTAAAATAAGAAAAATTACATGCCGATCCTGCTTGATTGGGATCATTTATTACGCTTAGATTCATATTCGTTGGATTAAACGCTGAATCAGGATATGGATAGTTGTAATGCAAACTATCATTCCAAGCGCATGACCAATATATTTTATTGTCTGGAGCTAGCCTAAGAAGACCGCCAGCGTATGTTGGTGTATCAACAGATGCAACTGACACTCTTGAAGCAAATAAATTTGAAGCATTAATATCGTATTGATAAATTTCAGAAGGAAGAAAGTTAATTGAAGCATAAAAGTAGTTGTCATTTGGCGAAAAAGCGCCCCCAATGTATCGGTAATTTGGTGAAGCAATATTCGACACTAACTTATAATTAGATAAGACTCCGTTACATCTGTCGAAATCAAAAAGCTCAAGCAAGCCATTTGCTGACCAAAACAAAAGCTTATCACCGCTATTTGAAAAACAAAAGCCGCCAATATTAGTTTGATTAATGGATCCTATGGATTGCTGAAAATGAATAATCGAATCTGGGGTGATTAAGTAGATGTAAAAAAGGTTATTCCCTAAACTTCCGCCAAAATCATGATCCTTATTAATTAGCCACCAATCTCTGCCATTTGCGTGCTTTACGGCTGCCATAGCATCCCATATCGGATTTACATTAACAGGTACATTTTTTTGAGTGACATCGCCCATTCCACCATTAAGGCTCATATCAATAATTGAATAATAAAGACCAGGGTGCGAGAAAATAGTTAAAGAGAATAAATAATACTTTTCAGAATTTCCCGGAAACGGAATTATCAATAATTCACTATAACAACCTTCGCCAATAATATTATCGCCATTGGGCATCTGATTATTATTTCTATCATACACATTTGTTGCTCTATCATTTGCATTCATTTGAGTTTCTGCATAGAAAAGTAGACTTCCTATTGTATCAGCAATAGAGACACAAGATCCTCTCGTATTTAAGGAGGTATGAAACGGAACTGGAGGAGATTGATTAAAATCAATTCCAGAACTATCCCCAAAACACCAAATGTTGTTTTGATTCTGAGCTTGACAGAATCTGAAATCCAATATGAAGATGCACAATACTAAAATCAGGGAATAGAAAATTCTTTTCATCAGCGATTTCAAAAAAGATACAATTGGGGCAAATGGTTATCCTTAAGCCGCGTCTTTTAGTTTACAGAAATCTAATGTATCAAAAAATCAGGTCAACCCCAAATGCCTTATCGGGCAATGACATTCGACCTAGAGAACCCTTGTGGCCTTCTTGTGACCCTCGTGTTCTTGTGGTGAAAAAAAAACTGTCAACTCAAAACCTACACCTTCTTCACCTCAATCTGCAACTCCTTCAACTGCTCCGCAGAAATCGGAGCCGGCGAATCGATCATCACATCGCGGCCGGAATTGTTTTTTGGGAAGGCGATGTAGTCGCGGATGGAATCGGCGCCGCCGAAGAGCGAACAGAGTCGGTCGAAGCCGAAAGCGATTCCACCGTGTGGTGGTGCTCCGAATTCGAAGGCATTCATGAGGAATCCGAACTGTGCTTGCGCATCTTCTTTCGTGAATCCTAAGATGCCGAACATCTTTGCCTGTAACTCTTTATTGAAAATACGAATCGAGCCTCCGCCTACTTCTACTCCATTAATGACCATGTCGTATGCATTCGCGCGTACTTTTCCGGGATCGGTTTCGAGTAAGGAAATGTCTTCGGGCTTCGGAGATGTAAACGGATGGTGCATGGCATGCCAGCGATTGGTTTCTTCGCTCCACTCGAGTAATGGGAAATCCAAAACCCACAATGGACAGAAAGTATCTTTATCGCGCAAGCCCATGCGTGAGCCCATCTCGAGACGCAATTCGCTCATGGCTTTGCGTGTCTTCGATGCATCACCGGCCAACACTAAAATCAAATCGCCGGCTGAAGCTTTGCATTTCTCTGCCCACTTTTTGAGATCTTCTTCCGGATAAAATTTATCGACGGACGACTTCAGTGTGTTGTCGTCGTTGTAACGCATGTAAACTAAACCTGTCGCACCAATCTGCGGGCGCTTTACCCATTCAGTTAATTCGTCGAGTTGCTTGCGTGTATATGATGCAGCGCCTTTTACACAAATCGCCAACACAGCTCCTGCATCATCGAATACTTTGAAATTTTTTCCACCCACAACATCGGCCATGTCGACAATCTTCATGTCGAAACGGATATCCGGTTTATCATTGCCGTAATCGCGCATTGCCTCCGCGAACGTGATGCGTGGCAACGATTCGAGCGTTACGTTTTTTACTTTTTTAAACAAGTGACGAATCATTCCTTCGAATGTGTTCAGAATATCTTCCTGCTCGATGAAGCTCATCTCACAGTCGATCTGCGTAAACTCAGGCTGACGATCGGCACGTAAATCTTCATCGCGGAAACATTTTACAATTTGATAGTAGCGATCCATTCCCGCTACCATCAGCAATTGCTTGAATGTTTGCGGTGATTGTGGCAATGCATAAAACTCTCCGCCATTCATTCGTGACGGCACCACAAAATCGCGTGCGCCTTCGGGAGTCGACTTGATCAGCACCGGCGTTTCTACTTCTACAAAATTCTGCTCATCGAGATACGAACGTGCTGCGGATGCAACTCGTGCACGAAGAAGTAATGCTTCTTTCACAGGCGAACGACGAATGTCGAGGTACCGATATTTCATACGGATGTCGTCGCCGCCATCGGTATTTTCTTCAATGGTAAACGGAGGAGTTTGCGCAACATTCCATACGGTGAATTCATCAACGATGATTTCAATATCGCCCGTCGGCATTTTCGGATTCTTGCTGCTGCGTTCTGCTACTTTTCCTTTGATCTGTAAAACAAATTCACGACCCAACGGACGAGCTTTTTCGCACAACTCAGCATTCACCTGCGCATTAAACACCAGCTGCGTAATACCATAACGGTCACGCAAGTCCATAAAAATAACTTCACCTAAATCTCTCGATCTCTGCAGCCACCCCGAAAGAGTAACTGATTGTCCGACATTTTGTATGGTTAATTCACCGCAGGTGTGGGTACGAAGCATGGCTGTTTCTTGTTGAAAGGGCGAATTTAAGAATAAACTGCCTTCCTATGGCCAATTAGCTAATTAGCTGATTAGCTAATTAGCTAATTGGGGGATCCGGCAACCAGATTCAATTTTGGCAGTTACAGATTGTTCAGAGGCTTATCAGTCAATTATTTACAACGCCCGCTCCATTTACTAATTTTCACATTTGCCAATTTGCGAATGCCGGTCGCCTGAAAGTTTGTAAGTTCGCAATCACTATGGAAACCCAAGCCGCAACCGACGAAAGATTCATGAAAGAAGCCTTGAAAGAGGCCATCCGCGCCTTCGATTTGGATGAGGTTCCGATTGGGGCGGTGATTGTGCATGGGAATCGGATTATCGGACGGGGACATAATT
The DNA here is from genome assembly GCA_016721305.1 of Bacteroidota bacterium. Lineage (GTDB taxonomy): Bacteria > Bacteroidota > Bacteroidia > AKYH767-A > 2013-40CM-41-45 > JADKIH01. The sequence continues at coordinate 200,437 of JADKIH010000005.1, forward strand.
TGACGGAGCGGTTGAACGATGTTACGGCGCATGCGGAGATGCAGGCCTTTACGGCAGCGGCGAATTTTATTGGCGGGAAATTTTTGACCGATTGTACTTTGTATGTAACGATTGAACCTTGTGTGATGTGCGCCGGTGCATCGTACTGGACGCAGATTAGTCGTATCGTTTACGGAGCACGCGATGAGAAAAAAGGATTTCAGAATATTTCAAAAACAATTCTGCATCCGAAGACAATCTTACTTGGCGGTGTAATGGAAAATGATTGCGCGACGCTGATGAAAGAGTTTTTTAAAAAGAAGCGCTAGCCGGAAGCTTGTGCGTTTCGCCAAGCTCTTTTAATACTTGTTGCGTAAGCGGTTTTTCTACTTGTCCGATTACTGCAGCATTCTGTGACAACACTCGTAAGTGATCCGGTTTTTGAAAAACGGAAAGGACGATGATTTTTGTTTTCTCCGTGATGTAAGAAGGAAGAGATTTAAAAGCTTCCATGAAATCATATCCGCTCATCATCGGTAAGTGAATATCCAGAAAAATATAATCGGGAGCGTTCCCGGCATTGGCGCATTCTTCCTGCAGATAACGAAGACCTTCCTCTCCCGTACCTGCAACAGCAATGTTGGAGGCGAAGTTAGTAAGTTCCATCAGACGTCGGTTTACTAAGACGTCGATCTCGCTGTCATCAACAATTAATACTGAATTGAAGTAGGCCATTCCGGAAGCGAAGATAATAATCTTAGTGCCTTAGTGTCTTAGTGGTAAAAAAATAAATTAACCACTAAGACACTAAGGCACTAAGAAATCAGACCCGGATCGCGTCGAGCACGGGTTTGTTCAGGGGTTTATTTAAAAACTTATAGACGTACTTGCTTTGATTCGCTTTGTTAAGATCCTTGAAACTTTCAGAAGTAGAAAGCATAATGATCTTTGTTGTCTTGCGAATATTCTCGTGGAGCTTATCGAATTCTTCGAGGAAGCCGAAACCATCCATATTCGGCATCATGATATCCAGGAAAATTACTTGCGGTAATTTATCAGGCGTAGCAGAAAGTTTTTTCAACTCTTCAAGCGCAGCATGTGCCGACTGATTCACGTAGATTGTCGATGCGAACTGTTCGCTTTCGAGTAATTTTTTATTGATGAAATTATCGAGCTCATTATCATCGATGAGCATTACAAAAGGATAACGTGTATTTGAACTCATGCCGTAAGTCTGTTTGTTGAGTTGATACGGCAATAGTCGACGATTTGTTGCTTATCTGGTGATGTTCCAAGTTTAAGGTTCAAAGTTCAAGGTTCAAGGTTCAAAGTTCAAGGTTCAAGGTTCAAAGTTCAAAGAAACCACTGTGGTGCCAACTTTGAACTTTGAACCTTGAACTTTGAACTTTAAACATAAAAAAAGCAGACCCTGCAAGGCCTGCTCCGATATTATACATGATCAATACGCTCAATAGACAACGGTGACCGATCCTGTTTTGCCCTTGGAACTGAGTCCGTTAGCAAAGACCTGGTACACGTATACTCCTGTTTCGACGGGTTTTCCCTGAAAATTGCCATCCCATTGCGCTTTTGCGTTTGATGATTCGTAAATCACTTCGCCCCAGCGGTTGTAAACCAGGATTCGGAAGTTTTGGATACCCTCTCCTTTTACGAAAAAGGCATCGTTCAAACCATCGCCGTTCGGAGTGAAAGCCGATGGTATATAGATACTTACAGGAGGAATTACCTCTGCATAGTTTGATGTACTGGTGATCGAATTATCGCCCTTTTTATAGGCGGTGACCCGATAAATCTTGTTATCCAGCACATTCTGTGCGCTGAGGCTACCGGTAAAGGCGGCCAGCAGGACTGTTAAGATTGATATTCGTAGTAGTGCGTTCATGTTCAATGTAAAAGCTTGAATGCAAGATAGAAGACTATCGAGGCGAGGGTGGGCACCAATTGCCGATACCTTTCAGTTGTAAGAAAAACGGCCTTTTAGGCACGATTCAAACGAAACCCTTTGAAAACAGGATAAAATCAAGACAAAATTGATCGATTGTGAAATCCGATGATATTCTGTTGTAATTTTGTGATCAAATAATCCAAATTACTATGCCATATCCAGAATATATCTGCGCTCCAATGCGCGATGAATTGACAGCTGTCGGCTTTCAAGAATTAAAGACTCCGGAAGACGTTGATGCAACGATTCCGAACAGTAAAGGAACTACACTGTTAGTGATGAATTCAGTATGCGGTTGTGCTGCAGGCACTGCACGTCCGGGTGTAAAACTTGCTATCGCAGGTGGAAAAAAACCGGATCACTTAACAACAGTTTTCGCAGGACAAGATCTCGAAGCAACATCACAAGCTAGAAAATACACACCGCCTTATCCCCCATCTTCACCATCTATCGCTCTCTTCAAAGACGGAAAACTCGTTCACTTCATCGAGCGTCACCACATCGAAGGTCGCAGTGCGGAGATGATTGCGGAACATTTGCGCGGGGCGTTTGAGGAGTATTGTTGATTAGTTGATTAGCTGATTAGCTGATTAGTTAATTAGCTGATGAGCTTGGAAGAAATAAATTGTAAGGCTAATGAGCTGCGGCTTGTTAGCCTTTTTCTATTTGCTGATTATTCAATTAGCTGATGACATGAATGGAAGGAATGAATTGAACTCTAAGCACAACATCTTGTTAGAAATTATATCGCTTGAATTTCGATGAATGTTGGTTAGCAGCATTAGCTAATCAGCTAATTAGCTAATTAGCTGATTTGGAAAAATACTCCGGATACCGTTCTTCCAAAGGTTCCGATATAACACGATAGACACGGGACTTCAACTCCTCCAAATTTTCCTCCGTCATTCCTGTGGTTGGAATTGGTTCGTGGATGATTATTTGCGCAACACCGGGGTGACCAATTCTTCGATAATAATCATCGGGCATCAAAAGCCAATTGTTCATGAAAGTGATCGGCACAATCGGAATTTGTTTTTCGATTGCCAAACGGAACGGTCCGTTTTTGAAACGTCCCATTACCGGACCGTTGTGGTGAATCGTTCCTTCCGGAAAAAGTGTGATGCTGATTTTTTTATCGAGATCCGAAGCTGCGCGCAAAAAGGCACGATGCGAATCCTTTCTCGACTTCCGATTTACCGGGATATTCATCCGGTGGAAAAAACGGCGGAAAAGAGGCACTTTGAGCAATTCGGCTTTCCCCATCGTGTGGAAGTAGTTCGGGATACTTATATATATGTGCATGATGTCCAGATACGAGGTGTGATTTGGACAAAAAACATAGGCCTGATTCGGGTCGAGCTTCGATTTTCGCTCAATTTTGTAGAAAATGCCCACAGGCCACAGAATAAAATGAGCCCAGATCTTTTTCAGTGCAAAAACATAGCGAAACCAGCTTTCCCGGAATAAAAAGATGAAAAAAAGCGGGAAAAAGATAAAAAAAGTGAGAACGGCATTAATAAAATAGATCGAACGCCAAATCCACTGGAGTGGAAAAAATAGGTATTTGATGAAATTTTGCAGCTTGCCGTGAATTGAATGGCGAATTTAGGAAAAAGAAAGACAGGCTTGACGCAAATGAAATCAAGGAAGATCAACGCTTTACTTGACCCAAAAGAGATTTTTTTTACCTTTGTGCCCCTTTGATTTTAAGGGGTTTGAAACGATGACCGGCTCCAAGGAATATATTATCAATTTCGGTAGTCTTCCATTTGGAGAACACGAATTCGAATATCAAATCGATAGTGCGTTCTTTAAACAATTTGACAACTCCATTATCCAGGATGGCGATGTCGGTGTGTTAGTGGTTCTTGAAAAAAAAGAAACCATGTTACTGCTCGACTTCACCATGGAAGGAACAGTCAACGTTGAATGTGATCGTTGCCTTGGCGAATTAATTCTGCCAATCGAATCGTACGATGAACTGATCGTAAAATTCGGTGAAGCAAAAGAAGATGATGACGATGATAACGAAAACGTCATTTTGCTTCCGATTAAATCGTACGAACTGGATGTTGCTCAATATATCTACGAGTTCATCACACTTCAAATGCCATTGAGAAATGTGCACGACGAAGAGGAGAACGGACAAACATGCGATCCGGAAGTGCTGAAAGAAATGGAGAAGCACCTCATTAAAGATGAAAACCCACCGACAGATCCACGATGGGAAGGACTCAAAGGACTAAACTTAAATTAACAGGTCGATAGCCTGAATTCATAATTGATAAACTATTACTAATACAATAATAAAATGCCAAATCCGAAACACCGACACTCGAAATCCAGAAGAGATAAAAGAAGAACTCATTGGAAAGCAGAAGTTCCAACGGTAGCTACTGATCCTACAACAGGCCAGCCGCACCTTTTTCACCGCGCCCACTGGTACGAGGGTAAACTTTACTACAAAGGTAAAGTGGTGATGGAAAAAGAAGTTGCGTAATTATTCGCAAAAAAAATTCGAAAGCAGTTGCTAAGACGGGTGTCTGGTAACTGCTTTTTTAATGTGGGGTAATGGGGTGATCAGTGAACGGTTTGTCGGTGATCAGTTCTTTGTTGAGAACACGTTGACGTAACCGATGATAAAATTATCGAATCAATTGGTTAACTGTTCAAAATTTCGAACTAAAAGCCATTTACCCTTCATTTCATGAGTTGCAAGTTTTTTATCTTGTACCCTCATTTCAGATTAACACCCGAAACCGATCACTGACTAACCGATCACTGATCACAGTATAAACACAACAACCGAAAAGATGAAACTAGGCATCGACATAATGGGCGGTGATTTTGCACCGGAGGAAACAGTCAAAGGAGCCATTCAGGCGCGCAAGGAATTACCTGCGTCTGTTGAGCTTGTTTTGATTGGCGACAAGGATGCGATGATGCCGATTTTTGAACGGGAGAATTTTCCTGTCGACGGTTTCACTATCGTTCATGCTCCGGAAGTTATCGGTATGGCCGAACACCCTACGAAAGCTATTCAGCAAAAACAAAACTCCAGTATAGCCATTGGTTTCCATTTATTGAAAGAAGGAAAGATTGATTCATTCGCTTCCGCAGGAAATACAGGCGCTATGCTTGTCGGTTCTATGTTCAGCGTGAAAGCTATTCCCGGCATTCTTCGTCCTGCCATTGCTTCCCTCCTTCCGAAATTCAACGGTGGCTGGGGATTGATTCTTGATGTTGGTGTAAATGCAGATTGCAAGCCGGAAGTACTTCAGCAATTTGCCATCTTAGGAACTATTTACGCAGAAAGCATTTTACAAATAAAAAATCCGAAAGTCGGTCTGATGAGCATCGGTGAAGAAGAAGAAAAAGGAAATCTTCTCACAAAAGAAACTCACCAGCTTTTAAAAGGCATGAACGAAATCAACTTCGTCGGAAACGTAGAAGGTCGCGATTTGTTCAACGATGCTGCCGATGTAGTGGTATGCGATGGCTTCACAGGAAATGTAATCCTGAAAGAAGCTGAATCTTTTTATTACATGCTCCGCAAACGCGGCATTAAAGACGAATACTTCGACCGTTTCAATTACGAAGATTACGGCGGAACTCCGGTATTGGGCGTAAACGGAAACGTTATCATCGCTCACGGTATCAGCAAAGCCAAAGCCATCAAGAATATGATTCTTCTTTCTCGTGATGTGGTGGAAGCTCAGCTTGCCGTAAAGATTGCAGGGGCATTCAGTAAGGAAACTGTTTGAGTTTTGAATTCAGAATTCAGAATTTAAAATTATGAATTTTGAATTCTACATTTCCCTACCTGCAATCACAGCTGTGTTCAACCCCTAAATCGATCGCCGTAATTACTTTCGTAATCTTATCGCACGCGCCAAAAACGATTCGCACATGCTGCCCGTCGGATGTGTTTCCTTCCAAAGCATATGTCGGACAATGCCCTTCGGCTTCGTCGCTTTCCTCACGGCTCTTGGCTTCGTTGATAACACCGTTGGCTAATACATACTCCACTTCGCTTTCCGAAATATCGCGACAATCCATTCGACAGCGTGCATGCTTGGTGTAAATCAGTTTGTGATGACGCCAGTCGCCTTCCACAGTCGTAACCGTTCTATCAGTTGTGGGTACTCCCGGTTGAATGCACTTTTTTAATCCGAAACCGATTAGTGCAATGATGACAACAATGATGTAGACGAGTGGGGTGTTTTTAGTGCGAGCTTGTTTCATAACATTCCTATACATTGCGAATGTAATGAAGAATTTGAATTACGGAAAAGTCTCTCAAGGTGAAATAATCCTGAACAGCTACTTACAAAAAGAAAAAAAGCGTGCAAGATTAGTTGCACGCTTTGCCAATTTTACAACCACTGAAATATTTACTTTTTCTGAAGTCTTTTGGCAGATTTAATTTTAAACGGTGTCGATTAGTGAACAACTGGCTCTTTTCCTTCATTTTCAATCCACAAAGAAATCTCGGAATGTGAGCAACATCCAATTGAATAGACCTTCAGAAGAGCCCTGAACGGACATTATCTTTTGCCCTGTTAAGCTATATAATCCTGCTGAAAACGCTCTTTCTTCATTGCCTTCGATAAATAATTTATCGATAACAGGATTAGGAAAGACTTGAAACTTGCCGGAAGAGGTAATGTCTTCAACCGCATTTACTGTACAATTTACAACTTGAGAAGTACAAAGATCGCCATTGAGATATGCGTTTACATCGGTAATTCCAATATTGCAAGCTTGTCCGGACAAAAGCCGAAAACGAACACTAACCAAAGGAGTGTTTTTCAGAATCGGATTAAGGCTATTTGACGTAAATCGCAATGTTGAATCAGCAGCATTGAAGTACGACATAATCTGAAGTCCTGTAGACAGGTTAATAATTGTATCGTAAAGAAATTGCTGGCGATTATATCGGAGCGAGAAATCCACGGCATTAATTGTATCGTCGGATGAAATGGAAACCGGGAAGTCAATGATATTTCCGGTAAACCCCGTTTGGTCAAGCTGAAACACAACCGAGTCGCTTGAATTGATTATTGATGTACTTGACACATTGCTTTCACCTCCGACACTGTATTCAGATCCATTTGCCAATGCAAACTTCGCTAAGATTAAAAACGCAAAAATTGTTGTTATTGCTTTCATGTTCCTTAAGATGTTGATTTACCAAATGTAGCAGTTCAGCCCTTTTCAGCTGTCATTTATAAATTAACTTAATGTGAATATTGGGTTAAGCCCATAGGAAAAGTTGCGGATTTTTAACTTTTACGAGAGTCTTTTGTCGAACGAGCTATTCCAATGACACTGCCTTTGAGAGTTAGATGGACTGCCTATAAAAAGAAAAACCCCGGCTATTGACCGGGGCTCTCTCACTAAAGTACAAACTACTTGTTGACGACAAGTTTCTTCATTGATACAAAATTTCCATTAGAAATTCTGATCATGTAAATTCCATTAGCAAGTGATTGAAGATTGATCTCATGCTTTTGGTTGGCGTTTACGTTAGTCTGGAGAACGATTGTGCTTCCGCTCAGATCCATGATCTGTACATCTGCATCTTCACCTGAGATAACATTGATAATGCCTGTAGTAGGGTTTGGATAAACGCTCACTTGCTGATTCATGCTTGTTGATGAATTACGCGCAGTCAATAATTCTGCTTTAACCGGCTCACCATTCAAGTATGCTTCGATAGAAGAGAAATCAGATTCGCTGATTTGTCCGTTAGCAGAAGCTACACGAACAGAAACAACAGATTTGTTTACTTCATAATTCTGCAAGCTGTACGAAGTGTAACGGAGTGTGTTGTCATCCGCATTCACATTCGAAAGTGATTGCAAGTAGTTAGCATTGTCAACCACTGAATTAAATTGAACATTGCTACCTGCGAATTGCATTGCGAAGTCTAAAGAGTTTACAGTCTCTTCTGTAACGATAGACACCGGGATTGTTACATAACCATCACCTGCAACTGAATTCGTAAGATCGAAAACAACGCTTGATCCTGCTGCTGTTCTGAGTGTACCACCTGAACCTACAGAAGAGAAGTTACCGTTGATATCACCTAACAAAATTCCTTTGTAAGTTTCCTGGCCGATAATTGAACAACCAGCTGTTGTACTTACAGGAACCGGAAGACAAGTCGGGATTGCAGGAACACGGAATTTAGAGAAACCAACACCATCGTTAGAAGGGTAAGTTGTAGAAATGTGGAAAGCAGGCAACTGTTGCTAACGTTGTTGCATCGATGAATAACCAATCTTTTGATGGTTGACCGTTAGATACACCTGATTGAGCTGTAGTTCCATGCCTGACGGAATTCAGGAGTCAACAATACCGCACGTTGGTTAATTTGCGAAAGGTCACCCGCACTTACAACACCATCCATGTTTACATCCATTCCGATGATTTGGTAAACCGATGGAGTAAATGTTCCGTCATTGATTAACACACGACGAGTAAGGAATGCATCAAAACCGTTGATTACTGACTGAACACTGCTAGTACCTGCGATATCACGTGTGATAGTTACGTTTGATCCGTTGTGGATGTTGTAATCGAAGTTACCTGCAAGATCAGGCTGAACAGATACAGATGAAAGAGTTGCACAAGCTGCATCGTTTCCGTAAATATTTGAAACCAAATACTGAGTCGGATTTAACTGGTCGTAACGGAGCGGGCTGTTGTCTAACCAGAAACGGAGACCTGCTTTGAAAGATGTATCAGCAAAAGAAATGTATTTTCCAGGATCTGCTAATTGAGTAAGTACGCCTGTAAAATAACTTTCCTGAATGAATGGAAGGCTGAAGGTAGCTGTATCATTTGCGCTGAAACCTGATGTTCTTGCAAATTCAACACAGAAAACATTTCCTGTTCCTGAAAAATTCGCATTTGCCGGTGCAGAACCATTAAAGTATAATGAAATCGTAATTGAACCATTTGCAGTATCGATGCTGTTAGCTACATCAACGTATGCAGGATTGATTAACGAGCTTCCTACAGTAATTAAGCCTGTTGGTGTAACGCGAGTTTTGTCGTACAACATTACGGCGTCAAATCCAATAACATTAGAAACCGTTCCGATTGCATCAACAGGGATACACATGATCGGACCTGAACAACTTGCAGAAGTTGTAGAGATACGATAAGGAAGAATAGTACTCACGATATTCAATGAAACCGGTGAAGACGTTGTTTGTGCACCTAAGTTGTCAGTTGCACGAGCCGTGATTGAATGAAGACCTAAAACTCCTGTGTAGCTTGCCTGGTAAGGAGCTGTATTATCAATTCCTACCGATACACCATCAACAAAGAACTCAACTGATGCTACTGAACCGTTGTCAGATGCATTTGCTGCAAGAGAAACTACTGTACCTGCAATAAAGCTTGATCCTGTTGAAGGCGATGTAATCGAAACGATAGGAGCCGGATTATTTGCTACAGAGATTGCAACGGCAGCAGAAGTTGCTTGTGCACCTAAATCGTCAGTTGCACGTGCTGTTAAATTGTGGTTACCTGCAACTGCAGTATAGTTTGCTGTGTAAGGAGAAGTATTATCAACTCCCAAAGAAACTCCATCAGCAAAGAACTCAACTGAAACAACAGAACCGTTGTCAGAAGCTGTAGCCGTTACCGGAACCACAGTTCCTGTAATGAAACTAGAACCACCTGCAGGTGATGTTACCGCTACCGTTGGAGGAGGGTTGTTTGCTACGTTAATTGTAACAGCAGCAGAAGTTGTTTGTCCACCATTGTTATCAGTTGCACGAGCAGTTAAGCTGTGTGTACCTGCTACGCTTGTGTAGTTGGCAGTGTACGGTGATGTGTTATCAACACCTACTGAAACTCCATCTACAAAAAACTCAACAGAAGAAACTGTACCATCAGCATCAGCAGCTGTTGCAGCAATCGCAACAACAGATCCTGTAATGAAACCTGAACCTGAAGCAGGAGATGTAATACTAACTGATGGCAATGCATTCGGTGCACCCAATGTACCTGTTAAGCTTGGAATAGTGATTTCTGTTCCTACCGGACTTGCAGCTACGTAATTTTCTGTGCCACCTGAAGGTGTACCAATCTGAATGTTCAATTCATAGTGGAAAATACCATCAGTAGTCATTTGCGCAATCAACACGCGGTTAGTTGCAGCAATCGGACCTGTTGAACCATTCAAAGACGCCCAAGAACCATTGCTTGTAGAAAGCATGTTACCGACAGTTCCTGAGTTGCTGAGGAAATCTAATTCAGCATTTGAGATACCCACAAAAGTTACGGCTTCAGGAGCACCTGCATAAAGTCCATCTTGAGTTGTTAAAGGAATACCTGCAGAAGCATCTGTGTTAGCAAGAATACCACTTGCGTTAACAACAGTAGCACCACCTGCAGCTACGTTATCTTCAGATTTTAAAATACCGAAGTTACCTGCACAACCTGCACCTACCGACAGCCATGAATCGAGCATAACGGTATTTAAACGTGCATTGGTTTTTGAATACGTTGGAGTAACATCTCCACGATCAGTATTTGTATAGAATGATGTACTTGTAGACAATACCAATGTATGTCCTGTTACACCATAGGCTGCCTGGAATTTATAACCGGGAAGCATATCTGCATAAATACGATATGTTACAGAACCTACCGGAAGGGCACTACCCATTCCGACTGCTCCTGCTGCATCTGCTGCATTTGAAACATAATATTTCTCTACAGTGATATTCTCCAACCCGTTCTGTGCTCGAGCGAAGACACTGCATATAATGAGGCCTGCGGCCAATAGTATCTTTTTCATTTTAAGTTTTGTGTTTGTTGTTTTGAATTGTTGTTTGCCGCCTATTTCTAATTGGAATTTTGAAAACGTTAGGACATAATTCTCCAGGGTGGATTTATACCATGAGGATAAACCACATTTTACGCTTATTTCAACTAGAACAGGTTAGCTTCTTAGTGGCAAGACTGATTGAATTGTCCAAGAAGAATCAAGAAGTCAACGTTGTTTGTAACGCCGTCAGCATTGATATCGGTTGGACATGGTTGAAGACCCGGTGTTACACTCAACAATTGAGCATACGTCCAGTCTGATAACCAGTTCTTACCTGTGCTTGCGAAGGCACCACGGTACGGAGCTACAGAATAGAAGCCATCTACCGGAGCTGTTGGACAACCTGTTGTTGACAGTGCAGGATTCGGAGTTGCATCATATTGAGTTGCTACTGTATTGTTAGCACTATTCATTGACCATACATAAGTAAAGCCGGGAATTGTATTTGCATGAGTATTCAAATCTGTTGTGTAGAACTGTGCTGTATCAGATGAAAGAAGTGTACCTGCAGCATTCTTATCGATTGCGATATCTTTGTCCATTCCAACAAAAGTGTTACATTTTACTTTTAAGCTATTTGAACCATTACCACCTGTTGCTGCCCAATTGTGGTATGCCTCGCTCGTTCCTGTTCTTGTTCCCAATGCTTTAATAACATTGAAACCATAACGGAAGTTTGCAAATACTGAATTGTAGATTTCGCCTTCTGTAAGTTCTTTTGCTTCGATAGCCGCAATACCGCTGTTATCTGAAGTCAAAACTTTTTTACCGCTACCAATCATAGTTACGTTGTAGATTGACGGGTGTGAACGTGGAAGAAGATTTGATTTTTGATCATCTGCGTCCATTTCAAATCCATTATCAGCATCAGGCGATGTGTTGATTGTATCGTTTGTTGAAGATTTGATACCGAAAATGAATTGAGATTTTCCGCTGTAACCGTCATCCCAATCGAACATATCGTCATTTCCGAATAATGTTGCGAAGTATTTAACGTTTACCGTGCCACCAAAAAATTCCATAGCATCATCTGCGCAAGAAATAACTTCGATGTGCTCGATAGTTGTACCACGACCTACTGAACCTAAAGTAAGGCCGTTGATCTCTCCACCAACCTGAAGCACGGCTCCTGAGTGACGAATAGATACGTATTTCAGGATACCTGAATTGTCATTGTCATCGAATGTCTCACCTGCAGTAAGATTTGCACCGAACTGATCTTTTGAGTTCGTACTTGCAAAACCTTCGAATGTACCAAGACCGTCAGCTACACAAAGACGACCATCACCAACACCTGCCTGGAACGGACCGTTTGCTGCTAATGTTAAATTGTTTGTAGCTTTTCCTGCAAGAAGAAGGCTTCCCCACTGTCCTTTGTTTGATATCGCATACGTACCATCTAAATTATCAGCTTCTGCTGTGAAAACGATTTGGCAAGTAGGACTTCCACTTGCAAAAATTTTACCACCACGCTCAACTGTTAATGCTGTTGCATTTGTTGCAAGAGCTGCTGCACGGCCTTTAATAACTGTACCTGCTGCAATTGTCAAAGTTTTTCCACTTGGAACATAAATCTTTTTGTCAAGAATCCACGTGTGTGCACAATCAAGAATTGTGTTTGTGGCTAAAAGTTCTCCGTCGGCTGCACCACCTGAAGTAGCGAGAGTCGACATCAATACTGTTGGACGTGAAGATACCGGCGTTGGGCATCCACAGTCAGATCCCAAGTTTGACTGAGCCATTCCGGAAAGAACAGAAGCGAACATGAACGAAGCAGTCGCAACCATTTTAGTAATCGTGTTTTTCATTTGTAAGTTTTTTTTTGTTAGAATGAGCTTGTTAAATTCTTCGACAAAGATGCCATCGCACTGTTAGCTCATTAAACACAAAAACTTATCAAATGATTATCTTAGTGTATCCTTGACATCATGTCCAAATTAATTTCACATGACGGGAATGTTAAGCCCATGGCGGGTTTCAGAAGGGCAGACAGAAAAAGGATGGAAAGGGGTGTTCGTTCGTTATCGTTATCGATAACGATAGCGATAGCGATAGCGAAATAAATTAGTCTATCTAACTATTAAGGTAATCAAAGATTAAATCAGTCCTTCACACAACGAATACTGAATCCGTAATTCTTTTCAGTATGTGATCTGAAAACGCGTGCATCCTTATAGTCGAGATAACGATACCATGCTTGCTCGTCAGAAAATTCTGATTTAGTCCACCAGAATCCGGAGAAGACAAATCCGACCGGCGTACTCCACGAACCATCAAATAATCGACAACCTCCGGCTTTTGCAGAAAAACCACTTTCATTCGTTGCCCAAACTTCGCCGTATGTTTTCCAAATTTCAGGACCTGTCATTTTTAACTTCTCACCTTCATGTACTCCTCTCCAACCGGTTTTGTCGGCTTGCTCCTGGCTCATCTCTAATGTTCTCTCCAATGCTTTCCCTTCTGCATCTGTTGGTATATGCCATCCTGCAGGAGCAATTTGTTTCGCACTGTTCACAGCGAACCAATTGTAAAGATATCCGGGGGCAAGTGAATTATCATCATATTGTGTACAAGCACCCAATGAATCGCTTGCCCAATCAATGACTCCGGAAGATGGAATCAAACGAAGTGGTGAACCGTCGCGGAAAGTCGCCGTTCTTAAATCTTCTGCCATCCACCACTGATCGCCAATCTTAATCGTTCTGTAAACATTATTGTCAATATCTGTCACCGTGCCGGTTTCCGCCAATGAGACTTGATCATCTTTTTACAAGAGTGCCAATTATCAACAAATATAAAAGTCGAAATTATGTTTAAAGGCTTCATGAGTTACGTCAATCGAATAATTATTGTTTTACAATTTTCATTGTCTTCACTTCTCCTCCACTAATCAAATTGAACATATAGATTCCGGCAGGAAATGTTGAAATATTTAATTCATCCGTAATTGTCCCGGATACAAAGCCATAATCTTTACTGAAAACTGTTTCCCCGACGACATTGTAAACCATACAACGAGTAGTTTGCTCAATAGGAATGGTAAACTTCACCGAAATCTGGTCTGAAGCAGGATCAGGATAAATCGAAAGCTCTGTTTCGGTCAAGCGTCCTTCATTCAACGACGGGCAAACTGCAGCAATATCACGATCGGCACAATTTCCCGGATAACAACACATACCCTGAATATTGAAGTTAGCATTCGGATCATAATTGCAGGCATTCATATCCATACATCCGAATACTATTCTGTTCCTGCATGAATCGTTATTAGCACAAGTGAAAGCTGGATTGTATTCAAGATAATTAGGATCTGTACAACCACAGCTCGCAGGATATTGCAAAAATGGACTCAATTTCAAAGTATCGCTATTCATTTCTCCGGGTGCAAATGAAGACACATATTTCACAATGATAGGATCAGGTGAGGCAGGCACTTCTACTTCAACATTCAGATCAAATGAAATTTGACCTTTAGTTGTAAGTTGTGCCACCAAGACCTGATTACTATCGGGATTCACTCCCATTACACCCGAATTTTGTAAAGCTGCATGATAACTCATAAAATCCGTTCCTCTTTTCGCGGAGCTAAAAATCGTTGAATCAACGCCTGTGGTGTCATTCGTAAACCCATAGTCTGCCCATGATGTCGGCAATGTGTTCATCGTATCCATTCCATCAGCAATTGTCAGAGGAATGCCGGCAAGCGGATCTGAATTTGAAAGCAATCCGTCGGCTACTCCTGCGCTCCCGCCATCATTGTTTAAACCTCCAATGAATGAACCGCTCACATCCTGGCTTTTCAAAACACCAAAATATGTTTTCGCTGCAACTCGTGTTGTCTGACCTAAAGTAAGCCATGAATCCAATGCAACAGTATTTTCCTGTAAGCGAGTTTTATTAAAGTCTTTTGCAAAAGAAAGTCCATCGGCTCTATTATTAAAAAAAGGCTCGGTACTCGAAAATTTCAACGGATGATTCTGGTCGCCGTAAATCTTTCTCAGCTTTACTCCCGGTGCCATGTCGATGTAAACACGATATGTAACGGATCCTGCTTCTAATAAACCACCAATTGTATCAGTAGCATCAAGACTGTCGGACACATAATATGTTTCTACAATTACCTTTTCAATCTGAGCGAAATTTTGCTTAGGTGAAAGAATAAACAAGAACAACAAGTAGAATAACCCCTTTTTCATGAGAAGTACAATTAGATTTATTAATTACAATTTGTAGATAACCGAAAGCGAATAATTCGTCCCATAACGATACTGATCATAATCCAGATCAGTACCATCCGCATAATCGTATGATCTTTTAATTGGTGCATTTAAAATATCTTTTACAGATAAGCCTAAACTGAAATGCTTGCCAAGCGTCTTCGAAACTTTTAAGTCGAGGAGATTACGTGGCTGCTCATAAATATCCGGCACCTCTTTAACGTCGGCAGCAACAACTAAACGCGGGCCTTGGATATTATAACTTAACGAAACCGTTAGTCCCAAACTGTCGGCTGTGTAGCTAAGAATTCCATTGACAACAAAAGGCGCCTGACCAAACATCGGTCGCTTCACTGTATCCTGTGGAATGTAATTTTTAACTCCGCCTGATAATTCCATGCGTGTTCTCACGAATTCAGTGCGTGAATAAACAAGAGACACGTTTGCTCTGATGTCAAAATGCTTGCTTAGGTTTTTCTTTCCCTCAAGCTCAATTCCAAGCACGTGCGACTTGTCGACATTCTGCCAGCTGTAGCCTGTTGATTTAACTAATTCGATGTGATTGGAAAATGTTTTATAAAAAACACTCGCTGAAACATTTTCTCCTGATTTAAAATATGATTCTATTCGGGCATCATAATTATTAATATGCACCATTTTCAAATCTGAATTCCCGAATACAAAAGCACGGTACTCGTAATCGAAAACAGCTACATCAGACAACTCCCGGATACTTGGACGGGCAATAGTTTGGCTAAAATTGACACGTACATTGATTGGAGCGGCTTCATCTTCTTTCAACTTGTAAATAATATTTACCGATGGCAATACGCTCAATTGGTCAAGCTTGCCCGGATTTGCAGCGGGTAATCCGTCTTTGTAATTTCTCCTAGGATCGTTAAATGCATAACCGAGTGAATCGAACTTGTTTACATCGGTCAAGATTTTAGCTTGCTCAACACGCACTCCTCCCGAAACTCTAAGTTTCGATGAAACAGAATAATCAAGCATTGCAAAACCTGAATAAATAGTGCTATTCCCAAATGTGTGGTCGGCGTCACTAACTGACTGATCGTAATAAATATCAATGGTACTGTGATCGACGTTGTAATTATCAGTGTACGTGTGAATATCAAAATGGCTAAAGTCGAACAACTGCTCCAAATTGTTATTCGCCATTGTCAAATTATTATAGTCACCGAAATTGATTGAATAATCATACTGATCGTTGCTTCGATCATTTCGTTGATAGCCTCCGCCAACTTTAATTTTTCGAATCAGATTCAACTCATTCTTGATTGGCATCTCTGCCGAAACCTGTGAATCGAATAAATTGTCGGACAGGTAGCGATAATAACGGTGAATACCATCTCTGATTTCCGGCCCGATTTGATACGCATTCGTAAATGGGTCTCTTAAGTACTGAATGTTTTTGAAGTCGGGTGCACTGCTTTTGCCTCGAGTATAAGAAAGATTGGACTCCAACTTAATTTTGCTTCCCGGCAAATAATGTTCTGATTTCAATTGATAGATCAATTGCTTCCGTTGCTCATAAAACTGACTTTGAGTAATCACAAAGTTTGAAGAGTCGCGAGAATCTATTGAACTCAGTACATTATTTGTTCCTGTAAAATTTGGCATAAATAATAACGACACGCTATTATTCGTATTTATCTTATATGATAAATTCATTAACGCGCTCCATCCGTTCTGCTCCTTGCTTACTTCTTGCTTCATGGAAGACGTTACCGTATTCACCATATTTCCATTGCCATCGGAAGCGACTCCGGCGCGATTAGAAACAGAAGACGGGTCATAACTAACCGAACTTCCGTAACGGTAACTTACCATAAAACCCAGCGGACGATTGAAAAGCTTGGTTTGATTTCCTACCGTAAAACTTTGACTGAAATTCAATGGCGCTTTTCTTCTTGTTGTGTTCCAGTTGTTGGCAAACGATTTTCCTGAAGCAGGAACGCCGGCATTTAAAGTTTCGAATGCCTGGTTTTTATATGGACCACTTTCGTACAAAGCTTTGGCCGCATTAAACGCATCGGGATCGTTAAACTGCGCGGGTGCAAGCAGACCTAATTGCACGAGGCCTAACTTAAAATATGTTTCTCCGGTAGTAGTTCCTTCGCCCCAATTACTCTGATTAACACCGAGCGAATTATAATAAGGACCTAAACCTAATGCTACCAACTGCTGGTATTGCGTCGGGTGAACGATTGCAGAAACAAATTGCGTATGATCGTGGTCTCTGAATCCGCTGTCATAGCCCAACCAGTCTGTTGAACTACGCTGCGAACTGACGATGCTCTTAAATGTAGATTGACTATTGTATCCGATTCCGGTTTCAACAACAACAGAAAGCTGTTCCGGAAAATCTTTTGTTTGCACCGACATATACGCACCTGCCCAATCACCCGGTAAATCGGGACTTGCTGTTTTGGTGATAGTAATATTATCGACCAAACTAGCAGGAAAAAGATCGAGTTTAATATTGTTGGTGAATGGATCTAGCGTTGGGATTCTTGATCCGTTAATTGCAGTTTTTACATATCTGTCACCAATACCGCGAACGGTAATAAAGCCTCCATTCGTAGAAACGCCTGTAATTCGTGAAATCGCCGCAGTAACGTTTACATCGCCGGTTCTTTTCAATGTCTCAGACGAAACGTAATCGATACTCGTAACCGCGTTGCGCTTCATAGCCTCCACGAAATACTCTTTAGAGCGAACAGCCTTCGAAGTAACCACCACTTCATTCAGCTGCTTTGAAGCCGACTTTAGGAATGATTCTTTACTACAACCTGGTTATTGGTCAGTGTAACCGGCTCCTCTATCTTCTCATAACTGATAAGTGAAATGACGAGAATTTGCGGAGTCGATTCAGTTACATTCAATGAATAGTTACCATCAAAATCGGTCACTGTTCCATGAGTGGGATTGGATTTCAAATAAACGGTCGCTCCAATTGCCGGCTCTCCGTTTTCATCAAGCACTTTCCCTCTGATTGTTCCCTGACCAAAAATCAGTGCAACATTCAATAAAATCAATATGACAGCAAGAACAATCTTTTTCATTGGGAACAACCAAATAATAGCAACAACATGCATTGGTGCACTTCTTTCAAAGTGCACCAAGCAGAAATTAGTTTTAATAATTTTCTTAAAACTTTCTACTCCGTTAACCGACACTTTTAAGAAATAAGCGCCGGGTAAAAGATTTTGAGTATTGATTAGGAACGATTCTTTTCCTGGAAACCAATCCGAGATTCTCGAATGAAAGTTCATGGCCAAGCATATCATAGATGAAGCATTTAACTTCTCCACTAGTTTTTCCGGTATTGATATCAAGATTCAAATTACTTTGAACCGGATTCGGATAAATAGTAAAATCGGGTTTTGCTGATGAAACAACTGTATTTACACCTGTTGTGCTGTTGAAAGTAAGTGTGGGTTCCAAAATTTCAGTTCCAATTGGATTTTGCGCAACATAATTTTCTACGCCACCGCTTGGAGTTCCAATCTGCAAGTTCAATGCAAATGAGAAAATACCATCCGTTGTGATTTGCGCAATCAACACTTTGTTTGTGCTAGCATCAGGACCGGTAGAACCATTGAGAGATGCCCATGAACCATTGAACGTTGAGAATACAGGACCATTGGTGCCGTCATTCTGCGCATCGAACATGGCAATTTCAGTTGTAAGACCAACCACTGTCACTGCCTCCGGTGTTCCTGCTAAAAGACCATCTTGTGTGGTAAGAGGAATTCCTGCAAGAGGATCGGTATTTGCAAGAACGGCATCTGTATTTGTAACATTTGCCGCACCGTCATCTTCCGATTTCAGAACACCAAAATTATTTGAGCATGCAGCGCCTACAGAAAGCCATGAATCGAGCATTACAGTGTTATGCGAAGCTTGTGTCTTTGTGTAAGTTGGCGATGTTGCACCACGATCTTCGTTATTAAAAAACAAAGTCGATGTTTCAATTCTCAATTCATGATCAGGAACACCATAAGCTGCCTGAAATTTGTAGCCGGGAAGCATATCAACATACACACGATACGTAACTGATCCAACAGGAAGAACACCTCCTGTAGAATTCATTGTAGCATCGTTTGCATCTGACACATAATATCGCTCTACGAATACGCTTTCAAGGCCATTCTGTGCATACGCCGAAGCAGTAAGCAACGCAAAAAGGAATACAGGTAAAATTTTTTTCATGATTAAGTTTTCTTGTGTTAGAGGAGGTTTCGCTAAATTTTTTGACGAATAATTTTCGAACACAAAAGTCCGAATTGAAATCAGCTTTTCAGCTTTTTCAGTATTATGATTGTATTAGTATTGGATTAGTTCAATCTTAAGAAATTGTAAACAACTTCCTTTCTAGTGAAATTTGGACTAAAAAAACAAAGCGGGATTTTTTTTGCTGTTTTCAGCGACATCGAAAAACAGAAAAGTGATAAAATTCATTCCGGTCTCGCATCAGGAAAGAAGACCTGAACGATTCTTTATAAAAAGAAATGGTGGAATTACAGAAAAAACGTAGCTCTATTTTTTCTTTTTTGATTGATTCATCTGTAGTAAAAGATGCTTTTCAGAAGAATAAATCAATTCCGGCACTTCTACTTCAGCCCCTTTTGGATTTCTTGCGACTAAATTCTCGGTTCCCTCCAAGGGTGTGGCCAATTGAAAATTCAATTCGAAAGACAAGGCGCCATCGGTTGTTAACTGAGCGATCAATACCATATTAGTGCTGTCGATTCCTACAGCTCCCCCAAAATTAGCCCATGATCCATTTTCGGTGTAGAATACTTGCCCGTCTCTTGTTATGCTTTCGGAGGAAAATGGCTTAGAAAGCGTACTGTCAATTCCAAACATCATCACAACCGGAACAGGTGAGGCAGGAATTAATCCGTCGTGCAATTTAATTGGAACTCCTGCCAGATGGATCTTCGCCTTTCAATAGGCCGTCAATGTTCACAAATGTCGACGCTGTATCAGCAGATTTAGGAATAGCGAACGATGATTCAGACCCTGCTCCTAGTGATAACCAGGAATCGACCATTACAGTTGATTTAACAAGTGTGTTATTCGAGACATCGTTTGCCGTAACTCCACCATACTCTACATTATTAAAAAAAGCTGTAGTTGTTGATAGTTTTAGTGGATGGCCCGGAACGCCATAAACAGCCTGTAAACGATATTGCGGACGCAGATCTGCGAAAATGCGATACGTAACCGAACCGGCTTTTAATTTTCCGGCACTCAGCGTTTCGTCATCAGATGTAGCTATATAGTACTTTTCAACTACCACTCTCTCGAGCCCTGACTGAGCAAAAGAAATGAAGAAGTTAAAAAACAATACAACTAGTGCGAAAACCCTTTTCATTTACATTTTTGCGCAAAAGTCGTCATCTTCCGGTGTTGGAATATCATTTCAATGTTATGTTTGAATTAATTATTCTCTATTCTATGAAAGAGAATGTGCTGTTCAAAAGGTATTCCTGTAATGCGCTTTCATCGATGCTGAACTAACACGGCCTCGGTTTTTACGATCAATCCGTATTGTTCAATGGAAATAAAATATACCCCATCCGGTAAGTCAGAAATAGTAAGTATGCTTGTTTGTCCTGCAACTATATCGTTGACGGCTATTTTTTGTCCAATCGAATTAAAGCAGCTTACACGGAAATCAATTTCTTCAGTTGACTTAACATACACATAGTCGGAAGCGGGATTCGGATAAATAGCATACTTTTCTCCAAAGTTCAGTTTTACTTGTTGTGGAGGAAAAACTTTCTCTATTCCATCGTAATCTGTTTGTCTTAATCGGTAAAAGGAAATTCCGTTGCGCGGATTCACATCTCTAAATTGATAGGAAAGATAATTTGTTGAATTTCCCGCCCCGATTACTCTTTGAATAATTTCCCACTCATTTCCATTTACCGATCTCTCAACCGTAAAATAATCGTTATTGATTTCCGATGCCGTCGTCCATGAAACATTCACGTAGTCTTTTCGGGAATGGCGTCGAAGTTTACGAGCTCGATTGGTAATGGATTTCCATTGCCGGGATCATTCATTCCAAATCCGATTGCATTGACGCCTCCGCCTGAACCTCCGTTTCCGAAATGACATGTTGGATATCCACTCGAACAACAACCGCTGGCACTGTAACCATAAGATGGAGCTCCGAATCCGTCAGAAGTTTGAACGACAATTATATTGGTTATAGAAGGACTGTTTGAAGTTGGAATGAGATTAAAACAAAAATCATATCTCAAGCATGTATTGGGAGAACCATCGAAGTCGCCGCGACCGGTTGAGAGTGAATCGAAGAATGTATAAGTTATTGTATTCAAAAAAGAAGTACGCAACCAATATCCGTTATTGTAAAATCCCTGAATAGTATCGGGTGCTATGATGGTATTGTATCCTGTTCCGAATGCAAATGAAAATGTTCTCACTCCTTCATCACCTGTTGGATTTCTCAGAAAAGTTGAAATGCACATGGTGCCCGATACACTCAACGGCGCCAGCGTCATTGGGTTGGTCTGATAGACGCCATTGTAAGTAACCTGATAAAATGGTTTTGCTGCAATAAAAACCGGAGAGGCACATCCGGATGTATCATAGCCCCAATTACCTTGCGTGTTGGGGTGATTGATAATCGTCACTAACGTATCAGCACCTACGCTAAGATCAAAATGAATAGTAGGTGTTGCATCTATCCACAAGAAATATTTTGTCGCTCCACTTACATTGATCGTGTAATTTACATTCGCTGCACTTGCAGAACTGGCATACAAATAACTTCCATTACACGAATCACGCATGAGAGATATTTTTGCCGTACCTCCTGTGAGATGCATGAGCGCTACATAAATCTTACGTGTTGCGACCGGAACATTTAGCTGATACACGACATCTTCTCCACCAATATTAATGACAGGCGGAGCATCGTTGCCCATGAGCAGATTCGTCTGATTCAACAAAGTTGTATCGGGACAAATTGTTAACTGCGCCGGAGAAGAGCATGTAGCTTGCGAAAACAGCGCCGTAGGAATGGCAAGAAATAGAATTACCAAAGGAGTTTTGCATTCATAGTCGTGGGAGATAAATACCATGATAAACTGACTTAACTAAACATCCTTGAGATAACGCAAAATGAAAGTATGTTTTTACGAAACAGCAAAAATGGATTTGTGACTAATGAAGAAAAAATGAAAGCAGACGTATTCAAAATGCTTGTGAATGACTTGCTCGCGGTGTACATCTGACACTAAGGGCATTAAAAGCCTGATTTCTGAAAACGACTTCAAAAAAACGCCACTGATCCGGGCAATTGACAATTGCCAAACTCAACATTCCCTTACATTTGTCGCTCATTTCAGAGAAAGAGATATGTCGAAAATTACTGCTGCAATAACGGCTGTTGGAGGTTATGTTCCGGAATACGTGCTCAACAATGCTGAGCTGGAAAAGATGGTGGATACAACGGACGAGTGGATTCTCTCCCGCACAGGCATCAAAGAACGCCGTATTTTAAAAGGTGAAGGCCTTGGTACATCCGATATGGGCGTAGAAGCCGTAAAACTTCTCTGCCAAAAGCGAGGTATCGATCCATCTGAAATCGAGCTTTTAATCTGCGCAACGACAACCCCCGATTTTCAATTCCCCGCAACTGCCAATATCATCACGGATAAAGTAGGAGCAAAAAATGCTTTCGGCTTCGATTTGATGGCAGCCTGTTCGGGCTTTATCTATGCTTTGGTTACCGGTTCTAAATACATTGAATCGGGTCAGTATAAAAAGGTCGTAGTAGTGGGCGCCGATAAAATGTCGAGCATCATCAACTACCAGGACCGCGCAACTTGCGTGATTTTCGGCGATGGCGCTGGAGCGGTTTTGCTTGAACCTACTACGGACAACGTCGGAATTCTCGACAGCATCCTTCGCAGCGATGGCTCGGGTCGTGTTTACTTACATCAAAAAGCGGGTGGTTCTGTAAAACCTGCTTCTCATAAAACTGTTGATGCGCAAGAGCACTATGTTTTCAGGACGGACAGCCTGTTTTCAAATTTGCCGTTACCAATATGGCCGATGTTTCTAAGGAAATCATGGAGAAAAACGGCTTAAAAGCCGATGACGTAGCCTGGCTCGTGCCTCATCAGGCCAATAAACGCATTATCGACGCCACTGCCCGCAGAATGGGCGTTGGCAACGAAAAGTAATGCTGAATATCGAAAATACGGCAATACTACGAGTGGAACCATCCTCTTTGTTTGTGGAATGGGAAAATCAGCTCAAAAAGGGCGATAATCTGATCCT
>JADKIH010000006.1 GCA_016721305.1 Bacteroidota bacterium
ATACCTGACAATCATCATTTTTTCTGTCTTGTAGAAAAACTTCCTTTATCCTGCCCAGATCTCACACACCATGGCAGAAGACAAACTCATCTACCGAAGTGCAATTCCGCGCTTTTTCTATGTTTTTCGAATCCTTTCATTGCTGGCGCTTATTCTCTTCCTCATTTGGGAGGTGAATTATATTGTCCTGCTCGTTTATTCGGCCGGTGTAGTGTATTTTTCATTAAATCGGCTCGACTACATCATGGAAGTACATGACGATCATTTCAAAGTCATTCTTCCCTGCTGCTATGGAAAACAGTTTTTTATCTATCAAACATTTTTTTATAAAGACATTCATTCCCTTGAAATGGTGCCAAAATCACATCCATTATTCAGTGGCTTGAATAAACTTTTTAATTATTCAATGCCTGCTTTGTTAAACCGGTTTGTATTTTCTTCTCAGAATCCATCTATTTCATTCTATGATCAACATGGCGAGAAAAAGAGCTTTCAGTTTACTTATAATAACCCTACATTGGATAAAGCCCTGCGCTCAGTAAGACAGGCACCCGGCGAATAAGTTTTAGCACCGTTTGGACTTTTTTGGCATTTCGTAAATTTTCTAGAATTATATTATTCATATCTTCGTAATTCATCCAACCTACTATGAAAAAGCGCTCCTTCTTTTTTTTCTTCTTACTGATTTCAATTAATGCTATTGGCCAATCACGTGCCATGATTTCCGGTATTGATAAGATCTGTAATGGAGAGAAAAGAGCTGCAATCGGAAAAATGACAACACGGACATCAACGTTAACTACTAATTATGATGTAAAATACTACCAATGTAACTGGAATGTTGATCCCAATCTAGTTTATATTGATGGATCGGTCATGACGTTGTTTTCCCCAACCGTTGCCGGGGTAAATTCGATTTCGTTTGACTTGTCATTGAATCTCACAGTTGATTCAGTGGTTTACCACAATTCAGCACTTAGTTTTACTCACGCCTCAGATCTGGTAACGATTCAGTTTCCCGGAATCATTTCTCCAGGCACATTGGATTCAGTCAAGGTTTTTTATCATGGAGTGCCGGCTTCGACAGGTTTCGGATCATTTATTCAGGATACCCACAATTTTACTCCGGTGATCTGGACGCTTTCGGAGCCTAACGGATCCAGCGATTGGTGGCCTTGTAAAAATGGTCTAACTGATAAGGCTGATTCGATCGATATCAATATTACTTGCCCTTCTGCTTACCGTGTGTTTCGAATGGATTGTTATCGGCAGTTGAACAAAACGGCTCAACAAATACTTATCAATGGAAGCACCGATATCCGATAGCAGCCTATTTAGTTTGTCTGGCTGTTACTGATTATGCGGAATACTCCCATTGGGTGCCTTATGGAAGTGATCTCCTGGAAGTGCAAAATTACGTCTACCCTGAAGATTCTGCTTTTGCAGTTACTCAAACCAATCAAATCGTTCCTATCATGCAATTGTATGATACGTTATTTGGAATTTATCCTTTTCAAAACGAAAAATATGGCCATGCTCAATTCAATTGGGGCGGTGGTATGGAGCATCAGACAATTACTTTTGTTTCCGGATTTGATTTCGAATTAATTGCTCACGAACTCGCTCATCACTGGTTCGGTGATAAAGTTACTTGCGCAAGCTGGCACGACATCTGGCTGAATGAAGGCTTTGCGACTTATTTGGCTTTGCTTTGCTATGAGCATATGGATCCCAACTATTGGCTTATGAGTAAACAGTATTATATCTCGAGCGTCACTTCCTCTCCCGACGGCTCTGTTTATTGCCCGGATACACTTGATCCTAATCGTATTTTCGACGGACGTTTGTCGTATTTCAAAGGAGCAATGATCCTGAATCAGCTACGATGGGTAATTGGTGATTCTGCTTTCTTTGCAGGATGTAATAACTATCTGACTGATGTTGCTTGTGCTTACGGTTTTGCAACCACCGACCAGTTCCGTCAACATATGGAAGCAGCGCGGACAAAGCCTGTCATGGTATTTCGACGATTGGTTTACCGGTGAAGGTTATCCGAGCTATCAAGTCGACTGGAGTCATTCCGGAACTAATGTAGATCTGGTTATCAACCAAACTCAGTCTCACTCTTCTGTTTCTTATTTTGAACTACCTGTTCCGATTCAATTCACCGACGGAATTCATGATACTATTGTTCGTTTGGATAATACCTTTTCAGGACAAACTTATTCTTTCTCACTTCCATTTACTCCAACATCAGCATATCTTGACCCGAATTCTGAATTAATTACAGCCGGGAACTTTCTCACAGGCGTTTCACAATACGACTTGGAAAATGATATTGCGCTGTTTCCAAATCCTTCAACCAATTTCGTTTCCGTTCGTCTTCTCAAGCAACTTTCACCCTATGCAAAATTGTCTGTCGTTGATATCACCGGGCGAACATTGAAGGAACAAACTGTGACAGGAACGTTCCTAAGCGTTGATCTAACTAAGCTCACAGCCGGAACTTATTTTATATCAATCTACGATTCCCAAACTAAATTGTACAAAAAACTTATTAAGCAATAAAGTCTAAGTGATCTCTGTGTACTAAGTGAACTAAGTGACAAAAAAACATGAAGCAATATTCATCCATCTCCGATTACATCAAAGCTCAACCGAAAGAGCATCAGGCAAACCTTAAAAAATTCAGGGAGACAATTCAAAAAGCTGCTCCTAAAGCCGAAGAGATTATCAGCTATGGAATGCCTGCGTTTAAATACTTAGGTGCTCTTTCTTATTTTAGTTTAACTGCAAAGCATTACGGGTTCTATCCGGGAGGTGGTAAAGCAACGGAGCATTTCAAAGACCGGCTTGAGCAATACGATTATTCAAAGGGAACCATCCGTTTTCCGCTCGACAAGCCCTTGCCGGTAAAACTGATTTCTGATATCGTAAAGTTTCGCGTGAAACAGAATGAAGCGAAAGTGGCATTGAAGAAATCACAGAAGTAGTTTTGTGCAATTCTGAACCTGGTAGTTCTGAAACCATCTACTGCGCCAGAATTCAACTGCATGAATCAAGTTTTCAGTGCAATTGGCAGTTTCATTGAGGCAACCTATGACCATCAAAACCCGAACATTTTTTATGAAAAGGAGTATTGCTATTAATTGGATTAATTCAGTTTGTAATTACAAATGGGCAAAATGCTTTGCCAATTGTTCGAGCAAATTCTAAGATTTCAAGTTTACGCGAAGGCAATGTTTATAAGAAAGATTTCTGGACGATCACTCCGGAAGCCAGACCCGATGTTTGGACAATTGAAGTTTCCAAATCGTCTACTGTACGAGCGGCATTAATTACCGACGTCGATTCTATTATTTTCAATGTTGAGCTGGGAAAGACATACGACTTTGTAGTTCTTCTAAACGGAAAAGACAGTGCCTTTACGCAAATAAAAGGAGTTCCGACACCCGCTACATTCACCGAGGAATACAAGCTGAAGATGAATAATCAAACCACAGCCGAGATTCCTGAAATTTATGAGTTAGTTCACATTGTTTTGCCTTGACAGATTTTGAAATAAAAGACAGCGATCAAGTCGTTCACACAACACCTTATTATACTGATTTGCGTACATGGTTTGATCCGTATAAAAATGAATTTATCGTCCTGACTTTTGATTCTCTTTTGAAGAAACAATTCTGGAACTACTTCTATCTGAAAATGGATGCATACTCATTCATTTTTGAAAAGAATCATATTGTCCAGTCTCCTGTTTATGACAGTACAAGCTGGGGCGGTGAGAATGTACTCCTGCCTTATATAAAAGCTTTGGAAGATTTTGCCGTAAAATCTTCTTTCGATAAGTTCTACAAACAACACATGAATTTGTATTCAGATCAGATTTCTTACACAAAAGACAGTCTCAATACTGATGGGATGAGAGACTGGCTGAGCAAAAATTTTCCCGGAACTTCGTACAATGGTCTTAAAGTTATTTTTTCGCCATTGGTAGGTGGAAGTCAATGTGAAAATACAATCATTAATAACGGTTTTAAAGAAGTGCATGCTCATGTCAATTTTCCTTATTCCTATCCGCAATTGGAAAAGTATTTGTCATCCACACAGAACATCATCCGTGGCAATGTGCTTTTCACGGAATACAATCATGCTTTCATCAATCCGGAAGCTGATAAGTATTCGAATGATCCAAAGCTGCTCAAAGCTTTCGCCGACCTTTCTCAATGGGAACAACCCAATTCAGGAGCTTCTGCGGGATATACCAATGTTATGACATGTTTCGAGGAATATCTCAATTGGGGTTTAGTTAATCTCAGATATGTTGACTTACTTACGATCGAAGAGCAAAATAAATTGATTCCAGGTATTGATCAAATGATGAAGGAAGGACGTGGCTTTACTAAATTCCCTGAGTTCAGTACAATGCTTGTTGATTTATATAGAAACAGGGGCAAAGATCAAACTTTGGCAGATCTGTATCCGGCTATTATCGACTGGTGCAGTAAGCAAGTGAAGTAGTTTGTTTAAAAATTTAGAACTGTTATCGTTCAGTATAAGATGGATCTTTAATCTTTCCTTTTCCAAGGAATGATTCGGAGTGCACCTCTTCATTTCTTGTCAAATTCGATCAGTTGTTGTCATAAATGACTACCTTACCACGAATTCTAATTTTAATCTTATGACGCAATCTGCCGGAAACGGAAAGGGGAATCGAAGAGGTGGTGAAGCATTGGAACTGGAAAAGGCTAAGTCTCATATTATCGTTGAAATAATCGAGTATGTTCCCAATGCTGTAGCGAGCAGAACGATCATCAAAAATCTACCGGCAATGTAACAGCTATGTCGTTCGACGAAGGTGAAGAATTGTGCGAGAAGATGCTTCCATTCGATACCTATGTTCAGATAATTGACGGAACAGCAGAAGTGGAAATAAGTAAAGTAAAGCATACCCTTGAGTTGGGTATGGGCATTATCATTCCTGCTCATTCGCTTCATTGCTTTAGTGCCAATGAGCAATTCAAGATGATCTCCACCGTCATTAAAAGCGGTTACGAAGAATAAGCGATTTTTTTTTGAGTGTGGTAGTAAGTGGTAAGTAGTGAAGTAAGCAGTAATTGCCACGTACAACTTACAACTTACTACTTACAACTTACAACTTACAACTTACTACCTACTAACTACAACACTCCCTCATCATAAGCCTTCTCCCCATGTATCGAGTCGTCCAAGCCCTTTTCTTCTTCATTTAGGGATACTTTTACCGGAGTAATCTTATTAATCAACACTAGCATAAAGTAAGTGAATGCAAAAGCATAGATGCATGCGATTACAACTGCAAGAACTTGCTTGATAAAGAATCCGCTACCACCGGCCAACAATCCGTCAGCTCCGGCGCCATTCATTGCTTTCGATGCAAAGACTCCGAGAAGAATTGTTCCCAGACAGCCTCCAACTCCGTGAACTCCCCATACATCGAGAGCATCATCCCAGCCGATTTTATTTTTCATGTGTACAGCCAGATAGCAAACCCACCGGCAATAATACCAATCATGCAAGCTGCAGGAAGTGAAACGTATCCTGCTGCGGGAGTAATCGTAGCTAATCCGGCAACAGCTCCTGTGAGTAAGCCAACAAACTTTGGTTTTCGAACCCGACTCCATTCAATTGCTAACCATGTGATACAAGTTGGCTATGTATTCAAATACTATTTGTAGAAGTCACTTCCTTTTTCTAATTTTAGAGAATGTAAGAGATGTACAACTCTTTCGTAAAAAAGTACATTTAATTTCCACATTAATTCTATCGTACATTATCATGTCTGAAAATACTTCCGGTCGCAGAAAATTCTTAAAGTACCTTGGCTTCACTGCCGGTGCTTCACTTGTCAGCTCAAAAGCGTTCTCTGCTTTCATTGACACTGACGACGTAAAAAAATTGAATCCCGAACAACAGGAATTCATGCAGCGCTATGGAAAATGGATGGACGACTTTATCGAAGTTATCCGAATTCAAAAAACCGACCGGCTTAATTCCAGCAATAATAAACGAATGGTAGAACTCACCGAACTAGCCGAAACCTTCAAGCCGGAATTGTCGAAACATCTTTCGGATGAGACATTCTCACTCATTTACCGAGCTTCGATTGATAGGATGAGTAAAGAAATTTAGTGTTATTATAGTCTTTGAATTTTTTTAGCTTTGATTTAAATATTCCACCTATGAACATAGGTATTATAAAATCTTTTGCCCTTTTTACAGTAGTTTTTTTCGCAATAGTCTCTTGTCGTAATCTTGAGTCAGATAAGAATGAATCGAAATCTTCTGTTTCAAGCGTTCAAACTGTCGTAGGAAGAAAAACGTACGAAGAATTTGTCCATCAGACCATTGCCAGAATTAATTCCGAGCGTTCCTTATCCGAAGGTGTCCTTCTTCAATTAGATACCATCACTTCCGACACAGTTTACCTGAAAGTGAAAAAATCCTGCGGACCTGATGCGCATCCTTGGAATTATGGTATCCAAGCAGAGCAATATGTCAAAATGCTCATTAACCGATTGGCACTTGCGGGTAATAAGCATTTTGTTTCACTTTCTTTTCAAGAATTGAACTATGCTTTGCCGGGAGTTTTTCCTATTGCGAGTGATGAAGAAATGTGGTATAAATCGGAACGGAATCGAATTGAATTCAATGAGACGCATGTAAAATTGGAACTTTGGGAAACTAATACGATCACTGCTAAAATTGACACTATAGATTCACTGACATTCGCAAATGCTTTGATTAGTGCCGAGCAACGATTCCGATATGCTGACAATGTTAATATCGATATAGATTCTGCAGAAAAGGCTTTTCATATCATTGACAGCCTAAATAAAATAAAAATAGACTCTGTTATTTTGGCTGTGAACAAAAATCGACCTGGTTCTATTGTTATCACCGATTCAATTTTTTCTATCCGCTGTAACGATACAACTTTGAAATTAATGCAGGATACCAGTGATGCAGCCGGACACGGGTTTCAGTGTTTAAGATTTGATCACTACCGTTATGGTTTTTTGTACTTACACGTAAGTGGGTACGAATGGCATAACTACTACGTCATAAACCCGGCGTCAAAACGGTATGCTGTTTTTCAGGATCTGCCCAAATTTATTTCTGACACGATTGCCTTTACGTCTGCTAATTATTATGGCGATTTTTTCTTTGAATTGAAAGGTTTGAATAGGAGCAATGTTCAATTTTACATGGAAGTTGGGGACTGGAAAATTCAGGATTGTTTTAATGTGAAGAGTGTTTTTTATTTCTGCTTAAGCAGAGATGAAATTAAGCTGGTCTATCCGATATATCTTCGACTCGATTTCTCTGAATATTTTTAATTGGTAACTCTTGATTTAAAGAGAGATATTACTTTTATTTATACCTGTCAAGCACGCATTATGGAATGGCGAAGCAGTAGGAGAGATGATTCGCATCATGAACGATCAATTTGAAAGGTGATGATGAGTTTGAATTGGGTGCTTTGGGGTATTTGGTGCTCTCTACTAAGTAAGTAGTAAGTAGTAAGTAAGTAGTAAGTTGACTTGGGGTATGACCCTACCCCGTACCCCGTACCTCGCAACCCGTTAACTCGCAGCTTGCAACTCGCAGCTCGCAACCCGCAACTCGCAACTCGCAACCCGTAACCCGCAACTGCACCACAAAAAAAAGGCGCCCAAACGGACGCCTTTTTTTCTGCAAATCGCAAAGTGCTTATTTAAAATCTCCGGCCTGAACCATGATGATTTCTTCTGGTTTGATCCATTTCTGCATCGCAGCATTCACTTGCGCTACTGTCAATGCATCAACTTGTTTTTCCTGAGTTTCATCGAAGCTCATTGTACGGTCGAGCACGAGATAATCGTTCAGTTTATTTAATAAGTAATCATCACCTGAACGATTACGCTGACGGCTTTGTAAGAATCCGGTCTTCGCATCTTTCAATTCTGCTTCTGTAAATCCGTCCTTCAGCATTTTGCTGAGTTCTTCATTGTAAGCAGCGATCAACTTAGTAGAGTTTTCCGGATTGTAAATAGCATATGAACCGAATACTCCGCTTTCTTCGAACGATGAACTTGTCAACCACGAACCAACACCATAACTGATACCTTCTTTCTGACGGATACGTGTAGCTAAACGTGAATTCAAAAAGCCTCCTCCAAGAATGTAGTTGCCCATGATCAACGCCGCATAATCAGCATTGTTGTCTTGGATTTTCAGATTTTGCTGTGCACCAAACACTGCATTCTTTTTGTCAGGAGTTAAAATCTTATCCATCTTCGCTGTTGTCTTAGAAGTAGGATCTGCAGCCCTTGTGTATTTCTCAGGAGAACTCCAGTTGGCAAAAATGTCATTCAGTCCTGCTATTGCTACGGCTTCATCAAAGTCGCCGATAGCACCAACAGTTGCATTGCCGCTGTTGTAGAAGTCTGCGTAAAATTTCTTCACGCCATCTAAAGTCAATTTTTTCAAATCATCC
This sequence comes from Bacteroidota bacterium, assembly GCA_016721305.1. Lineage (GTDB taxonomy): Bacteria > Bacteroidota > Bacteroidia > AKYH767-A > 2013-40CM-41-45 > JADKIH01. The sequence continues at coordinate 8,519 of JADKIH010000006.1, forward strand.
GACATTTGCTCGAATGATTTTGTATAACGGAAATCGGATGGGGCATATGTTTCAGTGAGCTGGCTCAAACGGAGGAAAGCAAGCGCTTGAGGATCGCTCTTCTGCTGATCTAAGCTTGTTGCTGTTTCTGCTTTCATTTTTTCGAACTCAGAAGCCGGGAATGCAGGGTTACGTAGGACATCTTTTACAATTGCCAGAACATTCTTGAGGTTTTCTTTTGTCGTCTGAATTGAAACAGTAACGTTTTGTCCGCCACCGCCAACATTAACTTCCGCTTTCAGTTTTGCTAATGTGTCGTTCAATTGTTCCATTGTGAAATTCTTCGAGCCGCGCATCAACATATCAGCCGTTGCATTTGTATAATCACCTTTGTTTTCCAACGATTTCAAACTACCAATTCGCAAAGTGATTTTCATTTTCATGACACTGCCGCGTGTAGTTTTTGAAAGTAAAGCATACTTAGTTCCTCCCGGAATCGTTCCACGCTTTGTTCTTTTTTCAATGTTAGCCGGTGAACTGTCGAATTCTTCAGCAGCGGCTTTCGCAGCACGTCCTTTATATGTCTTTAACGTCTGTGTTAAATCCGGTGAAGCAGGAATCTCGGCACGATCAGAAGTTTTTTCAGGAATGAATAAACCTGTTGTTCTGTTCGAAGGTTTAAGATAAGCTGCTGCAACGCGATTCGCATCTTCTGCTTTTACTTTTTCCAGATTGTCACGGTAAAGGAACATCAATCTCCAGTCACCGGAAGCAATAAATTCAGAAATGAAAATACCGACGTAATTGCTATTGTTGAAAGCAAGATCAAAGTCGCGCAGCAATGAAGTTTTTGCGCGTTCAACTTCTTCAGTTGTAATTGGTGTTTTTGCTAAATTATCGAGCAACGATAACATTGTGTGCTGAACCGAATCAAGCGATTTTTCTTTCAACACTTCGGCAGATAAATAATAGAAGCCGGGGTCTTTGCTCATATTGATGCTTCCGTAAATGGAAGATGCAAGTTTCGACTCAACTAATGCTTTATAAATACGGCCTGAAGGTTCGTTCGTGAGAGCATGATTAAGAACATCTAATGCTGCATAGTCAGGATGTGAAGATGATGGAATGTGGTATCCGCATGATGCTGCCTGAACATCACCGGTACGGCGGAGAATAACTGAACGTTCACCATCCTGAGTAGGTTCAACAGTATATGGCTCTTGCAATACACGTGTCGGACGAGGGATAGGTCCGAAATATTTATTTACCAATGAAAGCGTTTTTTCTTCGTCAATTTTACCTGCAACAATCAATACTGCATTGTCGGGCTGGTAATACTTGCGGTAAAAGGCCTGGAGATTTTCAATCGGAACTCTTTCAATATCTTCTTTCGAACCGATCGTGGAATTTCCATAGTTATGCCAGATATAGGCTGTCGACATCACTCGCTCATTCAGAATTGAACTTGGATCGTTTTCTCCCATTTCAAATTCATTTCGAACGACTGAAAATTCAGTTTCCAAATCTTTCTTTGCAATGAATGAATTGATCATTCGATCGCTTTCTAAACTTAGTGCCCAGTCTAGATTTTCTTCGCTGGCTGAAAATGTTTCAAAGTAATTCGTACGATCATACCAAGTAGAACCATTCGGACTGGCACCATGAGATGATAATTCTCCGGGAATGTTAGTGTGATTTGTTGATCCTTTGAAAACCATATGCTCGAGCAAGTGTGCCATACCTGTTTCGCCATAGCCTTCGTGACGAGAGCCAACTAAATAGGTAATGTTACCCGTCATCGTTGATTTCGACGGATCAGGGAAGAGAAGGACGCGAAGTCCGTTGCCAAGCTGGTATTCAGTAATACCTTCGACAGAAGTAACTTTCTTTGGCGGCGTTTGTGCTTGTGCTTGCGACTGAGCAAAAAATACAAAGCATAGCATCGACAAAGCGAGCAGATGTTTTTTCATGATTGGTTTGATTGATTTTGAGTGGTGATAAATGTAGAAAAAAAAGAATTGAATACTCTTGAATGATTGGTTTGAAGCCTATTTATTCGACAGAATTAACGTTTATTAACTAATTGAAACCTACATGAATGTAGGTAAAGTACTATTGAACTGTTCTTCAGTTTTTTAACAAATACTATGTTGTAGTTTTTGGACTATTCGAATGCGTTGTTTTGAGCCTTTTTGAGGGGAGCTTGTTGAACAAAATATGAGTGAAAAAGCCAAACTTTTTTCTAATTTGCAGCCCAAGCAAAAACACTTACTGTGGGAAAATTACTATCAGGAAAAACAGCGCTGGTAACCGGCGCATCGAAAGGTATCGGTCGTGGTATCGCTATCAAACTTGCGCAGGAAGGCGCTAACGTGGCTTTCACGTATTTATCTTCTGTTGAAAAAGGTCAGGCTCTCGAAGCTGAACTTTCTCAATTCGGTATCAAAGCAAAAGGTTATCGCTCCGATGCTCGGAAGAAAATTTCAACGATGTTATTCGGACGAATTTGAATTCTGTTTTCAATATCACCAAGGCTTGTCAGCGCCCAATGCTGAAACAACGCAGCGGATCTATTATTAATATCAGCAGTGTAGTAGGAGTGAAGGGAAATGCAGGACAGGCAAACTATGCTGCGTCTAAAGCAGGTATCATCGGCTTCACTAAATCTGTTGCACTCGAGTTGGGTAGTCGCAGCATTCGTTGCAATGCTATCGCACCGGGTTTTATTGAAACTGAAATGACGGATGTTCTCCCTGCCGAAACAGTTAAGCAGTGGCGTGAAGCTATTCCTCTCAAACGCGGCGGTACTCCCGAAGATGTTGCCAATGCCGTTCTCTTCCTCGCTTGCGATATGTCTACGTACATAACAGGTCAGGTGCTGAATGTCGATGGAGGGATGCTGACTTAGTTCAATTAGCTGATTAGCTGATTAGCTAATGAATACAGCCGATACAATTATCAGTAGCCTGTCAGTCTCTTAACCTATATATATTCCAAGTACCAATCATCAGCTAATTGGCTAATCAGCTAATTGGCCGATCAGCCAATACCAAAAACAATGTCAAGAAAACTTCTAACTCTCGCTCTGGCTTTCATGTCCATCACTGCAACAGCCGACTGGCTTACGCCGGAAATGTTGTGGCAATTAGGTCGTGTAAGTGATCCTCAACTGTCTCCGGATGGATCTCAGGTGCTTTATAATATTCGCACGTATGATGTGCCAAAGAATAAAGGCAACTCTGATATCTGGCTATACGATTTCAAAACGAAAACAACTTATCCGATAGCGAAGGATTCGAGCAACGAAAGTATGGCTCGCTGGAGCGCCGACGGAAAAACTATTTATTATCTGAATGATCAGGGTAGCAGTCAGGTGTATTCTATGAATGCTAACGGCTCTGATAAAAAACAAATCACGCATGTCGATGGTGATATCAATTGTTACGGCATCTCGGCAAACGGTTCTATGATTTGGATGGGCATGGATGTGCATGTAGATAATTTATTGGGCAAGGATAAGTATTCTGATTTGCCAAAATCGAGCGCAAAGATCTACGACGACTTGATGATGCGTCACTGGGATTCATGGGCCGATGGTACTTACAGTCATATTTTCGTTGCGCCTTTGAAAAATGGTGAAGTGAAAGATAAACCTCTCGACATTCTCTACGGAATGCGTTTCGATTCTCCGTTGAAACCCGATGGTGATGAAGCAGAGATTGCATGGAGCGATGATGGAAAAACTTTGGCTTATACATGTAAAAAGCTTTCCGGTCGTGAGTATGCGCTTTCTACCAACTCTGATATTTATTTATTCGATGTTGCTTCAGGTAAAACAAGTAATATCTCCGAAGGACTTAACGGCTACGATAAAGCTCCCGCTTTTTCGCCTGACGGAAAACAATCGCATGGGTTTCCTGGGCTGAACCTGCAAATGAAGCAGCACAACAACGTCTCTACATTTATGATGTTGCCACAAAAAGCAGAAAGGATGTTTCATCAAATTTCGATTACAATGTCGATCATCCGAAATTTAATGGTTCATCATCCAGAATTTATTTCATTTCTGATATCGCGGCGACAGATCAGATTTTCTATTATGACTTAATGGAAAAATCCGGTAACCCGATTCACCAACTCACTACAGATACTGCCGATTATACCGGCGTTTCAGTGGTTACTCTGCCAAACGGAAGTGATCAAATAGTGGCGTCTCTCATGTCGATTTCCTCCCAACTGAATTGTTCAGCGTAGATGCTCAAAAAGGAAAATCAACTCAAATTACTTTTACAAATCGTGATTTGCTTGCGACAGTAACACTTGGTCGAGTAGAGAAGAGGATGATTAAATCGTCCGACAACAAAGAAATCCTGACTTGGGTAATTTATCCTCCGAATTTTAATCCGAATAATAAATATCCAACATTGCTTTACTGTCAGGGTGGACCGCAAAGTACGGTGAGTCAGTTTTTCTCGTACCGATGGAATTTCCAACTCATGGCTGCTAATCAATACATCATCGTTGCTCCGAATCGTCGTGGTTTACCGGGATTCGGTCAGGCTTGGTGCGATCAGATCAGTGGTGATTGGGGTGGACAAGCAATGACAGATTTGTTATCAGCGATCGACAGCGTAGCGAAAGAACCATTTGTTAATAAGGATAAGATGGGAGCTGTAGGTGCAAGCTTCGGCGGTTATTCGGTGTATTGGTTGGAAAGTCATCACCAGCATCGCTTCAAAGCGTTCATTGCGCATTGCGGAGTTTTCAATCTTGAAAGTATGGTTGCAACGGAAGAACTCTTCTTCCACAATCACGAATTCGACGGAGGCTACTGGAGAAAACCGGAGCCTGCGAGCTACACGAAATTCTCTCCTCATCGCTTCGTAGGCGATTGGGACACTCCGATTCTGATCATCGCCAACGAGCGTGATTATCGTGTACCATATACTCAAGGCCTAGAAGCCTATTCAGCAGCCCGCCAAAGAAACATCGCTGCCCGTTTCGTCTCTTTCCCGGATGAAGGCCATTGGGTTCTCAAACCTCAAAATAGTATCACCTGGCAGCGAGAGTTTTTTGGGTGGTTGGATAAGTATTTGAAGTACTGATGTTAGTAAGTAGTAAGTTGTAAGTAGTAAGTTGACTTACTGTAAAATAATGGATTTGAGTTGTTTTCTACTTAATCCAAAATGATTTCAAAATAGTAGGTAGGGCGATTTTTTTTGCTCTGCCTATTATTATAATTACTTAATAGTAAGCTCTATAACAATATTTTCGGGCAACTGGTTTCCCTAAAAGGCATTTTGAACTTCCTTCGTTTGAACTCAAAGCCAACTTACTACTTACCACTTACTACTTTCCCAAAAAAAGTGTAAGAATCCCCCCAAACCCACAAAAAATATTTGCCTTTTAGAAAAAAATCATACTTTTGCAGCCCTTGTCAATCAGACAAGCCCAGGTGGCGAAACTGGCAGACGCACCACTTTGAGGGGGTGGCGGGCAACCGTGGGGGTTCGAATCCCCCCCTGGGCACATTCTTTACAGTAGCTGTTTTTTTAAAAACAGCTACTCATTTTTTAAGCCCTTTGCCCGGATGGCGAAATTGGCAAACGTTGCGGTCTCAGAAGCCGTTGGAGTAACTTCCTTGAGAGTTCGAGTCTCTCTCCGGGCACAAATTGAAAGTCCTGCATCTGCAGGATTTTTTTTGCCCAACTTTCAGAATTGAGAATTTTGAAACCTAAATTTCCTGAAAGCTTTCATTTGTAAGATCTCCGCCAATCTTCATCAAACATCTCTTGCTTTGACCATCTATAAAGAGTCGGATAATTCAAATCTTAACTCAGATGAAAAAGCTATACCTCATACTTTTTCTGATCATTCTCAATGTAATTGCTTCCACTGTTCTCAAAGCTGAGACAGACCCGGTTGCTCTTTACAACGCCAATGTTCTTCAGAACAGCGATATTCACGGGCCTCAGGCCATTTGTATCAATCAATCGTATTCTTACTCTGTCGACACCCTTCCGGGTGCTACTGGCTACAACTGGAGCGTTCCTAGTGGTGCTAATATCCTTTCCGGACAGGGTACTAATAGTGTAATTGTTCAATTCGCTTTAACTGCGGGAGATATTTGTGTTGAAGTTGATTTTGCAGCTTCGCCATCGTCCAATAATTGTCTCACGACATTTTTTGCATCTGTACGACCAAGTTCACCTGACACAATTTATGGTCCACAAAATACCGTATGCCCGGGTCAACATATTACTTACTCGGTTGACGCCGATTCACTCACTCAGGAATATCATTGGTTGATTCCTTCGCATATGACTTTAATTTCAGGACAGGGTACACCAACGATTGAAGTGTCTATCGATACGAATTTCGTGTGGGGTTATCTGCGTGCTGCAAAATCAAATTGTTTAGGTATCTCCGGTCAAAAAGTAATCGCTGTTTATTCAGCTCCGTCTCAACCGGGTTCAGTTTTCGGTCCGCAAGTTGGTGCTTGCGAAAACGGAACCTATACTTATTCATTCAACCCTGTTCCGGGTGCTACTAGTTATACCTGGTATGCTCCTAACGGTTGTGTAATTACATCGGCTGTTACATCGGGTAATCCGCTTACGACTTCTGCGTCTTCGGTAGATATTACATTCCCTGCAGGATTTACCTATGGTAAACTCTTTATTACATCGAATAGCGGTTGTAATTCAAGTGATATGCGCGTGATGAATATTCGTTCTCTTCCGATGAAACCGGGTGCCATTCATGGTCCTTTCTACGGAGTGTGCAATCAAACAGGAGTAAAATATTTTGTTGACTCAGTAGCAGGTGCTACTTCTTATACTTGGACTTTCAGTCCTTCTACTTATGTAACAGTATACGATGATGGGAATGATACTATCACTGTCGATTACTTGCCGGGTTATACACAAGCAACATTATGTGTTACGGCAAACGATGCCTGTGGTAGCAGTATCTCACGTTGCGGAGTTGTTTTCGCTCAACCAAAAATTGCCGATGAAATCTCAGGCCCTACAGGTGCTTGTAATTCAATTCCGGCATCGAGCATCGCTTACTACGAAATTGATTCCGTATTCGGTACTTCATACTATCATTGGTCTGTTCCTCCGGGAGCAAGCATCACGGCAGGACAAGGTACTCCTCAAATTACGGTCGATTACTTCGGCGCTTCAAGCGGTAATGTTTCCGTTGTGGCAGAAAACACTTGCGGTAACAGCCCGTCACGAATTCTAAGTATCGTTGTTAATCCTTGTCGATTATCAAATCCAACTACAGAAGGTGCAGGATCAAATGTGATTGCTTATCCTAATCCTGCGAGTACACAGTTTACCGTGAGCTTCGATGCCACTGCCGGAAATTATTACTCAGTACGAATTCTGGATATCACCGGTCGTATAGTTCTTTCTCGCTCACATATAACGAACGATGGAACAAATACAGAGATTTTCGATGTCGCTGAATTCACCCGCGGAATTTATCTGGTCGAAGTGATCCGTAAAAATTCGCGTGAAGTCATTAAGATGATTGTCAATTAGACATCCACAATATTTTCAGCTTAGCTGAATCAAGACAGGTTTTTTTGGTTAGACGAGAGGCCCCGTCCGGAGAAGTCCGGCGGGGTTTTTTATTTTCTGTTCACTCACACTTACACTTACGCTCGCACTCGCACTATATAAATGATACTGTTGGTGGGTTGCGGGTTGCGGGTTGCGAGTTGCGAGTTGCGGGTTAGTTGCGGGTTACAGGTTGCGAGCTTCGACAGGCTCAGCTGGCGGGTTGCGAGTTGCCCGGCCGGGAATTGGAAAGTAGCAGCTCACTCGCACTCAAACTCAGACTCACACATTTATTAGGATACCGTTTTCTTGATTTTTAACGATTTTTAGCTGTTTTTGAAGGGGGTATTGGTTTATTATGCTCATTTACAAGGGAATAGCGAGTTTGACCTCGCACTATATTTATAGTGCCGTTGGAAGTGTCAATTGTTTTGTTTGAGTTTGAGTTTGAGTGCGAGTGAGCTGCTGCTTCCTAATTCGTACCCTGCACCTTGCCACCATCCACCCCAAAAATCCCTCCGTTTTGCCGCTTCTCGCATCCGTTCACCAATATGTTTTGTCCTTCCGCCATGTGGGGGGCTACATTTGAGGACTAATCACTTAAAAAAAAGCACGAAACATGAGTACACACGAAATTCAATCACTGGTTTTCCAAAAAGGTCAATTCACTTTCTCTGACGGAAATCAAAATGAAGGTATGATTATTTCACGTTACAATATCCCGCAGGGCAGAATCGAGTACTACCTGATTCCGACAAACAATATGCTCGCATATCAGGCTGCTCGTTCTTCACACGAATTGGATGCTCATAAAAAATTAGGTATGGTTGTCGAAATCGGCAATATCATGCAAGCTAAAATGTTAAACTAAAGAATGAGAAACTTCAGCTTAGTCAATAAACTCTTCATCGTCGGCTGCCTCGCTCTGATTGTACTGATCATACTCAAAGTGCCGCACGAAGCCCCAACTAAAGCAACGCCACCCGTTGTTACCGCTTCGACTGAAGAATAAAATATCCCCGGCTGCAACCGGGGCGTTTTTTCTATATAGTCTGTAGTTTTTAATCTTTAGCCATTAGCCTCGGCACAGCTCTGCCATATTCGGCAGCTGTCAATCTTCAATCTTCAATCGTCCCTTCCCACGCCAACGTTCCGTAAAAAAATCCTCAAACACTAAGCTACTGATCGAGGATTCAATATCGCTATACCGTTCCGAAATTGAACGGACTAAGAACTAGCTATTAAGCATCACCGGCATAACCAGCATTAAAATATCTTCGTCTTTGTTCTCCGGATTTGCAGGAACCAGGATACCTGCACGGTTAGGTGCCGACATTTCAATAGTGATTTGTTCGTCGTCGAGATTGTTCAGCATATCGACAAGGAAACGTGCGTTGAAACCAATTTCCATGTCTTCGCCGTCGTACTGACAACTCAAACGCTCATTCGCTTCGTTCGCAAAATCAATATCTTCCGCAGAGATGTGTAATTCACTTCCTGCAATTTTTAAACGAACCTGATGCGTTGTTTTGTTGGAGAAGATCGATACACGTCGAACTGAACTTAATAAAGCCGAACGTGAAATCGTAAGCTTGTTAGGATTGTCGACAGGTATCACTGCTTCGTAATTCGGATAACGTCCGTCGATCAAACGGCAAATCAAAGAGTGAGAAGCAAACTGGAAGAAAACGTTGTTCTCGTTGTAAGTAACTTTTACATCTTCTGTTGCATCGCTTAAAACGTTCTTCAAAAGATTCAACGGCTTCTTCGGAACAATCAACGCTCCATCACCCGATGCTTTTGCATCACTGCGACGATAACGAACCAGCTTATGTGCATCTGTTGCAACGAAGGTGATGTTTTCTTTGCTCAGCTGGAAAAATACACCTGACATAACAGGACGAAGTTCATCGTTACCCGTAGCAAACAAACATTTGTTGATCGCTTTTTGAAGTATTGCCGAATTGAGCGAAAGTGATTTCGCTCCATCCATCGAAGGAACTTTTGGAAACTCTTCTGCATCAAATCCTGTAAGTTTGTACTTACCATAATCTGAAACGATTTCTATTCCGAGTGTTTTTGAGTCAACCAAAAATGTAAGTGGCTGCTCAGGGAATGTCTTCAATGTGTCCAGTAAAATTTTTGCAGGTACTGCTATCTTCCCGCTTTGCTTTCCTTCAATCAACTGTACATTGGTTGTCATCGTCGATTCAAGATCGGATGCTGAAACCTGTAAATTGCCTTTCTCTACAATGAAAAGAAAGTTGTCGAGGATCGGAAGAGGATTGCTCGAGTTTAACACACCACTGATCTGCTGTAATTGCTTCATCAGTGTTTGACTGGAAACGATAAATTTCATTTTAATGTATTTATTTGAAAGTCAATGACTTAATGCGCCAATAGGGGCTGTCTATCCACCTCAGGCTTATCCACAAACCTACATGATTGCACTTAAACCGCCAAGTGAAAAAGGGGGGCGGTGGGAATAAATATCAACAAAAGCGGAGAAATCAGCGTCCGGCCTTCTTAGGCTTGTTCAGATCAAAATCACTGTATTGACGCATGATTGGATCAAACGAATAATGCTGGATGATCACATTTTCTTTCTCCGGCTCACGGTAACCGTACATGCGGTCAACATCGAATTTTAAGTCTTTCCAAGAGTCCGACAAGGCCAAGGATCGCTGATTAATCGGCATTGGGATACAGCTTTAAAATTTACTTGCCTTGCTTAGTGTCAGTAACAGAAATCACAATTGCCGATGGCAAAACAAGCATCGAGTCGATCTGATTGGCTTTTAAATCTTTGTTCAGCGATTCAAAATAAACCTGACGAAATAAATCAAGATAATTGATCACGGCAATCGTATCAACGAATTGAATGTTTCTCTTGCCGTCTGTCGATGTCACACTTGGTTTTCCTCCGACAACTTTTAGTAAAAATGATTTTTCCGGAAAGTTTGAATAGTCGATCCCGACGGAAGAAATTTCATCCGGAGTATAATGGAATAAAGTATTTTCTCTCCAATCGTCGAGATTCGTCGTAAAGCGTGGCGATAAATAACCGTTGAAGCCGGGAATGTAAGTGATGAAAGGAACACTCGACTTCTCCAGCATCATGAATGTACCCAAGGCGTCTTCGGTTTGCCCGCCTACGTAAATTGTTTTCACAGGAAGTTCTTCCCCGTTCAAATAAACTTCGCATTTAACAGAGGTGGTTGCTAAACCCTTTATCACATTGTTGTACGCAGCTTTTGCTACTTTAGTCCGTACATCGACTTTGTATAGTACATCAAGCAAATTAAGAATGACATCTCTCTTGGGACGAAATTTTCCGTTCACCATCCATTGGCCGTCTTTTCGCTCCAATGTAATCTCGTGATTGTTCCTGTCGGCAAGAAATACTTTTGTAATCGCTGCCGTGTCTTTTACAGCGAAATCTTTCAACTCCTCACGAATAGTTGAGTTGCGGTTGCGCATGAACATGAAAGTGGTTGCACTCCCAAGTAAAATGACAAGAATAATTAGACGACGGTTTTTCTTCATGGAATTGTTAGAGTACAAATTTCTTTTTACGACGATAATTAAAGATCAGCCCAAATACGATAATCAGAACAGGAGGAAGAAGCAAGTTCAGCCATTGAATCCAAAGCGGGTTTTCAATCTTTGCCTGATCCAGCAACCGAATCCGGAATTCTTTTCCTCGTAATTCCAATACAGCTTTATTGTCGCATAAATAATCGACACAATTTAGAATGAAATTTCGATTGCCATAGGTCTGCTGAGTGATCCGGTCATATCCCAAAGGAAATATTTTTCCTTTTTTGCTTATGAAATTCTCAATGATGTTGGCATCGCTCACGACAATCATCTTAGTTGCTTCACTTCGTTCTTTGTAATTGATTTCCGGAGAACCTGCTACTTGTGCAGGGATTCGTCCTTTATAGGCAGAAGTGAATTTCCCCTCAAGCAACACTCCTGTGATCAGATTTCGTTTATTGAAAATCGATGGTTCGGGTTTGTCACGCAAAATATTTAAAGAAACACGTGCAGGTGCTAACTGGAATCGGCTTAGTTTACTTGTAGACAATAACACTGTCTTCCTAACACTATCCGTTTCGATAGTGTCAATTGTGCTTGCAAATTCCAACTTAATCATATTCAAATTGTGAACCAATGGATTTTTGATGTCGGTAGAAATCAATGGGAAATAATACCATGGAAAAACTTCCTGCTTCGGTTGGTTGCCTACAAATCCGGTCACGATAGGAATTGGAGCAGCCTGCATGTCCATCACCAAATCGGTATTGATACGGACTCCATAACGGAAAAGCATGTCGTCGATATTCAGATTTTTCGGAATTGCCACATTTGTACTCGAAGCTTCCAGACTATCCATGCTGATTTGCATCTGATCTACCAACCAAAGAACACGACCTCCATGCATCACAAATTGGTCGAGAATAAATTTATCCTTCTCTGTGAATGCGGTGTCAGGACCGGCGATAATAATTGCTTTAAAATCCTTCAGTGCATTTAATTGCTCATCAATTTCAATTGTGTCTACTTTGTAAAATTCGCCTAAAGCATTAGCGGCATCAGCAATTTGCATTGTCGATAACTCCTTTTGCCCTTGTAAAAATCCCACTCGCTGAGTCCGCTCTGTTGTAAGCTTACGGATCATCGAGCATATTTCATATTCTAAACTCTCAACCGAGGAATTAAGCATTTCTTCTGAGCTTGAACCAAGTTTGCTTTTTAGCAATTGCATTGGCACTTCATAACTTCGGTAATTGACCAGCGCTCCAGGGAAAATAATCTTTTGTGACTGACCTGATTTCTGATTTTCTTCCAGATTAGTAGGGTAGAGGCCCTTTTGGGAAAGCTGCTTATACAAATTCACTCGTTCAGTCTCATCCGGATTTGCAGAAGGATCTACAAATTCATACTCTATGTTATCCCCTGCATACACACGAAATTCGTCGAGCATTTCTTTCATCGAATTACGTAAGCGAATTAGTCCCGGCGGTAGATCACCGTCGAGATAAATTCGGAAGTAAACAACATCGTCGAGCTTTTTTGCTAATTCGACCGAGGAGGATGAAAGGGAATATCTCTTTTCCTGAGTCATATCAATGCGGGTAAAAAGATAGCCGGCAAGAATATTCGACAAAACGAGTATGATCAGCAATAACAGTAATTGCATGATACTTTGCTGTCTGGAGCTCTTCTTTTTCGTGTCTTTCTTCATAACTACCATTTACGTTTTTCAAGAATGAAACGACTTAAAAAGACAAAAAACAGAGTGACCGAAATAAAGTAAACCACGTCACGGGTATCTATCACACCGCGACTAAGTGAACTGTAATGATTGCTCATTCCAAGGCGCGACAGTATCGTTGTGGTTTCTGAAGTAGTAAGTATCGTTGAGAGAAAATCGAAACCGCTGTAAAAGAAGAAACACAATATGACAGCAAGAATAAATGATACAATCTGATTATTGGTTAACGAAGAGGCAAATATTCCGATGGAAGCAAAGCCGCTGCACAGGAATATTAAGCCGATATAGGAACCGATAATTCCTGCCGTATCTACATTGCCCGCCGGAGTAGCTAATCTGGAGATAGAAATGTAGTAAACGATGGTAGGGACAAGTGAGATAAGAACCAAAATCACTGCTGCCAGGTATTTGGCTAAAACAATCTGCAGATCGGTGATTGGTTGCGTCAACAATAGTTCGATAGTTCCGCTCTTTTGTTCTTCAGCCAGCATGCGCATCGTTACTGCCGGAATTAAAAAAAGAAATAGCCAAGGAGCAAGGATAAACAATGGATCCATGTTCGCATAGCCACTCTCGATGACGTTATGGCCTCCGCCGGGGAAAATCCACATCAATAGGCCGACGGCTAAAAGGAATACAATGATGACCAAATAGCCGATCAGCGAACTGAAGAAGCTATTGATTTCTTTTTTAGTAGAGCAAACACCGCTTTATTAATTATGGCGGTAAAAGTAAGTCTTTAATCCAATGTGAAAGCAAAAAAAAACCTGCGTTTTCAGCAGGTCTTTGTGTGTATAGTGTGGTGTAGATTCATTATTGCTTCATGAACTTACGAGTCGAAATTCGACCATCTTTGATCACGCGAAGAATATACATTCCTTCGTTCCAGTTACATGTTGGAATCTCCTCCCGAATTTCGCCACGACTGTGAACTTTTTTTCCCAAACGAGCTTACCCATCAAATCGTGAATTTCAAAAACCATAGGTTGTTCGTTCGTACTAACCATAGACAGCGTTGCTAAATCGCGAACCGGCGACGGGTACAAATTGATCGAATTGAACTCTTCCGGTTTACTGCAATCAACAAAGTCGAGTCTGACCGCATCTACGCTCTGGCAGCCATTTGCATCGGTAACTGTCACGGAATAGGTATCAGCTTTGGTAACTTCTTTCACTCTTGCCGTACTGTTATCTGTCCATTGCACGGAGTTGAAATTTCCGGCATCGAGCAATACCTGATCACCCAAGCAAAGACTTCTGTCCATTCCCAGACTCAGGGTTGGATTCTCATGGACATAAGCAACCGTAGTCTGTAATTTCGTTGAGCAGCCTTCCATATCGGTCGCCGTCACTGTATAAGTACCATTGGTTAAGTTTTTAAGTCGTGGCCCTGTTTCGTGATTTGGTTCCCAGCTGTAAATCAAAGCACTTCGACCACTTCCTTCTACGTAAATCATTCCATCGGAACCGCCTTTACACTGTACAGGGCGGATTGAGGAAACGGTGAGCTTCGGAGCCATATCTTCAACGAAAACATTGTTCGCGGTCTGGCATCCTTTTGAGTCAATTACTTCAGCTTTATAGATTCCTGCATAAAGACTATTTACCGTTGATTTATCGACTGAAGTGTTATTCCAGTAGAATGAATATGGTGGGAAACCGCCTGTGGCAGACAGTTCAGCAGAACCGTCGTTCGAATGGCATGATGCCGGAATGGTGAGAGCAGACAGATCAACTTGATATTCTTCCTCAACTGATGTTGTGTATGATAATGAACAACCATTGTCATCGGTAACTAAGACCTCATAATTGCCGGCCCGTAAATGGTCAGCCGAATTTGAAGCCGAAATACCTGTTGCCCATTCGTACGAATAAGGAGATTGGCCTCCGGAAACACTAATCGAAATACTGCCATTATCCTTTCCGCGACAAAGGGAAGCCTTTACTGAGGAAGAAATCACTAACTGTGGTACGTATATGGTGTAAGTATAAGTGCCCAGAATCGCTTCCGGCTTGCTCTGCGACATTATGTAGACCTGAAAGGTGTATGGATCCGTTTGGCCTGCATCCGAAGGAATAGCCCAGCAGAAATGACCTGAGGGAGCGGAAGTATTGTCACTGCTAAATGATGCGCCTGGAATCGTGTTAGTCCAGCTGAGACTGGCATTTTCTGTATTTCCGGCTGAGAAGATATCGAAACAAACTGAAGTACCTGCACAAGCTTGAATGGCGTAATCTGTAGTGCCATCAATTCCTGAAAGGGCAGGAGTGCTATTTATAAGCTCTTCCGAAGAAACAGGGTTACCATAGGCTTCCATACCAAAAAGGAGAATGCGACAAAAGGGTACGAAAAACCAACAGTATTTGCGTACTGTAAGCCATTTGTTTTTCAGAGTAGAGATATTATGCATATAGGAGTGAATTACTGTATGCAAAATAGCCCCATGTGCAGGGTGCTTCAATAAAGTTCCGTTACAGAGCTCCTTTTTCTAGTAAACAGGTCAATTTTAAGGGCCAATGGAATTTCCCTTTAATCTAAAAAAACCTCTTTTTTGGCGTTTTTTGGGCATAAAAAAAGCGCAGGTGAAATACCTGCGCTTTTCCCTAAAAACTATGGTTTGGATTATTGTTTTACAATACGAGTAGTCTTGATTTCACCGTTGTATTCAACTTTTACAGTGTATACACCCGGATTCAAAGAATTCACGTCGATTACTTTTGAGTAACCATAATCTGATGATTCTTTAGAAACGAAGATCTGATTACCCAGGATGTCCATCACAGAAACCATTACATCAGTGTTGCGGATTTTCGCGATGTTGATGTGGATTTCGTTGTGTGTAGGGTTAGGGTAGATTGAAAGATCGTTAGATGCAGTAGAAGTTGATGTAGATGTTCCACCGTGAATTGCATTACAAGAAATGTAATCAACCTGGATTGCATCGAATGATTCACAACCGAATGAGTTAGTAACAAGTACTGAATAGATACCGGCAGCTGTTACAGTTAATGTTTGACCTGTACTGTTGTCAGACCAGAGGTAAGTGTTACCTGCGCCTGCATCAAGTGTCAATACATCACCATTACACATTGTTGTATCGTTTCCAAGATTTACTTCCGGTGCAGGGTTGATAGCACCGATAGTTACAGATGCATAAGCACGGCAACCTAAGTAATCTTCCACCATTACAGTGTATGTTCCCGGAGCAAGGTTCGATACTGACTCAGTAGTATCACCGTTTGGCCATGCGATTGTATAAGGAGCCTGACCGCCTGTGATTGTTACTGTAGCTGTACCATCTTCAGCATTACCGCAACTTGCATCGCTGTAAGAGAAGATATCTGCAGAAATACCTGCTGTATTTGCTACATAAGTTACCAATGTTTGAGCACAACCGCTAGTCACATCAGTAGCAATACACTGATAGTTACCTGTGATAAGTCCTGTTGCATCCGGAGTGCTTGATACGTTTGGAGTCCACTCGTAAGTGAAGTTACCACTTCCGCCTGTTGTTACTACTGAAGCTGTTCCGTCATTTGCAAGACATGTAGCAGGAGTAGAAGAGATAGCGAAAGATACCGGAGTTACGTTTGCGATATTGATTGATGCTGTACCATGACAGTTATGAGCATCAGTTACGTTAACTGTATAAGTTCCTGAAGGAAGATCAATCGCTACATCTGTTGTTTGAGCAGGTGATGAATCCCAGAGGTATGAATAACCTGCTGTTCCACCTGTAGCAACTGCTGTAGCACTACCTAAACCACCACCGCAACCTGCACTTGTGCCGGTTACACTTACAGATACCGGAGCCGGTTCTGTGATAGTGATTGTTTGAGAACCTACACAACCTGAACCATCAGTAACGTTAACTGTATATGTTCCTGCTGTAAGGTGACTGATTGTAGAAGTTGTTAATTCGTTAGCAAGCTGGCTTGAAGTCCAGATGTATGTAAGCGGAGGATTACCCGAAGCAGTTACCGAAGCAGAACCATTGTGGTTTCCGTTACAAGCAACACTTGGAGTAGAGGTAACATTCAGTCCCATGTTAGAAACAGTTACTGAATATGAATAAGTCTGTACTCCATTTGAAGGACAAGCGTCATCGCGAACAGTTACAGTAAATGTATACGGTTGCGGACGTGCATCAGCAGCTGATGGTGACCAGCAGAAATGACCTACCGGAGCTGGTGAACCTGTAACTGTAAATGTCGCTCCCGGGATACCATTGTTCCAGGTAAGTGTTAAGTTTTGGTTTGGATCAGCATCGTTTGTAATAACATCGAAGCAAAGTTGACCACCTACACAAGCTGAAGTGAGGAAGTTAGTTGTTCCGTTAATACCTGTTGCAGAAGGAAGAGTGTTTGAACACTGAACCGTATAAATCTGCATATCACGCATTACACTACCAATCAAAACACCGTTACGGTATTCTTGAATCAGAACAGCAACTACTGCTACTTCTGTTTGAGTTGGGTGCATTGCGATATCACCTGTAGATGGACTGATAGTCACACCCGGTGATGAAGTCAAAGGATTTGCAATTGTGTAACCTGAAGCATAAGTTACAGGAATGTTAGCGTCTGTGCGTGGAGGAATGAAAGAGTATACAAGCGAATCTCCGTCAGCATCAATTACACCATGGTTGTAGAAGTTGTTCTGACCGATACATTCGAAAGCAACCGGGTAGTTGGAGAATGTAGGTGAGTTGTTGTCTACTGTCATGTTGTTGAGGTAAGCCTCAATGTACAGATTGTCACCACTACCAAAATCAAGAGTAGTGATCGCCGCGTTTCGGCAGCAGTCTGATACGCTGAAGTTCCAGTCAGGACACTGAGCCGGCAGTGTTACCACTGTCGAATAAGTCCAAGCCTGGATACCGGGAGCTGTACCACCATTACATGTTGATGTAACACCCGGACAGTTCAAAGTGATTTCACTACCGTTACCGGGAGTTACGTCCTGATTGAGTGTGTACGATTGTGTACTGTTACATGTAGATGACGACACGTTCAAAAATTCCGAAAGTGGAGCATCAATACCCGCGCAGTCACGATAGAGCGTGAATGTTACCAGATATTGTCCGTTTCCGAGACTTTGATAAGTCAAATCTGCACCGGCCATGTGACTGGCTTTTGAGGTGTTGATACCAAAAAGGCAGAACATCACGACCAACAGGCTGAGATTCTTCCACAGATTCTTGGCAATTTTTGCGGGGTAAATAGTTTTCATCATTTTCAAATTGGTTTGTTTTCTTTTTTAGAGATTGCTTGTATTGGACTGTAAATTTACTTCCCGATCAGGGGAATGCTCAAATTCTTTTGTAAGCGTTGCCTTTCAATGGGTAGAATTTTCTAATTCCTTTGCGAAAGGACAATGACAGGAAGTAAAGGGGGATTTACTGACTCTTGGTTTAAGCGTGCAATCTTAAACAGTTGGGATAGCAATATTAGCTGAAAAACCAATGCCAGTCAAGGATTCCGAAGGTCTTTA
The DNA here is from genome assembly GCA_016721305.1 of Bacteroidota bacterium. Lineage (GTDB taxonomy): Bacteria > Bacteroidota > Bacteroidia > AKYH767-A > 2013-40CM-41-45 > JADKIH01. The sequence goes on from JADKIH010000006.1 coordinate 26,844, forward strand.
ACACAATTATATTAACAATCGATCGAGGCTCCAGGCCTCTGCCGGCGCCGCAAATAATACTTTGGTTTTCTGCCATGTATCTTTGAAAAGCGAGGATTGGCGGTACTTTTCAAGGGCTTCCTCATTGTCCCATGTTGAAAACGTCATGAAAACGGCGTTATTCGCCCTGTCTTGCAAAAGCTCAACTCCGCTGCAGCCGGGAAATCTCTCTATTTTAGCCTGTACTTCGGAAAAGACTGCCCTGAACTGCTCGTTCTTATCGGGCTGAAAGGTCATTTTTACTATTCGTATGATCATTGAAATTCTACCCTCACCGGGTCCATTAATTTTAAACCTAACAGTTTTGAAGCTTCTGCCTTGTTTAAGGCGATCTCCAAATACCCTTCTGCATTGAACAACCCCAGCATCTCACCAACCTCTGTTTCTTCATAACTCTTGCTGATGCGTGTGATCGAATATTCGGCCTTTCTCAAATGAATCATAAACTTCCGGCCTTTCTGCTCTTTCTCAAATAACTCTTTTGAAATATTCAATATTACATTACCGAAAGAATCAATATACATCACCGCTCCGCGTAAAGTATTTGGATCTACCGTAGGCTGTGTAAAATAACTCTTCACAATTTCGTTATCAGGGCTTCCGATTTTTTCGGGCTTTTCTCCTTTACATAACTGAAGTAAAACATCATTCACCATTTTCTGCAATGAGTCTCTTTCCTGCTGAAGTGGAATGGGCAAACGATAAGCTTTCAGTTCTTCATCGCCTAAAATCAAACTGAAGATGCCACTGTCGTATCCGACAAAATAGTGTCCATCACAACTCACAACCATAAATGGGTATTCGGTGTAATGATTTTCGTTGCCGGTCATGCCTATATAATGTACTGTGCCGGCAGGAAATTTTTTGAATGATGTTTTTAAAACATACGCAGCCTGCATGGTATTGAATTTCTGGATGTCATTCGAAATGTCAATTATCTGCAATCCGGGTTGCGACGATAACAATTCTCCCTTCAACGCCGGCAGGCATGGATCCGAATTTCCCCAGTCTGTTGTTAAAGTAAGAAGCGGCATGCGTGGGTTAAGAATTGTCTGATGTTGATAACTTGTAGCTTTGCAAAGGCCAAAAGTAACTAGATTTAATTAGTATTGAAACGAATTCTTTCCGGACTTATCAAGCCCTTCCGGGGGTTTCGGTGCCGGTTTTTATGAACCCAAATCACACTAACATTGAGCGAAGTAATTATCCCCATCGACACATTCAATCCGGTCGAGTTTTTCGGCGTTAACGACAGTAATCTGGAAGTCATCCGCCGCAATTTCCCGGAACTTAAACTCGTAGCACGAGGAAATGAAATCAAAGTTATCGGCGATGAAAAAAATATTCACGTCTTCAGTGAAAAAATCAATCGCCTCATTCAACACTACCAGAAATTCGGAAGTCTTACTACTGATAATGTAGAACACTTCCTGGCCGATAAAGGTGGTAATGGTGATAAGTCATCCCAAATTCCTGCCGGCGAAGTGTTGGTATTCGGACAAAACGGAATTATGGTGCGTGCCCGAACTGCCAACCAAAAGAAAATGGTGGAAAGCTCGGAGAAGAATGATATCGTATTCGCAATCGGACCAGCCGGTACCGGAAAAACATACACTGCCGTCGCTCTCGCTGTTCGTGCACTCAAAAATCGTGAGATCAAACGAATCATCCTTACTCGTCCTGCCGTTGAAGCCGGTGAAAATCTTGGCTTCCTTCCGGGCGATCTGAAAGAAAAAATCGATCCGTACCTGCGTCCTCTCTACGATGCACTGTACGATATGATACAAGGTGAAAAGGTAAAAAGCTATATCGAAAGTGGTGTCATCGAAGTTGCACCTCTCGCATTCATGCGTGGTCGTACTCTAGATAATGCATTCGTAATTCTCGATGAAGCCCAAAATGCTACCGAGAATCAGCTGAAAATGTTCCTTACACGTATGGGACCTTCAGCAAAGTTTATTGTTACCGGCGACGTAACTCAAATTGACTTGCCAAGAAATCAACCTTCAGGATTGGTTCAGGCTATCAAAATCCTGAGTAATGTAAAAGGAATCGATTTCATCTATCTCGATTCTCAGGATGTTGTCCGTCACCGTCTCGTTAAAGAAATTATTGAAGCGTATAATAAGTAATTGCCATGACTGCTGCCGCAGAAGCTTTAGCCGGAACAAAATTTGTTCTGCCCGATCAACAATCATTCTATAAAGGAAAAGTAAGAGATGTATACGCGCTTAGCGATATGCTCGTCATGGTCGTAACCGACCGGATATCTGCATTCGATGTGGTATTGCCTCGTGCTATTCCTTTCAAAGGTCAGGTGCTCAATCAAATTGCAGCACTGATGCTGAAGCGCACTTCCGATATCGTCCCTAACTGGGTAATCAGTTCACCGGATCCGAATGTAACAATCGGCCGTAAGTGTGATCCATTCAAAGTTGAAATGGTAATCCGCGGATACCTGGCAGGTCATTCGGCACGGGAATACCATGCGGGCCGACGAACGGTCTGCGGCGTAACGCTTCCGGAAGGATTGAAAGAAAATCAACGTTTCGCCGAACCAATCATCACTCCGACAACGAAAGCAGGTGAGGGGCACGACTTGGATATTTCCCGCGAGGAAATTATCCGGCAAAATATCGTGAGCAAAGAGGATTATGAGCTGATGGAAAAATATACGCGCGCACTATTTCAACGTGGAACCGAAATCGCTCTCAAACAAGGACTGCTCTTAGTCGATACGAAATACGAATTCGGTAAAGCCGATGGTAAAATTTTCCTGATCGATGAAATTCATACTCCTGATTCGTCACGATACTTCTATGCCGATGGTTACGAGGAACGACTCAAAAATAATGAGCCTCAAAAACAACTTTCAAAAGAATTTGTCCGTCAGTGGCTGATCGAAAATAATTTCCAGGGAAAAGAAGGTCAGGTAGTGCCTTCAATGAGCGATGAATGGGTGAGCCAAATCTCGGATCGCTACATAGAATTGTACGAGAAACTTTCCGGAGAGAAATTTATTCCTGCCGATACAACGGATATCCAAAATCGGATCGAAAAAAATATTATCAAAGCGCTGAAGGAAATTCATTCCTGATTCACACATCTTTTATCTCTATTGCCTCAAATGCGTGAACGGATTTTTCTGGACAGAATTAAGGACTTGGTGTCTCTCTATACAACATCACAGCCCTTTGCACTCACTCTCAATAGCTACTTTCGTAATCATCCGCAAATGGGTGCGCGCGATCGACGACAAACTCGCGATTTTTGTTTTGCTTACTATCGACTTGGTAAAGCATTGCCTAAATATGATTTTTCGGAGCGACTTGCTATAGCGTCATTCCTGTGCATCGATGGTGAAAATTCTCAGCGCGATTTTATGCTGAACGAATTTGCTGTTAAGTTGGCGGGGAAGACTTCAATGTCGATCGATGAAAAGCTGAAGCTTGTAGAAAATCTCTATCCTGATTTCAAACTCAGTGATGTTTTTCCCTCAGTCGGTCGACTGTCAAATGGAATTGATGAATACGAATTTCTGAAATCATTTTTCATTCAGCCTTTATTGTGGATTCGTATCCGAAAAAAATTTATAGCTCAGGTTAATGATGATCTGGCAGGTAAGGGCATCATCATAGAAGAAAAAGCAGGGGAGACTTGTCTTGGATTAAAATCCGGACAGAAGATCGACGATTTACGCACTTACAAAAAGGGATACTTCGAAATACAGGATAGGAGTTCGCAAAGTATGCAGAGCTTTTATCGCCCTCTTCCTAAATCATACTGGTGCGACGCCTGTGCGGCTTCCGGAGGAAAATCTCTTATGCTCCTCGAAGAGCAATCTGATTTGAATATCCTTGCCGTCGATGTTCGCCCGAACATACTGTTTAACTACAAAGAACGACTCAACAAAGTAGGTTGGAAGAACTTCAAAACGCTCACGCATGATCTTTCCTCCAAAGGGATGGATGAGAAATTTGCCGGCGTCATCGCCGATGTGCCTTGCACCGGTTCCGGGACATGGTCGCGCTCACCTGAACATTTAACACTTTCCCCTGATGAAGGATATCTGGATAAGTTCGTGAAACTTCAGCGTCGGATCGTTGCCAATTTAGTCGCTTCCTTGCCTGCCGGAGCACCTTTGATTTACTCCACATGCTCTTCATATAGTGCTGAAAACGAGGGCAATGTGTTGTTTTTTGAGCAAAATTTGCCTTTAAAAGCGGAGGAGAGCATGATAATACCCGGTTTCCGCCAAAAGGCCGATACGATGTTCATTTCCAGAATGATAAAAGTGTAGGATTTTCTCTTTTTTTCAAGAAAAATCCTTCAAAACAGAGAAACAAATAGCACCAGTACAAGTATAATTTTAAGATCAATAAATCTAGTTAAAGTGAAGTCTATCAATGCCGGGGTTTTCTTCCGGATCGTTTTATTTCTGCTGTGTTTGTCCACAGGTGTCTCTGCCCAAAAGGCCGCTTCCTCGGAAAGCGATCTGAAAAAGCAAGCTGATCGCTATTTTGAATCGGAAGATTTTGAAGACGCATTGGTTCCATACTCGCAATTGTTGAGCTTGTACCCGCAGGACGCTGTTTACAATTATCGTTACGGTATCTGTCTTATCATTGCCGGAAAGGAAAAAAACAAAGCTGCTAACTTTTTACAGAAGGCCAGCGCCGATGCAGCAACGCCTGTTGAAGTTTGGTATTACCTGGCAAAAGCATACATGGTGATCAGAAGATTTTCTGATGCTCAAAATGCTTTAATGAAATTCAGTCAGCTCGCCCCGCCGGCCAAGCAGAAAAAACTTGAATCGGATGTGCTTCTTTCAAATTGCAATAATGCCATCGAATTTCAGAAGTATAAAAAAAATGTTGTCATAATCGATTCGCGCGATCTGGCACGAAACGAATTTTCGCATTTCTACGATTGGACAATAGCTAACGGTCGGTATGTACCTGCTGCCGATCAATTCCTGACTTCGCAAGACAAGGATAAAGTTGAAAATCCTGTCATGTTTATTTCTAACGATAAGCAAACGATTTACCTTTCGAGCTACGGCAAAGGATCCTTGGGCGGGAAAGATATTTACCTGGTTCGCAAAATGACTAACGGTCAATGGGCTCAACCTGAAAACCTAGGCTCGCCAATTAACACTACTGCAAACGAAGAGTTCCCTTATCTCGATCGCGATGGACGTACTTTATATTTCTGTTCAAAAGGCGATAAGAGTATCGGTGGTTATGATATTTTTAAATCCTCTTTCGATTTCAATACCGGCAAATGGTCAGAACCTGAAAATATGGGCTGGCCGATAAATACTATCGGCGACGATTATCTCTTCGTTCCGGTTAATAAAGGTCGCGAAGCTTTCTATGCAACCACTATCGAATCGGATAAGAAGAGTATTTCAATTCGTAAAATTCAACTGCCGGATCAGGTATCTAATCAGGTTACCATCAATGGATTTTACTTCCCGCAAGATCAGCGTGTTCGTCGCGATGCAAGAATCTCCATTCTTCAGGGCAACGGACAAGGTTTAGTAACTTCCGTGTACACAGATCCTCAAACCGGAAAGTACGAAGTTGATCTCGAGCCGGGAAAGATTATGTGATCGTTGTAGAGGCGGAGGTTATTTGCCGCATGCGGAAACATTTACCATTCCTTCCGGCTTAAATAATCCTGATCTGCGACAAGTCGTAAAGCTGAATCGCGGAAAAGAAAATGAATCGATGATCCTCGAAAATTATTTCTATCCGGTGGATCTGGCTTCTACACAAACACCATCCGACATAATTGCGGCTGATTATACTTCGGCAGCTGATTCTTCGTCGATGATGGTTGTTAAAATCAATAACAAAGAGATTCTCGTTACCAAACCGGGATCAGGTCAGAAAGAAGAAGCTCTTGCCGAAAATGATGCCGATTCTGCTAATACCAATATTATCAGAATTGAGAAAGATGAATACGATCCAACTCTCGAAAAGAATTTGAGTCAGGATGATATTCGACAAAAAGATGAGGAATCAAAACGTGCACAAGAGTTGGCGGAAGATGAAAAGGCTCCTAAGTATGATGTAACTATCAGTAATCAGGAATTAGCAAGTATTGCAGCTATCGATGCCCGAACTGCTCGTGCCGAATCCGATAGTCTCAAGAAAGAAGTTGCCCGATTGAATTCTACTGCCGACGAAAAATCGAATCTGGCCGAGTCTTATGTCAATAAAGCATTGAAGGCAGAGGATACTGAAAAACTCATCTTCCAGAATAAGGCATATGAATTAAGAACAGAATCCGAAAATTTACGTCGACAGGCAACAGATCTTCAAATTGCTGCTACCGCAAAAGAAAACGAAGCCGTTTCATCGGAGCAGGATGCCAAGGCTTTGATGGAAGCTATTGACACTCAGGCGCTTGCTGATAATAAAAAGGGTGGCAAGAAGGGCGGTAAATCTGCCAATACCGGAAACGTTGTAGTTTCGGAAAATCCGACTTCAACTTCTGAAACAACTTCCAATGAAAGTGCAACGGACAAGTCTGCACCGGCATTAGATAAATCGGAAACATCTTCTACCGAATCCGCAAAGAATGATTCTTCACTTCCTTCAAAGGATGTGAAAAATGATGTGTCAAATGCTGATTCGAAATCTGTGACGGAGTCTGTGGTTGAAAAAAAATCTGACAACGGTAAAGATTCACCGGACAATACTCCGTCTAAAGAAAATGCCGACACCAAGAAATCGGATACTGATCTTGCAATTAATACTGCCTCTCCTAATTCAAGCAATGCTGTTAAGTCGGGAACAGAGCAGACTAATCCGGCAACTGCATCACCGAATGCAAAGAACTCTACTGAAGTAAATAATACCGGTGATAATTCCGGTCAAACTGCTTCAGACAATGCTTCGAAACAAGATGCTTCAACTGCCGAAACTAAATCGATTCCGGTAGCCTCAGAAAAATCGAACGTTTCAGCTAATGCTCCTGCGGATGCTGATAATTCGAATGCATCAGTAGAAAAAGAAAAGCTTGCATCAAATGATAATGCGAATACCGAGAGCAATAATCAAGTTCAACAAAATAATTCGACTGACTCCCAATCAAAAACAGAGTCTGTAGTTCAAAGCCCTTCTGTCGATAAGGAACATGTAGTCGATTCAAAATCTTCGAATCCGACTGTAACTGAATCTAAAGTTGAATCGACTACGGTTAAAACTGAAACTCAATCACAACCGTCTGATTCCCGCCCTGCAGACCAAACATCTGCGGCTCCTAATCAGGATCAATCTAAAACTTCGCAGGCAGATATGGCTTTAAATACGTCTGAAAAGACGACTGCAGTTGAAAGCACGAAAGTAAATGAATCTTCAACGGAGAGTAAATCAGAATCCACTAACGATAAGATTTCACCGGATGACAAAGTAGTTTCTAAGCCTAATGAAGCAGCCTCACCAAAATCGTCAACCAAACCTTCTTCGGATAATTCTGTTTCAAAACAGGAAGAGGGTAAATTGAACCAATCTCAACCAAAAGGAAATAAGGCCGCTGATAAATCTTCAGATTTAAGTTCGCCGGAATCCAATCCAAATCGCTCTGCTGATCTTGCCGTTAACAATAAGCAGTCGGACCCGAATACTTTACCTGCAACCAATAAAGAGACTGAAAACAATACTAATCCTTCAGGTACTAATTCCGATAGTAATGTTGCAATATCTTCAACAGAAATCGGAACCACTTCACCTGATTCAGTATATCAATCGAAAGCTGAACTCAAACAATTCGAACTTCCACCTGTGTCGGAAGCAAGACCTTCGATGCCTGCAGATATTAATGCGCGCAAGGCTCAACCTGTAAAAGAGGAAGCTCGTTTGGCTTATCAGGAATACAAACGAAAATACAGTACTTCTCAACGATTGGCAGAACAGTCGATTGATCTGCAAAAGCGAATTGCCGTTACTCCGGTATCACCTGAAAGAGACAGCTTGATTTTTGTATCAAATGAATTAAGTCAACAGTCTGCAGATATGTGGAAAGAATCCGTTGCGCAGCTGGATGCAGCCAAACAAATTGACCCGAATGTGAAGGAGAAAATGGAGTTGAATGAGCAAATAGTAGCTTACAATTCCTCTTTGCCGGTAAGTAATGCAAATGATCGTACCACAAAAGTCGATGCTACGCAGTCAAATCAAAGCACTCCAAATTCTTCCAATACAACTGAAGATGTAACTTCAGCTCAGACTTCTGCCGAAACTACTGCTTCACAGGAAAAGGATGAAACGATGGCAATGGTAAACACACCTTCGCCGGTGAAAGAAGAAGTTGTCCTCACACCGCCATTAACACAAGAAGAGGCTAAGCAAGTCGAAGAGGCTACTAATTTCGAAGTTCAAACACCGAACGGTACGGAGAAGATTAAAATCAGCACCGAAGGTTTGGATACTCGCCATCCTGACTTCCCGACTTATGTTGAACTCAATAAGGAAATTACTCATAAGCAGGTTGAAACCATCACTGTTTTCGCCGAAGCTGTCAATCTGAATAAAAAAGCTGTCGATGAAAAACAGGAGCAAGGCCGTTTAATGGATTTGGCCGAAACGCAAACCGACATTCAGAAAAAAGCAAAGATTTTTGTTCAGGCTGATAGCATGAAAGCTTTGTCGCAAGCCGATATGAAATTGGCTGAAGAGAAATTTAAGGTAGCGCAAAGCAAAACAGGCGATGTAAAACAAGTCACTGCACAAATGGAAGAAGTGAAGTCGCGTATTGCGATCCCTGGTGCAAAAGTTTCTACTCAATCAACAGCTTCTATAGTTCACCCTGAACAACAACAGACGGAAATCGCTTCCGATTTTGCAGAAGCGCAAAAGCAAGAAGTTGTTCCGGTGACTCAAAATACTCCGGCAGAAACAAAACAAGACAATGCTAACAATCAACTAGCAGATCAGTCTTCAAATCCTTCTGACAGCAGAAATAATAACAATCAGTCGTCACCGTCGGACATAAACACAAATGCAAACACCTCATCAAATCAGCCGACGAATTCCGTATCACCACAGTCAGGTTCTGTTACTGCTTCAGTAACTCCGGAAGAGAAAGAAGCTTTCAGTAAGAACTCATTCAGCATCTCTGACAAACCGGTTTACTCTGAGTCGAATCCGATTCCGATGAATCCGCAATTGCCGGAGGGACTCGTATTTAAAGTTCAGATCGGAGCGTTCCATAATCAGATTCCTGCGGAGAAATTCAAGGGAGTTCAGCCTATCACAGGTGAAACAACACGTCCGGGTTGGATTCGTTATTGCGTTGGTTTATTCCAGACGTTTGAGCCTGCTAATATCGTGAAGAAGGAAATGCAAGGTCGCGGATTCAAAGATGCATTCGTTGTGGCCTATTATAATGGTAAGCGTATCGACCTTAGCGAAGCATATGCCATGCTGACTAAGGGTGCCGATAAATTAGGCAAAGACTATGTTGCGACTTCTCGCAAAGAGATGGCTCTGTTGCGTGCAAATGATATTCGTCCTGAAAAAATTGCTTCTGTTCGCAAGGGCGAAGTAGGGCAGGATGAAAAATCATTCTATGGCAACGACGCTGCGAAAGAAATGAATTCGATTGCAGCCGTTGAGTATGCCGTTCAGGTTGGCGTGTATCGTTCGTCAACAGCACCTCGCGTTCTTGCACCACTCATGCCATTACTCACTGAGCAAATCAGAGCAAATCTATATCGTTTCACGACTGATCATTTCAGCGATTATGCAACGGCCGATTCTATGAAGCGTGTTGCTCGTCGTAACGGAGTAAAGATGCTTTCATCGTTGTATATCGCAACGGTGCTATGGCTACTCTTGCGTCAGTTCCTGTTAGCGAGCGAAGAAATATTTCGTCAACAGCTTCTGTGAGCGCAACAACTAATACAACTGCAACTCCGGTCGTGACAAATTCTCCGGCCAATTCTGTCAACCAAGCCGCATCAGCATCCTCTGCCGGACTCGTGTTCCGTGTTCAGTTAGGTGCATTTAAAAATAATATTCCGTTTACTTCAGTAGTTGCTTTCCTTCAAGTTGCCGACAAAGGCATCACTCAGCAAACCGACGAAAGAGGACTTCATATTTTCTACGCCGGCGACTGCAAAGATTACCAAACAGCTCTCGCCCTGAAAGCCGAAATCGCAGCTAAAGGTATTGCCGATGCTTTTGTGGTGGCTTTGAGAGATGGGAAGAGGGTAGGCATTACCGACCTGATGAAGTAGATTTGAAGTCTGAAGTCTGAATTCAAAATTTAGAATTCAAAATTTAGAATTCAAAATTTAGAATATAGTTGCATAAAAAAACTCGTAACAAATTTGTTACGAGTTTTTTTTATTTTATTTAAGTACCTAGTCAAGTGACTAAGATTCTAATTTTAAATTTTAAATTCTAAATTTAAAATTCTAAATTTATTTAATAACCGCCGACAACCCCCGATCCACCAAAGCATCCTTCATCGGTTGCAACTTGGCGAAAGAGTCTGATTTTACTACGCACTTACCATTGTAATGCACAATGTAAGTACACTGCTCAGCTTGAATCTGATCGTGCTTGCACACTTCAATTAACGCTTCGATCACAAAATCGAACGTGTTCACATCGTCGTTGTAAAGTATAAGATCACGTACTCGCGCTTCTTTAACAACCTCAACTACGATTTCTTCAGCCTCCGGATTTAATGAATTGATTATATGTGTTCATGTCTGTTCCTTTTTTTCTATCCGGTGTAAAAGTAAGCTTTTTTGGGGAAAGTTGAAAGGCCTTATCAATTAGCTAATTAGCTGATTAGCTGATTAGCTGATGCTGCGACTAACAGAGTGTATGCAAATTTGAGCTGTTATCATTTTTTTCAATAAAATTTAAGAAATGAATACAGGTCACCAAAGCCCAATCTAATGATTACTTAATTAGCAGATTTGCTGATGATGCGACAAACAGTTTGTATACCGGTTTGGGATATGATCGTCTTTTGCCATAAAATGGATTAATTGAATGTAGTTCACCCTGAGCCTCACATCAGCTAATCATCTAATCAGCTAATCAGCTAATTCCTTATCTTTGCCCCACACACTCTCCTATGAAAAACACTCTCCCTAAAATCCTGGCGATCATCTTCGTTTTGGTAGCCTGTAATAAAGTGCCGATTACCGGTCGCCGACAGATGAATCTCTTGCCTGAAAGCCAGATGATGTCAATGAGTCTGACGAGTTACCAAGACTTTTTGAAGCAGAATCCTCCGGTAACAAATACACCTGATGCGAAGATGGTGAAGGACCTCGGCGGTAAAATTCAAGTCGCTGTCACTCAATTTATGAATGACAATAAAATGGGTGACCGCGTTAAAGACTACCAATGGGAATTCAATCTGGTGAAATCCGACGAAGTGAATGCCTGGTGTATGCCGGGAGGAAAAGTCGTTGTATACAGCGGACTTTTACCTGTTACGCAAGACGAAACCGGACTGGCTATCGTAATGGGCCATGAAATCGCACACGCCGTTGCCCGTCATGGAAACGAGCGTATGAGTCAGATGATGGTGCAGCAATTAGGAGGAATGGCACTGGAAGTTGCTCTCTCCGAAAAGAGTGCCGAAACCCAAAGCATCTTTATGACATCTTACGGAGTCGGTTCAACGCTGGGTATCTTGGCTTATTCGCGTACTCACGAGACGGAAGCCGATAAGCTCGGACTGATCTTCGCTGCAATGGCCGGTTACGATCCACAAAAGGCTATTACCTTCTGGGAGCGAATGGCGGCAAAGGGTGGAAGCAAACCACCTGAATTCCTAAGCACGCACCCAAGCGATGCCACACGTATCAAAACCCTTCAGGACTTCATGCCGGAAGCGATGAAGTATTACAAGAAGAAGTAAATTTCTTTGCAGTAATCATTTTTAATATATCTTTGCACCCTCAAAAATTGATCGGAAACGCAGATTTCAGCTAACCCGCTCATTTTGAATGGACCCATAGCTTAATTGGATAGAGCATCTGACTACGGATCAGAAGGTTGGGGGTTCGACTCCCTCTGGGTCCACTGAGTTGAAAAGAAGCCTCGTTTTTATAGCAAAAACGGGGCTTCTTTATTTCTGATGATTTAATGTTGAATCAATCTAGCAATAGGACCCTTCTGTTGCTTCAAGAATAGATTGAACATGCTAATTAGCCCTTTTGGAAAAGGCCCTTGTTTTGTCTATGATGAATGAATTCCCAATGGCAAATTTTTGAATCCTTTCATCAGCACTATTTACAATTCATCCTTTAAATCCTACAACTCATCGGAATCCTCTTTCCGATCCCTTAAGCTCATGCTAATCTTGCCGTAAATTCACGCACGAGATTATGAAAAAGGTAACAATACTCTTTACAATTTTGATGATGGTTATGGCCATCGGAACTTTCGGACAAAGCATCACACAAAGCGTTCATGGTGTGGTTGTCGATAAGCAATCGCAGTCGCCGATGATTGGCGTATCGGTGGTTTTAATTGACTCTTCAAAGACGATCGGAACGGTGACGGACATTGATGGAAAATTCATCATTTCGGGATTGCCGATCGGACGAATCGGGCTTCGTTTAACGATGCTGGGATATGCTCCGTTGGAACTTCGGAGCCTGACTTTGGATGCCGGGAAGCAATTGGTTCTCTCGCTTGCAATGGAGGAATCGGTCAATAATCTGCATGAGGTAACGGTTTCGGCCAAATCTGATAAACGCCAACCAATCAATGAAATGGCTACGGTCAGCGCACGTTCTTTCTCGGTAGAGGAAACTAAACGATATGCGGGTTCGCTCGAGGATCCGTCGCGGATGGTTACGAACTTCGCAGGGGTAGCCGTAGCCGGCGATTCGCGAAATGATGTCGTAATCCGCGGCAATTCACCGATGGGACTTTTATGGCGTTTGGATGGTATCAATATCCCTAATCCAAACCATTTTGGATCACTTGGAACTACCGGAGGACCGGTTAGTATTCTCAACAATAATCTGCTCGATAATTCGGATTTCATGACAGGTGCTTTTCCGGCTGAATACGGAAATGCTCTTTCCGGAGCTTTCGATCTGAAGATGAGAACGGGCAATAATGAGAAGCATGAATTTCTCGGACAAGTCGGTTTCAACGGATTCGAATTAGGTGCCGAAGGACCGCTTTCGTCCGCTCATAAAGCTTCCTATCTGGCGAGTTATCGTTATTCCACTCTGGGCTTACTCGATGCCATGGGACTTCGCTTCGGCTATGGTGCCATTCCTCAATATCAGGATCTGTCGTTCAAAATCGATGTGCCGACAGGTATCAAATACGGCCGCTTTTCTGTTTTCGGAATCGGCGGAAAGAGCTATATCGAATTGCTCGATAAAGACAAACGCGAAGGCGATTTCACGGTATCCGGATTCGCTGAGGATACTTATTTCGGTTCAGATATGGGTGTGTTAGGTTTCTCTCATAAGATCTTTTTCAATGAGAATACCAGCCAGACAATCAATCTTGCCATTTCAGGAACTCAGAATGATGTACAGGTCGATAGTCTTTTCAATAATAAGGAAAGCAAAATTCAACGTTATGGAAACAAGTCATCGGAAGTCAAATACACACTTGCTTATAACCTGAATAAGAAAATCAATGCGAAGAATACGTTCAGTGCAGGTTTCAACGCGGATCTTTATCATTACAATTATGCCGACAGTGTTTTGCAGCAACGTACGTACTACAGAACCCTCACGTCATTCGAAGGCAACAGCGAATTGCTCCAGGTTTACGCTAAATGGCAACACCGCTTCTCAGATGCTCTTACGCTCAACAGCGGCGTGCATTATCAGGAATTTTTTCTCAATCATTCATCAGCTGTTGAACCGCGACTTGGCTTGAAATGGTCATTCAAAACTCAACAATCGCTGAGCGTCGCTATGGGAATGCATAGTCAGATTCAACCGATGAGCGTTTACTTCTTCAAGTCTGAATTAGGTAATGGTCAATATGCAGAAACAAACAAAGATCTTGCGTTTTCAAAAAGCAATCACTTTGTCATTGCCTACGACAATGCTTTTGCTCTCAACTGGAGAATCAAAGTAGAAGCCTACTATCAAAATCTCTATGATGTGCCGGTAGAAACGAATCCTTCTACTTATTCGATTCTGAACGCAGGAGCTGATTACGTCATAGCCAATGAAGACAGCTTAGTAAATAAAGGAAGCGGACGCAATACAGGTGTCGAGTTTACACTGGAGAAATTCTTCAGCCATAATTATTATTTCCTTTTCACCGCTTCGTTCTATGATGCAAAATATAAGGGCAGCGATGGAGTAGAACGCAATTCGGCTTTCAACGGGAATTTCACTGTGAATCTCTTGGCCGGAGCTGAGTTTAATCTGAATAAAGCTAAAACACGTCTACTCACCGTCAACGCAAAAGTTAACTATGCCGGTGGCAAACGTTATGTCCCAATCTTCCTCGATCAAAGTCAGGTCGCCGGTCAAGCTGTTTATGATTATGAGCATTCATACGATAATCAATACTCTGCTTATTCCCGTTTTGATATCAAGCTAGGATACAAAATGAATGGTAAGAAAATCACTCAGGAATGGGCATTCGACATTCAGAATATTCTGGATCGTAAAAACATCTTCCAGAAAGTTTATAATCCGGTCAAACAGAATATTCAAACCGAATACCAGCTTGGATTCTTCCCGATGATGACATACAGAATCATGTTTTAAACCTGTTTGTAATTATTCCTGACCATCGTAAAGAATTATTAACCTAAATCTATTTTTGTCATTCAGATGAGCACTGCCCAAAAAATAGTTAGAAGCAAACTACTGTACATGGTACTGTTGGGTATTGCCATTGAAGTGCTTCTCGATATTATCAATCCTTTAGCAGTAAAGGATCATAATAAGTTTTTAGATTACTTACTGTCGGTTTTTATTACTGTAGTTGTTTGGGCCGGAGTGACGGGTATTTACCACCTGATGACTCGTTTCTTTCCCTGGGAAAAAGGAATTCTTCGAAGAGTTTTTGCCCATTCGATTGTAAGTTCCGTCTACACCATCGTGGTGATTTATTCCTCGATGTTAGTTTATAATAATTTTATTTGCCGGATTCCGGAAGGTTTTAAATCGGAAATGATCAGTACGTCAATCATTATCGGTGTACTGATTACTTTCCTGATGGTAGCCATCACAACCGGTGCTGAATTTTTTAATAAATGGAAGGAAACTCTTGTAGAGGCAGAAAAACATAAAAAGGAAAGCGTACAAGCTCAGCTGGAAAATTTGAAAAATCAAATCAATCCGCATTTTCTTTTCAATAATTTAAGTGTTCTGTCGTCGCTCGTATATCAGGATCAGGATAAGGCCGTTGAATTTATCAATCAACTCTCTAAAGTTTACCGTTATGTTTTAGAAAGCAAAGACAAAGAATTGATCGATCTGAAAACGGAAATGACTTTTATTCAATCCTACTGTTTTTTGCTTAAGATTCGCTTTGATAAGAATATCAATTTTCAAATAGATGTACCTTCGAAATTCGACAACTCGCTGATTCCGCCAATGGCTATGCAAATGCTATTGGAGAATGCCATAAAGCATAACGAGATTTCGAGTGATCTGCCGTTAACCGTCTCCATCAGAGTAGAAGATGAAATGCTTAGCGTTTCCAATAATCTGCAATTGCGTAAGCAGGGAGCAGAAAGCTCCGGAACCGGTTTGCCGAATATTATTTCCCGATACAAGCATTTTACCAATCAGGAAGTTCGAATTAATAAAACAAGTAACAAGTTTGAAGTATTTTTACCGTTATTGAAATCAGCATGAAAGTCCTTATTTCAGAAGACGAAAAATTGAACGCCGATCATCTGGTCAGTCTGCTTAACAGAATTGATCCGACAATCGAAGTGTTGGGTATTTTTGATTCTGTAAAGCGAACCGTTGAGTATCTTTCCAAAAACCCGGAACCGGATTTGCTTTTGCTCGACATTCATTTGGCCGATGGACTTAGCTTCGATATTTTTAATCAGATTAGTTCCGACATTCCTGTTATTTTCACTACGGCATTCGACGAATATGCTATCAAGGCTTTCAAAGTGAATAGCATCGATTACTTATTGAAACCAATTGGGAAGGATGAGCTGTCTGATGCACTAGAAAAAGCTCGCCGATTGAAGAAAGAACCCCTTACTCCAAATTTAATCGAAGCTTTGGGAAGTGCACTCCAAAATGCAAATCGACAGTTTAAGTCACGATTCATGGTGAAAATGGGCGAGTCCATCTCATCTGTTCGTGTAGAGGAGATATTGTATTTTATTGCGGAAGATGGGATTGTTTTACTTGTGAAAAATGACGGGAAGAGATTCCCTCTCGATTATACGCTCGATCAAATTGAAAGAATGATTGATCCAACCGAATTCTTCAGAATCAGTCGTAAAGTTCTAGTAGCTTTTTCTTCCATCAAGAAAGTCAGCCCTTATTTTAATAGCAGGTTCAGGGTTTCTGTCGATCATTTATCCGACGACGATGGCATTGTAAGTCGTGAGAGAGCGTCCGATTTCAAGTTTTGGCTCGATAAATAGAATAAGGCTTTTCTCTTTTTTTCAAGGACGATTTTTCGTATTATTGACAGACTGAAATCCCGCATTGTATGAAGAAGTTGATTTTGCTCTTGTGGGCAATCCTTTATTCTTTTATTTCCGGTAATGCACAAAGTAATCTGGTGACTTATGCAGGTTCCACAGGTAAAGAATCGTTTTACGACGTTACTCAAATTACTGATGGAACTTTCTTAGTCTGTGGTTATGCCGATGATCTTAATTGGATCAATGTTTCAGTACCACAAACACAGCTTACATACACGGGTACGATTCCGAATGCGCTCGGGACAAATAAAATTGGCTTCATCCTTCATCTGGCATCTGACTTAAAAACGATCCTCAACGTTGTTCATTTCGCCCAAGGTGCAGTTGAAGATATTCGTTTTATGAAAACGAATACACTGCCTTATACACCGACGGGAGATTTATTTATCAGTTGTAACACGGCCGACTCCGACAATAATAATGGTGGATACATTATCGCAAAGCTGGATCATAATTTTGTGGATGGAGTTCCGACTTCTTTGTCTTGGTTTACGCCGGTATGGGCGAAAGCCGGGCCCAAAGACTTCCATCCCTGGGATGTGATGAACGATGGTAAGGTTGTTTACATCTCCGGAGAAGCACATAGCTACGATTGGTCAGCTATCTATTGTTTAGATCAAAATGGTCAACGAACAGTTCGGGAAAACTGGCGCACACACTGGCTGAAAAATGGAAGTGAATGGAAGGGAACTCCTGCTTCGTCTTATCCATCAGGCGGAATTGATTCGGTTAATTTCAGCGGCATCGTTCTGAAAATTTGGGGCCGTTGTGATCTGCGTTCGTGGACGATGAACGATTATAATTCCTACTACGCCGATGGCAATGGCGGTACCCGAAAAGGTCGCTGGCCACTAGATGTATTGTTTGATGGTCCGTGTGATCCTGCAAATCCTACAGCCGTATCTCCGGGGTATACCGGCTACTCAGCAGCAGCCTGCTGTCCGGTGTACGGAGGAACTTGCATTAGTGTCGACAAGCGAACTAACGATACCTATATAGGAATGAACTTTAAGAGCGTAGCCAATACCGGCTCGCCTGATTTTGAACCTGCTGTTATCGCCATGGATTCTTCCGGTGACTTGCGCTGGTGGTCGCGATTGTATCACGAAATAACTCCGACAGGCGATACGATGGAATCAATTCCGGATCAGTATGTCGATGCATTGGCAATCGATTATGCGAATGACAAATTAGTTGTCGGTGCCCGTTGTCATGGAAATAACACTGAGAATTTTTGGGAAGGAAATACAATCAATGCCAATCCTGCGGCATATGGGTTTCAGAATAATTTTACCGGAACTAATGGAAACATACATCTTTCATGGTTAGGGAAATTCAAATTGGCTAATGGTGATTTGGCTAATTCAACCTACATGGGCGAGCTCGCGGAAGGAACAGGTTCGCTCGGAGCTCCGCATGCAGATCCTAATCTCGACGGATGGCCGGACCCAAACACAGGCTGGCCTGATGTGAACACTACGCGCATTGCTAAGAATGCCTTAAAGGTTTCTTCCTCAGGAAATGTTTGTGTGATGGCTGTTGGTCGTCGCACAATTACAACAGCAAATGCCTATCAAAAAATGGTTAAGCCTGCAAATGGCGGACTATCATGCTGGAATAGTTTTGTTCGTGTTTACGATACTGATTTTCATGTTCCGCTCTACAGTTCACTAGTCGTTGGGCAATGGGATACTTTAACACAGGCCGGTGGAAGCAACACAGACTTGTTTGGAATGTGCAAAACATCGGTAGGTGTTGTTTGTGTCGGACGCCAGACAGCAGATACTGCCGGTACAGCAAACGGAAATCCTATTCCAGTTACAAACGTTCCTTCATGGGGCAATTCCGTTCCACAAAATGAAAGCGCGATATTGGTTTATTATCAGGCCGCAAATCTTTATGAACCGAACGATAGTATTCTCACAAACATTGGTGATATTAATTTCGGGAGTCACGACCGGTACTTCAGCGTTTTTCCAAATCCCACGCATGATAAAATCAATTTGGTTCTTCCTGCCGGCATAATGTTAAACGGTAATCTGAATTATCGCTCTAAACCACCCGGATCAGGGTATGTACATCATTCGTGTTAATGACGGCAACCGGTTTTACTCTTCCCGATTTGTTATTGCTGAATAGCAGAATAGGCCCGCTATTCATGGCAAAACGTTAAAAATCCTTCATATCTCGCCCTTTTGATCAGGTTTTAGACGATGCTTCGTTGATAAATTCCTGCCTTTTACCTCTGAAAACCGCCTAAAATGCGAAGAATCCGATTATCTTTGCATCGCAAAAAATCAAAAGAATAAAGTTTAAAAATATGCGGAGAAAAAGTCAAGACTTTCGGGTCGGACTTGATGGCTTCCATATTTACATTTCAACGAGAATAAAAGGAGACAGTTTTGGCACTCATAAAATCAATTTCAGGAATCAGAGGAACGATAGGTGGTAAACCGGGCGATGGTTTAACTCCGGTCGATATCGTAAAATATTCAGCAGCGTACGGAACATGGCTCATTCGTCGTAAAGAACGTACGAAAAAGCCCGTAGTTGCAATCGGTCGTGATGCACGTATCTCAGGTGAAATGGTTCAGAACCTCGTAGCAGGAACGTTAAAAGGTTTGGGAATCGATGTCATCTACCTAGGCTTGTCAACGACTCCAACAGTAGAAGTTGCTGTGACGGATTTCAAAGCAGATGGTGGAATATCCTTACTGCCAGCCACAATCCGAAGCAGTGGAATGCCTTAAAGTTGTTGAACGAAAAGGGTGAATTCCTTTCGGCTGCCGATGGTGCCGAAGTTCTTGCATTGGCAGAGAAAGATGACTTCCAGTTTGCCGAAGTAAATAAGCTGGGCAAATATGTGAGTGAACCGAATTATCACTTAAAGCATATTGAGAAAATTCTCGCTCTTCCTTTAGTCGATGTAAAAGCAATTAAAGCGAAGAAGTTCAAAGTTGTTATCGACTGCGTTAATTCATCAGGCGGTATTGTTTTGCCACCGCTTCTGAAAGCACTGGGTGTTGAAGAAGTAATTGAATTGTATTGCGAGCCAAACGGACAGTTTCCTCACAATCCTGAACCGCTTCCGGAGCACTTAGGTGATATTTCGAAAGAAGTGAAAAAGAAGAATGCTCACCTGGGAATTGTTGTAGATCCTGATGTGGATCGTCTTGCTCTAGTTTGTGAAGATGGCGAAATGTTCGGCGAAGAATACACACTCGTTGCCGTTGCTGATTACATTCTTAAGAATAAAAAGGGAAACACTGTTTCAAATCTTTCTTCAACTCGCGCTCTTCGTGATGTTACGGAGAAAGCCGGTGGTAAATATTTTGCTGCTGCTGTCGGTGAAGTGAATGTAGTGGAAGCCATGAAAGCAAACAATGCAGTGATCGGTGGTGAAGGTAATGGCGGAATCATTTACCCTGAGCTTCACTATGGTCGTGATGCTATGGTTGGAATCGCTTTATTCCTGACTCATCTGGCGAAATTCGGAAAGAATATTTCGATGCTGCGCGCTTCGTATCCGAATTATTACATTTCAAAAAATAAAATCGAACTCACTCCTGAAATTAACGTTGATAAAGTGTTGGAAGAGATTCAGGAGAAATACAAACGTCAACCGATCAATACAATTGATGGCGTTAAAATCGAATTCGATCGCGAATGGGTTCACTTACGTAAATCGAATACTGAGCCAATCATCCGAATTTATGCTGAGAGTCAGTCACAGACTACGGCAGAAAATCTGGCTGAGAAAATCATTAACGATATCAAAGACCTGATCAGTCGCAAGCTGGTTAAATAATTTATAGCAGGCATGAAAATCTACTTCGACAATGCTGCAACAACTCCGATGGATCCTGAAGTGATTCAGGCGATGTTGCCGATAATGCAAAATGGTTTTGGAAATCCGTCGTCAATTCACTCATGGGGGCGCGAAATCAAAACGCATATCGAGAATGCACGTAAATCTGTTGCCAAGCATTTGAATACTTCGCCTGCAGAAATTTTCTTTACCAGTGGCGGAACGGAAGCGAATAACACAGCTCTCTTTTGTTCGATCCGCGATTTAGGCGTAAAGCATGCCATCACTTCACCAATTGAGCACCACGCCGTTTTACATACTCTCGAAGAATTGAAAGCTGAAGGTAAAATTCGATTGAGCTATGTTGAGTTAGATGAAAAAGGTCATGTAAAACTCGATCACCTCGAAAAGCTTCTTAGCGAATCCAAAGAGAAATCGTTGGTGAGTTTAATGCACGCTAACAATGAAATCGGAAATCTTCTTCCTCTAAAAGAGACCGGTGAGATTTGTAAAAAGTACGATGCCATTTTCCATTGTGATACAGTACAAACAATGGCCCACTATAAATTCGATCTCCAGGATGTGCATGTACATTTCATCACATGCGCTGCCCATAAGTTTCATGGTCCGAAGGGCGTTGGATTTTTATATATCAATCATGCCGTAAAAATTCATCCGTTTATTTTCGGTGGTGCGCAGGAACGTAATATGCGTGGCGGTACTGAAAATGTGTACGGAATCGTCGGTTTGGCAAAAGCGATGGACATAGCCTATGCTCATTTGGAAGATCATCAAAAGCATGTCGGAGGCTTGAAGAAATACATGGCAGAAAAACTCCTTGAAAATATCCCGGGAATTCAATTTAACGGCGATACGATGGGAAGATCATTATACACTGTGTTGAATGTGGCATTTCCTCCAACTGATTTTTCAGAAATGCTTTTATTCTCTTGATATTGCAGGAATCGCCAGTTCAGGCGGATCGGCATGTTCATCGGGAAGTAATGCAGGTTCTCACGTGTTGAGGGCACTTTACGGAAATGTTGATCGTCCGTCGGTACGTTTCTCTTTCAGTAAATTTAATACTATTCAGGAAGTTGATCTGGTAGTGGAAAAGCTGAAAGAAATGTATGCTGTGAAGGTTCACTAATATCAGCCAGCGCGTTTAGCTTCTCTTCTTTTTTCGCGAATCAATTCGAGCAGATGGCGTTTAAAGTCTTCTTCTGCACGATAAAGCTTTGCTACTTTGCGAATAGGTAAAATCTTCTTGAACTGCGGGTGATATTTTTTCAGAATGTCGAGTTCGCCCTGATGGAATGCTAATTCGTTATCAACCAATTTCTCCAGTTCCTGATCTGTCATCGTTTCGAAGCTTGCACTGTCGTTGAGAATATTGTCACGACGGGAGCGACGTAATTGTTCTAACTCATCCTGATACTTATTGTAAACAGGCCAAAAAGAACGAGCTTCTTCCGGAGTCAAACTCAATCGATCGGTAAGGAAGCCGATTTTCAATGCTTCGACTTTATCGCGATCCCTTCCACGACCACCACCACCGCCGCCACGACGTCGTTCATGTTGTTGTGCATGCATGCTCGTGGTAAGTAGCAAGAATAGGGAACTTAGGAGGAAAATGTGTTTCATGGAATTAGAGTTTTTTTTCCAGTTGAGTGATGTCAATGTTGTTATCTAAAAGATATTCTTCGTACGAATCTTCTATGCTACTGGTTTCTATATTCTCATCAGTTAAAACCTGAATCAACGTCGACTCGTCAACTTCCAGAGCGATTGTACTTGAATTGAATTCCTCATTTGAAATTTCAGAATAGGCAGGAACATCGATTCGATGAATTTTGGTGAAGAAGAAAAATGCAGTGATCGCTAAGGAAACTGTAAGCACGGAAGGAATCGAGATCGAAGGTCTTAAGGCTGCAATTAAGATTTCTTTCCAGCTTCTTGTTTTTTTATCGGAAGCAAGTATGGCTTCATTGATTTGGAGAGGCAATTGTTCAAAATAGCCGTCAGGAACACTGAACGGATTTACGGCAGGCGATTTCTCAAAATCGGGTAATTGGCTGATGATTTTATCCATTTGGCCGGGAAAGGCCTCGAAATAGTTGTCAGGCACCCGGAAAGGAGCAGACGAATCGCTTTTTTCGAGCAATTTTCGCAAATTTTCGTCTATGTTGTCCTTTTCTGTCATAACTCCTTTAGGATACTTATTAGTGTGATTGGTTTAATTTCCGGTGATGAAATTCTCGATTTTTTTAACGGCATGGTGGTAGGAGGCTTTCAACCCGCCAACCGACACGTTTAAAATTTCAGATATTTCCTCGTATTTGAGTCCGTCGAAGTACTTCATGTTGAATACCAGTCGCTGCTGAGGTGGCAACCTTAAGACGGCTTGCTGTAACTTAAGCTGAATTTTGTCGCCGGTAAATAGGGGATCGGTAATCAGTTTATCGGCCAGCTCATTCTCGACATCATCAAAAGAGATGGTAAAGCGTTTCTTTTTTGAATTTAGAAAGGTGATGGATTCGTTGGTGGCTATGCGGTAGAGCCACGTGTACAATTGTGAATCGCTGCGGAAATTGTCGAGGGCTTTCCAGACTTTGATAAAAACATTTTGCATGATGTCGTTAGCATCATCGTGGTCGACGACCATTCTCCGTACATGCCAATAAAGTCGCTGCTGGTATTTCCTGACAAGAAGATTAAACGCATAATGGCGAGTATCTTCCTGTCGGAATTTTTCGAGTAATTCGTTATCGCTGAATTCTTCAGTCATAGGTACGATTTATACCATTCCTGTTCTTTCTGAATGAAAGAATGGTATTACTGTCCGGCGGAAAATTTGCCAATTCTATTTTGATCCCAAAATGAAAAGGCCTTTCCCGAAAACACACTATGAATGAGAAAGCTCTTGCTTTTTGCGGCTCATGACTTTTTCTACTGCTGCCACGATATTTTCCGCTTCGAGACCATACTTTTTCATCAATTGCTCCGGTGTTCCACTTTCACCAAAAACATCTTTTACACCAATGAATTCCTGTGGTGCAGGATAATGCTGAGAAAGTACATGAGCAATTGCGTCGCCAAGTCCGCCGTGGATTTGATGTTCTTCTGCGGTAACGACGCATTGTGTTTTCCGAACGCTCTTTAGGACGGCTTCTACATCCAAAGGTTTAATCGTATGAATATTGATAATGTCGGCTTCAATGCCTTTAGATGCTAGGATTTCTCCTGCTTCGATTGCTTTCCATAGTAAATGGCCTGTGGCGAAAATACTCACATCAGCTCCGTCATTAAAAGAAATGGCCTTTCCGATTTCAAACTTCTGATCGGCAGGAGTAAATACCGGAACAACCGGACGACCGAAACGAAGGTAGACGGGACCATCATATTCGGCAATGGCCAGAGTAGCAGCTTTTGTTTGATTATAGTCGGCAGGATTGATAACAACCATTCCGGGAAGCATGCGCATCATACCGATGTCTTCCAGGATCTGATGCGTTGCACCATCTTCACCGAGCGTGATTCCCGCATGAGATGCGCAGATCTTTACATTCTTTCCCGAATAAACAATACTCTGACGAATCTGATCGTACACGCGACCGGTAGAAAAATTGGCAAAGGTTCCCGTGAACGGAATTTTTCCGCCGATGGTTAATCCTGCAGCAATACCCATCATATTCGCTTCAGCAATTCCGATCTGAAAGAAGCGATTCGGAAATTCCTTTTCGAAGGCATCCATTTTCAGTGATCCGGTAAGATCGGCGCAGAGAGCAACGACTTCAGGATTCTTTTTTCCGGCTTCAAGTAATCCGGCGCCAAAGCCTGAACGAGTGTCTTTTTTTTCGGTGTAAGGATATTTTTTCATGTGCTGTTTTTTTCGAGAGGAACTTAATTGAGTACTACTATGCTTGATTCGCCTGAAACAACGGAGAATTCTTTTTCAATGGTATAAATGCTTTCGCGTGAATTTTTCGGGCGGAAAACAACTTTGTATTTACCGGGTTGGAGGATGACGGTTTCTTTCGCACTGTTCTCATTCAAATTGTAAACCCAACGTAATCCGTTTCTGTCGTATCCGTAGATACTACCAAACCCAAGATTATTCGTAATTAATGTGACAATGCCCGGATGCGGAATGCTTACCGTAGTTGACTTGCTTTGTGCTACATCAACATTTTCAAGATTGATACGAGGAAGAGTGAGAATTTCTAAATCATACTTGCCGACAATGTATTTTTCTTCTTCGCCAACTTCCTGAACGTTTAGTGTGGCTGACTGATTTTGTTGTCGAACCAGCACGTTTACTTTTTTGTATTCGGCCGGGCCGTCGAATTTCACTTGAAGTTGTCCCTGTGGTGCATCAATTCCGACAGTTGTATGTTTTCCCGGAGTGAGAATAATGGAATCTTTGAATACTTCAGGAATTGTGTGAACGACGATTTTGTAAATAGGTAGAGGGTCGATTACTAATGTATCAGGATTTCCTTTTGAGTTTATCGTATGAATGTAATTGTATTTGTCTTCACCCGTGAAACGATCGTAGAACGTCATGTTTACGTTCGTTTCTGTTGGGTTGTTATTTACATCAAGTAAATTCACCTGAAGTGTCGTATTATTTAAAGCTTGCGAGATAACAATATTCAAGGCATCTCTGAACATTGTTTCATTGGTCGCATCGAAATATCTTCCGACACATTCAAATGTTTTTTTAAGACTCTCATCAAGTCCGAGACCGATGACAAATGGTTTTAGAAAAATACCTTTTCTCTGTAATGCCTGAGAGATGGCGCATGGATCTCCGCCGCATTCTTCAATTCCGTCGGTTATGAGAATGATGATATTCCTTGATTTGCTTTGCGGGAAATCGTTGCCGCACAATTCAAGCGAGCGAGCAATCGGCGTCGTTCCCCGTGGAACAATCTTTTGAAGTACGTCGAGGATATGAGGAATATTTCCTTTGGAAAATGGAACTTCTAATTTGCTGTCGTCACAATCCTGAGGCGGAAACGGTTTCTGATGTCCGTAAACTCGTAGTGCCAGTTCGATATTGCGGACAAAGCGAAGACTGTCCATCAACTGCGACATCAGTTTTTTTGCAATCTCAATCTTCGAACCGGTCAGCCATTTGCCATACATGCTTTGCGAAGCATCAAACAGAAATTCGATTCTCGTTAATTCAGGAGATTCGTTTTTTGTTTTTTGGGCACGGGCAGAAAATGCAGTGCAGAAGACTGCAAGTAGGAGAAGGTATTTGATTTGATTTTTAATAATGAAGAGATTTAATTGATTGGCTTTTTCCGAAACGCTAAAGTTGTTTTAAAAATCGCCAAGAGTTTCTTCTAATTGAGCAAGAGCCTTTTGTGTTTGTTCCGCATTCGGAGCAACACCATGCCATTTGTGAGATCCCATCATGAAGTCGACACCTTGTCCCATCTCAGTTTTCATCAGAATGGCAACCGGTTTTCCTTTTCCGGTCTCGGCTTTTGCTTTTTCGAGGCCGGCTACTGTCTCAGCCATATTGTTTCCGTTCATGTTGATCACCGTCCATCCGAAGCTTTCGAATTTCGGACGAAGATCTCCGTAAGGGAGAACATGTTCGATAGAACCGTCAATCTGTTGG
This sequence comes from Bacteroidota bacterium, assembly GCA_016721305.1. GTDB lineage: Bacteria > Bacteroidota > Bacteroidia > AKYH767-A > 2013-40CM-41-45 > JADKIH01. Next base: position 52,982 of record JADKIH010000006.1, read on the forward strand.
TGATTCACATCTACTGTCGCAATTACATTGTCGACCTTTTTTGCACCGGCATACATGATGGCTTCCCAAACTTGACCTTCTTCCATTTCTCCGTCACCACACAGGCAATAAACCAATTGTTTGTCGCCGTCTAATTTCTTCGCCAATGCTGCACCGATCGCAACACTAAGTCCTTGTCCAAGCGAACCGCTGGCTACACGAATTCCCGGCAAGCCTTCATGCGTTGTAGGGTGGCCTTGTAAGCGAGTATCTATCTTACGAAACGTAGAGAGCTCCGAAACATTGAAATAGCCTGCACGAGCCAGAACGCTGTAAAATAACGGCGAAATGTGGCCATTACTGAGGAAAAACAGGTCTTCCTGCTTTCCATCCATCGAAAATGAAGCAGAATTGTACTTCATCTGGTGGAAGTAGAGGGCAACCAGAAAATCAGCACAACCCAATGAGCCACCCGGGTGACCCGAATTGGCTAAATGGACCTGACGGACAATATCACTGCGTACCTGGGAAGCTATTTTTTCCAGTTCATTGATTGTTTTCATAGAAAAGAGGGTTTTTTGGAGATGGGGTAAATGTACTTGTTAGGCCCGTTCAAAGAGAGGTTCGGAGGGGGCTTTTTTTCATTAAATATTAACAGTTGCGGGCTTCGACAAGCTCAGTTGACGGGTTGCGGGTTGCGGGTTGCGAGAGGATCGCGATAACACTAATCGGATGTTCTCGTCACCGCAACTCGTAACTCGTAACTCGCAACTCGTAACTCGTAACTCGCAACCCGCAACTCGTCACCGCAACCCGCAACTCGTCTACTCCAGATCATCCATAAAATCATCCAACGCCCTTCGTTCGAACTTGGTTGGACGGCCGCTTCCGGGGAGGCGGTAGATGGCGGCTTTGGCGATGCGTGCTTTGTATGCTTCGATGTCGGCATCGGGAGTGAGGTCCTGGCAAAAATCGGGAACCATTTTAGCTCCCATACGGTTTGGTGTTACAGCAAGTACTTTCAGAATACAAACCAGACCTGTTCTTTTACCCACACAATATCGCCGACGCGGATATGTCGTGAAGCTTTGGCAGGTTGTTCATTGATGAAAATTTTTCCCTGATCACATGCCGTTGTTGCCTGCGATCGGGTTTTAAATTGCCGAACAGCCCAGAGCCATTTATCAATTCTTACTTCAACGTCTTTCTCCATCACTTATAAAAATTCTTCTTTCAAAATTCGTAAGAGTAAAATTAAATAGGAAATAAGCAACGGCCCAAATATTAATCCTGGAATACCAAACAATTGCAATCCGACAATAACTCCGACTACAGTAATTAGCGGATGAACGTCGGCAAACTTTTTTTGAAATACCAGACGGAAAACATTATCGACAACGCCGATCACCAATAAGCCGTAAAGAATGATGGCTATTCCTTGCCAGGTGTATCCTTCGGAAAGCTGATAAACACCGGCAGGAACCCAAATGAATGCCGTTCCGATAGCAGGTAGTAGCGAGAAGACACCGGTAATTACTCCCCAAAATAATGGCTCAGGAACTCCAAAGATCCAATAGCCGAGCGCAGCAAATAAACCCTGACAAATAGCCAACAATGGAATAGCTATGGCATTGCTTTTTGTCTGATCGATAAGCTCTGTCGCAAACTCATCCATCTTCTCTTCCGAAAAAGGAATCACACGCACTAAATACTTTTCAATTTTTCCGGTGTTTACCAGAAGATAATAGAGGAAAACGTATAGAAGAGCGATGTCGGTTAAGATCACCAACGACTGTCCTACGAAACCGGTTATGTACTCTGCTGCCGACGCCTGAAGTTTCATTAAATTTTCAGGAGTGAATACGTGTACGCCAATTGCTGAGTGTAGTTTTTCATCGGCTTTTACGATCGTATTCATCGTTAATGAGCCGCTGGAAAAGAGTAATTGTATACGTGGAATAATCATCATTGCCATAAAATACATGGGAATGAGCACGACAACAAAAGTGAGGAGCATTAATAGTGAAGCCGAAAGAGATGCACTTTTTTTCTTGACGAGTGTAAGGTGACGCATCCACGGTCTTAGCAGGATGTACAAAATGACGGCTCCTAAAAATCCATCGAGAAAAATTTGCAGAGTTGTGAACAAGAGAACAACGCAAATCAGTACACAGACAATGACAAATCTTCTGGCGAATTTTTTATTATATTCTTCTGAGTTCAAAGGAGTAGGTTTTTAACTTGAAAATTATTAGGTCAATTAAACACGAAATCAATCAGCGGATAACTTCCTCTTTGCTTATGGGACGGAGTTTGCCTAGCCATTTGAATCCTTTCAGACGAAGTTCTTTCGCGGAAAGTTCATGAATAGGGTATAGGGTACCATCCGGATCGTTTAAAAGGGAAATTCCTTTTACGGCATTGTCTTCTACATAAATAATTAAATCGGAGCAATCGGCGCGGTTCACGGCGAAGTTCTTTTCTGTCTTGTCTTTGGCGTAGTAAATTGTTTGCCCATTACCATTGACATCGATTCGATATAATTTATTATTGCTCAGAAAACCTGTCATGTCTTTTCCTCTGACTTGATTAAATCGGGCTGTGTCGGAATTTTCCGTTTCAATACTATCGGCCTGTGAAGTGATAAATGAATTGGAGTGAAGATATATTTTTTGAATTCCGGAATTCGCAGTTTGCATAATCATGCTATCGGCCGTAAGTTGATTAAGTCCTGACCACAAAATCGGATTTCGATAAAGCGTAATTGTGGAATCGGATGATTTATATACGAGCGAATCACAACTACCCTGCAAGTCCTTTTTAAAGAGGACAACATGATGGAAGGCAAAGAGGTCTTTCTGTTTTTTGGCGCTGCTATCGGTTTGTGGACTGCCGATGGCTAGCAAAGTATCTCCATGCATGAAGAGTGAATCGCCATCCATTTCCTGAATCATAAGTGCATGGCCAGTGACCCACGAGGAGTCATTCATATCGTGACGCTCACCATAATCACCTTGAATGGTAATTTTATTTGTTGTGTCAATAATAGCAACGTTGCCAAAAACTTTTCCAATTCCTTTCAGACGATCATAGAAAACCGAATCACCTTTCAATAATTGATCTTTGGTTTGCAGATAAGAGTTTTGTTTGAAATTGGATTTTTGAGTCTGTGTATTGTACCAACCGCTTTCGCAATAAATTAAATTTTCGGCAGAGCGAATATAAGTGGGTCCGAGAAAGAATGCAGTTTTATTGGTGGTGTTGTATCTCAAAGTATCGCCATTCATGGTGTACTTCGGATTCGTAAGTATCACATTCTTTCGAAAAAATAAGTCGTGAGTGTTACTGTAGAAGTAACCGAGGTGACTGGTAAGAACATTTTCGCCATCAACAATGTGTGCGCTGTCGGTATAGAACGCGATATCTTTTCCCATATCGTAGTCCAATCTGTTGGTGTGCATGACCATTTTGCGGTCGGTTAGAACAACATTTTCATATACCTGGGCAAGTCGGGAATTTCCATCGTAATGCAATAGATTCCCTGTCATCGTTAAAGTATCTCCCTGCGTAATTCTGATATTATTGAAAGCTTCGAGTCGATTGTCATCCCTGAATAGGTAAGCGCTGTCGCAATACATCAATGCATTTTGATGTTTGAAAGCGACATGTCCGATTAATCGTGTAGCCTTTGCATTGACAGATTGATCGAAATCGCTCATGTCGGCATTCAAAAGTTCAATCCGCTGTGAGTTTTGTGCCGACAAAATTGCAGGAATTGCCACAAAAAGCGCTAAAAGCGAAAGTACAAGGTAAGGCCGTTTCACGGCTGAAAATTAACAAAAAAGGGGACAAGCCGGAAATTAATGTACTCGCATGAATTCGTAAATCGTTTGGCCTGTAATACTCAGGATTTCTTTCAACTGATCCTGTGAACGGCCACGTGTCATGACAGATACCAAATATGGCCGATTTTCGAGGTAAACGATACCGGTTTCGTGCAGTTGTTGGTCTTCGCCATAAAAGCGCTCCCCGAATTTATGTGCCATGGTCACATTAGCCGGCAAGTGCTTAGCAAGTCCTTCATGAAATTTGCTCTTGCTTAATAAGTCAAGGGCGTATTCCGAATTGGTTTGGTTTAAATAGGAAGCATTAAAAAGAATCCTAAACAAACGACTGAACTTTACAGTGGTAATCGGATAATCTTTTTGATCCATTGCCGGAACCGGTAACTGCAAATCTCTTAGAAGTGAAAAATAGGTTTTGAAATTCGTTTGACTTGCAAGTAAAACCGTTGCATCATTGTCTGAATCAATAATCATTGTTTCCAGTAAATCTCGTACCGAGTACGACTGACCCGGTGATAATCGTTTTGTGATGATGGTTTGTTCAGGTAGCTGGGAAAAATGTGTATCGAAGAATAAGCGCTTGTTAAGTATCGAAGGATCTTTTTCGGAATCTTTCAGATAAGATAATAGAGTCACAACTTTCATCATGCTACCAGGACTGTATTGCTCATCGGGATTAATGGCCATCCATTTTCCGTAATTCAAATCACGAATGTAAACTGAGGCAGAAACTAATTTGCCTGAAATTTTTTGACTATTGAAATAGTCTTGTAAGCTTGATTTAACCCTCCCAGCGAAGGATCTTCGTTGGGAACTTCGACCATCATTAATGGACGAATCAATTTGCGGTTTGAGCTCCGAATAAGCTCAATTTGAGCCGTATTGTTTTCTGCAGTTTTCTCGATTACCTTAACAGGATTCAGAAAAAAATAGGAAATTGCAGTTGCTGAAATGATCACTAAAATGACCAGATAGATAAGGGATATTTTTTTACTGAGAAATTTCATTGCAGGTTGAAGCGGATAAAATTAGAACTTCTTTCTGAGAACAAAATGATTTTTGTCTGTTTTTTATAAAGACTTAACATAGGAGCAACAGTTTGAAAGCCAGTACTATATATATCAATGTGCAATTGCCTCTGCCGGTGAGTGGACTGTTTACATATATGGTACCCGTTATTTTATCTCCGCAAATAGCTATTGGCAAGCGGGTAATCGTACCTTTTGGTAGGCAAAAGATATATAGTGCGCTGGTAAAGGAAATTTTACCCGATCATTCTGATCCGTCTTCTTTGAAGGAGATACAGGCAGTATTGGATGAAAATCCGGTGGTGAATGAGTTGCAAATGAAGTTGTGGGAATGGATGTCGGAATACTACATGTGTACTACAGGAGAAGTCATGAATGTGGCATTGCCTCCGGCATTAAAGCTGACAAGTGAGACGCATGTGATGCTTGCAGGTGAAATTGATACCGAAGCCGTTGATCTCTCTCCACAGGAATATGCAATTGTCGAAGCTCTCTCGAAGAATAAGGAAATGTCGATCGATGATATCGGCAAATTACTCCATCGTGGCTCGGTACATCAGATACTGAAACGGGCATTCGATAAAGGTTTAATAATTATGACAGAGGAGATACAGCAACGGTACAAGCCAAAGCTGGAATCTCGTATTCGTCTCGCTGAAAACTACAAGAGTGATTCGGAAATGGAAAAGCTATTTGCAACTTTTGATGCGGATCCTCGAAAAGAAAAGCAACAGGAGGCGTTGATGATTTTCCTTAAATTTCTCTATGAAGATCTGAATAGGGAATCGATACGAAAGTCAGACTTATTCAATTTTGAAGGTGTTTCCAAAAGCTCCGTTCAAACATTAATCAATAATGGTGTTCTAGTTGAATTCAGTGTGCGAATCGACCGACTTCCTGAAATGAAAGGTGAAACGTCCGCACCTGCACAGCTTACGGAGACACAGATCCAGGCATTGAATGAAGTGAAGGCGTCGTTTGAAAAGCACCCTGTTTCATTATTACATGGAGTTACTTCGAGTGGCAAAACCGAAATTTATATTCACCTGATTGAAGAAGCTATTAAAAGTGGTAAGCAGGTTTTATACCTCCTTCCCGAAATAGCACTGACTACCCAGATCATTACGCGTTTGCAAAAGCATTTCGGAAACAAAGTCGGTGTCTATCATTCGCGCTACACTTCAAATGAAAGAGTTGAAACCTGGAATAGGGTTTTGAATTTTTCACCAGAAAATACACCACCGCATTCACAGATAATTTTAGGTGCCCGATCGGCAATATTTCTTCCATTCAGAGATCTTGGATTAATAATCGTCGACGAAGAGCATGATTCAAGTTATAAGCAAAACGATCCTTCGCCACGGTACAACGGTCGCGATTCGGCTATTGTCCTTGCTCGTTTGCATGGAGCAAAAACGTTACTGGGCTCGGCTACGCCATCGCTCGAAACGTATTACAATGCAAAACAGGATAAGTTCGGCCTTATCAAAATGAACGAACGTCACGGTGGAATCGAAATGCCGGAGATTGTCGTTGCCGACATGAAGGAAGCTCGTCGTAAAAAATTGATGAAGTCGATTTTTACGCCGGTACTTTTGGAATCAATAAAAGATGCGCTTTCAAAAAAAGAGCAGATTATCTTGTTCCAAAACAGACGAGGCTTTTCTCCGTTCATTGAATGTCGTCAGTGTAATTGGATTCCGCATTGCCGTAATTGCTCAGTCACGCTTACATACCACAAGCAGAGTAATGCTCTGAAATGTCATTACTGCGGATATATGGAAAACCTGCCCGGCTCATGCCCGAGTTGCGGTGATCATCATCTGGAAGTAAAGGGTTTTGGAACAGAGAAAATCGAAGAAGAGATTTCAGTCTTTTTTCCGGATGCACGTATTGCGCGAATGGATTTGGATTCGACCAGGAGCAGAGCATCGTTTCAAAAAATTATTTCCGATTTTGAAGAGCGGCAGATTGACATTTTGGTGGGAACGCAAATGGTAACGAAGGGATTGGATTTCGACAATGTCAGTACCGTCGGGATTATCAATGCTGACCAACTCTTAAACTTCCCTGATTTCCGTGCATTCGAACGAAGCTTTCAGTTGATGTCGCAAGTGAGTGGCAGATCCGGAAGAAAATTTAAGAGGGGCAAGGTGATTATTCAAACAGCTCAAGCCGATCATTGGGTGATAAAAGAAGTAGTACGTCACAACTATGATGGCTTCTTCAATCGTGACTTACATGAGCGAGAGCGTTTTGGTTATCCGCCGCATAGCCGACTTATAGAAATCAATCTTCGCCACCGTGAAGTTGAAGTGGTGGAAGAAGCTGCGAATGCTTTTTCGAAAATGTTAAAGGAAGCATTAGGTAAACGAATTACCGGACCACATTTGCCGTTAGTGTCCAGAATTCGAAATCAATATTACCGAACGATTCTGGTGAAAGCAGAACGAAGTGCGTCTTCGTCTGAGATAAAAGAAAGAATCAGGATCTGCAGAGCCGCCTTTTATGCCAAACAGGATTTTCATTCTGTTCAGATGCTGGTGGATGTAGATCCTGATTAATCATTCCGTGTAACCGGAACTAAAGTTATTTCTGATTCCTTATCAATTCAATCCATCCGTGTTTTTCACCGGTGTGAGTTGTCATGATATAGTAGTAAGTTCCTTCTGAAGCTTCTGTACCGCCTTCAGTCAAGCCATCCCACATGAAGTCGATGTTATTCGATTCGTACATCTTCTTACCCCAACGATTATAAATGACAATTCTGAAACGATCATCCGGACAAAGATTGTCGATGTGATAATACAAGTTGGCATTGTCTTCCGGATTAGGAGTGAAGACGTTTGGTATGATTACAGAATCTTCGGAGCAAGGACAATAGTCGATGTAGATTGAATCTGTTGCTGAACAGCCTTGTAATCCGTATGAAACTTCAACAAAGTAGTAGCCTGAACTTCCATTGCCTGTCAGATTAAACGTTCCTGCAGTTGGGCCATTCGTAGCAATTCCGCTAGGAATCCATGTGTATGAATACGGAGGAGTGTTTGAAGGATCAATTACACTTACAGATACTAGAGTTTGATCGCCATCTTTAACGCAAGTGAGTTGTGTTGAATCAATGTCAGCTGTTACCAGTGATGTTACCGTAACATCTCCAACTGTATCTACAGGGATATAGCAGAATTCATTTGAAAGTTGAAATCCGAGATAAAAAGTTGGAGTATAAGTGCCGACCGAAGTATACGTATGAGATATGCTGAGTGCAGAAGTTCCATTAACTGTAGTTCCATCTGAGAAGTCCCATGCAAATGTTGAACTTCCGGATGCTACTCCTGTAAATTGAACTGTAAGCGGACGACATCCCGTAGACGGTGTAAAGGAGAATGAACCTGTAGGTCCAGGAATTACGATAGCACCCGGTTGAGTTGCTGTATCAACACATCCAAAACTATTGGTTAGAATAAGTGTCGCCGGATAAGTACCCGGTGCTACATCACTAAAGGTTTGTGTATAGTCCTCAGATTGCCAAGCAGGGTTCTGATCGATAGTGAGGTCCCAATTGTAATTTGTTGCATATTGACTAGTGTCAACATGAAATAAAGCTGTGACTTGGGCAGATTTGATTCCATTTGGACCAACTACACAAGCGTCAGTGGTAGTAACCGTGAAAGAAGCAGGTGTGGTAAAAATAAAAATGTTCTGGTCTGTTGAGTCAACGCAACCGTTATTATCTGTTACAACTAAATGTACCGGATAAAGTCCGTTTGCAGTATAATTGTGAGTGGTCGATGTTGAGCTTGTACCTGATGTGGTTGTAGTGACCGGAGTTCCGTCACCAAATGTCCAGTCGTATGTAATCGGAGTTGCAGCATTAGCACCGGCATTTGCAGAAATAACCTGACCGATGTTACGGCAACCAATCGTATCAGTTGTTAGAATAGTTGCATCAGGACTCGACGGATGAATGAAATTTGGAGATGTATGAGAACTTGAACAACCGTTTGCATCAACAACTGTTAGAGTAATATTGTAATTGCCTGAAGTTCCATATGTGTGAGAAACCGTTCCGGAGAGCGAAGTAGTATCGCCTGAACCAACTCCGTAATTCCATATCCATTGAGTAATAGCGGAACCTTCGGTGTGGCTTGTATCGGTAAATGTAACGTTCACAGGAGTGCAACCGGCGAGTGGCGAGGCAGTGAATCCAGCTATTGGCCCGATGATATGTACTGTCTGCGTATCTACTTTAAGACATCCATGAATATCGACTACGGAAAGTGTGATCAGATAGTATCCGGGATTATTGTAAATGTGAAGCGTATCAGCAGTGTGTGAGGTATCACGAACGCCGGCAATGCCTTCGCCGAAAGTCCATGTGAGTGAACTTACGTCTTGTGAACCACTGCCTATAACGTTGATGGTAGCTGTATGGCAGGCTTGAGTGGCACTCAAATTCATGACAGCTGATGGGTTTGTAATCGTAACCGGAAGAATAGTGTCAATCACACAGCCGGTTGTTGTACTCGTTGCAGTTAAAGCAACGTTGTAAGTACCGGTAGTTGCGTAAACGTGCGTAGGACTTGTCACAGACGAAAGTCCGGAAGCATCACCGAAATCCCATTGATAGCTTGTTGCTCCGCCACTGTTATTTGTAAATGCAACTGTGAATGGGTTTGCACAATCGTACTGAATCGTGAAATACGGGAGAGGTGAAAGAACGGTGATCAGATCTTGTTGTTGAATCGTATCCGGGCAACCATTATAGAATGCAATCAAAGTAACATCAAATGGATCGGCCGTACCTGAGGTATCGAGTTGATACTGGTGGTTCGGGTTTTGAGCTGTGGATGAACCTCCGTCGCCGAAATTCCATAACCAACCTGTTACTGGGGCAGCTGTTAAATCAGTAAACTGAACATTTTCCTGAAAGCAAATAGTTGTCGGCGTGGCGCTGAAGTTTGCATTCGGTTGTGTTCCGATTTTTATAAAACCTGTCTTTGTAACTGTGGCCGTACAACCTGTAGAAGTGTGGATCGTAACAGTAACATCAAAAATACCGACTGTATTAAATTGATGTGTTGTATTGTTAGTAGTCGTTGTGATATTACCGGTTCCGTCACCAAAATTCCAATCGTAGCTGGTAATGTTTGGATCGGCAGGTGAGGTTACAATTGCAGTGAATGGGAATGTACTTCCGACGCAACCGCTATCGGCTTGCTGAAGATTTACGGTAGGTTCAATAATTTGAATGTACTGATTTCGGGTAATCGAATCGCGGCAGCCGAAGATGTCGACTACTGTTAACGAAACCGTATAAATACCGAAGGAATTGTAAGCGTGCGAAGGATTCTGAAGACTCGAGATATTAGAAGCACCACTGCCCGGGTCGCCGAAGTTCCAACTCCACGATGCTAAGGAACTCACAGTATCGGCAAAAGACACGGTGAATGGTACTGAACATCCTGTTGTAGGAGTCGAAGTATAGAATAAAGGACTCGGTAAAGGACGAACGGTAATGGTGCGAGTTGAAGTACTTGTACATGAACCGGCAGAAACTGTTAATGTTACTGTATATGTTCCTGGATTCAGGTATTGATGAGAAGGCGTTTCTGCCGTAGAGCTATTATTTGCTCCGCTTGCCGGTTCGCCAAAATTCCAGAAGATCGGAATGCCGGCAGGTGTACTTGTATTGGTGAAGAAAACGTAATCGTGTAAGCAAACAGCTGTGTCACTTACATTAAATGCAGCAGTAGGAGGCTGGATGTCTACCCGAAAAGTGTCGGTCGAAACACAAGCACCTGTACCTGCGGTAAGTGTGACAAGGTAACTTCCGGCTGAGTTGTAGATGTGACTAGGCTGAGCCAGAGTTGATGTGTTATTGGAGCCACTGGATGCATCACCGAAATCCCAAGCGAAGATATTCGTGTTCGTTGAGTTGTTCTGGAAGTTAACTGTAACCGGTGTTACGCACGAAGAGATTGATCCGATTGTGAAGTCGGCATTTGCAGACGGTAAAATATAGACAACTCCATTAACGGTCGAGTTACATCCATTTGCATCGGTGATTAATAAATTCGGAATTACACTGTCGATAGCACTTCCTGCATTTATGTAAGGATGAGTAATTGTTGAGGTAGTTGTAGTTTGGGATGGATTTCCATCGTTAAAAGACCATGTATACTGGGTGATTGCACCATCACCCTGAACGGAAGTGCTTGTGAATGTCACATTTCCGCCGGAACAAACAGTGTCAGGTAATGTCGTGAAACCTGCGGTTGGTCCATTGAAAACGATAATGTAACTGGTTTTAATTTCAGTATCGGTTCCTGATCCGCCACCGACAGTAAGAGTTACTGTATAGGTGCCGGGTGCAGTGTAGTTGTGCGAAGGGTTTTGTTGTGTTGAAGTATTTCCATCTCCAAAATCCCAATTCCATGAATTAGGATTACCGGTTGATGCATCTGTAAATGAGACTGCTAAAGGAGAGCAACCGGAAGTCTGGTTGGCAGAAAATTGTGCGTTAAGCTGACCAAAGCTTTGCCCTGCACAAAGGACAATAAAACACATCACAAGAAATACTCTTGTATAAATTAACTTCATGGTTTAGAAGGAGTTGTTAGATTGATACGTTTCAAATGTAACAGAAAAATTCAAATCCGCATGAATTTTCGCCAAAATCTGATAAACTTCTGATTGTCAGACTACCCGAAGGGGCGGGTTTTGGGGAGAAAAGGTATATGCTTGCCGTAGATTTTTCTAATTAGCTAATTAGCTAATTAGCTAATTAAAGGGGGGCTCGTTCATAACTCCCCGAAAAACCGGAAACCAAGCTTGCTTTTTATTCGGAAATTGCAACAATGAGAAAGAAAATTGTTGCCGGCAACTGGAAGATGAATCTGTCTTATGCCGAAGCCATGTCGCTGGCCGATGCCCTGGTCAATGCCGTGGAAGAAAATGCATCGCCTGACATCATTCTGGCTTCGCCGTTTATCTATTTGCACGAACTGATTAGCCGAATTCAAGGCAATCCGAATTTTTATATGGCGGCTCAGAATTGTTCAGAGCACCAAAAGGGAGCATTTACCGGCGAAGTTTCAGCACCGATGCTGGCTTCAATCGGAATTGAACATGTGCTCATAGGACACTCGGAGCGACGCACTCTGTACGGTGAATCCGATGTGGTGCTTCGCAGTAAAGTAGATCGTGCCATCGAAAGTGGGCTGATTCCGATTTTTTGCTGTGGCGAAATGCTTGCTGAAAGGAATGCAGGATCGCATTTTCAAAGAGTTGCCGATCAGTTGAACAATGGTCTTTTCGGAATTTCGGAAAAACAAATGAAGGAATGCATCATCGCTTATGAACCTGTCTGGGCAATCGGAACCGGTGTTACAGCGTCTTCGGAGCAGGCTCAGGAAATGCATGCCTTTATCCGTTCTGAAATCGCTAAAAAATACTCGGCTGAATTGGCAGATACAATTTCGATCCTCTACGGCGGTAGCGTGAATGCACAAAATGCAGCTGAACTATTCACCTGCAAGGATGTCGATGGTGGACTTGTCGGTGGAGCCTCGTTGAAATCGGCAGAATTTATTTCAATCATTCGTGCAATGGAGTCGGTTAGTACAAACTAATTTTCATGGAATACATAGAAGTCAAATTTTCGAACCCTCGCGAACTCAACGATATCATTATCGCCTATATCGGCGAAATTGATTTTGAAATGTTCGAGGAAAATGAAAGCGGATTGAATGCTTATATACCTGCTTCGAAATTTTCTGAAGGAGTGCTCCAAGAAGTACTTTCTTCCATTCCGGATCGGGAAAATATCAGGTATGAATTTTCGTTAGTTGAAGATCGCAACTGGAATAAGGAATGGGAAAGCAATTTTTCCCCTGTGACCATTGATCATGATGTGTATGTTCGCGCTCCTTTTCATGAAACAAGAGAAGGCTTCCGATATGAAATAATAATCGAACCGAAAATGTCGTTCGGAACCGGTCATCACGAAACAACGGAGCTGATGATGCGCTTAATGCTCGAACTCGATTTGAAAAACAAAACGATTCTCGACATGGGTTGTGGAAGCGGTATTCTGGCAATCCTGGCTCATAAAATGGGCGCCATGCAGATTACGGCCATCGACTTCGACGATTGGGCATACCATAATTGTCTCGAAAATTGCGAACGAAATAATGCCTCTCAGATTATCGTTGCCAAAGGCAATGTTTCTGCTATTCGATTGATGCATTTCGACATTGTGCTTGCGAATATTAATCGCAATGTACTGCTGGCGGATATGCACGATTATGTTAATTGTCTTCGGGCCGGAGGATTGATTCTTCAGAGCGGTTTTTTAAATGATGATGAAAATGTACTCATCAAGACAGCCGAAGAAAACGGCTTAAAGCATCTTAAAACAGTTAGAAAAGATAAGTGGTCAGCAATGGCTTTCTCAAGATAATATCATTCAATTCATGAAATACGTTCTCAGACTTCTTTCAATCAGTACGCTTCTGTGGTATCTAACTTGCCAATCGGCAAGTGCTCAAACTATAAAGAATTTTACCGGTGATCCGGTAAAGTTTACGCAGGAGATGCGGAATTTTATTCAGGAAACGGATAAAAAGGAGGGGGAGAAGGTGATGGATGAGTTTGATAAGGAATGGACAAGCGGGAAGTTTTCTCCGGTACAACAGGATGCAATTTACCGAACATCCAATGCTATGCTTAGAAAGCGAATGAAGGCTATTCCGGATTTTAGAAATTACATCGTAGCCCTAACCAGCTTTGCCCGATCATCTCAAAATCAACAAAGCTTTACTTCCTGGCAAACAAGTCTTGATAAGTTGCTTCTTATGCCACCGCGTTTTTTTGCAAATTATATGGTGACTTGTAATAATCTTTTTAGCTCAAATAGCCTTTATCAATCTGCATCCACGAATTGGCATAGCAATAACGGTAATTACTCTTTCGATTTCGATTCTCTTCCGAAAATCGTTTTTCAATCTATGTTTCTGGTTTGCTCCTCCAAGGGCGACTCATCAATCATATTTGACACTAAAGGTGTTCTTTACCCGACTAAACAGCTTTTTTATGGTGATGGAGGTAAAGTTAACTGGATTCGCGCCGGATGGGATCAGAAAGTGGTTTATGCAAATTTGAAATCATATGTGGTCGATGTAACGGGCTCTGAGTTTCACGCCGACTCAGCTGAGTTCTTTTTCTCTACGTATTTCAACCGACCGTTGATTGGTACGTACTCGGATAAAATACTTGCGAATGCTTCGGCAGATAATGCCAGCTATCCGAGATTCGTCTCTACCACCACCGGCTTACAGATTAAAGATATTGTTCCTGATGTGGATTACTCCGGTGGATTTTCAATGATCGGCAATCGAATGATCGGATCAGGAACGGCTGAGGAAAATGCAACTCTTTCATTCTACAGAAATAAAAAACCATTTATGATTGTTGGCAGTCGTTCCTTCTCGGTTCGGAAAGATAAGCTCACATCAGATAATGCTTCTGTAACGATCAAATATGAAAATGACTCCATTTACCATCCGAGTCTCGTATTCAAATACATCGTGGCTGATCGCGAAGTAGCACTCATTCGTGGCGAAGAAGGGAAATCGAAGAGCCCGTACTTCGACTCATACCACCAAATCGATATGTACTTTGATGGTTTGTATTGGAAAATTGATCAGCCTTTGATTGATATGAAAATGATTAGCGGTGCCGGTGAGAGTAAAGCAACGTTTGAATCTTCCAACTATTTCCGAAAATTACGCTTTATGAGAATGCAGGGACTGAGCGATATACATCCGCTTTTTTCCATCAAGCAATATTCGCAGCGTCATGATACGAAGATCATCTATACGGAGGATCTGGCAAAGGAAATGAAGCTTCCCGACAGCGAAGTGCGTAGCATGCTTATCAGCCTTTCTGATTTAGGAATGGTTTCATACGATGGAGTAGAAGATAAAGCTTTTGTGAAAGATCGTCTCTTCTATTATCTGCTTGCCAATGTGGGGAAAACAGATTATGATGTTATTCAGTTTGAATCGATCATTAATGCAAAACCCAATGCAAGTATCAATCTTTTGAATTTTGAAATCACCATGCGAGGATTAGCTCCGATTACATTGAGTGACTCTCAAAATGTGGTGATCTATCCTTCCGATATGGAAGTGAAAATTGGCAAGAACCGTGACTTTACTTTCGGAGGGCGTGTGCATGCGGGACGATTTGATTTTTACGGAAAGAAATTTGCGTTCGATTATCAAAATTTTAAAATCAATCTCGACAATGTCGATTCGCTTCGCTTGAAAGTTGAAAGCGCGGATCCGGGTGATCAGGATGAATATGGCCGTCGTCGCCTCGTTCCTGTTCGCTCCGTTCTTGAAAATATTACGGGTGACTTACTTATCGATTTCCAGGGAAATAAATCGGGCTTACATGAGTATCCGAATTACCCGATCTTCAATTCGAAAAAAGATTCCTACGTAAATTACGACAAGCCGTATATTCAGGAAGGTGTCTATTCGAGAGACCGATTCTTCTTCCATCTCGATCCGTTTACAATCGACTCTTTGGATAATTTCTCGAAAGCAGGTCTTCGCTTTGATGGGGAATTTGTCTCTGCCGGAATCTTCCCTGATTTTAGAGATACATTGCGTCTGCAACCGGATTTGTCGTTAGGATTGGTGCGCGAAACAGGAGATGCAGGTTGGCCGGCTTATGGTGGCAAAGGAAAGTTTACCAGCACGGTTAAGCTTAGCAATGAAGGTTTACATGGCGATGGTACAATCGACTATCTGACATCTGTTTCTAAGTCGGATGATTTCCTCTTCTTGCCTGATTCGATGAATTCTAATGTGGATAAATTCACGAATAGAAAAGAAGTATTGGCCGGAGTTGAGTTCCCTGCCGTTGTCGGCGAAGATGTTTATGTTCATTGGGAACCGGCGAATGATATCATGTTCATCAATGAACGTCAGAAAGATCTTACGATGTACGACGGACAGTCGAAGATGAAAGGAGATTTGCAACTGAAACCAACCGGTATGACGGGTAGTGGTATGATGTCGTTTGCAGCTAGTGAATTGGAGGCAAATTTGTTTAAATACAAGATGAATGTTTTCGATGCCGATACATCCGATTTTCGATTGGCATCCGACAATACAGCCGCTCTGGCTTTCTCGACCAAAAACGTGAATTCCCACATCGACTTTAGTAAGCGTGTCGGTGAATTTAAATCAAATGGTGGTGGTTCGTTTGTAAGCTTCCCGCTCAATCAATACATCTGTTACATTGATCAGTTTAAATGGTTCATGGATCAGGCCGAAATTGAATTGTCGTCGGATAAAAATCAATCGCAATCATCAGATACTTCGCAGTCGAGCCTGAGCTTAACCGGTTCGGATTTTATTTCCGTAGAACCACGACAGGATTCACTTCACTTCCTCGCTCCATTTGCCCGGTATTCATTGAAAGATTATTTGATCAAAGCGGAAAGAGTTGCTCTCATTCAGACTGCCGATGCATCGGTGATTCCTGATAGCGGTCGTGTTGTTGTTGAACGCTATGCTAAAATGAGAACGTTCAAAGATGCACGTATCATTGCTAACAGTACGACGAAGTATCACACTATTTACAATGCAACGGTCGATGTGCTCGGGAAGAAACGATATGAAGGTAGTGGTGATTACGATTACATTGATGAAAATAAGCAGAAGCACCATTTCCATTTTGAGACGATCGGAGTCGACACAACCATTCAAACATTTGCAGACGGTCAGCTACCCGATACAAGCGGATTCCCGCTTAGTTCTCAATTCTTGTTTAAGGGAAGCATTCATCTGGCAGCCGCTCAGGAATATCTCACATTTAATGGTTACGCCAAGCCTAATTTCAAATGTGAACTTGTACAGCAAAACTGGATTCGATTCAAGGGGCCTGTCAATCCGTCGAATGTGAGCATTCCGGTATCTTCACCTGTTACTGACGATGGGGCAAAGCTTGCTTCTGCAATTGCACAAACGAGCGACAGTACCGGTATTTATGCAGCGTTCATGATGCCAAAACGAAAGGCTTCAGATCTTGAAATTATTTCGGCCGATGGAGTTCTTTATTATGACAAGGTTACTTCTCAATTCCGTATCACAACAGCAGAGAAATTGGAAAAACCCGGTATTGCAGGGAATTTCTTATCGCTGGATGAGAAGAAATGTCTTGTTTACGGAGAAGGTAAATTAAACTTCGGCTCAGATTTCGGCCAGTTGAAATTCCAAACCGTGGGGAATGTGGTGAACAATCTGAATAACGACAGTACGTCGTTCGATATCCTCGCCGCGATCGACTTCTTCTTCAACGACGATGCCTTGAAAGTAATGTCTGAGAATTTGTCAACGAATGCATCCCTCCAGGCCACTCAGGACATCGGTCGTCCGACATTTGAACACGGATTAGTCGAAATGGCAGGAAAAGAGAAGGCTGATAAATACATCGCCGAGCTGAATCTTTACGGATCATTCAAGAAGATTCCGGAAGAATTACGACATACACTTTTCCTCACTGAATTGAAGATGACATGGAACAATGACAGTCGTTCGTATCGCTCAGTCGGCACAATTGGCCTTTCCAGTATGGATAAGACCACGGTTAACCGTCGTATTAAAGGGATTGTTGAAATTGTTCACAAGAGAACAGGAGATGCATTGAACATATATCTGGAGCCGGAGAACGGAACCTGGTATTTCTTCAGCTATGCCCGAGGGTTGTTGCAGGCAATATCTTCAAACACAGCCTTTAATGACGCTATTAATAAAGTAAAACCAGATAAGCGAATAAATAAAGAGAAAGACAAGCCGGATTTCGAGTATATGTTATCGACAGACAGGGCCGTCAAGAACTTCCTGCGAAAAATGCAACCTGCTCAGGAGGAGGGAGAAAAATAGGGAAGGTTGTGAATTCGCGACTGTTTAAGTATGATTGCAGTCCGGATTCACAACCCTTTTGTGAAACTACGTCGAATTTAAGTTGGAATAAGCTATTGTTAACTCTGCCTAACATTTTTGGACTCCTGGTTGGTTACCTGGTCGGTAGCATTCCATCAGCTGTATGGGTCGGACGTACCTTTTACGGTATCGATGTCAGAGAATATGGCAGTGGTAATGCCGGTGCTACAAACACATTTCGTGTTTTAGGCAAAAAGCCCGGAATCGCCGTACTCATAATGGATGCGCTCAAAGGCTTTCTGGCTGTGAAACTGGCCTACATCCTGGGCGACTACGACTCTCATTCCCCGAGTTTATCGACTTCGAATTGGCTCTTGCCGTGACGGCGCTTTTGGGACATATTTTCCCTGTCTATGTTGGCTTCAGAGGAGGAAAAGGAGTGGCTACGATGCTGGGTATTCTCGTGGCTATTCATCCGCAGGCTGCCTTTATTTGCGCTGCCGTTTTATTCTGACGCTATACATTTCCAGGGCATGTCTCCCTAAGCTCAATGATAAGTGGAATTACCTTCCCGATTGTGATTATGGTCTTTTACAGTACAAATTCCAGTATCAATATTTTTTCATTAGCCGTAGCTATCCTAATTCTGGTAACTCACCAGCGAAATATCGAGCGAATAATTAGGGGAGAAGAATCGATTGTAAAATGGTCGTTACGTGCTAAGGGTGCTAAAGCTAAAAGCTGATTATTTTTTTCTCCGTTGACGATTCTTGCGAATAGCATTATCTATTTTCCTTTCCGGATTAATACGAATCACCTCATCCCAATCAAGCTTTGCTCTCCATTTTTGCCCAACATAACCTAGAGCAACCGATCTGTTTGAGTAAGCCTCAATAAGTGTTGTATCCAAACGAATAGCCCGGTCAAAATCCTTAATCGCATCGTAGGCCAGGTCATGATTCAATTCAAAATTTACCAGCTTAAAATAACCGCGACGGAATAGCAATTGCGCATCGTCGGGATTATAATCGACGGCTTTGTTGTAGTCGTTGAGAGCTTGTTCAAGATCAGCTTTCTTTTCGGCTATTTCTGCCTTGCGGAAGTATTTCTGAGAAGCTTCCTTGTCGATCTTCTTATAGCGATCGATATACATGTCAGCTACCGATCGTTCGGTTTCGGTGTAACGTCGTCGGATGTAATCTTCGTATCTGGAATGCTTGTAAAAGTTATGGTATTGCCGCGGATTCATAAAAGCCGCCGTGCTGAGTAAAATGGTTACAACAACCCACATCACATTTTGCATCCATCCGCTGCGGGCTTTAAGCAAGAAAACAATACTCACAGGAATCCAGCAGAGAAATGTGATCATTCCACTTCCCGAAGGAGAAATCCAGTATTGCAATTGAAAAACAGCTGCCAGCAAAAGTGCAGAGAATAGAATAAAGATAGTGAGTTGGAGGCGTCTCTCCGCTTTGTGTGTATAGGCGGAACGGATCATTTCGATTGACATCATGATCGCTGTCGGAAAAGTCAGAAAAACACTCAATCCGATGCCGCTTTTCTTTAAGGCAAGGCCTAAAAGAAAGAGAAAGACCAGAATGTATCGCCGGGTACTTCGCTTCATTGGAGGCTAAAATAAGAAGTGCATTCCACCTCACGAAATAATATGGACTTTTTCCACGTTTCTTTTGTTAAGAAAGAATGTGAAACTGCCATTTCGCAAGCTCATCAAATTCTAATTTTACAGCAAACCTTTCTGTATTCCATGACAAGAGCATCCTTGCTATATATTTCTGTCCTGCCTCCTTCAAATTAATTCTGCAAAAGGTGGCGACAAGCTGCCTCCTTTTTACTCGCCGGCTGCAGAGCACTGGGCTGATTCAGTATTGAGTAAACTTTCACCGGACGAACGAATATCCCAACTAATGATGGTTTCTGTCTGGTCAAATAAGGACAGCGTTCACATTCGCGAAATCAGAAAGCTCATCACCGACTGGGGTATTGGTGGACTCATCTTTTTTCAGGGGGGACCGGTTCGGGAAGCAATGCTGACGAACGATTATCAGGCACTCTCAAAAGTTCCATTACTTATTGGAATCGACGGTGAATGGGGATTGTCTATGCGTCTCGACAGTACTGTTCGTTTCCCGCGACAAATGACGCTATCTGCCATTGCAAATGACAGCCTGATTTATAAGATGGGTGTGATGATTGCCAATCAATGTAGGCGTATGGGCATTCATACTAATTTCTCGCCTGATGCCGATGTCAATAACAATCCGCTTAACCCTGTAATCGGAAGTCGTTCTTTCGGCGATAATCCCGACAAGGTTTATCGTAATGGTCTGCTTTACATGAATGGCCTGCAGGATAATCATATTCTCGCTACTGCAAAACACTTTCCGGGACACGGAAATGCTGATACGGATTCACACCTGTCGTTACCAACCATCGATCAGACTCGCAGTGAACTTGATTCGATTGAATTGAAGCCTTTCCGAAAATTGATTGACAGAGGACTGGGGGGAGTAATGGTTGCACACCTCAATGTTCCATCGCTTGATTCTACCGCTAATCTGCCATCGACTTTGTCACAACCAATCGTTACCGGTTTACTTCAGGGTGACATGAATTTCAAAGGCCTCATCTTTACCGATGCCATGAATATGAAAGGTGTGAGTAGTTGTTATCGCCCAGGTATTCTCGAAAAATTGGCTTTCATGGCGGGAAACGACATTCTCCTTTGTCTCGAAGATGTACACAAAGCCGTAGAAGAAATCCATTACGCGGTTGAGAATTGCGAGATCAAACAAGAGGAGATTGATGCACGGGCAAAGAAATTGCTTATGGTGAAATATTGGGCCGGATTAAGCCACTTCCAAAAGATTGATACAACAAATCTCATCGCAGATCTAAATTCTCCCGAAGCTCTCGCCTTGCAGCATGATTTGTATGAACAGGCAATCACAACATTATCAAACAAGGATTCAATCTTGCCATTTCATTCAAGAGATTCTCTGCGAATTGCCTCTGTTGTAATCGGTGACAAAAAAGACAATGCTTTTCAAAAGCAATTAAATGAATACGCAACGATCGAAGAATTTGCTGAGGAAAAAGATGCACCGGTATCTGTCTTCAACGCCTTGTTCAGTTATCTGGAAAACTTCGATTACGTTATTCTCAGCATGCATGGGACAACAATGAAAGCGCAAACCAATTACGGCATTCCTGAAGCGGCGAATGTTTTTATAGATAGCGTTTTGGCAACTTATAAAACGGTATTTGTCGACTTCGGCAATGCCTACACGTTGTCGAAATTCAGAAATCTCGATAAGGCAAAAGCAGTTGTTTTGGCTTACGAAGATTTTCCTCTCGTCCATTCATTAACTGCACAAGCAATCATGGGTGGAATTCCAACTAAAGGAAAGCTGCCGGTAAATAGCACTGAGCAATTTAAACGGGATAGTGGAATACCTTCGGCCAATGCCATGCGATTGGGATATGGCATTCCTGAACAGGTTGGTCTTTCATCTGCTAAGCTAAATGAGATTGACACCATTGTAAAAAAAGCAATTCTTGCGGGAGCCACGCCCGGTTGTCAGGTGCTCGTTGCGCGTAACGGGAAGATTGTTTACAATAAAGCTTTCGGAACAAAATCGTATTCCGATTTGGATTCGGTACGAACCACTGACTTGTACGATATCGCTTCGGTTACGAAAATTGCCGCAACTTCTTTAGCTGTGATGAAATTGTTCGACGATAAAAAGATTGATCTCAATCAGCCTTTGTCGAAGTATTATACCAGACTAAAGACTACCAATAAAAAGGCATTAACAATAAAAGAAATTCTCGCGCATCAGGCAGGACTTCAGGCATGGATTCCGTTTTATAAGCAAACAATGTCGGATACATCTTACCTGAAAGGAATTTACTCCAACAAAGCGGATTCTAAGTTTGCTGTAAGAGTGGCCGATAGTCTTTACATGAATACAGCATACAGCGATAGCTTGCTAACATGGATTTTCAATTCGCCGGTAAAGGATCGGGGCAAATATGTTTACAGCGATTTAGGACCACGATCCTGATGGAAGCTGACCACTGAAAAGCTGACCAACAAAGCTTACGATGTTTACCTGAATGAGAATTTTTACGGTCCTCTTGGACTCAAACGATTTGGTTATAAACCCAAAGAGAGATTTCCTGTCAATGAGCTTGTGCCAACAGAAAACGATCTGGTATTCCGCAAGCAGTTAGTTCGTGGCGACGTTCATGATCCGGCTGCCGCCATGATGGGCGGGGTTTCCGGAAATGCCGGCTTATTCGGCGATGCAAACGATCTTGCCGTTATCATGCAGATGCTTCTGAACAAAGGAACGTACGGCGGTATCACTTATCTCAAAGCTACGACTGTCGATTTGTTTACCAAGACTCAATTTGTCCAAAACAATAACCGCCGAGGTTTACTGTTTGATAAACCGGAAGCTGACCCGTCGAAGCCAAGTCCTTGCGCTAAAGAATGCTCGCCATTAACATTCGGACATCAGGGCTTTACCGGCACTTGTGTTTGGGTTGACCCTCAGTATCAGCTCATCTATATCTTCCTTTCCAACCGTGTGAATCCTGATGCTGCCAACGATAAGCTGGTGAAAATGAATGTCAGAACTACCATTCAATCAGCGATCTACAAAGCTATGTTTAGCGGAACGGCATACTGACCAATCATAAAAGGCAACTGACCTAATACTTGCTTTTCTGTGGTTTTTTAGCCTAACTTTAGCGTCAATTAATTGTACCGCTTGCTCGGTTTATTTGCAGCATTACGCACTTATGGGAGTCGGTGTTTTTAATACGTTATTGACAGACTATGAAGATTGGAATCTTGTGTTATCCTACTTTTGGCGGTAGTGGAGTTGTGGCAACGGAGCTGGGAAAAGCACTGGCCGAAAAGGGACATAGCGTTCACTTCATTACGTATAGTCAACCTGTGCGTCTCGAACATTTCGTAGAAAACGTTTTTTATCACGAAGTATCGGTTGCCGATTATCCTTTGTTCGAATATGCTCCATACGAAACGGCTCTTACGAGTAAGCTTGTCGACGTAGCCAGTTTCGAAAAACTCGACATCGTACATGTGCATTATGCTATTCCACATGCTTCTGTTGCTTACATGGCAAAGAAGATCATGGAATCGCAAGGACAACGTCTTCCATTTATCACCACGCTACACGGTACGGATATCACGCTGGTCGGAAAGAATGAGAGTTATTCACCTGTTGTAACTTTTGCCATCAATCAGAGTGATGCAGTAACTTCTGTTTCTGATTCATTAAGATCGGAGACGTATGCAAATTTCAAAATCAACAAAGAAATCGATGTTATTCCCAATTTCATCGACCTCCGTAGATTCAATAAGCAACGACGCGACCATTTTCGTCGAGCCATTGCTCCCAATAATGAGCGTCTGATCGTTCACGCTTCGAATTTCCGTCCGGTAAAGCGAGTAGGAGATGTCGTGCGTGTATTCAATAAAATTGCAGAGAAGATTCCGTCTAAGTTGCTTCTTATCGGCGACGGACCGGAGCGAAGTCATGTCGAAAAAGAATGCCGTGAATCATCGGCCTGCGAACACATTCGCTTCCTGGGAAAGATCGATGTAGTGGAAGAGATTCTTTCTATTTGCGACCTCTTCGTGCTGCCATCCGAAACAGAATCATTCGGTTTGGCTGCATTAGAAGCGATGGCTTGTCAGGTTCCGGTAATCAGTACAAATACAGGCGGACTTCCGGAAGTTAATCTTCAGGGTTATTCAGGATATATGAGTAATGTTGGTGATATCGACGATATGGCCCGCAATGCAATTCATATTCTTGAAAATGACCAGACGTTAATGCAATTTAAAAAGCAGGCACTCGAACATGCACGAAAATTTGATATACAAAGAGTACTGCCGATTTATGAGGCTCTGTATCAAAAAGTAATTTCTGAGAATCAGTAACACAAATTCAATCCTATATGACAATCTTCTCTCATCCGTATCTGATTGCCCTGCATCTCATCTTCGTCATTACCTGGTTCGCCGGCCTTTTCTATATCGTTCGTTTATTCGTTTATCATGCTGAAGCAAAGCAGATGAATGAGCCTGACCGAAGTATTTTGATCAACCACTTTAAAGGCGCTGAAAAGCGTTTGTGGTATGGTATCACTTGGCCATCGGCAATTCTTACGTTGATCTTCGGATATTTGCTTTGGATTAAACAGTACGGCGGATTTACTCCTCCATGGTTGTGGTTGAAATTTGGTTTTGTGCTTGGCTTGTTTATTTATCACATCCTATGCGGACGAATGCTACGCAATTTTCAAAAGGATGATTTCAAATATACGGGAATGCAAATGCGTATGTGGAATGAAGTAGCAACGTTATTTTTAGTTGCCATCATTTTCGTTATTTCGATGAAAGATACGTTCAGCTGGATTCCGGGATTGCTTGGGCTTGTTGCTTTCTCACTCTTATTGGTAGCCGGTATTCGCCTTTACAAAAAACTGAGAGAGAAAAAATAATACTCTTTCATTCAGAAAAAAATCAACCTCCGGCTTTTTTGGCCTTGTAACCTGCTCTGGTAAGCAGGTCGAGAACGCGATCGCGATGATCTCCCTGTATCAGAATTTCTCCGTCTTTTACTGCTCCGCCGACACCACACTTTGATTTTAACTCACGGCCTAATTTCTCCAGATCATCTTCCTTGCCGACAAAGCCGGTAATAAGTGTCACGGCTTTTCCTCCGCGATTTTTACGATCGAGAGAAATTTTCAGATTTTGCTGAGAAGGAAGAACAGTTGCTCCTGAATGAGGTGTGGCTCCCTGATAGTTGAAAGTCGGATTCGTAGAATATACTACGCCGTCTTTGCTATTATTCTTTTTGGACATCTTAAAAAAGACTGATGATTCGTGGAACGAAGATAATACATCCGATAATAGCAGACACAGAGGCTGCAATTAAAACAGCTGCAGCTGCAATATCTTTTGCCATTCCTGCTTTTTGATTCTGCTCCGGCATAGCCAGATCTACATTCATTTCAATCGAAGTGTTGATCAACTCAGCTGAAATAACGGAGCCGATACAGAATAAAACTATGCACCATTCCAGTGGAGCAATTCTGAAATAGGAGGAGGCGATGATTACAGCAAGAGCTGTAAATACATGGAACCTCATGTTAAACTGACTTCGAAAGGCCGACGAAATTCCTGCCGATGCGAAAGCGAAACTCTTAAATATGTTTTTGAAACGCACTTCCCGTATTTTATTTCTGATACGAATAATCCTGATCTTATTGAACCGGCATGAGAATTTTACTGATGAACCCTCGCCAATTTCTCCGCCTCATTTTTTCCTGACTACAACATTCAACGATAGGGGATGCATTTGAATGTTTATGTCGCCTTTTAATTCTACCGGCTCACCATCAATGTGCCCTTTTAGGTTCCCGCTGTTCTTTACAGTAATTGATTTTCCGGTCAATCTATCGAAGTACCGTGAGCCGTGAAGATTATTCTTCATCATGCGGTAAATCAGATGAGGTGCAAAAACGAGAGGGAATTTTTTGACAATTGAAATGTCGATGATGCCATCCTGAATGTCGGCAAACGGTGCTATGATAGCATTGTTCCCGAACTGCGACGAATTGGCAAAGGTGAGGAGAAAACAGTTCTTTACGTACTCTTTTCCGTCAACAAGAATAGTGAAATCCCGCGATTTGTATTTGAAGAATTCCGTCAATACCAGTTTTACGTAGGTAGAATAACCTCTTGTCCCCGCGGTGGCAAACAGATGGGCAATGTGTGCATCAAAGCCGATACCAAATGTGCCGGCGCAAAATTTATCGTTAATTGTTAAGGTGTCGATTCGTTCAGTGTAGCTGTGATTGATCATTCGCACGGCTTCCTTAAAATCGAGAGGGATGCCCAAATGCCGCGCCAGGCCATTTCCCGAACCGGTAGGAATAATTCCCATCGATGTCTTGCTGCCGACTAAACCTTTGCCGACTTCATTTACGGAACCATCACCGCCTACAACTACTACGATATCGTAATTCATTGCAGCCGCCTCGCGAGCAAGCTCCGTCGCATGATGCGGAGCTTTATACGCAATGTCTAATCCAAACTGACTCGTATCAACATAGGCTTTGATCCATTCCGCAAAGTGCTCTTTGCTGGTAGCCCTGAATTAGGATTTATGATGTACCGGATTTTTTTCATTTCACTTTCTGAATGTTCATTCGGTTGTGAATCATCGATTCGTTATAATTCCTGATAAAGGCTTTTGTCTTTCTCTCCAGCGTAGTCTCCGGATCAGCAATTGATGTTACTCCCGGATCTACAGTGTATTTAGTTAAGGTGTTTTCACCAACGGTATCGAGGACAAAGGAATAGCATCCGGATAAGCATTGATAGGTATCGTTCAGGAAATTGATCGAAAACCCTTCCGAGCTTTTGTCAAATATACTTTTTCCAAAAGCAAAATATGGCTGATCGTAGTGAAGAAAATTAAGTACCGATGGCATGATATCAATTTGCTGAGTTACTTCATGCGAAACACCCTTGAGCGAATCTCCGGGAAGGTAATACAAAACCGGAACAGCATACATGCCCGGACGACTCTGATAAAATGTAAGTTCAGACAAAGCTGTATGATCAGCCGTAAGAACAAAGAGGGTATTATTGAACCACGGCATTTGAGAAGCAGTCTCGAAGAACTTACGAAGCGAATAATCGGCGTACTCAATGCTGCGGTGAATCGGTAATGTTCCTTCTTTGAATGTCTTCTCATACTTTGCCGGAACAACGTAGGGGTGGTGTGATGACAATGTAAAGATCGTTGCCAAAAAAGGGCCCTCATTCTTACTGAGCTCTTTCGTACATCGTTGTAAAAATGGCTCATCGTATATTCCCCAATTTCCATCGAAGTCGCTATCATCATTGTATTCTTTCCGCCCGAAATAGGACTCATATCCGGCCAGTCGGGCAAAATTATCGAAGCCCATCGTGCCGTTAGTTCCTCCATGATAGAAAGTAGAGTGGTAGCCTTTCGTTTTTAACAGCGAAGCCAAAGAGGTAATCGAATTGGAAGAATAGGCTGAAGTGATAAACGGTTCGGGCAAGAGTGCCGGAATACCGGCAAGAATCGCGGGAATACCTTCGATCGATCGCTTCCCGTTTGCAAAGGCGTTCACACACCATAAACCATGCTGTGAAAGTGAATCGAGAAAGGGCGTATGGCCTTTTGAATTGTTCAGCGAGCCGATGTACTCACGACCAAAACTCTCGAGGATTAAAACAACGACGTTCATCTTTCGGAATTGCATGCTCGTATCCGGTTGGTGAATGACGGGTGATATGGATTCTGCTTCGGCACGACTGAAATAATGAACTTCCTGTAAGGCTGTTTTGCCGTATGTTTTTATGAAGGTGAATGGAGTATTCAATAGGAGTGCCGTCTCTTTTGCACTGCCGTATTGCGAGGCGCTGATGATTGATAATGGCTTATACTGTAAACCACCACGAAATCCGATGAAATATAGTCCGGAGAATACAAGCACCCATACAATCTTGCCAATGATCTTTTGACCGAATGGCCGATTGAAAATGTCGAGCTTTCCTGAATACTTTTTTTGCTTCGGATAAAATCGATAGAGAAAATAAATTAAAGCAAAAAGAAAGATCACGACATACCAAAAGTCGAGTACCATCTTTGGAACGGTATTCATAAAGTCCTCACCGAATCCCATGATCTTCAAAAAATCGCCCGTGGCTCTTTTTCCGGAGAAACGGAAGAGCGCAACATCCAAACAATTCAGGAACAGGAGAAGCGAATTGAGCAGAACGTAGATAAACTTGGTTATCCTTCGCCAAAAGAGTGAATCGAAAAAGGTGAGCGGTATCAAATGAAGCAGGATTACCGGCGTATTTATGATAACAATGGCGGTAATGTCGAATCGTGTTCCCCAGAAAAAGCAACGGAACAATTGCCCTGCATTCAGCGAAGTGAAGTAGGAGTAGTTGAATATCAGAAAGAGTATTCTGGTAATAAAGAAAAGCAGCAGTAGCAATAAAATGCGCTCCAGCAGGAGTAGGAAACTGCTCTTGTTTGATGACATGTTGCGCTAAAGTAGATGAATTCCGACAAAAAAAAGCTGCTTAAAGTTGCGGCTTTTCCCTTTTCAATTAAAATCAGTTGTATGCGTGTACCTTACAGTAAACCACAATGTTCGGAATCTGAGTTACACGAACAGTGAAGTCGAGCACAAAGTGTCCGCTTACTCTGGTAATGGTTCCCTCACCGACGCTTTCGACCAGAATCGAAGAGTTAGGACCAAGTGGATATTGCGGCGGAACACTGATTCCGGTGCCATTCACAATATTGCAAGTAATATTGTCTGTAATGGTGTGCTGGAAAATAGGGTTGAAGTAGAACGTGAATTCATCCGCGGTAGTATCCGTCAGAGTCGCTGCGCTTGTATCATAAATGTTAAAACTGCTGCCAACTACTGAGTCGAATTCAGCATTGGTGAATGCCGCCGATGCCAAATCAGATCCTCTCCAGTTTACAATCACTTTGCGCGATGATGTACTCACGTTTCCTGCCTTGTCGTATGCTGTGTAAGTAATGGTATAAATGCCCGGTGCATCTACATCGGGATTGGTAGCTGAGAAGGTCGACGTCACATCGACTGTGCCGTCTTCTTCATCGTTAGCAATGGCGCCGGCATCGGTGTAAGTGTCGCCTTTAGAAATGATGACGGTAGCATCACCGTTTAGCGAGATCACAGGCGAAGTGGTGTCGTCTTTCGAACAGCCGTAAAATGCAAGGACGATGAGTAAGATCCCGGCAAGACCGAGACTGAATTTGTTTTTCATAGATTGAACCGGATTTTAATTCCGGTGTAAATTTAATGTTATTATCTTTCCCTGACTTCGTTGGTATGGAATAATACCTATCGATGAGTGTCAACAGATTATTTTAACCCTGAGAAAATTTCTGTTGATTAAATTCGACCATTCTAATGTGCTTGAATTGACAAAAAATTCTACATTTGTCGACCACATACACTTAAAGTAAACTCGAAAACATGAAGAAAATCTTCTCTCTCCTTACCATTGCTGCATTCGCTTCATCATTGCTTGCGGCCCAAGCGCGGAAGAGCAAGCTGCCAAAGTAAAAGCTGAGCAGGATTCGATCACTGCTGCCGTTCAAAAAGCGGTGAATGATTCAATCGCAGAGGCTACGGCAAAAGCTGCCCAGGCTGAACAGGATTCGATCGCACAAGCTGCCGAAACTGCTCGTCAGGATTCAATTGCTAAGGCCGAAGAAGCTTCCCAAAAGAAAGCAAGTTCAAAGGCAAAACCGGCAAAAAGTACGGCCACGGTACAACAAGCTAAGCCTGCTCCGGCCACAAAAGCGGAAACTAATGAGCTAAAGGGAGTTAACAGCAAAACCAAAGGAGCTTTGGATAAGCTGAAAAAGAAGTAAAAACGGACATTTGAAGTTATTCACAAGCAAAATGTTAATCATTTTTTAGTTAATGCTTTTGATTGATCAAAAAGTTATTACTTTTGCGCCCATTAAATAAACAAACCTAAAAAATAAAATGAAAAAAGTTCTCTCTACTCTGTTAGCTGCAGGTTTCGTAGCAATCGTTGCTTGTGGTCCTAGCGCTGAAGAAAAAGCTGCTCAAGAAAAAGCAGTTCAAGATTCAATCGCTGCTGCTGAACAAGCTGCTGCTGCAACTCAGTCTACTATGCAAGATTCAGCTTCGATGGCAGCATCGACTGACTCAACTGCTATGGCAGCTGATACAACAAAGAAATAAGGAATTCCTTCTTTCTGCAGAAAGATTTAAAGAGACTTTCACTCAGTGGGAGTCTCTTTTCTTTTGCCCTAAATTTTCGATTATTTGGCCTTTTCTTCGTTCAAGCCGCACTTTTCACAGCCTGATTGCTTTCTTCCCTTAGCGAGTAAATAGTATCGCCTTACGAGGTAGAATACCGCCGCTGCTGCTACAATCCCTACAACAAACAACTGAATGTCCATAAACAGTAATATTCCAACAAAGATACTCAGCATTTTTAGATAATTTTGCCTCCCTATAATTGCAAGTATGAACTTTAACAGAAAAGACCTGAGCGACGATCAATTGCGTCATATTTACATTGAATTGCTCCGTCCCAGACTAATTGAGGAAAAAATGCTGGTTTTGCTTCGTCAGGGCAAAATCGCCAAATGGTTTTCCGGTATCGGTCAGGAGGCTATCGCTGTAGGTTGTGGTCTCGGACTCGACAAAGATGAATATATTTTGCCAATGCATCGAAATTTGGGCGTTTTTACGACTCGCCAAATTCCTTTACATCGTCTTTTCGCCCAATGGCAAGGTAAGCCGGGCGGATTCACAAATGGCCGCGATCGATCTTTTCACTTCGGAACACAGGAGTTTAAAATCATCGGAATGATTTCTCACCTCGGACCGCAATTAGGCGTGGCCGACGGAATCGCTTTGGGAAATCTTCTCAAAAAGAATAATCAGGTTACTGCCGTGTTCTCCGGTGATGGCGGATCGAGTGAAGGCGACTTCCACGAAAGTCTGAATGTGGCCGCTGTCTGGGATCTTCCCGTCATCTTCGTTGTTGAAAATAACGGCTATGGCTTATCAACGCCTTCACGTGAACAATTCCGGATGAAGCAATTCATCGATAAAGGAATCGGTTATGGGATGGAGGCAGTTCAAGTCGACGGAAATAACATTTTAGAGACCTATAGAACGTTCAAACGTATTGCAGAGTCCATCAGAGCGAATCCTAGACCGGTGCTTTTAGAATGCCTTACATTCAGAATGAGAGGCCATGAAGAAGCTTCGGGTACTAAATATGTTCCGCAAGAGCTCTTCGATGAGTGGGGAAAGAAAGATCCTCTCAATAATTACGAGAACTTTTTGCTTAAAGAAAAAATAATCGATGAGGCCTTTATTGCGCTGAATCGTAGAGAAATAAAGCAGGAGATCGAAAAGAACCTTTGAGATCGCTTTTTCACAATCTAATCCGGAAGCAATCACTGAAGTTGAAGTGGCTGCGATGTACAATCCGGCAACAGCTCCTGTAATTCAACCGAATTCCGAAAAGAAAACGGAGAAGCGATATCTTGATGCTATCTCCGATGGTATGCGCCAGGCAATGCAGAAGTTCCCTGATCTTGTGATCATGGGACAAGACATTGCCGAATATGGTGGCGTCTTTAAAGCTACTCAAGGCTTTGTCGAAGAATTCGGAAAAGGTCGTGTTCGGAATACGCCAATCTGTGAATCAGCCATCATCGGTGCTGCTCAGGGTTTAGCGATTAACGGTATGAAGGCCATTGTTGAAATGCAGTTCGCCGATTTCGTTACGTGTGGATTCAATCAGATTGTAAATAATCTGGCCAAAACTCACTACCGCTGGGGACAAAGCGTCGACGTCGTTGTCCGAATGCCGACCGGTGCCGGTGTAAATGCCGGTCCTTTTCATAGTCAGTCGAACGAAGCTTGGTTTGTTCATACACCCGGACTTAAAGTTGTTTATCCGGCGTTCCCCGGTGATGCCAAAGGCTTGATGGCTTCTGCTATCGAAGATCCGAATCCTGTCATGTTCTTTGAACATAAAGGTCTCTACCGAAGCATCGCAGAGGAAGTGCACGACGATTACTATACTGTGGAAATCGGCAAAGCCCGTTTGGTGAAGGAAGGTTCCGATGTTTCGATCATCACATACGGTTTAGGTGTACACTGGGCGTTAGAAGCCATTAAGGAAACAGGAATTTCTGCTGACTTAATTGACTTGCGAACTCTTTTACCGTGGGATCAGGACGCAGTCGAAAAATCTGTCCGCAAAACCGGCCGTGTCATCGTTCTGCACGAAGATACACTCACCGGCGGAATCGGCGGTGAAATCGCTGCTCACATTGCCGAACATTGTTTCGAACATCTCGATGCGCCTGTTGTCCGTTCAGCCAGTCTCGATACTCCGGTACCGATGAATGTGGAACTCGAATGGAACTTTTTGCCAAAGAAGAGATTTGTGGAACAGTTAAAGAAACTACTTACTTATTAGTGAGTAGTTTCTTTGAGCCCTTCATTGAGAATAAAACTTCATCGACTGATTTCCTCAACTTTTCATTTTGTGATTTTAATTTGAGGTAGACGAAAAAGTTCTGCCGGTTTCCTCATGTTCTACCTTGTTGAAAGGATTTTTTGAGATTGTAACAAGAGAGAAAACACTGACAGCTTTTGTTCAGAGATAAATTAAATAAGTCTCTAATGTTACTCAGAGAAATTTTTGTTTTTTGAAAAGTTCAAAATTGTTCAACGATTTTGAAAATAAATATTTGTGATTTTTTTTTCATTGAACATAGAGATGCTCACTATAGATAATGTATTGTTCTATTTTCTATTAATAAAAATTTAACATTTTGTTTTCAAAACTTAATTCGATTAGCAATTGTTATCAAGGGAATTCTAAACGAGTCAAACCCTCTAATCTCTCTAACCAATGAAAAAATTATTTCTAAACCTAATTGCTTTCGGGCTTCTCTCGATTAATGCCTTACCTGCTCTTGGTCAGGCCGAAATTCAAATCATTCACAACGCGGCCGACCCTGCGGCTGATACAGTTGATGTGTATGTAAATGGAACTTTAACTCTCGATGATTTCGCTTTCAGAACGGCAACACCTTTTTTGTCCGTACCGTCAGGAACCTTGCTCGACATCGGCGTTGCACCCGGCAACAGTACTTCTGTTAGTGATACACTGAGAAATTTTCCGGTGACTTTAACATCAGGTCAACGCTATGTTGCAATTGCAAATGGTGTTATTGACCCAATGAGTTTTGCTCCAAATCCGGATGCACAATCAACTGCATTCACTTTGTTTATTCAGGACAACATTAAAAGTGTTGCTGATTCAGCCAATTTAGTTGATTTCATCGCAGTGCATGGAGCAAGCGATGCGCCTGATTGACGTCATAGCACGAAATGTCGCTACGCTTGTCGACAATGCTTCTTATGGTGCAATTACCGGTTATATTTCCGTACCTCCTGCAAGCTACACATTAGATGTAACCCCGGCTGCAGGTAGTCCGATTGTTGCCTCTTTTACTGCTGACCTTTCCACATTAGGAGGTGGTTCTGCAGTTGTATTTGCATCCGGCTTTTTAACTCCTTCGGCTAATCAGAACGGTGCTGCATTCGGTCTTTTCGCTGCTTTAGCAAATGGAACTGTTGTGGAATTCCCTGCGGTAAGTACCGCTCGTTTGCAGGTGATTCATAATGCCGCCGATCCTGCTGCGGATACGGTCGATGTTTATGTTAATGGAAGTCTCTTGCTCGACAATTTCGCATTTCGCACTGCAACTCCATTTGTGGATGTTCCTGCAGGTACACTTTTGAATATTGGTGTTGCTCCAGGCAATAGTACATCTGTTGCAGATACCTTAAAAAATTTCGAAGTGACCTTAGCCAATGGAGGATCATATCTTGCTGTAGCAAATGGGGTTCTTAATCCTGCCGGATTTGCTTTAAATCCCGATGGTGCTTCAACGGCATTCACATTATTCCTGCAAGACCAGATGCAGGAAAGCGCTACCAATGTTTCAGAGGTCGACTTCCGTGCACTTCATGGTGCAAGTGATGCTCCTACGGTAGATGTCATTGCCAGAGGTGTAGCAACCTTAGTAAACGATGCGCCATACAGTGCGATCACGTCATACATTACTGTTCCGGCGGCTAGCTATATTTTAGATGTCACGCCGGCAGCAGGCAGTCCGATCGTAGCCTCTTTTGATGCTGACTTAAGCTCATTAGGTGGAGGATCTGCTGTTGTTTTCGCTTCAGGTTTCCTGGACCCGTCTACCAATCAAAATGGTGCAGCCTTCGGTCTGTTTGCGGCTCTTGCCAATGGTACCGTCGTTGAGCTTCCTGCAACAAGTGTTGCTCGACTTCAGGTTATTCACAATGCCGCTGATCCTGCAGCTTCTGACGTTGATGTTTACGTCAATGGCAACCTATTACTCGACAATTTTGCTTTTCGCACAGCAACGCCATTCATCGATGTGCCTGCAGGAGTTCTCCTGAATATCGGAGTAGCACCGGGTAATAGTGCATCGGCTGCCGATACGTTAAAAAACTTTGAAGTTACACTTGCAAATGGTGAAGAATATATCGCCGTTGCCAATGGAGTATTAAATCCCGCAAGCTTTGCTCCAAACCCTGACGGAACTTCAACGGCATTTACCTTATTCCTCCAGGATCAAATGAGAGAGTCTGCATCAACAGGCAGTGATGTTGATTTTCGCGTTATTCATGGAGCAAGTGATGCACCGACAGTTGACGTACTTGTAGGGACTTCAATTCTTGTCGACAATGCTTCGTATTCTAACATTACACCGTATTTGACTGTCCCTGCCGGAGATTACACATTAGATATCACACCGGGGAACGATAATTCAACGATCGTAGCAAGTTTCAATGCTCCGTTGAATTCACTTGGTGGCGGTTCAGCAGTTGTACTTGCTTCAGGTTTCCTGGATCCGTTATTGAACCAAAATGGTGCGCCATTTGGTCTGATTGCCGTATTGGCCGATGGTACGGTTATCTTGTTAAATAATACAACAGGAGTGGAGGAAGCAAATGAAACATCACGTTTTAGCTTGTATCCGAATCCTGCAAGTGAATCAATCCGGCTAACTCCGGCTAACTCAACACTGGAGTCAGTTGTCGAAATATCAAATGCACTCGGACAAGTTGTAAAAGTATCGGCATTGTCAAAATCAACAATCACAATTCCGGTATCAGAATTGGAAAAAGGCTTGTACTTTGTGACGGTTCAGAATGAGAAAAGTAAAACAGTCTCAAAATTGATCATTCAATAAGTTATCCGATTAGAAATATTTTAAAAGGTGCCTGCAAAGTTTGCAGGCACCTTTTTTTATTTTCACTTGGTGAAAGGCTATTTAGTTGTGAAAAACTTTTCTTCCAATTTTAATATTACACCAGGTAATAGAGAATCAATTCGGGAAAATGAGTCAATTATTTTACAAGTGACGGTTCTGATAAATCCTTAATCGGAGTCTGATTTATAGGGTCCAAATCACTCATTGTTTTTAATAAGTACTGAAAAGCAACTCTGTTCGAATCGAGGTAAACGGAATTATTAACGCTGACTTTTTCGCGCGTCGTTAAATGCCACGAAAGCGAAATGTCTTGTTCTTTTGTCGGTAATTCAAATTTGATAAAATCAAACTTGCCATTGAACCAGCCTTTTGCATATTCATAGGCTTCATCCTGATTATAATCCTGAATCGTAAGCAAGTTGCCGTAAATATTACCGAGAGGAGTAATCACATTTTCAATAATGGTCTGCTGCGGCTTTTTCTCAATCGGTCTTGCTTTATGTGAGTCACGTATGTCGACGAAAATAACGCCGCTAGTATTTTGTTCAATCCACTCACGGAAGATGTATAAAAAGCGGAGGGATGTTTTTAGTCCGGTGTTATCGCGAATACCTGCATCCATTACGTGAATCGCCGGCTCGCTCGGAAGAGTTACTGCCGGAAGAATGTAAGGGAAGGTAGCATTCATTCGCAGTACTGTCGTGAAGCGGATGTTCTCAGCGTTTTGTTTGGCGAAAAGTTTACTGAACTCGATCTCGTCAATCGTCGTTTCAAAATTGAAAGATGAATCAGCGATGTGATTTGTCATGTAACTCATCGGCTGAGGGGAGATTATCAAACGACGACCGTCATCAACAACGGTTGGAGTGAAGATGATCATCGGAATTTGTCCGTTAGCTTCCGGTGCTTTGTAGGCTGATAATGGTTTTGCCAAAACATTTTCTGTATTCTCATTCAACTGTTGCTCGAAAGCATAGGCGCGATCTTTATTGTAACGCATATTGCCGTCTTTGAATTTCTGAATGTTGAAGAAAAGGTCACTAACGGTAATACTAAATGCAACGGGATTCAATAAGTCCTTACCGATGTTGTTGAGCTCCTTGTTTTTCTTGTGTGGCTTCCACAATCCGAGCTTTTGTTTCAGATACAGTTCACGATAATAGGCTGCGCCAATCATTCCTCCGGATGCACCGGAAATCAATTCTGTCGATTTAGAAAACTCTCCATTACTCAAACTGTCAGCAACCTGCATGATGCGGTAGGCCCAGATAGAAGCACGTAAACCACCGCCGGAGCAGTTAATGAAGATCATTTTCGGTTTTACATTCTGTCCAATGAACTTTTCTTTCCACCGGTTCAGAATGGCAATCGTATTCAATGAGTCTGCTGTAACCATGCTTTGATTCGATAGCTGACTGAAATGATCAATGCTGTATGTCGTCTTTCCGGCTGTGTAATCCATGCCGTAAGCTTTATTGTCTGAATAAAAAATGCCGTACTGCGAAAAGAAGTTGATGACTAAGATGAGCAAAATGAGCGCCGATGTCGACCAGGCTTTTAACCAGAACCGGAAGGCGCTGCTGAGCATGATGAACATCGAGAAAATCAAAATCACCGAAGCTCCTGCCGGAATTTTGAAAAGCGAATAGTCTTTGAACAAGCCCATCAAAATAAACATACCGAAAACGATGATTTCAATAATTGCTGCATTCAAATGGTTCTGACGAAAAACGGATTCAACCATGTCTTTCGTGTAGTGAGCCGTCGATCTGACCAACTTCACACGATGCGGATTCGACAAATAGGTGTCCACTCGCCATGCTCGCTCGTTATGATGACTCGAGCTCGAACGTCTTTTTCTCTTATGCTTTTCTACAACTTCTGTGATGTGATCGGCAACAGGAGCATTCGGGTCGGAATCGGACGATTCCATACCGAACATGAGAATAATATCTTTATTGGTACGGAAGAAATAGGTGAGTGAAACAATAATGATCACTGATAATCCTATGATAAATCCTAAAGCTTGCGATAGAATCGTATACCAGCTTTGATACTCGTTGTTAATCTGGAAATAAATGAAATTGCAGAGGTAAACGAGAACGAATAAAGCCGGTACTATGAAATTATTGACGGTGTATTTTAAAAATGGTCTGGAGAGAGTAGCGATGAACGGAAATCGGAATCCATTCATGATATAACTGGAAATGTTAAACACCATGATGAAACTTCCTGTCGCAAATCCAATAATGAAGAATGACATGAAGCCAACATTGCCCATGTACTCAGGATCAAGGAAGAGATATGGAATTCCGAATGTCTTGGAAATACTATTCGTCACCCAACCGAATAAGACAGCCCAATAGAGCAGAAGCAGATGATTCTTCTTCAGCAATACAACGACGAGCTGTACAGGGAATGAGTAAAATAAACGATGGAAATATTTCCGTAATGTCATAAGGTGATTTTCCGGCGAACCTTTCGGATTGAATATTCAGACGGTGTGCTTTCGAAGTATACGCTGAAAAGCCGCAAAAGTTTGAAGAGAAAGTTGCTTTCTTCTTACAATTGCGGCTTTACGTTATATTGAAAATCAATAAGTTGCGTAAGTATTGGAGGTTAGCCTAAACGATCTTGGATTTTACGATGGCCATGATTTCTTCTTCAGCTCGAATGGCTGCTTCGCTGATCTGTTTTGCTTCGGCCAATGTTGCCGACAAATAAGCTTCGTCTTTTAATCCGGTCGCATTGATCTGTACATTCAAATAAGCACCCAAGACCGCCGAACGAACACATAATGCTCCAACTCCTGCATCAGTCACCGAATTTGGATTTCCGATTTCCGTCATCACCTTAATGAGATCCATTGTCTCATAAGCAACACGCATTACTTTCAAAGGAACTTCTATCGCATTTTTTGTGGCCGCTTGAATCTCGGCTGTTCTTGCTTTCTTCTCGGCATCGGTTCCTTTCGGTAAACCAAAGGCTGTCATGATTTTGTTGAATGCTCGCGTGTCTTCATCAACCAATGAAAGCAAGGTGCGTTTCAATGCCTGACCTTTTTCCGACCAAACAGAAAACTCTTCCCATCGATCGTCCCAGCCTTTTTTGTGCGATGATAAATTGGCTACCATCGTTCCTAATGAAACTCCCAACGTGGCAACATAAGCCGAAATGGATCCGCCACCCGGAGCAGGTGATTCAGATGCTGTTTCATCGGCGAAGTCTGAAAGCGTCATGCTTACGAGCTTGTCTTCGGATTTGTCTTTCAGCAAGTATTCAATCACACGTTCTTCGGGTTTGAACGGACTTAATTCATCGAGTCCCATCGATTTGATAGCGATGCGAATCAATTCTTTTTCCGAAACACCGGAAGCGCGTTTTTGTTTTTCGAGAAAATATTTTCCGGCATCGGTCAGTGCTTTCAATGGAACGAGTCCGACTAATTCCGATCCGGTCACGCGCATGCCGCGATTGTAGGCGCTTTTCACGCACTCGTCGAAGGCGATGTGCAATGGAGTAATTGAAATATTCGTCAAGTTCATACTCACCTGAGCGATTCCGTATTCATCGATGAACCAGCCGATAGCCTTCACCGATTTACAAGCTCCCGGCTGAACAATTTCTTCGCCTTTTTCATTCTTCACCTTACGACCATTCTCACGAACATCGAAGGCAACGGAATTGGCACGACGCACAGAAGTTGTATTCAGATTGGCATTATAGGCTATAAGGAAATCGCGTGCACCGATTACAGTAGCACCACTTCCTGCAGGAAATTCAGCCGGACCGAAGTCGGGTTTCCACTCGGCTTGTTTGATTTTTGTGAAAAAGCCTTCGTACTCTCCGGCACGGATCACCGATAAATTCTTGCGAGCCGGATTTGATTGAGCTGATTCGTATAAGTAAGCCGGAATGTTCAGCTTGTTGCCGACACGTTCTGCTAATTGCTTTGCAAACACAACTGTTTCTTCCATCGTAATATTCGCGATCGGAATCAATGGACAAACATCGGTTGCACCCATTCGTGGATGCTCGCCTTTGTGCTTACTCATGTCGATGAGCTCGGCTGCTTTTTCGATGGCACGGTAAGCTGCTTCAATAACCGCTGCCGGTTCACCGACAAAAGTTACCACCGTACGATTCGTCGCCTTACCCGGATCGACATTCAATAATTTAACGCCTTCCACACTTTCAATCCGCTCGGTGATCTGGCGGATAATGTTCATGTCTCTTCCTTCCGAAAAATTGGGAACGCATTCGATTAGCTGTTTCATAGAGTATTTAGTCTGTCTTTAATTTAGATTAGTACAAATAACTTTTCCGTTCAATATAACGGTATCTGTAAGTCGACTTCCAAATGAGTATGGCAAAAATGCATACGATGGAATCGGTTTTGTGATAAATAGATTTGCTTTCTTGCCTTTTGAAATACTACCGTAATCTTTACTCAGATCCATTGCATAAGCTGAATTCGTTGTCGCTGCAATGATGGCTTCTTCCGGCGTCATTTTATACAAAATACAGGCGAGTGAAATCATCTGATTCATATTTCCGCTCGGACAAGATCCCGGATTGTAGTCGGTCGAAATCGCAACGGGCAATCCGTACTTTATCATTTCACGAGCAGGAGGTACTTTTAATCCGAGGAAAAATTGTGCGCCCGGTAAAAGAACGGGCATTGTCTTCGAGCCTTTCAATGCTTTCATGTCGGACTCTTCTATAAACTCCAAATGGTCAACACTAATTGCGCCTGATTCGACTCCGGCTTTGATTCCGCCGCTATGAGACAATTGTTCGGCATGCACTTTTGGAGTAAGTCCGTGTTTATTTGCTACTTCGAAAAGTCGTTTCACATCGTCGGAAGTGAAGTAATCTTTTTCGCAGAAGATGTCGCAGTATTCAGCCAGTTTTTCCGAAGCAATGGCCGGAATCATTTCCGTCATGATGAGCTTCAGATAACCGTCTTTATTGTTTTTAAATTCCGGAGGAATAGCATGTGCTCCCAGGAATGTAGCTTTAATTGTGAGTGGTGATTTTTCTTTCAAACGACGAATCACTCTGAGCATCTTCAACTCACTTTCAGTCGAAAGTCCGTAGCCGCTTTTGATTTCAACAGCGCCCGTTCCCATGCGAATGATTTCTTCGAGTCGGAGGGAAGCGGATTCGAATAATTCATCTTCGCTTGCCAATCGTAATTTCGCCGATGAGTTTAAAATACCGCCACCGCGTGAAAAGATTTGTTCGTATGTAAGTCCGTTGATGCGATCTACAAATTCCAACTCACGACTTCCTGCATAGACGATGTGCGTATGCGAGTCACACCAGGAAGGGAAGACCATACCGCCTTTGGCATCGATAATTTGTGTATTCGGTTCGCTTGAAAGTATGGCTTTAACAGCCGAATCATTATCTTCACCATAGGAATGAATCCGATCGTCTTCAATACAAAGGAAGGCTTTCGAAATCGTTTGCAGGTCCGACATTTCACTTCCCGAAAATTTCAATTTCGGAGAAATTTCGGTGTGGACTAATTGGGCAATATTCCTGATGATGAGCTTCATTATCCTGTCTTAAGCTTGCTTAAATCTTAGGTAAAACTACGTAGATTCGCGTTCGAAAATACTAATAATCCTATCAACTCATCCACCACATATTTCGATGTTATCATCAGCGGTGCCGGTCCGGCCGGAACGGCTTGTGCCTTGGCTTTGAAGCAAGTAGGACTAAAAGTAGCCCTGATCGACAAGGCCGAATTCCCCCGCGATAAGGTCTGTGGCGACGCCATCGGCTCCCGTGCGGCCCGAGTATTGAAAAACATCGACCCAAAATTGGCTGATGAGTTGGAAGCATTTCCCCAAAAATCGAAGTCATCGGGTTGGAAACTGGTTGCCCCGAATGGCAAAGAAGTCAAGCTGCTTTTCGTGAATTATGGTTACGTTTCTGCGCGCGAGCACTTCGATAATTTTCTGCTGAATCTCGTCCGCAAACATA
The DNA here is from genome assembly GCA_016721305.1 of Bacteroidota bacterium. Taxonomy (GTDB): domain Bacteria; phylum Bacteroidota; class Bacteroidia; order AKYH767-A; family 2013-40CM-41-45; genus JADKIH01. The sequence goes on from JADKIH010000006.1 coordinate 93,757, forward strand.
CTTCCACAACCATCATGACGGGAGTAAAAATCACCTCCGTCAATTATTCAGAAAGTGGAGTAGACGTCAATCTGGAAAACGGCTCTAAGTTGAATTGCAAAATGATTGTCGGCTGCGACGGAGCACATAGCATCGTTAGAAAATTGGCAGGCGATTTCAAAGTTGACCCGGCGAATTACTCCGGTGCTGTGAGAGCGTACTTCGATAACGTTATCGATATCGAGGAAGAAATCATCGAAATCCATCTAGGCAAGAACTTTTTACCGGGCTACTTCTGGATTTTCCCTCTCCCCAACAACGCCTGCAATGTCGGCTTCGGCATGCTCTCTTCCGAAATCAGCAAGCGCCGAATCGATATCAAAAAATCATTTTACGATTTCATCGAACAACATCCGAATCTGAAAGCCCGCTTCGCCAATGCAAAGCAAGTCGGCGAACTTAAGGGTTTGGTTTGCCACTCGGTGGTAAGAATCATATGCTCTCCGCCAAAAATGTTCTGCTTTGCGGCGACGCGGCATCTCTTATTGACCCGTTAAACGGTGAAGGCATCGGCAATGCCATGCTTAGCGGGCAACTGGCCGCCGAACAAATTCAAAAGTCATTTGCTGCTCAGAATTTCTCGGCTGAATTCCTTCGACAATACAATCAATTCATTCACCAAAAACTAATTCCCGAATTGAAGCAGAAGTTGTTTATGCAAAAGATGTTTAATCGGCCTTGGTTGATTAATCGGTTGGTGAGTTTTGGGGCAAGCAATAAATGGTTCAGGGAATTTGTCGGAAAGAAATTATAAAACGAAATCAATCATGGCCTACAACGAAGCTCTAGCCGACCGCATCATCGAATCTCTCGTTCATCTTGACGATGTCGTTGAGAAGAAAATGTTTGGCGGTGTCTGCTACATGGTGAACGGTAAAATGTGCATGGGTGTGATCAAAGACGAACTATTCTGTCGCATCGATCCCGCCATGGAAGAAACCGTTTACGAAATGCGTGGCTGTCGTCCTATGGATTTTGCCAAACGACCGATGAAGGGGTTTATTTACGTGAGCGAAGAAGGCATGAAAACGAAGAAGACTTTTGAGTATTGGGTGGAGCTTGCTTTGGGGTATAATGCCGTGGTAGAAGTGGGGAAGAAGAAGAAAAATGTTCGAGGTTGAATGTTCAGTTCCTTGTTCAATGTTCAAAGTTCAAGGTTCAAAGTTCAAAGTTCAAAGTTTCGGGCATATTAGAAGGTTTATCGAATAATGATATTGCGAAACTTCAATTTTTTAATAGTGCTTACTTCGTTTTTAGCTTTGGACACGCAAAGTGAATCTAAAGTCACTATCCAACTATCAAACCTTGAACCATGAACTTTGAACCTTGAACTTTGAACCTTGAACTTTGAACCTTGAACTAACAAACAGTTAACAATTTTCCGTTGATTACTGCCACCTCAGCCTTGCGTTACCGGTCATGCATTTCCCTACCTTCACATCATGGCAGGAAATACATTCGGAACGAGCTTCCGTTTAACAACTTTTGGGGAATCGCACGGACCGGCTATCGGGGGGATTATTGATGGTTGTCCGGCAGGACTGGCGATTGATGCAAACATCATTTTGCACGATCTGAATCGTCGTCGCCCGGGTCAATCGATGATTACGACTCAGCGTAATGAGCCGGATACTTTTGAGATTCTCTCAGGAATTTATGAAGGAGTTACAACAGGCGCGCCAATAGCCTTTCAAATCGAAAATCAGGATCATCGTCCTTCGGATTATGATGATATGAAAACAGCTTACCGTCCGTCGCATGCCGATTTTACATACGATCAGAAATTCGGTCATCGCGATCATCGTGGTAGCGGTCGTGCGAGCGCACGTGAGACCGCGGCCCGCGTTTTTGCGGGGTCTATTGCACGACAGCTTTTGAATTATTACGGTATCACCGTTCAGGCATTTGTTTCGGCCGTTGGACCAATTAAGCTCAAAAACGACTACGATGCCGATCTCACGAAAATAGAATCGAATATCGTTCGTTGTCCGGATGATGCTGTGGCTAACGAAATGATTGCCTATATCGAAAAGTTGAAAAAAGAAGGTGATACTACAGGTGGAGTGATTTCGTGTATCATCAAAGGAATGCTCGTCGGATTGGGTGAGCCTGTATTCGACAAGTTGCACGCCGATCTTGGGAAGGCAATGCTCAGCATCAATGCTGTTCATGGCTTCGAATATGGAAGCGGCTTTGCCGGTTCTGCTATGACGGGCTCCGAACACAACGATGTTTTCAAGAATGAAAATGGAAAGATCGTTACCACAACCAATAACTCCGGCGGTATTCAGGGCGGTATTTCGAATGGTATGGATATTGCTTTCCGCACGGCCTTCAAACCGGTTTCTACTTTGATGAAAGAACAGGAAACCGTCAACAAAGAAGGGCAGAAGGTTAGTCTGAAAGCAGGAGGTCGTCACGATGCGTGCGTCGTTCCTCGGGCAGTTCCCATTGTTGAAGCGATGGCAGCCTTAGTGATTGCCGATCATTTACTCAGAGACAGAAACAGTAAACTAGTATATCAATCCTAACAAATGAAAAAACTTATTAAGTGGACGCTTATCGTCCTTCTTCTATTCATCGTCATTCTCGTTGCCGTTCCTTTTCTTTTCAAAGACAAAATTGTCACTAAGGTGAAAGAGGAAGCCAATAAAAACATCAATGCAAAAGTTGATTTCGGTGATTTCGATTTATCACTCATTCGCAACTTCCCGAACTTCTCCATGCGTATCAATAAACTGAGTGTAATCAATATCGCTCCGTTTGAAGGTGACACACTGATTTATGCAAAAGAGCTCGACTTAACGATCGATGTAATGAGCGTTATCAACGGCGATCAAATCAAGATCAAGTCGGTGAACATCGATTCACCGGTAATGTATTTCCTGATTAACAAAGAAGGAAAACCAAACTGGGATATTGCCAAGCCTTCGACCGAACCGACAGCTGCCGGTGAACCTGCGAAGTTCAAAGCAACGTTGAGCAAGTATAGCATCAGCAATGGCTTTATCGTTTACAGCGATTTGACGATGCCTTTCTATATGAAGCTGGCGGGAGTTAATCATACCGGTACAGGCGATTTTACGCAAGACTTATTCGTTCTCTCAACAAAGACCGAAGCAGCCACATTTGATCTCGCTTACGGCGGAGTGAAATATGTTTCTTCCGCTCATGCCATAGCCGATGCTGATCTCGACATGGATATGAAGAATATGAAATTCACTTTCAAAGACAATAAGATTTTAGTCAATGAATTAAATCTCGGTTTCTCCGGTTGGGTGATGATGCCGGATTCAAACATCGATATGGATTTAAAATTCTCTGCAGCGAAAACTGATTTCAAAGATTTCATTTCAATTATTCCCGTTGTTTATTCTCCGCAGTTCAAAGATTTGAAAGCATCAGGAAAAATGGCGCTCGATGGTTTTATCAAAGGTCGTTACAACGCGAAGAGTATGCCGGGCTTCGGCCTGAATCTGAAGATCGATAACGGTATGTTTAAGTACCCTTCTTTGCCATCTTCCGTAAATAATGTGAATGTGAATCTGGCCATCACGAATGCCGATGGTATTCCTGATCACACCATCATCAACTTATCGAAAATGCATGTCGAAATGAATAACGATCCGTTCGATGCGCGTTTGTTATTGAAGACGCCAATCACCGATCCTGATCTCGATGCATTTGTAAAAGGTCGTATCGACTTGGCAGACATTAAGAAATTTGTTCCACTCGAAGCCGGAACGGATCTTTCCGGAATTATTACTGCCGATCTCACTGCGAAAGGTCGTATGTCGGCTATTCAGCAAAAGAAATTTGATCAGTTTGCCGCAAGTGGAAATTTAGGAGTGACGGGTATGAAGTACACCAGCAAATCGATGAAAGATCCTGTCTTTATCAATACACTCAAACTTGGATTCAATCCTGCGAAAGTTACTTTGGAAGCATTCAATTCTAAAATCGGTAATAGCGATTTCAATGCAACCGGTTCACTCGAAAACTTCCTGGCTTTTGCGTTGAAGAATGAAACCATCGTTGGTACACTTAACTTTACTTCTTCGGTAACTGATCTCAATCAGTTCATGAGCGCTGAAACAACAGCAGCGGGCACAGCAGATACTTCAGCGATGGCCGTACTCGATATTCCGCAGAATGTCAACTTTGTAATGACGGCTGCGATCGGAAAATTACTTTATCAGGATTTGTCAATCGACAACATCAAAGGAAAGCTTGAAGTGAAAGATAAAGCGATTACAATGAAAGATGTTTTCATGCAACTCATGGGAGGCTCGATGACGATGAACGGAAAGTATTCTTCAGCCAATATCAAAAAGCCGACTTTTAATTTCGGACTCGACATCAAGAATTTCGACATCACTCAAACCGTTAAGAAGTTCAATACAGTTGAGAAGATGGCCCCGATTGCTAAAAATTGTACGGGAAGTTATTCAACGAGTATGACGGTAATGGGTGATTTGGATAGTAAAATGTCGCCGGTAATGAACTCGCTTACAGGTTCCGGTAAATTAACGACGAGTAAAGTTGTGGTCGATAATTTCCCTGCCTTCGTAAAAATCGCCGATGCATTGAAAATGAATAACTGGAAGAAATTTGAACTTCCACCTGTAAGTCCTTCTTTCAAATTTGCAAATGGTCGTGTGTATGTCGATCCGTTCGAAATGAATGTAAATGGCATTAAGAGCACCGTTGCAGGTTCAAATGGCTTTGATCAGACAATAGATTATACAATGGCTTCGCAGGTTCCACGTTCTGTATTGGGCGGAAATGCCAATAGCTTCGTTGACGGCCTTCTCGCCACAGCAAATTCTAAGGGAGCTAAACTGAGTGTGGGCGATGTTATTCCTGTCAATATTCACATCACAGGAACAGCTACCAGTCCGAAAATTGGAACCGATCTGAACAAAGCCGGCGCCAAAGCCATGGATGATTTGAAAGCCAAGGCCGCCGAAGAGTTTAATAAGAAGAAAGCGGAAGCCGAAGCAAAAGCTCGTGAAGAAGCTGAGAAGTTGAAGAAAGAAGCTCAGGCGAAAATCGACGAGCAAAAAGCAAAAGCTCAGGCGGAAGTTGACCGTTTGAAAAAGGAAGCAGAAGCAAAAGCTAAAGCGGAAGCAGATCGTTTGAAGAAAGAAGCCGAGCAGAAAGCAAAAGATCAATTGAAAAACATATTCAAGAAGTAATGATTTTGAAAAGAGTATTCAGAGAAACAGGGATGGTCGTGCTGATCATCTCTTGTTTCTTTTTTGGACAAGTTAGTGCACAACAAGGTAAATGTCCTCCAACGCAAAATAAGAAAGCGAAAAAGTTTTTCGAAGAAGCTGTCGATGCTTTTAGCAGTCGAAATTGGATGATGCAAAGATGCCATTGCCAAAGGCAATTGACGCCGATCCTGAATTTGCCGATGCCTATGCTTTGCAGGGCTATATCGCCGAGAAAAAGAAAGATGGCAAAACACTCACCGAGAGTTTTCTGAAAGCAATCGAATTGTGTCCTGAAGGTGATCCCGGAATGTACTACAAGCTTGGTAATTTTTACTTTGTCACGGAGAAGTGGAAGGAAGCTGAAGATTATTTCAAAAAATTTCTCGATTTCGATAAGATCAATGAGAAAGATGGTGCCGATGCTGAGTTAAAAATTACGAAGGCGAAAATTTTAGCTCATCCTGTGCCTTTCAACCCCGTTGTTGTCAAAGATATCTCATCTGCCGATCCGGAGTATCTACCATACATTTCGCCTGATAATGAATTTGCATTTTTTACGCGACGATTTGATATGAAAGATCGTAATATGCTCACTCCAACAAGTGTGGAGAAATTCATGGTTGCACGTTTGCAGCCTAATGGAAATTACGACCAAGGCAAACCAATGGACATTCCTTTCAATAGTGGAAATACTAATAATGAAGGAGGTCCGACGATTACAATTGATAACAAGCATCTGTTTTTTACAGTAAATAAAAAAGGGAATTTCGATATCTGTTCTTCTGATTTTATAGATGGAAAATGGACGGATATCGTAAATCTTGGACCGGCTGTGAATGATCCGAATTCGTGGGAATCGCAGCCTTCGATTTCTGCTGATGGCAAAACATTGTACTTCGTTTCAGATCGCGATAATCATAATATTGATATTTATAAAACCGTTAAAGGGACTGATGGAAGTTGGACAAAGGCAGTAAAACTTGGTTCAAACATTAATACGAGTGGACAGGAGAAAACTCCTTTCATACATAGTGATAGTCATACGCTTTATTTTTCTTCCGACAGCTTGCCCGGACTTGGTGGATTCGATATTTTTAAATGCAAGATGGATTCGACAGGAAGATGGGGCAAGCCTGTTAATCTCGGTTACCCAATTAATACCGATGCCGATGAGGTTGGCTTCTTTGTAAGTACCGATGGTAAGACAGGTTACTACGCTTCTAATCGTCTGGGTACCGGCGGATACGATATCTATTCTTTCGAGCTTTATCAGGAAGCACGGCCGGATAAAGTGTATTTCCAAAAAGGCGACTTAAACGGAAAGGAAAATGAAACACCGGTCGCTGCGACAATTCAAATTCGAGATGCTGTAACCAGTAAGATGCAGCATATTGATGTTGATTCGATCTCCGGAGAGTACGCCTTTGTCGTGAATTTCGATCATGACCTACTGGTATCTGTAAAGAAAGAAGGTTATGCCTATGAGTCGAAGTATGTTTCGAAATCCGATTCGGAGAATTATAAAGTTCAGACCAATGATATCGAATTAAAGAAGCTTGAAGTAGGAGGACAGTACACTATTCATGATATCCTGTTCGGTACTAATAGTTACGATCTCAACGATACTATTAAGACGGTGTTGGACGATTTCTCAGAATATATGAATGTAAATCCCAAACTACGTGTAGCTCTGAATGGTCATACCGACAACGTCGGAAAGCCGGCCGACAATATGATTCTCTCCGAAAACCGCGCAAAAGCCGTCTATAATTATCTCCTCTCCAAAGGCGTCGACAAGTCCCGACTCTCCTACAAAGGCTTCGGCGAAACCAAGCCAATAGCTCCTAATTCAACCGAAGCGGGAAGAGCGAAGAATAGGAGGACGGTGTTTGTGGTGGCGTCGAATTAGTAAGTTGTAAGTTGTAAGTAGTAAGTTGCCTTGGCGTTGTGCGGCCGTACTTTTAGTTACTGTTACGATTCAGATAATAAGTTCTAATTAGCCCTGCTTAATATTTAAACATCTTGCAAATGCTTAAAAATAAAGTCTTTGCGTATTTTGTTTTCTACTTTTTGCCAAGACGGCCAAACAGTAAGTCAACTTACTACTTACAACTTACTACTTACCAGAAAGTTTGGAATCATCTTTGCTAATCGCCCCCAAAATACATTCCCATGAAAAAACTATTGATTGCCCTTCTGCTTCTGACTACCGGAAGTGTTTTTGCCGACGATGTTCGGGTTCCGGTTGGATCGGATGTTAAAAATGTAAAAGTCTTTTTAAATGGTGCCGAAGTTGAACGTTCTGTAAAGGCTACCGTTGATGCAGGTTCGAGCATCATTGCTATCGAAGGTCTCTCTTCGCAAATTGATCAGTCTTCGATCTTAGTTACGGGAACAGGTGACGCCATGATTATGGGTGTGAATTTTTCTCTCGATTATCTACGTGACAAAAAGAAGAGCCCGGAATTGCAACGCTTGCAGGATTCATTAGAGACGCTTCAGAAAATACTCGAAGTGGCAACAATGAATGAAAGCGTTTTCAACGATGAGCTTGGTCTTATCAACGCAAATAAAAACACTAGTGGAAGCAATGTTGGTGTGAATGCTGAGAACCTGAAAAAAGTGGCCGACTTCTATCGTGCCCGTTCCATCGAAATCAAAACTAAGTTGATCGACATTCATGCTCAGCAAAAAAAACTGAACGAGAAAATTGCTAAGATCAACGATCAAATCAATGAGTGGAATGGAAAAATGAATTCTCCTTTTGGAACTATTTTAGTCACCGTTAATGCTGCTCAGAGAACTTCTTTAAATCTAAACGTTAGTTATTACGTGAATGCCGCTTCATGGTATCCGCTTTACGAATTGCATGGTAAAGATGTGAAGAATCCGGTTGAGCTAATTTACAAAGCTGCCGTTCGTCAGTGGTCAGGCGAAAACTGGGATAAGGTGAAGGTGACGCTTTCAACAGGAAATCCATCTGTGAACAATACGAAACCAAATCTTGTTGCATGGTATCTTGACTTCTTTGTTCGGTATAAAATGGAGCAAAGAGGAAGTTATCAACCTGCAGCTCCTGCCAGTATGGAACTGAGTGTGGTTTCCGGTAAATCGGCTGACATGGAAGATAACGCAGTTCAAACAATGCAAGCTGTCGTGAATGAAAACTCTGTTAGCACAGATTTTGAAATCAAAGAAGCATATTCAATTTCATCTGACAATAAGGAAGTCATTATGACGATCGACAAACATACGTTGCCTGCTGATTTCTCATACTACGGAGTTCCGAAGCTCGATAAAGATGCCTTCTTGATGGCTTCCATCACGGGATGGGAACAATTAAATCTCTTGCCGGGTAAAGCGAACATCTATTTCGAAAACAGTTATGTCGGCGAATCGTATATCAATCCTGCGGCAACAACCGATACACTGAAACTTTCCATGGGTCGTGACAAACGAATTGTCATCAAACGTGAGCGAGTAAAGGATCTCACAGGTACAAAAGTCTTTGGCGGAAATACGGTTAAGCAATATATGTTCGAAATCACAGTTCGAAATACGAGAAGTGAAAACATCTCTATCGTTCTCGAAGATCAAATTCCGATGACTCGTAACAGCGATATTAAGATCAGTACCGATGAGCTTTCAAAAGGCAATTACCATGAAGATACCGGTATGATCGATTGGAAACTCGACCTCAAACCGGGCGAAACACGGAAGATTCGTCTGGGATACACGGTAAAATTCCCTAAAGAGAAAGTAGTCACCGGACTCGAATAAGCCTAAATCAGCCAAAAAGGCACTCAGAAATGGGTGCCTTTTTTTTTGCATGATGATATCGTTAAATATGATGGCTCAAATTTGCCTAGAGGGCTTTAAATGCCTTTTTTTGTAGGCTATTTGGATAAATCTGTGCTGAAAAAACGGAGCCTTTTTTTCTTATTTCTGATCTCATTGTTGTTGGGCAAAATGCAGTTTTCGATTGCACAGTGCACAACGACGATCAGCACATTCCCTTATACGGAAGGTTTTGAATCGGGTACCGGTTTTTGGACAACAGGTGGTACTAATAACGACTGGGCCTGGGGAACACCAACTAAACTTGTTATCAGTGGAGCTGGAGCCGGGGCAAAATGTTGGATTGTCGGAGGACTGACTACTTCGTTTTACAATTATGGTGAGAAGTCGTGGTGCCAAAGTCCTTGCTTCGATTTTTCGACCATCTCCAAACCCTACATTTCTTTTTTGGTATTTTGGGATACGGAATATTATTACGATGGCGGTAATTTACAATACTCAATCGACGGAGGTAATACATGGGCGAATGTCGGCAGCTCGGGTGAGCCTGCAATTTGTAATAACGATAATTGGTTCAACAGTCCTAACATCATCAATCTTTCAGGACTGAGTTCTAATCGTTCCGGTTGGTCGGGCAATACTCAGCCAACAACAGGATCCTGCAATGGAGGAAACGGTATCGGTCAGTGGGCTCGCGCCAGTCATTGCATTCCGCAAATCGCCAATCAGCCTCAAGTCATTTTTCGTTTTACATTCGGAAGCGGAACGACATGCAACAACTACGATGGTTTTGCTATCGACGATTTTTATATCGGCCCGCCGCCGACTATTCCTGCTGACTTCACTGTAAGCTGTATAAACAATAATACGTTTCAATTCTCTTCCACGACATCTTCATGCAGCGATTACCAGCGCTGGGATTTCGGAGATCCCTCAACGCTGGCGGATACTTCGCTAGCTTCAACTGCATCTTATCAATATCCGGCAGCAGGTACTTATACGATTAAACTGACAAGCGGCGGATCGTGTTCGAACGATACGTTTACGACTAAGCAAGTCAGTGTTTTTGTTGCTGCCATGAGTTCTACTCCTGTGACATGCGAAGGTGACAGTGACGGTACGGCCACGATTGCAATTACCAATGCTCCCGCAGGATTGACTTACGCATGGAATACTATTCCTGTTCAAAATTCTCCTACAGCAATAAATTTGCCTGTTGGCAGCTATCGAGTGACGGTTACCGATCCGGCAGCGTGCTCATTAACCGATACCATCAGCATCCAATATGGCCCATTTGCTTTTCCTGTTGTTGATTTAGGAAAGGATACTTCATTTTGCCCGGGACAATCGATCATACTACATGCAGGAAATTTTAGCTCGTACATTTGGCAGGACAGCTCTACGGATTCTCTTCTGAGCGTTTATACCGGAGGTAAGTATCAGGTCTTTGTTTTGAATCAAGCTGGATGTGAGACTTCTGATTCACTCTTTGTGCTGGAAGATTGTTTGCACGATATTCTTTTTCCAAATGCATTTACTGCGAATGGTGATTTGATAAATGAAGTGTTTAAGGGTATGGGAACAAATCCGGAATCTTATTCCTTGCAAATTTATAATCGCTGGGGTGAATTGATTTTTGAAAGTGATAATCTGGAAGCAGGGTGGGATGGAAGCTATAAAAATCATCATGCCGAAGATGGGTTGTATATTTATCTCGCTCGTTTTTCATTTGGTTCTGAAGAAGTGATAGAAAAATCAGGCAGTGTGTATCTGTTTCGTTAATGATGTCTATGAATAGAAATCGTTGTGCAATTTTTATTTTTCTGCTATTGATTTCCTTTGACGTTCGATCATTCGCCAACGAGAACGATTCATTATCACTTTTTGAAAATAGCCCTACACCTTTAAAGAAACGCGTTCACTTGTTAAATTACACAGTTGCGGGTTTATACCCGACAACGATGACGTGGCTCTATACTCAATGGTATAAAGATTATCCGCAAACTACTTTTCATTTTTTTAATGACAATTCAGAGTGGTTGCAGATGGATAAGTTTGGTCATTTCTGGGATGCTTATAGCATTGCCAAACCACTGACTCATTTGTATCGTTGGACCGGCTACTCTAATAAAAAGTCCACTTATCTCGCTTGCGGAATTGCTTTCATGTTTCAAACAACGGTTGAAGTTTTCGATGGCTTTTCCTCAGAATGGGGTTTCAGTACCGGTGATGTGATGTGCAATACGGGAGGAGTTTTGCTCTTCGGAGCTCAACAATTATTGTGGGAAGAACAACGATTCACTTTGAAATATTCATTCAGTCAATCTAAATACTCTCGATACCGTCCAAATCTTCTGGGAAGTAATTTGCCGGAGAATATTTTGAAGGATTACAACGGACTCACATACTGGCTTTGCATAAACCCCTATTCGTTTATGTCGAAAGAAAGTAAGTTTCCAAAGTGGCTTAATTTTGCTGTAGGATTTGGCGCCGACGGAATGACAGGCGGAAAGGAAAATCCAAGTACCGTTGATGGCCATGCTATCCCAAATTTCGAAAGACGTCGCCAGTTTTACCTTGCCCTCGACGTAGATTTGGCAAAAATCAATACAGGTTCGAAATTTGTAAATGGATTTTTTAAGCTGATCAATATCGTTCACATACCCGCACCTGCCGTGGAGATTAATTCGAGGGGGGTGGTTTGGAGAGGACTGGCTTTTTAGGTGTTCAAGGTTTAAAGTTTAAGGTTTAAAGTTCAAGGTTTAAAGTTTAAAGTTCAAAGTTTAAAGTTCAATGTTTAAAGTTCAAAGTTCAAAGTTCAAAGTTCAAGGTTCAAGGTACGAAGTTCAATGTTTTACAGAGCCCCTAAATTTTCAATCTTCAATATCAACCTTTCGTCGTAGCCTTTTGCCCACACGGCTAACCGGTCCTCGTCCTCTTTGTATGAAAGATGAAGCTGTTTAATTTTGTTTAAAATCGAAGATTTTCGATGGCTAAAAGTATTATTTTTGTTCGTCCTGCTTAGGCTGATTGCATATATGTAAGGCGAACATACCCACACAAACCGCCATTACACGTAGCGTAAGTACGGAATGAGTAACACACACATTACACACTTTTACTAACCTAAAACCCAACACTATGAAAGAAGTCACAGTTCAAGAATTAAAGGATAAGCTGGAACGAAAGGAAGATTTTCAATTGATCGATGTTCGAGAACCTTTTGAATTTGAAATTTGTAATTTAAAGGGAGAGCTAATTCCGATGGGAATTATTTTATCCGAAACAGAAAAAATTTCAAAAGATAAACCGGTTATCATTCACTGTAAATCCGGAGGAAGAAGCGGCGTTATCGTAAATGAATTAGAAAAGCAAGGCTACACAAATGTCTATAACTTGAAAGGCGGAATTTTAGCTTACGCCAGAGAGATTGATCCTAGCTTACAGTCATATTAGGCGAGTTGCAGGATACGAGTTGCGAGTTGCGGGTTACGAGTTTCGCACCCGCAACCCGCAACTCGCAACCCACAACCCACAACCCACAACCCACAATCCACAACCCGCAACTCGCAACCCGCAACTCGTAACTCGCAACCCGTTGACTGAGCCTGTCGAAGCCCGCAACCCGCAACCCGTTGGCTGAGCCTGTCGAAGCCCGCAACCCGTAACTCGCAACCCGTCCCTTGAGCATCCAAATCACCCCATTCCGTCCCGACTACCGCGATTACTTTATGACTATCAATAAAGAATGGCTGGAGTTGCATTACAATATTACCGAAGGTGATGAGGTCATCCTCGCTAATCCGGAAACAATTATCGAAAACGGAGGAATGGTGTTCTTCGCTCTCGATGGAATGAAAGTGGCCGGTACTTGCGCCATTGTTAAAGAAGATACCGACACTTTTCAGCTCATAAAAATGGGTGTGTTGAAAGCACATCGCAAAAAAGGAATAGGAGAGTTGCTCTTGAACGCATGCATACTCGAAGCTCAAACACGTGGAGCCAAAAAGCTCACTCTGGAAACTGCAAAAGAATTAATCCCTGCCATCAGACTCTACGAAAAAGCCGGCTTTAAAAAATCCGGCGAAGAACATATGCATCCTCAATTTGGGAGGAAGATTTTTGAAATGACTCTTACTCTTTAAACTCACCGCTAATCAGCTAATCAGCTAATTAGCTAATTAGCTAATTTCTCCAACTCATACATCTCATCCCTCAACCTAGCCGCCTCAATAAAGTCAAGCTCTTTCGCAGCTTTTTCCATTGCTTTCTTCGTAAGTGAGATTTGTTTTTTAAGCTCGTCTTTACTCATGTATTTCATGACCGGATCGGCTGCAACACTGATGTGGTCCGACTCAACGTATGCTTTAGGCTCAAGCGCTTTGCTGTCGGCCACTTTCGTCTGCCCCATGATGCTTTCTTTCGAGCGTACAATCTGCTTCGGTGTTAAGCCATGGTCTTCGTTATACTTAGTCTGAATCTCACGACGACGATTCGTTTCGTCAATCGTCTTCTGCATACTGTCCGTCATTTTGTCGGCATAGAAAATAACTTTGCCGTTTACATTTCGGGCTGCACGTCCTGCTGTTTGAGTGAGCGAACGATTGCTTCTTAAAAACCCTTCTTTGTCTGCATCAAGAACGGCAACTAACGATACTTCGGGCAAGTCGAGACCTTCACGAAGTAAGTTGATACCGATCAATACATCAAAATTTCCCAGTCGCAAATCACGAAGCAATTCAACGCGATCGAGCGTGTCTACTTCGGAATGGATATAACGACAGTTTACATTCAACTTCGTTAAATATTTTGTCAGCTCTTCGGCCATTCGCTTCGTCAGAGTGGTGACGAGTATGCGTGAGCCTTCGGCAATGGTTTTGTGAATTTCATCCAATAAGTCATCTACCTGATTGATGCTTGGTCTGACTTCGATAACAGGATCCAATAAACCGGTCGGACGAATTACCTGCTCAACCAGAACGCCTTCGCTTTGTTGCAATTCGTATTCGGCAGGAGTCGCACTTACGTATATGACCTGATTGACGAGTGTTTCAAATTCTTCGAACTTCAAAGGGCGATTATCCAATGCTGAAGGAAGTCGGAATCCGTACTCAACAAGATTTTGTTTACGGGAACGATCGCCTCCGTACATGGCGCGTATTTGCGGCATGGTAACGTGACTTTCATCGACGATCAGAAGATAATCATCGGGGAAGTAATCAAGAAGACAGAACGGACGATGTCCCGGAGTACGCCCATCGAAGTATCGTGAGTAGTTTTCAATTCCGGAACAGTAACCCAATTCACGAATCATTTCCAGATCATACGTAACACGATCTTCCAATCTCTTGGCTTCAAGATTTTGTCCCAGCGAGCGTAGATAATCAACTTGCTTCACCATGTCTTCCTGAATGGTCCAGATAGCTTGCAATTGCCTGTCCTGACTGGTGACAAAGATGTTTGCCGGATAAATAGTTACGGCAGAATTCCTTTCGATGCTTTTTCCTGAATTCGGTTCGATCGTAATGATCTCTTCGATTTCATCGCCGAAGAAATTAAAACGGTAAGCGATATCACCGTACGCAATGAATACATCAACGGTATCGCCTTTTACGCGAAATGTTCCTCGCTTAAATTCGACGTCAGTTCGTGAATAGAGCGAAGTAACGAGCTTGTGAAGAAATCCGTTACGACTCATTTTTTCACCTTCTTTCACACGAAGTGTGTTATTCTTGAAGTCGGCCGGATTACCAATACCGTAGATACACGAAACCGAGCTAACCACAATCACATCTTCCCGACCTGAAAGCAGAGAAGTGGTTGTACTTAATCGCAGTTTTTCAATTTCATCATTGATCGCCAGATCTTTTTCTATATAAGTATTTGTCGACGGGATGAAAGCTTCCGGCTGGTAGTAATCGTAATAGGACACAAAATACTCAACGGCATTTTGCGGAAAGAACTGCTTGAATTCACCATATAACTGAGCTGCCAGTGTTTTGTTATGACTCAAAACAATTGTCGGTCGTTGAACTCGCTCGATGACATTGGCAACGGTAAACGTCTTTCCTGATCCTGTAACACCCAATAATGTTTGAGCATGATCACCCCGCAGCAAACCTTCGGTCAGCTGCTTGATCGCTTGTGGTTGATCACCGGTGGGTTGGAATTCGGAGGTGAGTTTGAAAGACATAATCAATTTAGAATTCAAAATTATGAATTCAAAAATACTAAAGTATTGAAAGCAATTATAAATTTAGAGTTCAAAATTCATAATTCAAAATTTTGAATTATGAATTCAGTCGAAGGCTAGCAAAAAAAAAGCCAATCAAACTGATTGGCTTTTTGTCGCTTATTGAGCGTAAATCGGTTCGTTCCAGATCTCCCACGATTTCTCTGCCTGGAGGCGAAGCATTCGGAAACCGTTATGGATAAAGGCTCCTGAGTCTTTTGCTTTTTCGAGGAAGCGTGTTTGTGCAGGATTGTAAATTAAATCGAAGCACAGGTTCTTATGAGTAAGGAATTCGTACGGTATGTTCGGACATTCATTCACATTCGGATACATTCCTAGTGGAGTTGTATTTACGATGATCTGGAAAGCCTTCATGGTATTCTGATTCAAATCAGCATACGTGTAGTGGAAGCGAGAGTCTTCACGAGTCACAAAGAAGTGCTCGATGTTCAATTTTCGGAACACATAGCTAACTGCTTTTGCAGAGCCACCAGTGCCGAGAATAAGGGCACGACGGTGATGGGGACGAAGAATTGGACGGATAGCTAACTCAAATCCCCATGCATCGGTATTGAAACCATGAAGCTCAAAACGAGTCTGGTCGTGACGAACAATACGGATCGTATTCACCGCACCGATTTTTTGAGAAATATCATCCAGATTATCAAGCATCGGAATGATTTCCTGTTTAAAAGGAATTGTCACATTCAAACCAACCAGCTCCGGGTTATCTCTTACTATCTTTTTCAGATCGTAAATGTTTTCTGTTTCATAATTTTCGTAGACACAATCATTACGACCTTCACGTTGAAATTTCTCGGTAAAGAATTTTTTGGAGTACGATTGCTCTAAAGGATAACCAAACAAGCCATATCTTTTCATTTTTTCCTTGAGTTTTTAAGAGTTACTAACTAATTGCGCAGATTAATTTTTACTATACTTTGACTTTAACAGTCCAACCACCACAGGAAGGACAGATACGGCGATAATGCCGAGTGTAATGAGTGAAAAGTGACCTTTGACCCATTCGTTCCGGCACAAAGCATATCCGGCAAGCGTAAATGAGCATATCCAAAGCAGGTTTCCTACTACACAGAATATTAAGAATCGGCGGTAAACCATACTTCCCAAGCCTGCTACAAACGGTGCAAATGTTCGCACGATCGGAACAAAACGGGCAAGTATCACGGTTTTACCTCCATGTTTTTCATAGAATGCATGAGTCTTATCCAAGTACTCTTTCTTGACTATTCTTCGTTTAGATTCTATTAATTTATGTCCAATGAAATTTCCAATTGCAAAATTTAAGTTGTCGCCCGTAAAGGCCGCAATAAAGAGAATTAAAATCAGTAACCCCGGATGCAATAAACCAAGTCCCGCAAGGGAGCCGGCTGCAAATAGTAATGAGTCACCCGGTAAAAACGGTGTGACAACTAAACCGGTCTCGCAAAAAATAATCAATGCAAGAATGAGGTATGTGGCTTTATGATACTCAGTGACAATTTCAGCTAAGTGCTTGTCAATATGTAAAACAAAGTCCAGCAACTGATGAAAAAACTCCATAACAACTAAAAAAAATAGAATCTTCTTTTCGACTAATTAATGATTTCGCAGATTTTTTCTAACCCGCGGTAAAGATACAGATTTTGTAGTATGAAACGTATTAATTCTTAAAATTCTACAACCGGATATTGTGAATATTTTACCATTCAAAATTCATCTTTTTTTCAGATTTGAAAAGTTTTGAAGTAACTTGCTCTGCCTTAAAGTGCGATTAAAATGAAGTTAAAAACCGGTGATAAAGTTCGTTTTTTGAATGAGGCTATTGATGGCGTTGTCTCCGGAATTCATAGCCAGGGTCGGGTAGAAGTGGTTGATTCGCACGGATTCACACATATGACGGACGAAAGCCTTCTGGTAAGTGTGGAATTCACCATCGGAACGGAGGATTTGGCAGAACCAACTCCCGCTTCGGAATCAGACAAAGCAAGTGTTAAACCTGTGTTAAAAAGCTCCATTCCAATCATCGCTTCGATTGATCAGGATCAGACAATTTACGCAGCAATTCGACTTCTCGATGAGAAAAACCCGCTCACAACCGATATCGAACTTTTTCTTGTAAATAATACCGACTTCACGCTTTGTTTCTCCTGCACAAAAAGATGGGGAGAGTTGAGAGTTGGTGTAAATGCCGATGTACTTTCCGATCATAAGGAGCTTCTGTTAGGCGTATTTTCTCAAGATGAAATTCACCGCTTCGAAGGCTTCGAGTTCCATTTCCTGTTCTATAAAAAGGGTGAGTTCAAGCCTCGACAACCGGATGTGAAGCTGCTTCGGTTCACGTCAAGCGATTTTAAATCCGGAGTTCCGGCAGAAATTATTCGACCGCGACGATACGGTTTTGCTCATGCCTCTGTATGAGATAAAACAAGTGTCGGATGTCGATCTTAGTCAACTGGTCGAACGCTTCCGCGAAAAGCAAAGCGAAGACAATAAAAGATCTGATAAGCAGAAAGGCAAATCAGGTAAATTCGTTGTCTTGACACGACATAAAATCGTCGATCTGCATATCGAAGAATTGGTGAAGGATCATTCGGGAATGACGAATGCACAAATCATCTCCTATCAACTCAATTTCTTTATGAAAGAAATGGATCAGGCAGTAATTGACCATTTGCATAAAATTACTTTCATTCATGGTGTAGGTAACGGAGTTCTCCGATCTTCTATACGCGAAGAACTGAAACGATTCCCTCATATTCGTTATGCCGATGCGCCGCTGGAAAAGTACGGCAACGGCGCCACTGAAGTAGAATTTGTGTAAATGGAAAATTCAAGAGCTCATAAGGAAAGCTTTTCTGTAAAAATCAGAATCATGCGACGAGTCCTGCTGGCCGGTACAGCTCTGACTCTCGTGAAATTTTATGCATGGAGGCTCACTCATTCAAATGCGGTTTTAACAGATGCACTTGAATCTATTATCAATATTGTTGCAGCTGCATTCGGTCTCTTCTCACTGATGTATTCCGCCCGTCCTAAAGACGAAAATCATCCGTACGGTCACGGAAAATGGAGTTCTTCGCCGTAGGTTTCGAGGTGCATTGATTTTTGCCACAGGAGCCGGAATGATCTTTAAAGCAATTACGACTTTCTATCATCCGGTTTCATTGCACGACATCGATATGGGTGTCTATCTTACCGCATTCGCTGCAGCAGTTAATTACTTTATGGGACGGTATTTGATCAAAGCCGGTGCCCGCTTTCATTCAACCACACTCTCGGCAGACGGACAGCATCTGATTTCAGATACTGTGTCGTCGTTCATATTGCTTGCCGGATTAGGCTTAATCATACTTACCGGCGCTCAATGGATCGATGCCGTACTTACGATTGGACTTGGTTTGTACATTCTGTTTGTAGGTTTCCGATTGCTGAGAAACTCCATGGCAGGATTGATGGATGAAACGGACTATGCTAAAGTTCAGGATCTCTTAAGTGCACTCAATGAAGAGCGCAGAGATACGTGGGTCGACATTCATAATCTCCGCGTTGTTAAATACGGGCCATACATGCACGTCGATGCACATCTCACTTTACCTTGGTATCACGATCTGAAAACGACTCACGAAGAAGTGAAGGCGATGGAGAATCAGGTGAACAAACATTTCGAAAACAGAGTTGAATTTTTATTCACACCGATCCATGTTTGCCTGTGAGCTGTCGGATTTGCTCTCTGTCAGATTGTAAAGTGCGTGTGCATCCTTTCCAGGAAAAATTAAACTGGGATATGAATCTGCTGATGAAAAATAAGCCTCATTCAATCTGATATTTTCGTCACTTCTTTACTTTGCAGGCTCCCACAATTCAATCTTGTTTTCTTCCGGGTCCATAATCCACGCAAAGCGACCGTATTCGTATTCTTCGGTTTTTCCAATAATCGGAATCTCCGATGAACGAAGGTGATCGAGAAGTAATTCTAAATTCTGTACTCGAAAATTTAGCATAAAATTCTTTTTCGAAGGAGAAAAATATTCGCTTGAGTCGGGAAAAAGCGAAAAGTAATTTTCAGAAATACTTTCCTGCTTCATGAGTTCTCTCCACTTGAAAGTGTGATAGGAGCTGGTGAAAAATAAACCTAAGTTGGCGCTATACCATTCAGCAAGCGATTTTACTTCCGGGCATTTGATGAATACTCCTCCCAGACCGGTGACATTCGAAAACAACTGCATGGGCTGATTGCGTTCTCCAAATCCATCATCTATCGGCTCCCACAATTCTATCTTATTGCCTGCCGGATCCATGGCCCAGCCGAATCGACCGTACTCGTACGACTCAATTTTATCTGCTACATAAAAGCCGCTCTTCTTCAAATTGATTCGCATTTCATCGAGATCATTCACCCGGAAATTGATCATCAAATCATTCGTGCCGGGATAAAAGTAAGTGGTGTCGTCACGGAAAAATGAAAATACAGTATGGGAGATATCTCCGGGCTTGTTCAACTCACGCCACTTGAAGCTGAAGTACAATGCAGTTCCAAAGCCGATTCCCAGATTATCTTCATACCATCTGGCAAGAAATTTCGGATCAGCTGCTTTTATAAACACTCCTCCAAAACCGGTAACCATTGCCATACAAATGCGATTTAGTATCCGAGAATCTTTAACATGCTCTTCGCACTTTGTTCTTTGGCAAACAATCGTGTGCTTACTTCTCCGTCTTCGTCGCGATCAATAATGACCATTTTTGGTGCAGGCACAAGGCAGTGTTGAATTCCGCCATACCCTCCAATACTTTCCTGATACGCGCCGGTATGGAAGAAGCCTATGTACAATGGATCTTTTACGTGATCTTCCTGGGCTTGCTTCGGCAGGTAAACCTGGTTCACGTGCGACTCGGTGTTGTAATAATCATCGCTGTCGCAGGTTAGTCCCCCGATATTGACGCGGTTGTAATCCTGACTCCACTTGTTAATTGCCAACAAAATGAACTTCTGTTTGATACCCCAAGTGTCGGGTAAAGCGGTAATGAAAGAGCTGTCGATCATATACCATAACTCGTTGTCGTTTTGTTGTTTCTCGTCAACAACTGAGAGCAAAGTGGCACCGCTTTCAGCTACCGTAAAACTACCGAATTCGGTGAAGATATTTGGCTCGTCGACGCCTTGGGCACGACAAGTAGTTTGAATTTGTTTGATGATTTGTTCGGCCATGTACTCGTAATCGTACTCGAATCCGAGCGACTTACGTATAGGCCAGCCGCCACCGATGTCCAAAGTATCGAGTGTGGGGCATACTTTTTTCAATTCGCAGTATACATTCACGCACTTGTGAAGTTCGCTCCAGTAATAAGCTGTATCCTTAATACCGGTATTGATGAAGAAATGCAGCATTTTGAGCTGAAAACGCGGATTTTTCTTCAAATTCTTCATGTAATAGTCCTTGATCTCGTCGTAGCGAATGCCCAGACGTGACGTATAGAACTCAAAATTAGGCTCTTCCTCAGCTGCAATGCGAATTCCGACTTTTACCTTTTTCCGGCCTTTTACCTTCTTTTCATAATGCTCCAATTCATTCATGCTGTCGAGGACGGGAATCACATTCATGAATCCATCGTTGATCAGATCGACAATGTTTTGGATGTATTGCGGACGTTTATAGCCATTGCAGACGATAAAGACGTTTTTATCGATCTTTTTGTCGGCAAAAAGCGAGCGAATCAGCGGAATATCGAAGGCCGAAGAGGTCTCCAGGTGAATATCGTGCTTCAGTGCCTCGTGCAGAACGTACGAGAAATGAGAGCTTTTAGTGCAGTAGCAGTAGGTATACGTGCCTTTATAGTCGGCTTTAGCGATCGCTACGTTGAAAATCCGTTTAGCTTTCTTAATTTGCGATCCTATTTTGGGCAGATAAGTGATTTTGAGGGGAGTACCATATTGCTTGATAATCTCCATCAAATCAATCCCATAGAAATGGAGGTTGTTGTCTATAACTTCAAACCCTTCCTGTGGGAAGTAGAAGGTCTGTTCAATCAGGTCCCGATAGGTGTTCTTCATCCTAATTCTAATTGCTTAATTGGGTGGTTAACGGTAAATGTAAGTCACTCGGATTGCAAGTATTTTGCTAAAGTAAGTAACTTACATTTATCACTTGCGTTTGAGAAAAGATTTTTCAGTCAGATAGACCATTTCAAACTTGCAGAGTACATGAAATCTCTCTCGGAATGATTCAAATTTGAAATGCCAGTAGTATTAAAGAAATAAATTATGAAAAAGATAAGATTCGTAGAAGTGAAATCCGAAATCGCTGCCGGCACACGGGGAGCGAGTATGGGCCCCGATGCGATCAAAATTGCGGCGCTTGACTACGGAAGTAATCTCTTTAAGAAGATTGATTCGATCGAAGTTCAGACGGAAAACCAATTGCTGTTTGAATCGACCGGTAGTCCATATGCAAAGCGTATCAAAGGTTTGCTCAGTGTTTTGGAACGTACGTCAACTGCCGTCCGAAATTCGTTAAAGAATAATGAGTTTCCAATCGTCCTCGCCGGCGATCACAGTACGGCTGCCGGTACCATTTCAGGAATTCGGATGGCTTACCCGAAGCAACGACTGGGAGTAATCTGGATCGATGCACATGCTGATCTTCATTCGCCTTGGACAACGCCTTCGGGAAACATGCATGGAATGCCATTGGCAGCTGTTCTGAACGAAGACAATGCTCAGAACAAAATGAATAAGCCGGACAAGGAAACGCTTGATAATTGGAATAAGATTAAGAAGCTTGGAAATATTTCTCCTAAAATCGAATGGAACGATATCGTTTATATCGGTCTTCGTGACGTCGAACCGGAAGAAAGTTACCTGCTCAAAAAGCACAAAGTAAAAATCTTCAGCACAAGCGAGGTAAAGAGAAACGGTGTGGAGAAGATTGCCCGCGATACACTGGCGCATCTGAGTCGCTGCCACATGATTTACATTTCATTCGATGTGGATTCGATGGACTCTTCCATTTCTAAAGGAACAGGAACACCGGTTCGTAACGGTATTACAGAGAAAGAGGCGGGAAGCTTACTTGTTCGTTTGATTCAGAATGAAAAAGTATGCTGCTTTGAAATCGCCGAGGTAAATCCTACGCTGGATAAAGAAAATCTCATGGCTGAAAACACCTTCGAGATTTTACAGCGTGTAGTTAGTCAGTTGACCAATTGATAGTATGACAGTGAACAATATTCGATTTGAAGATCAATTAAAGAACATTATTTCGGAGGGTATTCAAAAGCTCTACGGAAAAGAAGTTGCGGCCGATTCCATCTCTTTTCAGGAAACGAAGAAGGAGTTTGAAGGTGATGTCACGCTTGTTGTTTTTCCTTTTACAAAAATGTCCGGAAAAAATCCGGAACAAACTGCTAACGACTTAGGTGAATATATCCGACAATCGGGCTTTCCGCTCGATAGTTTTAATGTCGTAAAAGGATTTTTGAATCTTGTTTTGGCAAGCGATTTCTGGAAAAAATATTTATTGGCAATCACAGGCGATTGTTCGATGATCTTCGATCCGCAAAAGAATTTAGGTCATCCGAAATCACTCCTTCTTATCTGATGGTGGAGTATCTCTTCACCAAATACAAATAAACCACTTCACCTGGGCCATATCCGAAACAACTTGCTCGGGTTTTCCGTGTCGCAAATTTTAAAGGCCTGCGGACACAAGGTGGTGATGGTTAATCTGGTAAACGACCGCGGTATTCATATCTGCAAGTCGATGCTTGCCTGGCAGAAATTCGGTCATGGCGAAACACCTTCGTCGGCCGGATTGAAGGGCGATCACCTCGTCGGTAAATACTACGTGCTTTTCGATAAAAAGTACAAAGAGCAGATTGAATCGTTGGAGAAAGAGGGAATGTCGAAAGAGGATGCCGAAAAGAAGGCTCCGCTGATGACGGAAATTCAGGAGATGCTGCGCAAATGGGAGGCAGGCGATCAGGAAGTGATGGATTTATGGAAGAAGATGAATGGTTGGGTGTACGACGGCTTTGGAGAAACATACAAAAAGCTCGGCGTTACTTTCGATAAGATTTATTACGAAAGCCAAACCTATCTTTTAGGAAAAGAAATTATCGCCGATGGTGTTTCATCCGGCGCGTTTTATAAGAAAGATGATGGTTCGGTGTGGATCGATTTACAAGATGCCGGACTCGATTCAAAGGTATTGCTGAGAAGCGATGGAACCAGCGTGTATATCACACAGGATATGGGAACGGCTCAATTGCGTTTCGATGAGTATAAAGGCTTGCAAAAGCTGATTTACGTTGTCGGTAATGAGCAGGACTATCACTTTAAGGTGTTAAAAGAGATTTTCAGAAAACTCAAACGCGACTGGGCCGATGGGCTGTATCATCTTTCATACGGTATGGTCGATTTACCGACCGGCAAAATGAAATCGCGTGAAGGTACTGTAGTAGATGCCGACGATTTGATTAAGGAAATCGTTGAAGAATCTGAAATGGCTACGAAGGCTCAGGGAAAGCTCGACAATTACGACTCACCCGAAGCAAAGCAATTGTACCACGATCTTGGAATGAGTGCGTTGAAGTATTTCATTCTGAAAGTGGATCCGAAGAAGCGAATGCTCTTTAATCCGGCCGAAAGTATCGACCTCAACGGTAACACAGGTCCGTTCATCAGCTACACGTATGCGCGTATCCGTTCCGTACTCCGTAAAGGTGAAAGCCTGAAACGTACGGGCGATAATTTCGGCACGCATCATCCTTCCAAGGAGGAGAAGTCGTTGATTCGTTTGATTTACCAGTATCCGACTATCATTCGCGATGCTGCGGAAAATTATAACCCTGCCATCGTGGCTTCGTATGCGTACGATCTGGCAAAGGCCTACAATCATTTTTACCACGACCATGTGGTAGTTGATGCCAATGATCAGATTGTTTCGTCGTTCCGCTTGCATTTGAGCGAACAAACATCACTCGTCATTAGCAAATGCATGAGTCTGATTGGAGTTAACGTACCGGAAAGAATGTAATATGAAGAAATTCGGGAATCTGCTGATTGCCTTTCTTTGTTTAATCACGCTTGTGTTTTGTTCTTTTGCCGAGATAAGAGCCGGAAGAACGAAGCGAAGTGTGAAAATTTCGGCCGTAGTACCGCCGGTGTCGTTAGTGAAAAGCGGCGATATCATTTTGCGTGACGGCAATAGCTTCATCAGCGATGTAATGCGCGATTTCTCCCAAAAGGACAAACGCTACTCTCATGCCGGTATCATTCACATCGAAGCCGGAAATATCTTTGTTTACCACATCCTTCCTGCCGAAAAGGGACATTCTTCGTTCATGCTGAAAGAGCCCATTGCGCTCTTTTGCAACGATCTCGACAATAACTCCTACGCCATTTACCGTACAAAAGCCGATGGGGTAGCGGTAGACCGGAAAGCGGGCTTACTCTACCAAAGCCACCCGCAATTCGACACGCAGTTTAGCCTCTCTACCGACGATAAATTGTATTGCACCGAATTAGTCTATAAAGTATTTCTTTCGGCTTCTAATGGCGAAAAATAATAAATTTGTCGCACGCAAACGGCCGTGATTATGTGGCTTGCGATAATCTCTATCTCGATAATCAATCTCGTCTGATCTTCTCCCATTCATACTGAACATGAAAAAAATCTCGTCAATCATCCTCTTCGCTGCATTAATGCTAGTTTACACTTCCTGCGGTAAGGAGATTCTCCAAAGTCGATCACGGAGAAATTCCTTTCAGCTGTTTCAAGCGGTGATTATGATGTTGCTAAAAAGTTCGGTACGGAAGATACAGACCGTCTGCTCGATTTTATGAGCAGCTTTAAGAAAATGGGTGTAGAGCCGGGCGGAACGGATTTAAAATTCGAAGTTACCGACGAGCAAATCACCGGCGACCAGGCTGTGGTTAAAGTACACGTCGATGGTCATGCCAAGGAACAGCAGTTCAATCTGATCAAAGAAGATGGAAAGTGGAAGGTTGCCATGACGAAGGCGACTCTTAACGAAACTGATGAGAACATTTTTAACCTGGGGGCGACGAGTACGGATACGACGGGGTTGGTTAAATAGGGGTGCGGTTGGGTCGGTGCGGTGGGTTCGTGCACCACGTACACTTACTCATACACTTCAGAATTATTTATGAAGTAAAATCCGTGGCTGCCTATGAAAAAAATTTTCTGCGCTTTCTGCTAATTTCTGCGCTTTCTGCGTGAAATAAACCAGCTCACTTCACCTCAGTCCTCAAAAGCATTTTCCCCTCTAAAAACCCCTCCAAAACATCTCCCGCTTTTACCTGCGCAACTCCCGCCGGAGTCCCCGTATAAATCAAATCGCCTTTTCGCAATGTGATAAAGCGGGAAACATAACTGACTATTTTATCGAACGAAAAAAGCATTAGCTGCGAAGTACCGGTCTGTCGTTGGTCACCGTTTACCAGCAAATGAAATTGGATGTCGGAAGGGTTTTTCAATTCACTGTACGAAATAAATTCACCAACAGGAGCAGAGCCGTCAAATGCTTTTGCGGGCTCCCAGGGGCAATCCTTTTTCTTTTTGACGTTGTTGGATGTCGCGGGCTGTATAATCGATTCCGACGGTTATCTGGTCGTAATAACGGGATGCAAATTCTTCGGCGATATTCTTTCCTTCTTTGCAGATTTTAAGAACAAGCTCGACGGTCGCGTGGGAGCAGAGCAGTATCGGGCTTCATAAAAAATACGGGTTCTGACGGAACAGCATTCTTTAATTCAAGCGCGTGCTCAACATAATTGCGGCCAATGCAGATAATCTTCATACTCCCAATCTATTTTTTGAATTTCTTTAAGCGAATCGCCGTAATCACATTTTTTGTATTCGTAGCAAAATCTCCTTTCATCATCCAATCGTAATACGATGGCTCGCTTTCGAAAATATCGGCAACTAATTTTCCTTTGTATTTTCCGAAATTGAAAACTTCTTCGCCTTTATCGTTGAAGACAATTCTACCTGCTAAATCTACGTTCTTCGTGATGCTGCTGAACTGAGAAAGAAAATCCACGTCATTCTTCAAAGTGTCGTATTTCTCCAACTGTGCGAGCATGACTTCAAACGTTGCCAGTGTGTCGGCTTCAGCAGTATGAGCATTTTGCAAATCTTTATTGCAATAGAACTTATAAGCTGCCGACAATGTACGTTGCTCCATCTTGTGAAAGATGTTCTGCACGTCGATAAGCTTACGCGAAGCTAAATCGAAGTGAATATCGCAACGGGTAAATTCTTCAATTAGCAAAGGAGTATCGAATTTGTTCGAATTGTACCCGGCCATATCACAATCTCCCAGCAAAGTATTTATTTCCTTACTGATGTCTTTGAAGGTCGGACAGTCTTTTACGTCTTTGTCGTAAATTCCATGAATCTTCGAACTTTCTTCCGGAATCGGAATTGTAGGATTCACTTTGTAAACGCGTGAATCGCGTGTACCGTTTGGAAATATTTTGAGAATGGCCAGCTCTACAATTCGATCGGCACCCACATTGACACCTGTTGTTTCCAGATCAATAAAGGCAATGGGGCGTTTTAAGTTAAGTTGCATGAAAAATTATTTAGAACTTTTTACCTGTACATTATGTACGATTTGTTTAGGAGGAAAACTTGCTTCAATTTGAATATCTTCATTGTAAGGCTCAAAATTATAACCTTCTACATGGAGAATAAAATCACCCGGTGAGGCAGGAAGCACAAACATATTGTTCGATTGTGCAGGAACGTATTCTGACTTAGCTCCGGTACTTTTATTCTCTATCGAAACTTTTGTCATTTCAATTTTACCACCTGTCGCTGAACTCACACTTCCTGAAATGAAATATGTGAACGCATGATGTATGGTATCAGGAAAATCAACTTTGTAAATATCGAGATCTCCTAATCCTTCCGGACGGATTGCAGAAATGTAAGCGCTTTGCATATCTCCCGTAAAAGCTATGAAAGTATTGTCTTCGGCGTCATTCAGCGGATAACCTAAGTTCTCGGGCTTCGACCACTTAGAGGTACTTGCATCCCAACGGCTTCTGAAAAGATCGAAACCGCCCATGCTGTTCCAGCCTTTGGAAGCAAAGTACAGTGTTTTGCCATCGAGTGAAAAACATGGTGCTTCTTCGGCTTCCTTTGTGTTGATATCGTTTCCGAGATTCACCGGAGCTGTCCATTCACCATTCTTCTCTTTGTGAACCATCCACAAATCACTTTCGCCCAGACCTTCTTTACGGACGCTGGAAAAAATAATCGTTTGTCCATCGAGTGACAAAGTCGCTCCGCCCTCGAAGTTTTTTGAGTTCACCTGAGTAGGCATCATCACCGGCTTCTGCCACATCTTTCCTTTGAGAGAAGAGGCGCCGAGGTCGGCGTAAAATTCACTGTTGTCGAAATAAATCATCACCATATTTCCATCCGGTGAAAGACCTACGGTTTCTTCATCCCATTCTGTATTTACATTTCCTCCAAGACTCTTGGCTTTCGACCAAATCGTGTCTTTCCATAAGGTCCAGTAGATGTCGGCTGTATAAATTCCAAGGTCTTCAATAAATCCACCGACATTTCCCTTACGACGCGAAGTGAAAACTAATTGCTTTCCGTCGGCGCTAATCCATGGATTGTATTCCTCATACATCGTATTAACCGATTTTCCGATATTCGAAAAATTGCAATTGACAGGATGTTGGATTAGTTCTTTCGCATTGTTGCAATTTTCAATCATTCGATCGGCAGAAGGATAATCTTTTACCGGCTTCAACTTTGCGTCTTTAAATTCACGAAATGCAATGATTGCCTCATCCCATCTTTCATTGTACATATTGGCAAGTCCTAAATAGAACTGCCAGTCTTTCTTTGCGTCTTTCGACTTGCATGCGAAATCAAGGTGAGGAAGAGCTGCCCGTTTGTTTGCATTCGTCTGCAAATAACAATAGCCAAGCTTGTAGTTGTAATCAACGTTCTTAGGATCGGCTTTCACCAGATCTTTATAACCTGCTAACGCTCCGTTGAAATCGGAGGCAGCAAAAAGTGTTGCTGCATCTTTCTTCACGAGCTTGGCTTCGTCCATTGTCAATACGTGTGTCTTCGCTTTCTGAGAATATACAGTTGTCGGGACAACTGTACACAAAAAAACAGCTAGCAGGAGTAGAGAGTTAATCCTGTTGGGTGTTGTCATGTACAACGGCGTTTATGAATGGATAGAATAAAATCAGATTGAACGATTACTGTCGAACTGCTCGAGGTAATCTGCAATACGGCGTAAGAAACTTCCTCCCAGTGAGCCGTCAACCACACGGTGATCGTACGAGAGAGAAAGGAACATCATGTGTCGGATTCCGATTGAATCGCCTTCAGGAGTTTCGATAACGGCCGGTTTTTTACGGATAGCTCCTACAGCCAGAATTGCAACTTGCGGCTGATTGATAATTGGAGTTCCCATTACATTACCGAATGTTCCGACATTGGTAATCGTAAAAGTACCATCCTGAATTTCGTCAGGCTTGAGCTTATTGTTACGGGCACGATTGGCAAGATCATTCACCACTTTCGTGAGACCGATCAGATTCAGGAAGTCTGCACTCTTGATCACCGGAACGATCAAATTACCTGAAGGTAATGCAGCAGCCATTCCGATGTTAATGTTTTTCTTTATCAATATTTTTGTGCCTTCTACAGATACGTTCACCATCGGATAATCACGAATCGCTTTGGCAACGGCTTCAATGAAAATCGGTGTGTAAGTGATCTTTTCATTCTCGCGTTTCTCAAATGTTTTCTTCACCTTCTCACGCCATTTTACAATGTTCGTAACATCGGCTTCTACATATGACGTAACGTGAGGGGATGTCTGCTTCGAGATCACCATATGATCGGCAATCAACTTCCGCATACGATCCATTTCAATGATCTCCACATTTCCGGAAACGGAAACTGAAGGAGTTTGAACAGGAGCAGAGGCAGGAGTTGCTTTTGGTGCAGCACTTGGTTGAGCAGCCGGTTGAATAGTCGCCGGTTGTTGACCACGATTTGAAAGATGTTCAATCAAATCCTGTTTTGTCAGACGATTATTGGCACCGCTTCCTTTAATGCTCTCTAATTCGTTTAATGTCACACCTTCCTGCTTGGCAATATTGCGTACAAGAGGTGAATAGAATCTGCCTGATGCAGAAACTTTTTCTATCGGTGCTGAAGGAGCAGAAACAGCAGGAGCATGTTTCACTGTTCCGTTCGAAGTAACAATGGTTTCTGATTTAGCAGGAGTAGCTGGAGCGGCCGGTGCAGCAGCAGGAGCAGAGGCTCCGCTGATTCACCTTCGGCTGCAATCATGGCAATTACTTCGCCTACTTTCACAACCTGTCCTTCTTCAAATAATCGTTTCGATAAAATACCGGCTGCCGGCGATGGAACTTCTGAGTCAACTTTATCGGTAGCTATTTCTAAAACAGGTTCGTCGGCTTCAATCTTGTCGCCTTCCTTCTTTAACCATTTCAATATTGTTGCTTCGGCAACACTTTCACCCATTTTGGGCATGATGAGCTGAATCATGAACTTCAGTTGATTTTAAATCAGTTTCTTCGGGCGCCTTCAGGCGTGTGCACAAATTTAGAAAATATCGGCATTATTGTACCGACTAATTGCCCAATTTTCTCCACCCTTTCCATAATATCCGCAAGTCGGTGTAAACCCGATAATCTTTTGCATATAAAGAGTTTAGGCGGTTTATGGTGAGCTCATCGCTCAGTTCGGTGTTCAAAGCGTCGGTCGGACTCAAAATACCTTTTCGAATCGACGGTAATTGTGCATTGGGATTGCCATTATTGGCGTAACCTACCCATGACTTTTTGCCGAACAAAACACTGAAAATATTAGCCAAAAAAGTGCCCGGTTTTTTCTGCAAAAAGAACAGAACAGGCGAAAAAATAAGGACACTGAATGAGAATAAAACGTCAACGAGTCGTTTGTTTCTGCGATTCACATTCTTGTTGATATTGTTGATGTCGATCACATACAACTCACCCGGATCTTCAACGCTGTTGGAGCCGATGATGAATAAGCTCTCCGGAGGTGCAATCTTAAATTCAAGCTCAGGGCGCTTCGTGCTCGACATCATACCGATGATTTCTTGCGACGACAAATCTTTACCGCAGAAGATCAACTCATCGACCGAATAAACCTCGATGATTTCGGCGAGTCGGTCTGCAAAGCCGAGAAAATAGTTTTCGTATTCATGCTCCGTGCTTGCCGAAGCTGCACTTTTCGGTTGAACAAAGCCAATGAAATTATGATTCGTATCCGAGAGTTTCAACAACGAAAGTACGCGCAAACTTTCTTCTTCTTTACCTACAATGGCCAGTCGTTTTTTCTTTTCTCCGAATAATGAATACTCTTTCCCTCTGAGTAAATTCATCAAAAATCGGAAGGAAAGTGTACTGATGCCTGTCCACACGGCGCCGAGCAAAATCAAGGCGCGTGAGAACCGATATTCTTCCGGCAATAAGGCGTAAATAACGAGAATGAAAACTGTTCCCGAAAAAATACCGCGTACTATTTTTGAAATTCGAATCGGCTTATCATATCCACCGCTGAAATACATCGTCAATACCCATGTGATGCTGTAAAATGGGGCAGCAATCTTCATGAAAGTTGACGGGTAATTGATGGCAAAGTTGGTTCCCCAATATCCTTTCAGGATATAAATGCCTAAGAAGATCAAACAAAGATCAGAGATAGGCAAGAAGAGGCGATCGATGAAACGGGAAAAAATAGCTGCAAAGGCACGAATGTATATTGCGAAATTAATCAGCAACGAAAACATCGAGGCATTGGATTTCGAGAAATGCTTTTTCGCGAAAATTACCATGGCCTGGTAGAAGACGAATACGTAGTTTACGCTCGTACGCTTCGTACTTTCTCCTTTGTAATGAATAATTCGTGTATCAGGGAAATAATAGTTTTTGTATCCTGCTTTTAAAATGCGATAGGAGAGATCGATGTCTTCTCCATACATAAAATAATCTTCGTCGAGTAAACCGATTTTATCGAGCACGGATTTGCGAAGCAGCATAAACGCACCGGCCAGAATTTCGACCGAATGAGTTTCGTTCTCATCAAGAAATCCTAAATGATAACGTCCGAATGTCTTCGACTTCGGGAAGATTTTCGACAAGCCGAAAATCTTGTAAAATGCAACGTCGTATGTTGGTAATCCGCGTTTTGATTCCGGTAGAAATTTCCCCGTACCATCAAGCATTTTCACTCCCAATCCACCGGCATCAGGATGCTCGTCCATGAAGCGGACTACTTTTTCAAAAGTATCTTCTTCAACAACGGTGTCGGGATTCAACAGCAGGACATATTCGCCTTTTGATTCGCGGATGGCTTGATTGTTCGCTCTGGAAAAACCGCGATTGTCCTTGTTGGCAATAACTTTTACAGTCGGGAATTTTTTCTCCACCATTTCAACCGAACCGTCGACGGAATTATTATCGACCATCCAGATTTCCGTAGATACTCTCTCAGCAGCCTTCAACGATGAATGAAGACATTGTTCAAGAAAATACTTGACGTTGTAATTGACTATAACTACGGATAATTTCACAGGCAATGATTGGTGTTTTCAAACATATAAACTATTTCGTTCTGAAAATAAAGGTCCGACGATTTCTTACTCACAGACTTATTTTAGCATCGAATTTTCATATGGTACGCGTTGAATAATAGAACGACCCAACGTAACTTCATCGGCATATTCAAGCTCATCGCCGACGGATACGCCTCGGGCAATCGTTGAAAACTTGAGATGACTCAGTCCGGCCTGACCGATTTTTTTGAAGGCATAGAACGAAGTTGTATCTCCCTCCATCGTCGCCGGCAATGCCATGATAACTTCGGTGAATTCTCCTTTCTGCAGTCGTGTGATCAGCGAATCGATCTGCAAATCATTTGGGCCAATACCATCCATCGGCGAAATAATGCCTCCCAGAACGTGATAGTGACCGCGGTATTGCTGTGTGTTCTCCACGGCAATCACGTCGCGGATGTCTTCAACTACGCAGACAACATTTTTGTCACGGCGAGGATCATTACAAATCTCACAGACATCCCTTTCGGAAATGTTGTGACAAATGGTGCAGTAGCGGATTTCTGACCGGAGACGCTGAAGAACAGTGCCTAAGCGGTATGAATCTTCCTTGGGTGACTTCAATAAATGAAGAACCAGCCGTAGGGCAGTGCGTTTGCCAATGCCCGGCAATCGGCTGAATTCAGCCACGGTTTCTTCCAATATTTTCGATGAAAAAGTACTCAATGTATGGTGTTGATAATTTGATGAACAGCCGGATAGCGACCGCAGGCGAAATTACTTACTTCGGGGCTGATCCGCAACATCTATTGTATTCCGGCCCTTTTTACTTTTAACAGAGAAAAGGGCAATGGGAATGGGTCAAATTTCGTTTCTTCTATCATTCTTAACCCAAGTGCTATAATGTCTCCAACGCTGATTTTATTGTGTGTAATCGCTTATTCGGCATTACTTTTTTACGTGGTCTGGCGCACCAGCCGGCATGCCGATAATGAGTCGTATTTCATTGGAAATAAGTCGTCGAAATGGTATCTGGTAGCCTATGGTATGATCGGAGCGTCTCTCTCCGGAGTCACATTTATGTCGGTTCCGGGACTGGTCGGAACGTCTCATTTCTCCTATATGATGGTCGTTTTCGGCTATCTATTCGGCTACGCCGTTATTGCCCTGGTCTTGTTGCCGCTCTACTACAAAATGAATCTGACGTCGATTTATACCTATCTGGAAAATCGATTCGGATTCTGGAGCTACAAAACAGGTGCGTTTTATTTTCTCCTTTCGCGTACTATCGGAGCTTCTTTCCGACTTTATATCGTTGTGAACGTCCTTCAAACTTTCATATTTGATGGCTGGGGAGTTCCATTCGTTGCAACCGTAGCGGCATTTATTGCTTTGATCTTGCTTTATACTTACAAAGGTGGAGTAAAGACTATCGTCTGGACCGATACTCTTCAAACTTCGTTCATGCTCCTGGCTGTTGTAATTTCCATCGTTTTGATTTCACGTCAGCTCAATTTGTCAGTTACTGATCTTTTCTCTGCAATTCACGCAAAAGGATATGATCAATTGCTCAATACCGACTGGCATTCGAAAAGTCATTACCTAAAACAATTCTTCGGTGGAATGTTTATTACCATCGCCATGACAGGTCTGGATCAGGAAATGATGCAGAAGAATATCAGCGTAAAAACTCTGAAGGATTCTCAGAAAAACATGTTCACTTTCAGCTTCGTTTTGATCTTTATTAATCTTCTTTTCTTATTCCTTGGAGCATTACTTTTTGTGTATACGACTGCCAAAGGAATTCCAATTCCGGCGCGAAGTACCGACGATCTATTCCCGGTAATCGCACTGAATAATTTGGGAGTTGTGGCCGGGATTTTCTTCATCATCGGACTTATCTCTGCAGCTTATCCCAGCGCCGACGGTGCGCTTACCGCACTCACAGCATCTTTCTGCATCGACTTCCTGAATATGAAAAAATCAAAGGCATCGGAAGAAGAGAAAAAGAAAACCCGAATCAGAGTTCACTTGTCATTTGCAGTCTTACTGTTGCTCGTGATCATTTTATTCCGTGTCATCAACGATGATTCCGTTATCACCGAATTGTTCACCGTTGCCGGATACACTTATGGCCCGCTGCTGGGATTATACGCCTTCGGTTTGATATCTAAGAAAACACCGAACGATCGTTGGGTGCCCATAGTTTGTATTATTTCTCCTCTGCTCTGTTATATTTTGAATGTGAATTCGGTTCAGTGGTTGAGTGGTTACAAGTTTGGTTTTGAATTGCTGATCGTGAACGGAATACTCACATCTGTAGGCCTATGGCTTATTTCAGGCAAAAAGGCACAAATACCGCAGTTCTAAATATAAAATCGGAAATAGAAACGCATAGTATAGACTCTCTTTGTTGAAAAAGATGTTCATTTTACGGCATGATATTTTCTATAGGCCGACTCATAATCCATAGCTTTACACAATGAAAAAATTAGTGATCTCATTATTCTTTATTTCTTCTCTGGCTTTCGGACAAAGCGAAGTCGGATCAGTTAAAAAGATTGATGGTAAGAATTATTACGAGTACTCAGTAAAAAAAGGCGACAGTTGGTATTCAATCGCTCGCAAATTCAAAATTTCCTATGCTGAGTTAAAGCTTGCCAATAAAAAGAGTGATGGGAAATTGATCACCGGTAAACCGATCTTAATTCCGGCCGATAAGCTGAAAGCTAACGATCCGTTTTTCGAAAAAAATCATACGGATAAGCCGGCGCAAAAGCCCGGTTCAATGACGAAACATAAAGTTGCATCTTCCGAAACGCTTTTTGCTATTTCGAAAAAATACAAAGTATCTGTAGATGCAATAAAAAAGCAAAACAAGCTTCAGTCAAATAGCATCCACAAAGGTCAGGTTCTTGTTATTCCAAGCAATTCGGAAAGCACTCAGACAGAAGAAACGACAGAGCCAAAGGAAACGAAAGTAAATACAATCGATCGTGCTCCTGTAAATGCACCGAAACCTGAAATCCCTGAAGAAAAAAAGGATCACTCTCAAGATTCCGCAACAAAACCTGTCCCTCGCGAAACCACTACCGATAAAAGTCAGAAGGAAGCTGAAGTTATCTTTGCCAACGGCCGTCAGCAAGTCACTGAAACCGGCGTAGCGTCATGGATCGATGACGAAGACATTAACCCGGGAAAATACTATGCTCTTCACCGTACCGCTCCAATCGGCACGATCATTCGCATCACGAACCGAATGAATAACAAGAGCATCTTTGTAAAAGTCGTAGGTAAACTTCCCGACACGGGCGATAACGAAGGCCTCATTATCAAAATCTCCAAAGCCAGCGCCGAAAAATTAGGCGTCCTCGATCAGCGTTTTCAGTCGCAGTTGTTGTATGGGTTGAGTGGGAACGAGTCTGGTAGTAAGTAGTAAGTAGTAAGTTGACTTGGAGTTTTTTACCTTCAGCTTTGACTCGTTATCATATCTCAAAAGGAAAGCGGTAAATCAATTCATGATTTACCGCTTTCCTTTTTTCAACCTAATATGTTTATCGAACTAAATAATGCTTTTTGTAAGTCATTTTAAAACTAAAAGTCAACTTACTACTTACAACTTACTACTTACTGAATTTCCCCGCCACAACCAATTCCTTCCCACCACCCGAATAATCATAAAATCCCATCTTACTCTTTGCTCCGAGATTTCCGGCTGTAACCATATTTACTAAAAGTGGGCAAGGGGCATATTTCGGATTTCCAAAGCCGTCGTGGAGAACACGGAGGATCGAAAGGCAAACGTCAAGTCCGATAAAATCGGCCAACTGAAGTGGTCCCATCGGATGTGCCATACCCAGTTTCATTACAGTATCAATCTCCTCAACTCCGGCAACGCCTTCGTACAAAGAATAGATCGCCTCGTTAATCATAGGCATTAAAATACGATTGGCGATAAAGCCTGGATAATCGTTTACTTCAACAGGTACTTTTTCAAGCTTTCTCGAAAGTTCAAATACTGTCTTCGTCACTTCATCACTCGTTGCATAGCCACGAATGACTTCCACAAGCTTCATTACCGGAACTGGATTCATGAAGTGCATTCCGATTACTTTATCAGGGCGCTTTGTCTGCGCTGCAATTTTAGTGATCGAAATCGAAGAGGTGTTACTTGCTAAAATAGCTCCCGGCTTGGCAAACTGATCAAGATCGCGGAAGATTTTGCATTTTAAATCGATGTTCTCAGTTGCCGCTTCAACGATCAGATCACAATCTTTCACGCCATCTTGCATCGAAGTAAATGTGGTCAGATTACCCAAGGTAGCAGCCTTTTCAGCTTCAGTGAGTTTTCCTTTCGCAATGATACGATCGAGATTTTTTCCGATAGTGCCGATCGCTCTTTCCAATGCTTCAGCCGATATGTCGATCATGTTGACTTTGTAACCATATTGTGCAAATACATGAGCAATACCATTGCCCATTGTGCCTGAACCGATAACTGCAACTTTCATAGATTAAGTTTTTGTAGTGTTTATTTACCGCTGCGTTTTAAAATAATCTGAATCGTATAAATCATGATTTTAAAATCAACGGCCAACGACATATTTTCAATATAGATAATATCATATTTCAAACGCTGAACCATCTGGTCTACGTTCTCAGCATAACCGAATTTTACCTGTCCCCACGATGTAATTCCCGGACGCACCTTGTGTAAATGGCGATAATGAGGAGCCTGTTCCATAATCTTGTCGATGAAATACTGTCGCTCAGGTCGCGGCCCGACTAACGACATGTTACCGATAAGTACGTTGAAGAATTGAGGAATCTCATCTAAACGAATTTTTCTCATCCAACGGCCGAATTTTGTGACACGACTATCATGCGTACTCGATAATTGTGGCCCCGCTTTCTCTGCATCCGTTACCATCGATCGGAATTTATAGATACGAAATGGCTTTCCGTGTAATCCAATCCGTTCATGACTATAAAACAACGGTCCGGGTGAAGATAGGAGCACACCAATTGCAGTGAATAAATACAATGGAGAAAACAAGATCATTACTAAAATGGAAACAGTAACATCAATAATTCGCTTGAGCGACATTTGCCATACAGGCATCAGATCAGGCGAAATTTCAATTAAGGGGGCCCCAAAGATGGCATTCATTTTTACTGAGCCTGAAAGAATGTCGTACATGTCAGGAATGATCTTCACAATCACCGGAGTTTCTTCCAGTTCATTTATGACTCTTCCAATACTCTCATGCTCCGACGACTCAAGCGCAATGATGGCTTCTTCTACTTTGTACGAATTGATAATTTCTTTTAAATTCTGAATGCCTCCCAGATTGATCATATGCTTTGAGAGGAGGTGGTCGTTATTTCCGTCGACGTGCACGAATCCTACAAAAGCTAAACCTTCTGAACTGAATTCACTTTCCATCGTCTGAAGCAAATTTATCGCGTTCTGATTACTTCCGATCATTATCGTGTTGAAGCGAATCTTCCTGCTACGGATATCACGAATGATTTTTGTTGAAAGTATGATTCGGAAAAGTGCTGTAATCAAAAAATGCAAAGTCAGTAGTGTGAAAAAGGTGTGGTAATATGTTTTGTATGATATTACAACATCATCGAGCAGAAGGGAGAAGAAGATTATCAGAACACCTATGATTGACAGGTAAAGTGTTTGCCCAAGTTCCTTTAGTCGCGATTTGCGGTAAACATTACTGTAGGATCCGATCATTGCATAGACCAATAACCATGCAAGTGGGATGAATAGAATTCCATAGAAGAATTTCGGATCCTGAAGAAAGATACTCTTATGAAAACTCATTTTTTCAATTATCGTTTTTCGATAAAGAAAAAATAACGCCCAGGCTAAAAGCGCCGCCAGCCAATCGGCAAAGATGAATGTAAAGGTTTTTAATTTCTTATTCATCAATAAACTACTTTGATATTATCGAAATAAATATTGGAAGTCGCAGCAGTACTACTCTTGTCAGCACGGAAATATATCTTGTATGAACTCGCTTCGTTCCAAATCGCTCCCAAATCACTCATGTTCAGATAAACTTTTTTCCAGGTTGAACTGGCTCTCAGGGTGATCATCGGATTCTGATTAATGAAACCTGTTGTGATGAAGTCTCCAACGATGAAGTTTACATCGCTTTTGTAATTCATCTCAATATAAACCGGAGTTCCCAAAGGTAGGAAGAGATAATTGGTAGAGGCTGTTTCAAAAATCAAGTGCGATGAATCTACCGTTGCAACTCCGGAATTCCCTTCAAACGCATTTGGATCAAGTGAACTTAAAATTGTCAATGACGCACTTCCATTTGCTGTATTGGAGAAGGATACACTTGCATCATCGAAGTCTTCCATCTGCGTGAAAATCGTAGATGCGTTGTATGTTATCGTCGGAGAAATTGCATACGTGTTATTCGAATGCATTTCAAATATAGTATCCAGTCCGGTAAATTTAGGATAGGCAGATCGGGTAGAAGAAATGCCGTTCTCAATGATGCCGGCACGGATCGTTATCTCATGCGTTCCATCGGCAATAATGGGAACTTTAGCCGGTAACGGAAATGTCCCGATATATTTCTGGTCGACAAAAACCCAGGCGTCTGTTATCTTTGAGGAATTGCTACCCTGTATTGTAGGATCTGTTTCCAGATGAATGCTGTCAATTTGTAGATAAGTGGGAACAGGTGATGCAGGGTCAATCAGGGAACATGACGAAAAGAAACCAATGCTCGTCAACATTATCACGAGTGAAAACAGAATAGTCGAATTATTCTTTGGCAAAAACATCATGCAAGTATGTTCAAAGAGTGATTGATTTTATCCATGACCTGGTGAGCGACATGTAATGCATTGAATCCTTCTTCAATGGTTACCGGTGTGCTCTTGTCATTAATAATTGCATCAATAAATTGTTCGAGTTCCATCTTAATGGCATTCGACTCTTCCACTTTTGGCTGATCAAAATAGATAATTTTTGAGCCCTTATCTTTTCCCAATTCGATTGTAATGTCAAGTGGCCCCGGTTCTCCAATCAGATTTTTCAATCGTACGACTTCAGTTTTCTTTTTCAGAAAATCGACAGAAATATATGCATCGCGCTGGAAGAAACGACTTTTGCGCATGTTCTTCAGAGAGATTCGACTCGCTGTGAGATTGGCTACACAACCATTGTCAAATTCCAATCGAGCATTGGCTATGTCGGGTGTATCGCTTACAACGGCAACTCCGCTGGCGTTGATTTTTTTTACATTCGATTTAACAACGCTGAGCACTATGTCGATATCATGAATCATCAGATCGTGTACTACCGAAACATCGGTACCACGCGGATTGAATTCGGCAAGACGGTGTGTCTCGATAAACAAAGGCTGCGACAGATACTCTTTTGCTGAAAGGAAGGCGGGATTGAATCGCTCCACATGTCCAACCTGAGCTTTTACTCCGGCTTCCGTAACAAGGGAAACGAGTTTCTTGCCTTCTTCAACGGTATGCGTCAATGGCTTCTCCACAAAGATAGGCTTCGATGCGCGTACAGCTTTCACAGCAATGTCATAATGCGACAGTGTTGGCGTAACGATATCTATCGCATCGCTTTCGTTGATCAAATCGTCCAGGCTTTTGTAAAATGGAACCTGAAGTTCGGCAGATACTGCGGCAGCATATTCCAAATTGCGGTCGTAAAAACCGATTAGTTCTGCAGTTTTGATTTCTTTTAAAAGCCTGATGTGGATTTTGCCCAAGTGGCCGGCCCCTATAACTCCGATTTTCAACATTTTCCGATACCTTTTAAAACTAAGAAGGTGGCGCGAAATTAACAATAATTCAGGGCGGGAAAAAGGGTTCTGAGGGTTTTAAGACCTAATTTTGTTAATATTTAGATTAAAGTGGGGCAGAAGATGGATTTAACTGTGTTTTCTTTGTGAACTATGATTCGATTACCGGAAGATAACTTTAAGCATCAGGGAATGCGCAAAAAGCTGATTGATCAGCTTCGTGAGAAAGGAATTAAAAATGAGGGGGTGCTTAATGCCATGATGAAGATTCCACGGCATTTCTTCCTTGATTTGGCCTTTTTGAACCAAGCGTACTCTGATCAGGCTTTTCAAATCGGTGCCGGACAGACCATTTCCCAGCCTTTTACCGTTGCTTACCAAACGTCGCTTCTGGAATTAAAGAAGGGTGAAAAAGTACTCGAAATCGGAACAGGAAGCGGTTATCAGACGTGTGTATTACTCGAATGTGGCGCAAAGGTATTTTCCATTGAACGCCAAAAAGAGCTGTACGACCGTACCAAGGAGCTTCTGCCAATGATGAATTACGCTCCGAAGCTATTTTATGGTGATGGCTATAAAGGACTGGCTACCTATGCGCCGTTCGATAAAGTTCTCGTTACCTGCGGTGCTCCTTTTATACCGGAAGAACTCATCAAGCAATTGAAGGTCGGTGGTATTTTAGTTATACCTGTTGGATCAGGCGGAGTTCAGGTTATGACTCGTATCGTGAAGACGGGTGATGACAGCTACGAAAAAGAAGAGCTAAGTAATTTCAGATTTGTTCCCATGCTCGAAAACAAAGACTGGGGTAAATAAAAAAAGGTTGCCAATCGGCAACCTTTTTTTATTGTGATCAATGGAACAATAATTATTGAACGTCCCACCAAACTTTTGTGCTTTGTAAATCCGGACCTTGCGCTGCAATAGCTGCAGAGTAGTGAGCCGCATTCAATGTTTGCTCATCAACAGCATATTTCATACGAGTTGGAATTCCTGAACCTGAAAGAACTCCATCAGCCGGTAATTGTAAAATACCGAAATCAAGTCTTCTCCATTCAGTCCAACCCTGGATACCCTGATTAAACAGAGCGATCCATTTTTGCTTTCCGATTTTCTCTTGCCATGTTGCACCGCTTCCTGCGTTTGTATAATCAACAGAAGGTTGTGCAAGGTATGTAGCAATGTCAGCAGGATCTGCCGGAGTACCATTCAAAGTAGTCCAGAAGTCGATACTGGCAGTAACACCTGCATCGTAGTGCGACTGAGCGCTTCCACCACCTACGTTCCAACCACGCTCTGCACCTTCAGCAAGCATGAATTCAACTTGAGCATAGTCAAGATAAATACCGGGCATTGTAGGTGAAAGAACAAGAGCTGAACGCTGAGAAACTGATGAGTTCGGAGTAGAGGCAGCATTTGCTTCGCTTAATCCGTAAACTTCACCAACCCATGTACTAGTCGCTGTAGCTTGTGTGAAGAAGCATGGGAGACGAGCATCATTAGATGTGTTCAGAATGTCCAATAAGATATTGCTGGCTGCATAATCGTTACGATTGTCGATGTAACGGTTAAAGTAGATCGGATTTGCATCAACACCTTCACCATAAGGGAAGAGAGCGTTGTCTGAATTAGCAGTGAAACCACCGGCAGCTGCAGCAGCTTCGAAAGCTGATTGAGCTGTTGTTGGACTTACATCGGCAATACGTAATCCAACACGCATTTTGAGAGAGTTACCGAATTTTTTCCAGAGGCTCATATCGCCACTGTAAATAAGGTCACCACCCGGGCCGGCTTGTGCTTCGTCAATCATACTTACTGCATCACTTACTTCTGATAACAAACCTGCATAGATCGATTGCTGGCTGTCGTATTCAGGAGCACGGTATTTATCAGGATTTAATGCCTGTGAATAAGGAATATTTCCCCATGCATCAGTCATATTCTGAATTAACCATACACGCAAAATTTTAGCTGCAGCAATTTGATTTGCAGGGTAGCCGGAAGCTGAACTTCCACCCGGATCAGTTGTACAGTTTTCAATGATGCGATTCAACTCAAGTAAGCCGCCTACGTTATCGCCCGGATCGTTCAATCCTCCTGAGTAAAATAATCCCCAGTAGGCGTTAGTGATCGCAGTACGGAATTGATAACGGCTCTCAGATGAATATTGATTCGATGACCAGTATTGAGCTAACTGATTACCTACGTTAGCACCCCACCAAACATCGGCAGAGTTATCCATAATTCCTCTTTCAGCACCGGCCAGGAAATAACTGTTCGGTACGTTTCTTGGATTATTCGGATCGTCATTGATTGTTTCAAAATTCTTATCACAGGAACTGAAGATCAGCGCCAGTCCGGTGAGTAGAACAGCGGATTTTTTATATGTGAATATTTTCATGGTTCTGTATTTTAAGTTCACTGATTAGAATTTGATATTTAAAGTAACACCATATGTTCTTGTTGTTGGAAGCTGAGCTCCTTCAAGACCTTGAACGTTTCCTGATGAAACTGCTGCTTCAGGATCGATGTTTGGAACATTTTTGTGAAGAATTCCAAGATTTCTTCCTACCAGTGAGATAGACAATCCCTGAATTGCTGTCTTAGCAAAGATTTTTGCAGGAAGTGAATATGTCAATGACAACTCACGGAATTTAATGAATGATGCATCGTAAACGTCAGCTGCAGTAATTACATAACCACCATCAAGGAAGAAGTGATCTACAGCCGCAATTGAAGTTGTGTTTGGAGTACCATCAGAAATAGGATTTCCGGCAGCATCTACACCTGTTTGTACAACACCTTCAAGTACGATACCGTTTTCACGGATACCATTTTCAGCTGTTTCTTTCAAAGTTCCTGAGTATTTACCCCATGTGTTTGTCAATGAGAAGATTTTTCCGCCATCCTGGAAGTCGATCAAACCGAATAAACGGAAACCTTTCCAAGATACCCAAGTGCTAACACCACCTGTAAAGTTCGGAAGAACTGAACCTAATGGCTGAACCTTCGCTGTACGTGCGTAAGCACCACCATCGATGATGTGATTGCCGTTTGCATCATATGCATAGTCATAACCTACGATTTGTCCGTAAGCCATTCCCGGACGAGCCTGGAAGGTTGCAGAGAAAGGTGCATTTTGGATAAGGAGTGATTGTGTTTCAGCACCGTTTTCATCTGTGAAGAGTTTCTCAACTAAGTTTGTGTTCTTCGCGAAGTTGAAACCGATTCCCCACTCAAGACCTGATTTAGTTTTGATCACAGTTCCTGTCAATTCGAGCTCAATACCTTTGTTGCTGATTTCAGCAGCATTGTAGTATTTAGAAGCAAAGCCTGTTGAAGCTGATTGTTGAACGGCAAAGATTACGTCTTTAGACAATGTAGAGTAGTAAGTGATTTTTGCACCGATACGGCTGTCGAATAACTGGAACTCAGTTCCGAATTCGATGTTATTAGTCGTTTCTGGTTTCAGATCAGGATTGTTCGCACGATTCGGAACG
Source organism: Bacteroidota bacterium (assembly GCA_016721305.1). GTDB lineage: Bacteria > Bacteroidota > Bacteroidia > AKYH767-A > 2013-40CM-41-45 > JADKIH01. The sequence goes on from JADKIH010000006.1 coordinate 136,970, forward strand.
ATTGCTGTTGCAAAGCCACCGAAGTTGCTTGATACAACCGGACGAGTAGAAGTAGATACATAAGCAACCGGATCGATCGCTGTAGAAGCCCATGAAACGAATAACTTACCATAAGTCAACCATTTCATGTTTGTAAGGAATTCAGAGTAAACGAAGCTTGTAGCAGCTGAAGGGTAGAAGTATGAGTTGTCACCGTTCGGAAGTGTAGAGCTCCAGTCGTTACGACCTGTCAAATCGAGGAATAAGAAGTGCTTGTAACCAAAGTTCGCAGATGCGAAGAGTGAATTTCTTCTTAATTGAGTAGTGTTTGGAGTTACCAACACTTTGTCAACTGAATTTGTTAAACTGTAGTAATTCGGAGCATTCAAACCACCTTGAGTTGCGAAATAATTGTCAACGGTTTTTCTGTCCTGACGGTTACCACCGACAAAGGCAGTTAAATCGAGGTTCTCACTCAAATTGTGCTTGTAATTCAAGATCAACTCGTAGTTGTTTTCGTTGAAGGTAATGTTCTCTTCTGTATATTTAGATATAGAAGATGAACCTTTAGCAACGCGCTCTCTACGGGCATCATTGTAGTAATCAGTTTTGATTGATCCTGTCAATGAAAGTTCTTTTGTGAAATCGTATGCGAGTGATGCTACACCGTAAATACGGTTACGTGAATCTGTTTCGTAGTTTTCATACTGAACCCAGTATGGATTATCCCAATATAGTGGAGATAAATCTGTCTCCGAATTCATATTCCATGTACGTTGTGTTCCATCCGGATTTTTGTAATCTTTCAACTGCTCCATATCGAGCTGACGTTCCCACCACTGTGTGAAGTTTGAGGTAAGGTTGTTGTAACCTGTTGCAGCACGACCTTTAGCGTTTGAAGAAACATAGTTCAACGTCATATTGCTTCTCAGTTTATCAGAGAATTTATTAGATCCGCTAAAGCTGAAAATATTACGATTCAAATTTTCATTCGGAATAACTCCTTTGTCGTTATAGTTTGTATAAGACAAACGATATTGAGTCAAGTCATTTCCTCCGTCGATAGAAATGTTGTTATTGGTTGTTACACCTGTTTCAAAGAAGTCCTTTATGTTATCGGGGTGAGCAACCCATGGAGTTAATTTACCATAGTTAGGCATAGTAGGGTAGTAGCTATCCCACTGACGTACCATCTGGCCTTCCATCTTTGGACCCCAGCTTCCGTCATATTCAAAGTTTGCGCGTAATTGTGTAGGATCTAAATCGCTTACAATAAATTGATCGCTTGCACCACCACCATAAATATCTTGGTATTCAGGTAAAACTGATACCTGGCTTACGGTAACGCCTGATGTTACAGAAACACCAATTGGTGATTTGCCGCTGCCAACCTGACGAGCATGTCCTTTTTTAGTTGTAATGATGATTACACCATTTGCTCCCTGTGATCCATAAAGGGCAGTAGCAGATGAACCTTTAAGTACGTTGATGCTCTCAATGTCATCAGGGTTAATGTCTTGTGCAGCATTACCGTAATCATAACCTAAAGCACCTCGTGCCTGGTCCGTTGTCGTAAAGTTGCCATTGTTCACTTGAACTCCATCCACAACGAAGAGTGGCTGGTTTTCATAAGAGATCGAGCGAACCCCACGAAGAAGGATACGTGATGAACCTCCCATGTTACTTGATCCGCTGATTGTTACACCGGCAACACGACCTTGAAGTGAATTGATGAAGTTGGCTTCTTTCGCCAGAGAGATTTCTTCACCTTTTACTTGCTGTGTCGAATAACCAAGGGATTTTTCTTCCCGCTTTACTCCAAGTGCCGTAACAACAACAGGGTTCAACATTACGTTCCCGTCCATCGTCACATTCACTGTGTTTGATTCGCCAAGATCAATAAGCTTGGTCGTTAATCCAACTCCGGAAAATTGAAGTTGCTTTGTCCCTGACGGAATACCTATGCGATAGGCTCCATCAATGTCAGTTGTCGTTCCGGTGGTAGTTCCCGGGATAATAATGCTCACTCCCGGTATACCCATGTTATCTTGTGAAGAGATAACCTTACCGGAAATGGTCCTGTCTTGAGCGTGTACTTGCAAACTAAGGAATGCAAGCATAAACGCGAATAGCGTAATTGCTTTTCTCATAGAGGTTAGTTTTGGTTAAACAGAATTTCCTGAAATTTTGGTCAATTTAGAAATTTATCCCGCAGATTAACAAAAATTAACTTAAAAGTTTATTAACAGTAGTGTCATTTTTTTTATGCAAGTGGCTTCAAATGACTCAATTCAATCCAAAAAATTGTTGAAATTTTCTTGTTTATTGAACGCTCTCCTTCGTTTTTTTTGAAATTTTATTCAATTCCTTACAATAAAATGCAACCTTTGCGCGACATTTCACATTAAACGACCAGGATATTGAATAAAAGGTTAAAGTTCCCTTCAGAATGTTTTTTAAATGCCTGACTCAAAGGCGTATGAACAAATGATGGTGGAAAACTATCTGAAAAACTTGACTGGTGTTTCATTGCCCGCTTAAATTTGTCTCGTTAATTACCAATTAAACCCAAAAAAAAACACAGAAAATGAAAAAAATTATTCTTTCTGCTGCGTTAGTAGCCATTGCTGGATTTACTTATGCACAAAAACCAACTGCAGGTGCAGTAACTGGTGAGATTCAATTGAACTTCCAGACTGGTACATCAGCAGTGAATGTTGTGTCGCCTGATCTGAAAGCTCGTTATTTCCTTGCTGATGACATGGCACTTCGTCTGAATCTCGGCGTGACTAGCTCTAGCACTAGTCAGGATGTAACTGAAAACCCTGATGGTACAGGTGCTACCGGTACTGTAGAGTCTAGCACTAGCGGCTTCTCTATCGGTGTTGGTATCGAAAAACACTTCGCCGGAACTGAGCGTCTGTCTCCTTACATCGGTGCAGGAATCGGTTACTCTTCATCATCTTCTAGCGACACTTGGACTAATGCTTCAGTGGATCAGTATGGTGTAGCTTCTTACGTTGATGGTTACAGCGTATCTGCTGACGGTGGTTCAGTTGGTACTTTCAGCATCCGTTTGCTTGCTGGTGCTGATTACTACTTTGTAAACAATGTTTACATGGGTGTTGAAGTTGGTTGGGGCTTTAGCTCATCATCTGAAGGTGATAGCAAAGCTACTGTAACTTCTGGTGGTACTTCTACTACTGTTACATCTAAAGGTGGTAGCTCTTCTTCTTTGAGCGTTTCTACAAACCCGGGTCTTCGCCTTGGTTTCCGTTTCTAATCAGAAACTGACTTTATAAAAAAGTCCGCCTTTAAGGCGGACTTTTTTTTTATCTGACAACTCGACTTATCTCTCTCTGCTGATCTTTCTTCTTCATATCCTCCCGCTTGTCAAAAAGCTTTTTACCACGGGCTAGGGCAATCTCTAATTTGGCAAAACCGCGATCACTGAAAAATAATTGGATTGGTATGATCGTCGTTCCTTTTTCTTTGAGCTTCGAAAGAATCTTCTGCATCTCACTTTTGTTCAACAATAACTTCCTGAGCCGCTTCGGTTCATGATTGTTGTACGAGCCTTGTTTAAACTCAGAGATGTGCATATTCTTCACCCACAAGTCTCCATTCATGAACACACAAAAGGCATCCGTTAAGGTTGCTTTCCCCTCACGAATAGACTTAACTTCTGTACCCGTCAGCATAATGCCTGCCGTATAGGTGGTTAAAAAGTTGTACTCGAAAGAGGCCTTCTTATTCTTAATAACTATTGCTTCGTGGGCCATATCGGGTGCAAATTACAAAATCATTTGACCATCGTGTCATTCCTTACAATCAACACCGGTATTTCTACCTTATGCCGAACTGAGTCGACGGTAGTGCCCAGGATGAAGTCCTTGAAGCCTTTGTGTCCGTGAGCGCCCATTACCAACAAATCGGGCTTGAACTCTTTGACGATCCTTGGAATAGCTCGCTTCGGATTTCCATAGCCAACCTTGATCTCAACGGCATAACCTATCTCCTTCAATTGCTCGGCATATCGCTTCAGATACTTAACATCGGCCAAATATTCGTAATCCCTGATATCATGTGTCATCATCAATGCACCTGCTGATTCAACTATGTGAATTAAGAGATACTTCGCTTTTAATCCTCCCTGAGCTAATGCATTGTTGATGTTCTGCTCATCAGTCGCAGAGAAATCAACAGCAACTGCTATACGTTCGTATGGACTGATCGTAGCCGTGATGATTTTTTTGAATTCTCCATGTGGACTCTCAGGAAGATGTGTCTCTTTGCTTTGGAATAATGGACGAAACGTGATGTATAACAGTAAAAATCCTGCGGCAATAACAATCGGGACAACGCCAAACGAAATAATCATCGGATGATCGCTGCTCTTCATCCATTCGTCAAGCTGACCAATTATTAAACGGACATTCAATCCAACAATGATAATGGCAATAATCCACGACGCAATTCGTGTCGGAAGAGAAATTGCGAAATCTTTCATCTTTGTTTTATCACTGACAAAGTGAATCAGTGGAATCACTGCAAAGCCTAATTGCAAACTCAAAATAACCTGCGATAAAATAAGAAGCTTGCCGGTGGCTTCTTCGCCGAAATAAATAATTGTGATCAGCGCCGGAATGATGGCAATCAAACGAGTTATTAATCGACGTATCCACGGTGCAATCCGAAGCTTCAAATATCCCTCCATCACAATTTGTCCTGCCAAAGTTCCGGTAAGTGTAGAACTCTGTCCAGCTGCAATTAATGCAATGGCAAATAACTTCGGTGCGAGTGTCGACCCTAATAAAGGTGCCAGAAACCGATGCGCATCCTGAATCTCTGCTACATCATACATACCATTCTTGTAAAAGGCTGAAGCTGCCAAAATCAAAATTGCCGCGTTTACAAAAAAGGCCAGATTCAAGGCAATGACGGAGTCAATCATATTAAACCGTATTGCTTTCTTGATCTCTTCTTTCGTGTGCTTAAACTTCCTTGTTTGCACCAAAGATGAGTGGAGATATAAATTGTGCGGCATAACCGTCGCTCCGATAATTCCGATTGCAATGTACAGTGCCATTGAATTCGGAAGCGATGGAACGAAGCCGGTAACGATTTCACTCATTTGTGGCTTGGCCAGAATCATCTCTGCTAAAAAGGCCATTCCGATAATTGAAATTAATCCCAGAATAAAGGCTTCCATTTTTCTGATTCCAAAATTAATCAGAAACAAAAGCAAGAATGTGTCAAGCACCGTTATACAAACGCCGGCAATCAATGGAATGCCAAAAAGCAATTGCATCCCAATTGCCATTCCCAACACTTCCGCTAGATCACAGGCCGCAATGGCAATCTCAGCCAATATGTAGAGTGAAATATTGACCGGACGCGAATAGGTTTCTCGCGAAGCCTGTGCAAGATCTCTCCCTCGTACTATTCCTAAACGTGCACTCAAACCTTGTAATAAGATGGCCATCATATTCGACATCAGCAATACCCAAATTAATGTATAGCCAAACTGACTGCCGCCGGCAATATCGGTTGCCCAATTTCCCGGATCCATGTATCCGACACTTACTAAATATGCCGGTCCCAGAAATGAAAAGAACTTCTTAAACTTCGACATCTTAGTTGTGTCGACACTCTCGTGAACTTCAGGAAGTGATTGATCTGTCATAGTTAGAAAATTATTATGTGATTGAATTATGCGCTTGCCTCAACAAGAATCTTACTTGCCACTTCGTGCGAAATGTGAATTGTCTTTTTTTGCCCCGTCATTTGAATATCCATCGAACGATCGAACTGAGTAATTTCATTAACCTTGATTTTTTTGCCAGGTAATAATCCTCGTTCATCCAGGTAATCCAGAAAATCAGTTTCATGGTAATTGACCCCGGCAATCTGTAATCTTATATTCACCTTGGTATCCGAAAGGGGAATCGCCCTTTGTAGAGGAAAATTTCCTGACTCGTCAGGTATCGGATCTCCATGCGGATCACATTCCGGCCTACCCAGAAAATTGTATAATCGCTCGACGAGTAAATCTGATTTAACATGCTCCAATTGCTCTGCGATCTCATGTACCTCTCCCCATTTGAAACCAAGTTTCTCTACCAGAAAAAGCTCCCACAAACGATGACGGCGAATGATGCTTATCGCCATCTTTTTTCCTGCAGCCGTGAGATGTACACCGTAATATTTCTGATAGTTCAATAATTTCTTATCAGACAATTTGCGAATCATATCGGTGACTGTTGCTGCTGAAATTTGCAATTTCTCCGCGATTGAATTTGTATTGATTCGTTCTTTCGAATTGTCCAGTAACTGAAAAATGGATTTCAGATAATTTTCTTCTGCAAGAGATAAATTCATGGTAGATAAATTTAGATTAGCCTAAAAATATTTTGTGAATTAACGAAATAAATTGAAACATCCGACAAGTTTTTTTCCGGCTCTGTTAAAAAGTTATTCAACCTGTCGGGTTTCCGAGCCATTCTTCCGGTAAATTTGCCCCGTCATGGGATTCTACACGCAAATCATCCGTCCTTTACTCTCTAAAATCGATCCTGAAAGAGTTCACCATCTGGTTTATAAGCTTCTCAAATTCAGCTTCTCCATTCCGGGAGTGAAACCGCTTGTCAAAGCTTCTCATCTTATGTCGGATAACCGACTCAAACGAACGGTTTTAGGAATCGACTTCCCTAATCCGGTTGGACTTGCAGCAGGCTTCGATAAGGATGCCGGATTGTTCGAAGAATTATCATGCCTCGGCTTTGGCTTCATTGAAGTAGGTACTGTAACTCCTTTGCCTCAGCCGGGAAATGATAAGCCTCGCATGTTTCGCTTACCCCTCGATTCAGCTCTTATTAATCGAATGGGCTTCAATAACGAAGGTGTAGTGCCTATGCAAAGCCGTCTTAAGCGGAGACCTCCCGGAATTATTGTTGGAGGGAATATTGGAAAGAACAAAGTCACTCCCAACGATGATGCTATCCTCGACTACGAAGTATGCTTTTCAAGCCTCTTTGATTTTGTGGATTACTTTGCCGTGAACGTCAGCTCGCCGAATACCCCCGGACTTCGTTCGCTTCAGGAGAAGGAACCATTAATGTTTATTCTGAATCGCCTCCAGGAATTAAATTCAGACCTTGCTTCACACTCGAAATTAAATAAGAGAAAACCGATACTTCTGAAAATTGCTCCCGACCTGACCGATACCCAGCTCGATGAAATAATTGAAGTCGTCGATGCAACCAAAATTGATGGCGTTATTGCAACGAACACAACCATCTCGCGTGAAGGATTGAAAACGGATTCCGATTTTGTCAGCCAAATCGGTGCCGGTGGACTCAGCGGGAAACCTTTGACTCATCGATCGACAGAAGTAATCAGGTATTTGCACCAAAAATCTAAAGGTTCATTTGTAATCATTGGAGCAGGAGGGATTCATTCTCCCGAAGACGCACTGGAAAAATTAAAAGCCGGAGCATCGCTTATTCAGCTTTACACCGGCTTTATTTATGAGGGCCCCGGATTGATTCAAAGAATTAATCGGGAAATTTTATCTAAGTCTTAATTGGTCCGAGACTTATTTCACAGGAACGTGTTTCAATACTTTTGCTTCAAGGAAGAAAATGATTTCTTCCGCAACATTCTTCACCTGATCACCGGTGCGCTCTAGTTTTCGAATTGTTGAGATAATGTGCAACGACTGACGTACATTTTTAGAATGGGTAGTAATATATTCTTCGATTACGGCATTCGCATTCCCGTTGATTTCGTCGAGTAAATCATCCATCTTGAAAATACCTCTGGCAATCTTCGTGTCTTCCTGATCAAATGCGGCCTGTACGTCTTCCAGCATTTTAATCGATGTGGTAAACATTTCACTCACTCGTGTCACTTCCAGTAAATCTGCATCAAATGGCCCCGAAGCCTCGGCAACGTAACGGCAAATTCCATCGGCAATATCTCCGATTCGTTCCAGATTGGAATTGATCTTCAAAACAGCAAGTACGAAGCGTAAATCAATTGCAACGGGATTGAACAAAGCGAATATATTCTCGCAATCCTTATCAATTTTTAATTCAAGTGCATTTACGCGTTTCTCGTTGAAATTTACTTCACGAGCCAATTCTGTCCATCGATTCAAATGCAGATTTAGCTTTTCGCATTTGCTGAGTAATGAGATCGAACATTTCAACTGCTTCGTCCTTCAGTCTTTTTAATTCTATATCCAGATGTGTCATAGTCTTTAGCCTTAGATTTTACAAATATAATAATTACATGCTTGGATAAGGATCACCCAAAGCGACCTGTAACATAACTCTGAGTGCGAGGATTCTGCGGATTCGTAAAGATTACCTGCGTGTCATCGAACTCAATCAACTCGCCCAGATAAAAGAATGCCGTTTTATCGCTTACACGGCCTGCTTGTTGCATATTATGGGTTACGATGATAATCGTGTATTTGCTCTTTAATTCGTAAATCAATTCTTCGATCTTCGAAGTTGATATCGGATCCAAAGCTGATGCGGGCTCATCCATGAGAAGCACAGATGGCTCGATAGCTAATGCTCTTGCAATACATAAACGTTGTTGCTGTCCACCTGAAAGTTCGAAAGCAGATTTCTTCAATTTGTCTTTTACTTCTTCCCAAAGTGCAGCCTGACGCAAGGAAGTTTCTACGCGCTCTTCAACAAAGGAAGCGTGGTTCAATCCGTTTACCCGTAAACCATAAGCTACGTTTTCAAAAATTGATTTCGGAAATGGATTCGGTTTTTGAAAAACCATTCCGACTTTTTTTCGCAATTCATCAACACGCAAGCTTTTTGAATAAATGTCTTTTCCGTCAATCTGTACATCGCCTTCGATACGGATTCCCGGAATCAGATCGTTCATACGATTGAATAAACGCAAATACGTCGATTTACCGCAACCTGATGGTCCGATCAATGCAGTGACCGTATTCGGCTGCACTGACATGGTAATTCCTTTCAAAGCATGAAAGGCGCCATAATACAGATTTACGTTTTTGGATTCTATTTTTGGATTCATAGTCATTAGTTCATTTTTACTTTTTTGCTAAGGAAACGACGCAGCGCATTCGCAAGCAAGTTTAATATTAACACAAACAAAACGAGGACTAAGGCAGTACCATATGCCATGTCGCGCGATTCAGCAACCTTTGTCCCGCTTGTTGAAATTACATAGAGGTGATACGGTAAAGCCATTACCTGATCAAAGATACTATGAGGTAATTTTGGTAAGAAGTAAGCAGCAACTGTAAATAGGATAGGAGCTGTTTCTCCGGATACACGGCCAATGGATAAAATCAAGCCGGTTATGATATTCGGCATTGCGATTGGAAGAATAACTCGACGTGTAGTTTGTAGTTTTGTGGCACCCAATGCAAGGCTACCTAGTCGGAATGAATCATCGATTGCGATCAATGCTTCTTCCGTAACTCGAATTACGACAGGTAGAGCAAGTAAACCTAGAGTTAATGATCCTGCTAAAATTGAATCACCGAATTTCAAAGTGTTTACAAAAAGTGCCATTCCGAATAATCCGAATACGATGGACGGAATGCCGGCCAGATTCGCCGTCATCAGTTTCACAAATCGTTTAAACCAGGAGTCAACCGTGTATTCGTGAATATAGATTCCTGCCATGACGCCTAAAGGAAAAGCGAAGAGCATTGAACCGGCAACGAGATAAAGCGTTCCGACAATGGCCGGATAAATTCCGCCTTTCGTCATTCCGTCTTCCGGCATTGTGGTAAGAAATTTCCAGTTCAACATGTGCCAGCCTCTGACGAAGATGAATTCAAGGATCCAGAATAAAATGAGTATTACGCCAAGACTCAGTAAGCGAAATATCCAGAAGGCTATTTTTTCTTTAAGTTGCTTTGACATATTACTTGTTGAATTTTCTTTTTGCTGAAACTGATTGAACCCATAAATTGATTACAAGTGTAATGAGGAAGAGGATACATCCTAAAGCAAACAATGCTTTATAGTGTACTCCGTCTTTCGGCGCCTCTCCCAATTCTGCTGCAATTGTTGCAGGAATCGTTCGTACCGGTTGAAGTAAACTATGTGGCATAACAGCTGCATTTCCCGTCACCATCAAACGGCCATCGTTTCTCCGATAGCACGACCGATACCAAGAATGGCTGCAGCCGAGATGCCTGACATCGAATTAGGAATGATTACACGTGCGATGGTCTGCCATTTATTTGCGCCCAATGCAAGTGACGCTTCTTTCATGCTTCTCGGCGTATTTCGAATCGCATCTTCCGATACGGTGATAATCGTCGGCAGTGCCATGATCGCCAAAACGATACTTCCGGCTAGCGCTGTCTCACCAACAGGTAGATTAAACGTATCATGAATCAGCGGAACAATCACAATCAATCCAAAGAAACCATAGACTACTGAAGGGATGCCTGCCAGCAATTCAATAATCGGTTTCAATATTTTTCGTAATCGTTCATCTGCCACTTCAGCCATGTAAATCGCTGTAGCCAAACCAACCGGTAAGGCAAAAAGAATGGCGAAGAATGAAACCATCAGTGTTCCTAAGATGAGCGGAAGAACACCTAACTGAACAGCAGGCTCTGCAGTCGGAAACCATTCGCGACCTGAAATAAAATCGGGAATATTGTTTTTGGCTACACTTACTGTTTTGCCTTTAAAATCTTTGGCTAGGTACTTATCAGGGTAAACGGCCAACATTGATGGGATACTGTCGGTTAACCTGCTTAATTTCTCCGGAAGATATTCGAAGTTTTCTCCAATCTCTTCTTCCGAAAAATAATTCGACACGTCGTTAATCGTAAATAAAATGATCGTGTCGTTCTTACCGCCAACGGTTTGCCAGTTCGTAATTTTCTGATCAAAGATATCTTTGATTTGAGGGGCTGTTAATTTCTCGATCGGATTCCCTTTACTTACCACAATTACATTGTGATTTTCGAGAGGAGAGGTACTAAACAACGAAAACCCTTCCTTAAAAAGAAAGAGTACGATGAGTAAAACGGCGAGCGCTGATATGGAACTGCTGATCATCAGCATTCCTTCGATCAACTTTTCGATAAATCTTTTTAGAGTCATGTTGCTTCCTGATTGCAATGCTCTGTTCTATAATATACAGGCTGACTGTAGAAACAGTCAGCCTGCATTAAAAACACGAAGTGAAAAATACTACTTTAATGAAATATAACCAACTGCATCGACAAGTTTCTGGCCTTCAGCAGATAAGATGAAGTCGATGAAGGATTTTACCTGAGCTTCTTTAGAAGTTGGATAGTAGAAGTATAGCGGACGAACAACCGGATACGTTTTGTTTTTCGCAGCTTCCACAGACGCATTAACAAATGTTTTTCCGTCGTAAGATACTGCAATGTCCTTAACTTCTTTCGTAAGGTAAGCAAGACCAACATAACCGATTGCACCTTTTGTTTGGCTTACCGACTGGATGATAGCGCCTGTTGCCGGCATGTTCAAAACACTGGATGCATAGTTCTTGCGATTCATTACATGTTCTTTGAAGAATTCATAAGTTCCGGAACTTGTTTCGCGAGCGTAAACTACGATTTGCATGTCTTCGCCACCTACTTGTTTCCAGTTCTTGATTTTTCCTGTGTAGATGTCTTCCAATTGCTGACGAGTAAGCTTGCTTACTTTATTCTGTGGGTTTACAATTACTGAAAGAGCATCGTTTGCTATGATAACCTCTTTGTAGGCTCTTCCTGCATCCTGCAATTTCATTTTCTCATCCATTTTCATCTTGCGGGATGACATTGCGATATCAGTTGAGTTATCTATCAATGCCGACAGACCAACTCCACTACCACCACCGACAACAGTTACGCTTTTGCCGGGAAACTTTTTCATGTATACTTCTGCTTCTTTTTGTGTCAAAGGAAGTACTGTGTCACTACCTTTAACCACGATCTTTTGAGCCATCATCGAGAGATTCAAACTCACAAGTGCAACAAGTGCAATAATTTTTTTCATCTTATTTCTATTTTTGATTTTGATTGTAGTTGATTGATTAGAATTTTACTTGCATTCTTAAAGTGAATGTATTGTCAGTTAAGTCTTTTGTGTAGCCTGATAAATTGTTAGATGTTTCATTTGTGACCATTTCATAATAAGCGGTCAGTTTAAGGTTGGCATCCCAACGGTAGGCTAATCCTAATCCTAAGGTGGTGTATTTGATGTCTGTTGCATTGCTATTTTTAAATGTGCTTGATGCAATAGCCTTGCCAATCTCATCACCTTTTATGTCTGTATTAGGATCATACCAATCATATTTTGCAACTACTTGGAAAGGAGTCTGCATAATGTTGTGCAAGAAATAAATGTAAGCGCCATTAAATTTGCGGTTATAGATGTCGGAAGTAATTGGAGTACTTGAGTTAGGGCTAGCTGTTCCTGAACCTGCTCCCGGTTGATCACCTTGGATATATTCTGCACGAAGTGTCGTTAAACCGCCTGTCCAATTAATACTAACTTGCGCATCAAAACCTACATATTTACGACTTGAGTAAGCTCTGGTACCGTAACCAATTGGTTTAACATCATCTTTTTTACCAATAAGCTCGAAGCCACGTACACCGTTTGCATCGACAGATGACTTGTAAACGTTTACTGTATCAATTCGGAAGCCGCCTTCATAATATGACAAGCCTAAACCGTATTTGATGTTTTCTGATGCACTGGATCGATTGATTCCAAGGTGCGCGATAAAGTCTTTTTTCTTGTCAAAATCTGAAACGTTTCCACCAGCTCCGGGTGCTCCGTTACCATTGAAAAATCCTGCATCTAATTTAATCCAGTTCCAACGCGAAAGCTTTGGACCTTGGATACTGATCATGCCACCCAAATCTCTTTCACCCGGGAAAAGGATTTGCGACATTCTACCACGTTCCGGTGATTCGCGTAAGCTTGAAGAGTAGGGGATTTCATATCCGAACGGACGGTTCTGCATTCCGACTGTGAATGAAAACCAACCTGACCATGGATCAGTAAATTTGCCGTATACATCCTTAATCGTTAAACCTTTTTCTGAAACATCAAATTGTAAAACGTATTGTGAAGTTGAAATACCTTTTTCGTTTAACGGTGCATCGTATTGGAATTTAACTCGAGCACGACGTAACATAAAACGTTTGTCGATTCCTGCAGCAAAGGCACCACCGTTGTATGCACCTGCACCTGTTGAATCACTGTACTGGAATTGGCCTTGGATGTATCCGCTGATTTTGATTCTCTTTAATACATCAAGTTCCTGGCGAATGCCGGTTACTGTACTTGTCAGCGTGTCTAATGGTGTTGCCTCAGTTTCCTGAGCTTTTGATTGCATTGTTCCGATCGTCAGCAGAACAATGAGGAGTGAGTAGATTTTTTTCATGTCGTACAATTAGTTTGTACGCAAATGAACTCACTTAACATTACAGGAATGTATTTTCAATATTAATTTAATGTTAAGTCAGATAGGTGAAAAGGCTTAAATTTGGCCAAAAACGAGCAAAAAAACCGGGTTAGGAATAAAAGTTTTAACGGGGTAATAAGGGGATCCCGGTTTCAGGATTCTTAATTTAATAACTCATTAATCATATTGACCAGTATTCCCGGTCGAATTGGTTTTGTGATAAAGTGGCTTCCACCTGCATCAAAAGCACTCATCGATGTATATTCATCCGAATCTGCTGTCAAAAATAGAACCGGCGTGGTTTTGAAATCTGCCATTTGGCGAAGCTTACGGCAAGTCTCAATACCGTTCATCACGGGCATTCCGATATCCAGTATTATCAAATCAGGATGCGATTTCTGAGCTTCTAAGAGGCATTCTTCGCCGTTAGTTGCTTTGAATACCTGATAGTTGTTCTTCTGTAAATTGTATGAGAGAATTTCTACAATATCCGGCTCGTCATCAACGACCAAAATTTTTATTTGAGATGTCATCCGTTTTTATTTGGTGGAAAAGTAGCTTTCGTGTGTGAACTTAACGTTAACACAATGTCATCTTAGAATTACCGGGACAATTAACTAACCGATTGCCAGAACGTAATCTTCGTCAGTTAGTTTGAAGCTATTATCGATCTCTTTTGGTGTTGATCCATCAAATAGCTCGATGAATTTAGACTCTCCGGATATGTCATGACTAAAGATCCCGGATTTCTCATCAACATTACTTGAGAAAACTCCCAATCGTGGTACACCATTGTAGTTCGATAGTACCAACTGCAGGCTCTTAGTTTGATCCGTCCGTTTTTCGGCATGTAAATGTCGATCGTTGCACTGCTCATCCACTAAATGGTAACCCATAACGTCGAGCACGGAGCGACAACGGTCTTGAATCTGATTGGGAGTAAGTTCTTGGATGGAAATTTTCATTTTTTTGTTGCAAAGTAACAGTTGCGATGTTGAGAAATAATTAACCCAATGTTACCGTTCCTGCAAAAGGAAATTTAATTTCGCATCATCATTATGTCGAAAAGAAAGCTATATAAACGTATTGCCTGGTCTACAGTGCTCGCACTTTTTCTTGTGGTTTCGGTCTTGGGCATCCTCATCTATAAAAAGCTGTTTTCTCCGAATTTGTTACTCGGAAAGCAAAGCGATCAATACCTGTATATCCCAACCGACTCTAAATTTGATGATGTGGTTGCCGCCTTGCATTCCAAGAATTTATTGCTCGATGAAAAGTCGTTTCGCTGGACGGCTCATCAAATGAAGTACGAAAACAACGTGAAGGCAGGTCGCTATCATCTAAAGCAAAAAATGAGTAACAAGGAATTAGTTGCATTGTTGCGCTCAGGTGAACAGGAACCTCTCAACGTCGTCTTTAATAATATTCGAACAAAGGAGCAGCTGGCAGAGAAAGTAGGAGCACAGATCGAAGGAAAATCATCGGCCATTCTGAATTTGCTCAATGATCCTGATTACACAAAGGAACTTGGATTTAAACCCGAAAATATTTTATCGATGTTCATTCCGAATACATACGAAATGTACTGGAATACAAGCGCCGATAAATTTATCCGGAAAATGAAAAAGGAGTACGATAAATTCTGGACAGCCACGCGTCTCAATAAGGCAAGAAAGATTGAACTTACTCCTGTACAGATTTCCGTTATCGCTTCTATCGTTCAACTCGAATCCAATAAGGGCGATGAGAAGCCTGTCATTGCGGGAGTCTATGTAAATCGATACAAGAAAGATTGGAAGCTGGAAGCGGATCCGACTTTGGTTTATGCTTTAGGCGATTTCACTATCAACCGCGTTCTGAATGTTTATAAAGAAATTGATTCACCTTATAATACCTACAAGTACAAGGGGCTTCCTCCGGGCCCGATTTGCCTGCCAACGGTTTCATCGCTAGATGCCGTTCTGAATTACATGGAGCATGACTATATGTATTTCTGCGCTAAAGAGGATTTCTCCGGATATCATTCCTTTGCATCAACTTATTCAAAACATCTTGAAAATGCCAGAAGATTTCAAAAGGCTCTCGATCGAAGGGGGATTAAATCCTGATTTTATCAGCTTTTTGGCACGTTTCGTCGAATAATCAGCCTTAAAAATCAAAAACTATCCTATTTTCGCAGGAAATATACCATCCGAACTTGCCTCTATTTGGCCTGTTGGTTTGCTCTTAAGAATTGTTTCAGTTCTTTCGGCTATTAAACTATGTTACCTTTAAATAAAAGAAAGTAAAATGTCTAAAATTAAATTTGGTACCGATGGCTGGAGAGCCATAATTGCAAACGACTTTACAGTTGAAAATGTAGCGCGTGTAGCCGAAGCTACGGCTGCATGGCTTTTGAAAAACAGTAAAAACCCAACCGTTGTGGTTGGTCATGATTGCCGATTTGCCGGTCAGCTGTTTGCCGAAACAGTAACAAAAGTTATGGCAGCAAAGGGCGTACAGACGCTACTTGCAAAAGGTTTTGTCAGTACTCCAATGATCTCTCTTGGAACCGTTGCTCATAAAGCTGATGCTGGTATTATCATCACTGCTTCTCACAATCCTCCATCTTATAATGGGTACAAATTAAAAGGATCGTACGGTGGACCTATGACGCCTGCAAATGTTCAGCAGATAGAAGATATGATTCAGGAGAAATCTACCGTGAATCTGAATGAGTCTTCTGTTGATGAGCTGGTCAAAAAAGGACTCGTTCAGATTGTAGACCTGGAAGGCGAATACATCAAACGCGTGGAAGAGGTATTTGATCTCAACGCAATTCGTAACTGCGGATTAAACTTTGCATACGATGCTATGTACGGTGCGGGCCAAAATGTAATTAAGCGCCTGTTCCCGAATATGACCATGCTGCACTGCGATGATAATCCGGGTTTCCACGGTCAAGCTCCTGAGCCGATTCATAAAAACCTGACAGAGTTTTCTAATCTGATTAAGAATAGCGGTAAGATTGATTGCGGTCTTGTTACTGATGGTGACGCTGACCGAATCGGAATGTACGATAATCAAGGAAACTTTGTAGACTCTCATCATATCATCCTGCTACTTATCCATTACATGGTGAAGTATAAAGGAATGAAAGGAAAAGTTTGCACAGCTTTCAGCACTACTCCGAAAGTGGAAAAACTTTGCCAGCACTATGGTCTTCCGATGGAAACAGTAAAAATCGGATTTAAGTATATCTGCGAAATCATGGTTAATGAAGATGTGCTTGTCGGTGGTGAGGAGAGTGGTGGAATTGCCATCAAAGGACACATCCCTGAACGTGATGGTATCTGGATGGGGCTCATCATCTGGGAATTTATGGCAAAGAGCGGAAAGAAAATTCCTGATCTGATTAAAGAAATTTACGATATCGTTGGCGCATTCTCATTCGAAAGAAATGACATGCACCTGAAAGAAGACGTTAAAGCACGCATCGTAGCAAATACTGCTAATAACGCTTACAAATCATTCGGTAAGTACAATGTGAAGCGTGTAGAAGATCTCGATGGATATAAATACTTCTTCGATGATACGAACACAGAATGGCTGCTCATCCGTGCCTCCGGTACAGAACCCGTTCTCCGTACCTACGCCGAATCAACCACTCGCGAAGGCGCCTTTGCCATCCTAAAAGCTGCCGAAGAGACGTTGTTGAAGGGTTAGGTGATTGGATGATTAGCTGATTAGATGATTAGCTGATTAGCTGATGAACCCTCCACGAAAGTATTTACCCCAAGTCAACTTACTACTTACTACTTACTACTTACTACTTACAACCTATGGCACACGACATCGACTACCGCATCTTCGGCGACGACATGCAAGCCGTCGAAATAGAACTCGATCCCAATGAAGCAGTCCGCGCCGAAGTGGGGGCAATGCTCTTTATGGAAGATGATATTCAAATGCAGACGAATGCTGAAGGAGGAATTTTCGGAGGACTCAAACGCATCGTTTCAGGAGAAAATTTTTTCATCACCAGTTTCCTGAACACAGGGGTTGGTAAACGTACAGTGACATTCGCAGCACCTTATGCGGGGAAAATTATTCCTCTCAATTTGGCAGAAGTGGGCGGTTCTTTCCTGTGCCAACGCGACGGATTCCTCTGTGCTGCTCAGGGAATCGATATCAACGTTGAATTTACAAAGCGTATCGGTGCCGGTCTGTTTGGGGGCGAAGGCTTTATTCTTCAGCGTTTATCAGGCGACGGAAAAGCATTTATCCATGCCGGTGGTTCAGTTATCAAACGTGAACTTAAATCGGGTGAAAGATTGCGTGTAGATACCGGTTGCCTTGTTGCACTGCATCCGACTGTTGACTACGATATTCAGTTTGTAGGCGGATTCCGAAATGTACTTTTTGGCGGAGAAGGAATGTTCTACGCTGTACTCACAGGGCCGGGAACAATTTACCTGCAAACATTACCTTTCTCACGTTTAGCGGATCGAATCGTTGCAGCCTCTCGTTTTGGAGGTCGCAAAGAGGAAAGTCGTGGTATTGGAGGATTACTCGGAGGAATTATCAGCGGAAAAGAATAGTTTATTCGCGTGTAATCTTCTGTGAAATAATTTTCCCGTCTTCACAGTGAATTGATAAAATATAGATTCCGGCAGAGAGATGACTCAAATCAATCCGGCCGGAATTTTTATTTTCGACAGATTGAGATATTACTGAATGTCCGGCTATATCCTGCAATTCCAATTTTGATATGTTTTGATTTGAAATTGAAACATTCACAATGCCTGCGGAAGGATTCGGGTAAATCAGGATGGATTTTTCATCATAAACATTCGAGACTTTATTTATTCCAACATAAATAGAGTCAGAAAGCGCTGAACACTGAGCTCCGTTATTTACTAAAACCTGATAGTATCCGTCTTGAGCCACCGTGAACGATTGAACATTTGAGTAGGGCAGTGCATTGCCATTTAAAATCCAGGTATATGCCGAGAAGCTTGACGTGCTGATTGTGTTGCCGGATAAACTAACGACCGGTATTTGTGGTGAGGCAATTACATGGATATAATTCATGATTGTCGCTGCCTGACTGCCATTTGAATTTGTCACAATGAGACTCACACCATATTGTCCGGGTTGGCTGTAAGTCACGACAGGATTCTGCACATTCGATGTTGAAGGCGTTCCTCCGTCGAAATACCATTGCCATCCAATCACATTGCCTGATGATTGATCAGAGAACGTAACAGAACTGTTAGTACATGTCTGAGTTTGACTGGCGGCAAATTGCGGATTTGGAAGATTGCAAGGTGATGCAAGCAAAGTCACCGTATTCGTATTTGAATTTGCACAACTTGAAGCCTGAAGCTCTACAGTGTATGTTCCGCTTACCGGAAAATGAATCATCAGCGGATCCGATGTTTCAGAGACTAAATTTCCATCAGCTATCCAACTGAGTCTTGAATAATCGTTTGCCACAGCTGATAAGCTTACGGAATCTCCTGTGCAAAATTCAATAGCACCCGATTGGATAAACACATATGGATTCCGGCAAGAAAGATGACAAAGCCAAATATCTGATGCGCCATGATTGCCACTTACATTTAGATTGTTGCTGAATGTATATCCTGTGAAATAAATATCGTCCTGCGCATTTTCAAGTATTGAAGTAGGTCGATCATTCCCGCTTCCGCCATAGGATTCTGTCCAAACCGGATTGAAATTTCTGTCGACTTTATAAATCCAAATGTCTTCCTGTCCCTGATTATTGTACAAATCATTGTCAGTCGACGAACTGCCACTGCAAAACAAAAAACCACCGTCAATCGTTTTTGTTATCTGAAACAAATTATCAGACCCACTTCCGCCAATCGATTTTTCACTCAACATAGTCCCGCTTGAGCTCAACGTCATATACCACGCATCGGAATATCCATAAGCCGTAGAAATATCACCGTCAGTTGAGTTAGTATAACCACCTATCAAAACAGTAGTTGCGTCCTTTTGGACCATGCATTGTGCTGCTTCAAATCCGCTTCCTCCGTACGTTTTTACCCAGGAAGAATTACCGGCCAGATCCAGCTTAGTGATCATCCAATCGTAATTGCCTCGATTCTGTGCAATGTCTCCATCGGAGGAGTTAGATGCTCCTGCTGCATACAAATGGCCTGTAGAGTCCTCTAATAAGCTATAACACACATCCAGATTACTTCCGCCCAGCGACTTTTGCCAGAGCAAGGTGCCATTGGCATCTGCTTTAACTAACCAGAAGTCCTGGTTGCCATGATTTCCGGAAACATTTCCATCATTCGAGTATGAACCACCGCCGAGCAACAGGCCATTATCGCTCGTCGGAATCATGGCATAGATTAGATCCGGGCCGGATCCTCCGATAGAACGTTGCCATATAAGAGTGCCGGAAGTGTCGACGCAAATTAACCAGGCATCAAAACCGCCATGATTTATTGTTAAGTCACCATTTGAAGAAGAAGAGTAGCCTGCAATAAACAGCTTGTTATTTTTCAGACAGATAGATGACCCAAAGTCAATGGATGATCCACCAAAGGATTTTTGCCACACGATTGTTCCCTCCTCATCAATTCGGGTGAGCCAAATATCTGTGGATCCATGGCCGGGATTTACACAGCCATTTTGGGAATCAACATTACCTAATAACCACAATCCACCGCCTTCTGCATTGATAATTTTGCTTCCAAGGTCGGTGTTACTGCCTCCATAGCAATTTTGCCATTCAAGGACAGGAGGAGAGTACGCCAGAATTTGAATGTTTTGGCCAATTATGAAGAGAAAAAGAATGAAAAGGTGTTTTTGTCTCATTTGCTCCGTTTGTGTGTGACGGAATAAGCAAGATGCACCCGAAAAAAAGTGATCTCAAGATAATGTGGTAAATGTCTGATATTGATAGGCTGAGCCACATATATCAGGGTCTAAAAAAGCCTGATTTCAAAGAAAAAGGGGGGGAGTCGGCTCTTTTTAAGCACGATGATCGAAGAATCTTACAAATGCAAGCAGTGAGCGGGAACCGCTATATCTTATTGAGGGAGGCAGGCGTTAAAATATACAGTTATCACAACTACGGTCCCCACCCACAACCAAAGAAATTGATAACCTTTTCTTCAATCCCGTAAGATTGATTTATCCCAAGTTCAACCCCGTAAGGTTGAAAAGAAAAACCCAGCCCCGTAAGGCTGGGTTAATTTTTTTATGTCAATCTGAACTTACGCTTTAACTCTTCTGGAAGAAAGATATAGCGAATAGCTGCCAAACAAAACGGCGTTATAAAAAAGATCTCCCAATACCTGATGGTTGAAAAACGGAATAGCCATTGTGTAGCTTTCCATCGTGCCTGTCCATGTCATCGGATATAAGCCCTGGTCTAAATACCATAATGGTAGATTGGTAACGAGGAAGAAAATCACTGATGATAAAATCGAGGCAGTCCCAACTCTAAGGAAGCTTGCTTTGCCATTAATTTGAGTTCCGAGGAAAACAGTGAAGGCAAAACAGCCATAAACGGGAATCATTGAAGTATGCAGCCCGAGGATAAGATCTGTAAGTAACATAATCGTCACCGGCATCAAATACGCTATGCGTTTATCTTTGAAATTGGCTCCGGCAAACAAAGCCATTGCACCAACGGCAGTGAAATTGAATGGGTGTGGAATGAAACGGCTTAACGCGGCAACTAAAAGCAAACTTATCGCCGGTAACATATTTTTGTAAGTGGTCTGATGATTCATATAACTGTCGATCTCGTGCAAAAGTAAGTTTTTATTCAGAATACGGAAATAGGAGTTTTACACCTTTGCCTGTTTAAACGGATGGCGATTTTTCCAATCTTCTCCCATAGCCGTCTGAAAACGCCCCCCAATCCAATCTGCCAATAACTTAGCTGTCTTGCTTTTAATTCGAATAAAATCATTGAAATACACAGGACGACAACCCAAATTAGCCTTTGCCTCCCTGGCTGTTCGCCCTAATTCTAGCTCCTTTTTGCCGACATTAATAGCATTTTCAAGGCCATCGAAGAGCATGTTAAAATAAAGCGAATGTGATTGATTGAAAGCATAGTCGATGCCGATGTAGTGAAACTCAAGTTCATGATCTCGGTCAATAAAGGAGGTAAAACCAATAAGCTTCCTGCAAAAAATATCCATACACTTTGAATGTACTTGGATAGGTTTTCTTCATTTCAGGAAAATACTCTTCATTGATTTCACACATCTGAATCGTCTGCCGTGAAGAAACTGCTTTCACTAAACTCCAAAGTTCTTTTCTTAAACTCTGAATATCTTTCTCCGAAAGTTCCTTTCTGACCACAACTTTCGCAGCATCTCGAATGTGTTGCATTCTTTTGCGATACTTTTCGAGAGATCGTTTTGGTAATCTTCCAGACTTTTCCAATGTGGCAATATGTCGAGCGACATTGTCAGATCAGCAAGGTAATCCTGATAGCCCAACGGCAACATCTTTTCGTTGGTATAAATGGAGGGAAGGTCTTTTAATACAATGGCATCACACTTGATGTTCTCTTCCAGAAAATGTAGTACGTTCAATAATTCATCCTGACTAATAGCTTTTGAATCGAAAGCCAATGCAGGAAAGTTGACAGCGAATACATTCCCGCATACAAGGATGTGAAATGGGCGAACGGTCAGAAATGCTGCCACTGCGGCGCAAACTACTAATCCTTTATCGGGAACGACATTCTTACTGCCAAAGCGAATGTTCTGTAAATACAACTTAGCACAGATGTCTCCGGATCGGTTGCTGACAATCACGTAATAGAATTCGATATTCTCCGGCCTGGTTCTCTCAAGAAATGACAAATATGTGAGGTCGGAAACTTTTATGCTTCCTGCTTCCCACTTCTCACGTATCCCGACATCTCAAATCGATGCTGAAACGGTGATGGTATATGTATCTAACTGGTAAGTTCCGGCTTTCATTGGTAAAGCTTCACGGCTTTGGTAATTTGATTTTAAAATGATTGATGCAAAGAAAGGAATTCGAATTTAATAATCGGATATGTATGTAGATTTGTTCTATCTATCCTTCACACTTGTTTTCAATTGAAGGCAAGCA
The DNA here is from genome assembly GCA_016721305.1 of Bacteroidota bacterium. Taxonomy (GTDB): domain Bacteria; phylum Bacteroidota; class Bacteroidia; order AKYH767-A; family 2013-40CM-41-45; genus JADKIH01. The sequence continues at coordinate 159,506 of JADKIH010000006.1, forward strand.
ATAGAACAACAATTTTCCGATTGATAAGTTTCGATTCCGGGCGCGGCAAAAGAAAATCAGTAGATGAAAATCTTCCGTATCTCCGGCTTTGTGGTGCCGGTCACGGATAAGTAGTAAAGCCCTGCAGATATGCCCGGTAAAGGAATCTGCTGTCTAGTTTCACCTTCTTCACAATTCAGATCAGTTATCATAACGACTTTTCCCTCTGAACTGTAAAGAGATAATTTCATGCTTACATTTTCGTCTGTATAAACGTCTACGGTCAATAATTCCCGATTCGCAGTTGCCGCTATTTGCAAATGACGATCTGAGCATGAATTTATTGCAATCGGACCAAAATCTTCTGATTGCCCGTCGTAGTCGTACTGAACTAACTTGTAATAAGTCTTGTTATTTACCGGCTTCTCATCCGTAAACTCATATTGTTTCACCTGATTTGAATTTCCTGCACCTAGAATACGTCCTGCAAAGTGATATGTAATTCCATCGTCACTTCTTTCTATATCAAAATGATCATTATTGATTTCGGTTGCTGTCGACCAACTTAAAGTAGCTTTTCCGTTTGAACAATTTCCACTGAAAGAAAGTAATTTGATTGGGAGTAAAACAGAGTTACCTGACAATGTCCACCATGTAGGAAATATTGTAATTCCACTGGCAGAAGTTCCATTAGCAAGCGATACCTGTGTGCCCGGTACAGGGTTTGTCCAACCATTTACTCCGGTAACCCAGCGCTGAGCCAACAATGTACTTATGCCTGAGTATTCTGTTGGAGTACATGTGAAAGTCAAATTCGAATTGCAACCAACTGCTGTCGGTGTGGTGATTGACCAGAAACGATCAACGGTGTTGGCACTATTGTCCATGCCCATGTTATTTCTGACGTGTGTAACAGTAGGCGGATAGGGTAAATTCAACGGCGATGTGTGATAGGTTCCGGCAAATACTGATCCGGCTGTTCCTGATACGACGGAGAACGTAAATGGAATATATTCTGTCGATGAGTTTCCGAAATGGAAAATGTGATTGCCTGTTGTCGAAGCCATAATCCATTTAACAAGCCCGGTGCCGTCTTCCACCTCACTGCGTATATAACCATTTACTCGTTGCATGGCAGTGATTGCCGGATTTTCAACAACGATTTTTCTTCCTCCCGAATTCGATGAAACATGATCATCGTCGAGATTCAATTCGCCATTTGTCAATACAAGATTCGTTCTTACCATTACGGCACTATCATTCGGCAAATTGGTCGGGTAAGCGAAGTTGGTATTTGCTATGCCGCTGTTATTTATGTCGAGATTGCCATACTTGTGCTGAAAGGCTAATGCCTTACCAAGACCAATACCGGTAATTATTTGATTCGTTGATGCATTGTATTCGATTGTTGAAGTCGAAGAAAGGAAGTAATCTAAGTTGTCGGTGATATTAGTTGAAAATGTAGCATTGACTGTGCCATTGTACAATCCATTCGGATGTTGTGTTCTTAATCTTCCGAGAATAGTTATGCCCGAATAAGAATTCAATGCGTTGGAATATATTTTGGAAGTGTGTGCATTTACGGTTGCACCTAAATTCACCCAGAAAAATTGCGGTGGCGTAAGAGTCGAATTGTTAGATGCGATTTGAATATCTCCACTCACAATATCAAGTGTACAACCGGTCATCACGTTTTGAGTAACCTGTTGGATTAAATGAGTTCCTGACCTGTTGAAATTAACTAAACCGATATGAGCGAAATTTAAGATTCCGAATACAGTTCCTGTTCCGGGTTTTGTCATCGTGATAACTCCGGTGCCACCGATTGTATAGTTGACCGATTTAATATTTAAGATCAGATTTAAAGCGGATGGAGTTGTGGTTGAATTGTCGTAAATAATACTTCCGCCGGTTTGAATAAAGTCGCCGTTATTATCATCATTCGAATTCAAATTCACCGTAATGGTAGCACTGGCCGCCAGCTCATCGTTTGTACAATTGTGCAGATAAAAACTTCCGGACGATTGATTGAACGTACCCAATACGTTTAATGTTGATGTGGTACAATCACCTCCTTTAACACTAAGTGAACCTCCGCTGATTGTCAGATTGCCGCTGATAATTCCGGTATAGGTCTGTGTGTAGCCTGATAAAAAGCTATTTCCTCCCGATATACTTACACTGCCGGAAACCGTCATCGTTACGTTATGACCGTTCGGAATAGGGGAGTTAGTGATCGAATTAAAGCTGTTATTGCCCGATGAAATAGTCAATGAAGAAAGTACGACAATTTCATTTCCTAACGATCGACTCGAGACAAATGTCCCGTTCATACCCTGGATTGTCATCGCTCCTGTGATCGAAAGTGTCAGACCGATATTGTTAATGTCGAAACCAACGCCGGCCAATCCTATAAATGTAAATTCATCGGTAACTGATGTGTAATTAATTTTGCATACACCACCAATGGTTACCGTGCCGGGAATTCCTGATGTGCTGCAGTTGTAATAGCAACTGAATAATCCTCCATCGTAATCGATGCTACCGAGTGTAAAAGCAAATGTTCCGGGATTGGAGAATGTCGTATTGTTATTTCCCTTAAAAATACCGCCATTCATATCGAGTATTCCTGAAACATTGAAGGTCAAATTTCCACTGCCTGATAAAATGCCATTGAATTGTCCACCATTCTGTGTGAACGTGGTAGCGATAAAAGTTAGATTTCCTGCACCTGAATCGACTAAGGCGACGCCTTGACTATTACCGAGACCGGAATTGGAAATAATATAGTTTACGCTGGTTACGAATGTATTCCCGGCGGAGCGATTTGCTTTGAAAAATGCCGAAGAATTAGCAGAGTTAAATGTAAAATCTGCTCCTGTAATCACGGAGTCTATTCCCGTTGCTTGCATGTAGCTTTGTCCCGTAAATTGACCATTCGTAATGTTCATATTACGTCCGGCTTTGAAAGTAAAAGCACCACCGGTATATGCACCAACTAAGGAAGCATTAGCATTCAAATTAAAATCTCTGGTAATCGCAATCCTAATTTTGTTCGTATTGGAATCTGCATAAGCAAAGCATAGCGCCGCCGCTCCTGACACATTGAAATCATTAGTCACTGTAAAGTTCCCGATTGCTCTCGATTCCATCACCGATCCGGGTTTGCCCATCAAATAATTATTCGATCCTGCAATAAGATTCAGATCGAGTGTACTGAAAGTCATTGTCCCATTACCACCTTCTATAAAGCAAAGGCCTCCGTTTCCGGTCGCGTTGTTGATATTGGTAGATCCGGTGACTGTTACACGGCAAGGTGCATCTGCCTTATTGACAAGAACGACGTTTCCTCCGGTAAAATTCAAGTTACCATTAACAGTAAGACGGACATCCGCCCCGTTAATGAACCCATTTCCGTTCACTGCATGAAAATCGTAGCCGAGATTTAAGGATCCATTTACTGTCCAATTCAAAATACCATAAGAGGTATCCATTATCATAGTGGCGTAGCAGGTGCTGTACTGCTCAATGTGAAATTGCCGGTAGTAAGTGTGAGGTTTCGATTACCGCCTCGTTGAAAAAATGACATTGCCCGTATTGGTGATGACGACATCTTGTAAAACAAGCGAAGTGGTAAAGCCTGTACCATCATCCATGATGATTGTTCCCGCTTTAACTGTCAAGGTGCCTTTACACGTCCGGCCGTTGGTAACGAAAATAACCATCCTGATCCCAAACGCCCCCGGGACATTTAGCTTCCAAAATCAAATTGCTTGAAATTACTTGACGCATTCCTAGAGTTGCCCAGTGGGATTGCTCCATTGCTCCATTTTTTGATATCAAGCGTCGATGTATTTGAAAATGTCTCAATTCCATTCGAAAAAATTGTCTCGTCAATTACTGCATTGTTTAACGGATTGTGAATATAAGTGGCCGTTCCGTTAAGATTAAATGTCTTTCCGGCCGTTGTCAAATTTATTCTTCCATTATTGTCAAGGACAGCTCCGTTATTTACGTCAATGTTGCCATTTACATTTAACACCGCCGTTGCACTTGCATCAATTATGAGAACTCCATTCACCGTTAAATTGCCGATAATGGCTGTTGTCATGTCGACATGCAATGTGCAGCCAACTGCCACAGTCACCGTTTCTCCTGCAGCAGGCATCGCCGGCGACCAAACAGAACCGCTTGACCAGTTTCCTGACGATGTGCATGTCGCCTGAGAGAATGATTCAGTATGGATCAAACTCAGAAGCGCAAACAGAAAACCAAAAAGAAAATGGGTCTTTATTTGAGTGATAGTATGTCTGGTATTTTTCAAGTAGAAAGCTTAACGTTTCGAGGAGCAAATATAATAGATCAACCGCAAACCCGCGCCGGACGTGGGCTTTAAGTTATCTACACTTTTGCTACTTTGGGAAAAATAGACGTCAAAGGGTCTAAAAGCAATATTTTTGGAGCAAACATAGCTCTTCCCTTGGCCAAAGGCCATTATTGCATGGTGAGAATTTCCTTGAAAATTGGCTAAATTCCTGTTATGGATGCAGAATTGAGAGGGCTGTCTTGGATTTCGTTTCGACGTACGAATAATCAGCGGATTCGATAATTCCATCACCGTTGATATCCTGTGGTAGATACCCAAGCATTACCGCGCCTACCAATGGCTCTTCAGCAGCGAAATCCAATTGGTTTAGGAAACCATCCTGATTGATATCGCCTCCATGAATCGCAAAAACTCCTGTATTTACCTGAATCTGATTATTACCAAAGGCTTTACTTGCCGAGTTGGAGAAGTCGTAAATAGTATCAGGATCATTGTAGCCAAATGTGGTAAGACTCCATGTTTGTAAACTGTTACGATGATTGACAACTACATACCAGTTTTGCCCTAATGCCGGCTGTGGAAAAGATACCGTTCCGATTCCATTTTCACTAAGAGTACCTTTTGATGTATAGGTAATTTGCTTGGTAGTCGGGTGGGCAAGAGAAACTGTAATTGAGTCTGTCAATGTATCTGCCGGATTTAAAGCTATCGACATCTTTCCGGTAGCCTTATTATAGAAGCCTTCTAAAAACACCTTCACTCGCATTCCGTAATCGAGAGGAACGGTTGCAAACGCATTAACGTTACAACCTGTCGATGAACCGATCGAATTTGTTGCAACAACTTGCCAATAGTAGGTGAGTCCTTGATTCAACGGTCCTGTTACTACGCTTGTATCGGTTGTGGTAGCCAGTAAGGTTGCCGGTGGATTGACAACATCCATATATACTTTATACAAATTGCTGTTGGAAACCGGGCTCCATTTTAATGTGATTCCTGCTGCCGGTTGATTAGGAGTGGCATTTGCCGGTGTCATATTACCGGCGCAAGCTGGTAGAGGTGATGTTACATTAATCGTAAACACTCCGCTTCCGCCTGTCACTAATGCGTGGTAAACTCTGATGTAATAGGTTTGACCAATCGTTAATGAATTTGCGGTAAGGGATTCAAGTTGTCCGGTTCCGGTTGCATTAACACAAGCGATAGATGAAAGGGCTCCACAACTTCCGGAAAATAATTGGATCGCTGCATTGAAACCGATTCCGCTGGAAACTGTAACTACTTCCGTTGTATTCAGAGCAACAAACTTGTACCATACATCGTCATCCGGAATTGTTCCCGCTACTGAACAAAGAGGAATTCCTGCCGATGCTGTGGCAGCACCTGTCTGAGTACCGTTAGTGAAAATCGATGCTGTTGTTACCGGCAATGTGATGGCAGCTAAACACTCGTCATTCACTGGTGGTAACGGAGTAGCACTGATGCAGATTGAGAACCGACCACTTCCGGTTCCTGAACCGGTTGCTGAGTGGTACACACGAATAAAATACTGACTGCCCGAAACCAGCGATGTGGTATTAATAATCTCTGTTAAACCTTGTCCTGATGTGTCTTTGCAACTTACCAATGCGTTTGCACTATTATACAACTCAACAACAGCGTCAAAATTTCCTGAAGAAAGAACCTTTATAGTTGTATTGGAATTTGATGCAGTAAATTCAAACCAAACATCATCGTCAGGATTTCCTATTCCGCAACCGGCAGGAATGGCCGATGTAGTTGCGTTTACGGTAGAATAGATCGTTCCACACAACTCTGAGCAAGGTGCAGCGTTCACAGATAAATGTCTTGCGTTTGCTTTATTGTCGTTAATCGGAGGGAAGGTAGCTAGAATGTATGGCTGATAAACACCGGGTGTAAGGGTGATCTTAGAATTACAATCCGGAGTAGTATTTAATTGTGATGTAGCAAATGAACCAAAGTTTCTGGTGTTAGCTGTAAGCATGTTGAAAAACTCACCGTTCAAAGCAGACGGGCTAACGTAAATAGAATTGACACCAATGCTGTAAGAATAAACGTAACTAAATGTTCCGTTGAAACCTTCCATCTTTCCGTATACAAACTCTATCGCTCCCGTTGCTTCATACAATTTCACCTGAAAATTCAAATCCGGTCCGGGGTTATTGTAAATCTCCATAGTAATCCATTCTACTGTGAGAACACGGTTACCAGCTGTTCCTGTAACGGAATACTTGATGGCATTATCGAGTCCTGATTGTAATCCGGAATTACCAATACATACCATATCTTCATTGAATGGAGCAATCATTAAGGTTCCATTCTCAATCGCCAATCCATTCGTGTAACTGTAAACTCCGGAACCTGATCCGTTGGCAGAGGTTCCTGTATTGAATGTGATAAAACCATTTGTCGAAACCAGGAATGAACTATACGTTGTTCCCTGGTAGGCAAAATTAAATCCGATAGGTTGTGCTGTACTTAAGTTGTCGTCTGTGTTTAATCCGTTCTTCCAACCTGTTACTGACGTGCCTCCCGATGCAATAGAAGTATAAGTTGCACCACTGGTTTGAGCAACATCGTATCTAAGAAGTGGAGCTGTTGTAAATTGATTAATGGCACAACCTATTGCTGCGCCTGTAGAATTTTTTGGGACAATTTTGTAGAAGTAATTCGTATTTCTTTGAAGTGTCCGGATTGAACGTCGTTCCGATTTGTCCAGCAGAGACTAACGGCGGATTGGAAGCTGTTCCAAAATACACATCGTAAGAAGTAGGATTGCCGGTGCCTGCTGTCCAGCTGAGCGTCGTAACCGGAGATACTCCTGTTGCCGAAGCCGAAGGGCTCGAAGTTGAAACGCAACCCGGTGCAACGGGCACAGAGAAAGTATAGGATGTTCCGGAATGAATTGCTGAAGTATTACTGTTGTTCTCTGTTATCTTACTTGCTGTATTCGTTGAAGAAGTCACACTAACAAAGTCTGTAGTTCCCGCAGCTAATCCAATTGATGCACCACCCGGGTTAGCTATTATTCCTGATCCGTAGACGAATTGAATGGTATTGCTTGATTCAAATAACCAAACCTGAAACCTTCCAGAGTTTGCATTGTTTTTTGGGATCGTAAGAATCCATTCTATAGAAAGTTTTCTGTTTGGAGAAACACCTATCATTTTATAACCGGCATATCCACCGGCATTAGAGGAAAGATCATCCCAATAGGGGCAATCTTCGGGAAGTCTGAATTAACCGTAAGTTGATTAAGTGCATTCGTAGAAACTGCTGCTGCCCCCAATCGCATCAAGCCATTGCTGTTCACAGAAAATTGTGTGTAAACAACATTGTTGAATGTGAAGTTGAAGCCTATTGGCTGCACAGTGCTTGCTTGATTATCAAATGCACCTAGGAACAGTGGCGAAAACCCGCTCATGTCTTCTAACGCGACTCCGCTTGATGAGGAGAAGGTGTAAAGATTGACTTGCGCAACTGAACGCATAAATGTCGCGCTCGCTAAAAAGCAAGTCATGGCAAATCCTAAAATGAATAGTTTGTTGGGTACGTGTTTCTTCATTTTACCTAATAAGATATCCAAGATGAACCGGTTGATGGCAATTCACCCTTGGTGGTGGGAGATTATTTTGTGTTGGTGTGCGTAAAGGCAAAAAGCTACATCGTGCAGCCGTTGGTTCGGCGATATAATTTTCAGCACTTTACCTACCAAAGATAATTTTTCAATCGTGAATTTCCAAGAAATGTTTTCAGGATTCTTTATTATTTAATTTTGCCGAACTTTAGCATCATTATGCCCCAAATGAACACCATCCGGATTCCTTACGAAGCCACCGGTTGTTTTGATAGATTACCGGTCAGTTATCTCAGTAATTCTCCTTTTTCAGAATTTTACGAGTTTGAACCTGATAATCTCGAATTCAGCCAACGATTAACAGCGTACTCAAATGTTTCTGGACCGACCTAATCTGGTTTCCTTGCTAAAAAATCAGTATCAACAAGATGGAATCACACTTTCCTCAAAGGGGAGGAGAATTCCAAAACCTCTTATCCGAAAACACATTTACCGTTACAACAGGTCATCAATTGAATCTCTTTCCGGGCCTCTCTATGTATTGTTTAAGTTGATGTCTACGATCAAACTGGCGGATCAGCTTAGGATGGCCTATCCGGACCGACACTTTGTGCCTGTATATTGGATGGCTACCGAAGATCATGACATCGAAGAAATCAATCACCTTTCAATTTTCGGGAAAACGATTCGCTACGAAACGGCATATCGCGGACCTGCCGGTAATCTTCCACTTTCTGATATGAATACATTCTACTCCGAAGTAGAAGCTGTACTGGGTGCCGGTGTTCATGCCGATGAACTGAAAAGGTAATTGAAAAACTTTCTTGCTCGTCAGACAATCTTTCTTCAGCAATAAGGAAATGGACGAATCATTTTTTGGGGAATTATGGCTTACTCATTCTCGATGCAAACGATGCTTCACTGAAAAGAAAGTTCGCAGGAATCATGGAGAAAGAGTTGCTTGGACAAGAGTCGTTCAAATTGGTTAACCAAACTAAGGTCGAACTTTCTGCTCAATTTCTCCCAAGTAAATCCAGAGAGAAATTAATCTTTTTTACATCGATGGAAATACAAGAAACAGAATCGTCGCATCGTCGGATGGATTTGAAGTGCTGAATACAAACATTAAATTTTCGAAAGAAGAAATAATTTCACGACTGAAAAATTTTCCGGAACTATTCAGCCCGAATGTGATTCTTCGCCCGCTATATCAGGAAACCGTGCTTCCTAATGTAGCCTACATTGGCGGCCCTGCAGAAGTGGCTTACTGGCTCGAACTTAAATCTGTGTTTGAATTACATGGAGTAAGTTATCCCGTTCTCATGTTGCGAAATTGTGCAATGATAGTTGAAGCGTCTGTCGCTCAGAGAATCGAAAAACTCAAATTAGAGATCGTCGACTTTTTTGCTAAAGAAGATGAGATCATTAAAAAATTTATCTCTGAGAAGGATCAACATTCATTCTCTGTTGAAGCAATGGTCGAAAAAATCAGCTAAGTCATTTGATGAAATCCGCGATCAGGCCGACGCTATTGATTCTTCTCTTAGCGCAACTGTTGAATCTGAAAAGCAGAAAGCACTTAACGCTTTGACAATGCTCGGAAAAAGGTTTTACGTTCCTTGAAGAAGAAAGATGAAACAGAAATTACTCAGATAAAAAAAATCCGGGAAAAACTTTTTCCCGGAGGTTCCTTGCAGGAAAGAAATGAATCTTTTCTGCCGTTGTATCTGAAGTGGGGATCTGAAATATTTGATATACTTTATCGCGAATTCGATCCGTTGAACAATCAATTTACAATTCTTGTTGAAGAGACTGTTTAATCTATCATTATTTTTCCTGTCGAAACAATCGTTTTTTCGTCTCTCAATTCGTAGAGATAAATTCCGCTCTGTAAGCCTTCTCTTCGGAAAGGAAGCGTCGATTTAGAGGAGAGTAATTGCGCTGGCTCGTTTCTGACTTCATGGCCAAGGATATCATATACGTGCAATTCATAACCGCTCGTCGAAATTTCGCGAACGTCAACATGAATCACAGCTTCATTAGTTACCGGGTTAGGATAAACGTTGCTCTGAATTGAACTTGACGAGATCTCGCTTACTGAATTCGTTAACCATATCTCTTCAATCGGAGTTGAATTTGCACTCGCTCCGAGATAGGGCAAAGCATACATATCTTCGATTGTTCGCAACATATCATAATGATCGTAACCGTTTGTTGCATAATTGCCTTGTTGTACCATTGGGCCAACAAAGAAGCATGGAATGTGATTCGATGCATAATTGTCGTCTTCATCGAATAAAACGATCAATAGGCTGTTATGACCCATAGCCCAGTTCACGTAATCGCCCAGCTTTGCCTGTACCCAATCGTCACATGCAATTACTCTCGCAGGGTCCGTACCATTGTGCATGTCGTTATCCATATCGGGGATGACAAATGAAACATCAGGCAGCAAATTGTAATCTGATGGAAATCCATTCATGGTTTCATTGCAATAAGAAGGTATCTGATTCAAACCGGTACCTTGCCAGTTCACCCAAGGGGAGTGTTTTCGTCCATATGCACCATTGGCTTCGGCTGTTGAGCCGGTAGAGGGGAGGTTTTCGGAGTATCCTTTGAACGTAAAACCATTGTTGATCAAACTTGCACCCAAATTAGGTGTTGACCATGGCGTTCCCGAAGGGAGGTTGTCGTTGGTCACACCAAGATTATCACCTGCAAACAGCATGATGTAATTAGGTTGACTTGGATGAGTGAGGGCATAGTACTCAACCATGTTTGCACCGCTTTGTGAAAGAGCGTTGATGTAAGGTGCCGAAGGCGATGAAATAACTTGCCAGTAGCTGTGATTTTCTAATACAAGAATTACAGTATGATCAGGGCGGGGAATGATGGCATTTGCATTGGAAAGTCCAATGAACATTAATGCGACCATTACCAAATTACGGATCAATCGAATCGTCGTTGAATAAATCATTTTCATTTTTTGTTGGGTGTGTCAAATTGATGAATAATACTTCTGCTCAATCTAATACAGCAAAGGAATCGACGAATATTGGACGAGGAATGAATATAAATTGTCCTCAATTCCGGTTATCGACATTCCTGCTTGCTTTGCACAGATTTGCTTGATTTTTATACGGATTTAAGCTCCATTTTGTAGGCATTTTGTTCATAAAAAGTACCTGCGATTTCTTACAATTCCTCTTTCATCAAGAATTGTGATTTAAGGCATTTTTATCCCTGTCAAACTTGAAAAAATGGTGATAAATCTTCTTCTTTTCTGAAGGATTGAATCATTTATTACGATATTTTTGCGCATGCACCAAAAAATACTGATTGCCGACTTCGGTTCTCAATATACCCAGCTCATTGCGCGAAGAATTCGCGAACTAAATGTCTATTGTGAAATCCATCCGTTTCACCATTTCCCTGTACTAACAGATGATGTGAAAGGCATTATCCTATCCGGTAGCCCTTCCTCAGTAAGAGATGCCGATTCCCCAAAGTTTGATCTTTCCGGAATTCGCGGGAAAGTCCCCGTTTTGGGCGTATGTTATGGTGCCCAATTGATGGCAAATAACAATGGCGGTGAAGTCCTTCCTTCAAAAATCAGAGAATACGGAAGGGCTCATCTGGTAACAATCGATTCTTCTTCCGAACTCTTTGCAGATATTCGCCCGGAATCAACGGTTTGGATGTCGCACGGAGATACGATTGCAAAAGTGCCATCTAATTTTAAAATCGTAGCAAGTACTCCTGACGTAAAAGTTGCTGCTTATAAAATCGCTGAAGAAGCTACTTACGGTATTCAATTCCACCCTGAAGTGACTCATTCGGAAGATGGCAAAACACTTTTGAAAAACTTCCTCGTCAATATTTGCAAATGTCGTCAGGACTGGAATCCGGCTTCTTTTGTTCAGGAAACAATCAGCTCATTAAAGAAAACTCTGGGTGATGATCAGGTGGTTCTCGGATTGTCGGGTGGTGTCGATAGCAGTGTCGCTGCTGTTCTCTTGCACCAGGCTATCGGAAAAACCTTCATTGCATTTTCGTAGATAACGGCCTGCTCCGAAAAAACGAATTTGATCAGGTGCTGGATTCGTACCGCCACATGGGACTTAATATCACAGGTGTGGATGCCAAGGCCGAATTTTATTCAGCACTCAACGGTCTTACCGATCCTGAACAAAAACGTAAAGCAATCGGTCGCACGTTTATCGAAGTGTTCGATCGCGAATCTCACTCGAATCAAAGATGTTAAATGGCTCGCTCAGGGAACTATTTATCCTGACGTGATCGAATCTGTAAGCGTCAAAGGCCCTTCTGCCACTATCAAAAGCCATCATAACGTAGGAGGCTTGCCTGATAAAATGAAACTCAAAATTGTTGAGCCTCTCAATACGCTCTTCAAAGATGAAGTTCGTCTGGTAGGCGCACAATTGAATATCGATCCTGCTATCCTTAATCGTCACCCATTTCCGGGACCAGGACTGGCTATTCGTATTCTTGGTGAAATTACGCCGGATAAGGTACAGATCGTCCAGGATGCAGACGAGATTTTTATCTCTTCTCTTAAGCGTGAAAATCTCTACAATACAGTTTGGCAGGCCGGCGTTATCTTATTGCCTGTTCAATCTGTCGGTGTTATGGGCGACGAGCGCACATACGAAAAAGCTGTATGCCTCCGCGCAGTACAATCAGTCGATGGAATGACGGCTGACTGGTGCCATTTGCCTCATACCTTTTTAGCCAAGGTCTCCAACGACATCATCAATAAAGTAAAAGGAATCAATCGTGTGGTTTACGATATCAGCTCTAAACCACCTGCAACGATTGAATGGGAATAATAATCTGACAATTAAATTATGATAAGTAAATTCACTTTGCGTACTGTTTTTCTTTTACTCTTTATCAGCCTGTCAGGACTAGGATACGGACAAGCAACATTGTCGAAGAAAGATACTTCGGATGTCCGTTTTGTAAATGCCCGAAAGTTTTACATCTATAAGGTTGACAAAGGAGAAACACTCTTTAGCATCTCTCAGAAATTCAATATTCCTCAGGAAGAGATTCTTGAATTTAACAAAGAAATCGATGGGCAAGGATTAAAATACAAATCAAAAATTTGGATACCTGCTTATTCATGGTTGAAAAAAGATGATGATAAATCTGTGAAAGCCGCTGAAGAAAAGGATAAGCACTACGATAAAATTACCTACAAAATTACCTTGATCTCAGCGTTGAATTACCCGAAGATGTACGTGTCTGATTCATTGAATTCAGATAGTACTTTTATTGAGGAAGCAATTTCCAAAGATGTAAAAGCTAATCTGGAATTTGTGGAAGGTGCATTGCATGCTGCTGATGTTATGACTAAGTCCGGTTTTAAATCAGTCATTCGAATCGTAGATAGCGAAGATGATACTCTGCATGTTCTGAAGTTAATGAACGCCGATGCGATTCCTGATCTGATCGTTACAAATGCTTCGGGAAATGTATTAAAATGGTGCGCGAAGTATGCTGATGATAAAGGGATAAAATTAATCTCCAGCGGAGTAAATACTTCAGATCAATTGAAAGCTTTTAGCAATTCAATTTCTTTGTTGCCTTCATCGCTCACTCAATGTAAAGAAATGGGTGCCTTCATGGCATCAGAATATCCCGGCTCAGTTGCTATAACCGTACGAACATCTCAAGCCAAAGAAAATGAACGCTCAGCGTTTTTTAAATTGGGCTGGAGAAGGGTCAAAAGTGAGAAGGAAGTTACCATAGATTATGCTAAAGGCGGAGTGTCTTCTCTAATTGATAGCTTATCGAAGTCGAAAACGAATATTGTATTTCTCTCCTCATCGAATGAAGATATGGCCACGACTATTTTATCGGAGCTTAAGCTTCATTTATCGGATCGCAAGATTATTGTTGCCGGATTGCCTACATGGCAATACTTCGAAACACTTGACCAGAACCTGCTCACACAATGCAACACCATATTTTCAGTCCGGGCTTTATTCAGGATGCATCAAACCTGTTGAAGATTTCAGAAAGTTCTTCAGAGATACTTATAATGGGGAACCGGGCGAATCTGCATATCAGGGATTTGATGCCATGACTTTTTCGGCGAAGAATTTATTGGCAGAAGGAAAGAAATTTGCAGGAACGGATGGCTTGCTTTCGATCGACGGACTTTATACTCGTTATGATTTTTCATCAGAGCATCGGGAGAATTCTGTTATCCATGTTTTCAAACCCGGTAATAACGAGAACATCGATCTAGCTGCTAAGCCAAAAGAAAAGAAATAATGACAGTCGAAAAGGAAGCCGTAGCCGACTGGTTCAAAGGTCTGCAGGATGAAATATGCACGGCCTTAGAGGGAGCTGACGGACAAGGCAAGTTTGAAGAGGATCGGTGGGAGAGACCCGGTGGAGGAGGAGGCCGTACGCGCATTATACGTAATGGTGCTGTAATAGAAAAGGGAGGCGTAAATTTTTCGGCTGTTCATGGCACTGCTCCGGAATTTCTGATTCGGCAACTTGGGCTCGACAGGGAGTCTAACCCCCAATTTTTTGCAACAGGAGTTTCAATCGTCATTCACCCGAATAACCCGATGGTTCCGATTATTCATATGAATGTCCGCTACTTTGAAACAACGGGTGGTATTGCATGGTTTGGTGGCGGTATTGACCTGACTCCACATTATGTTAAACAGGAAGACGGGCGTTTCTTTCATCACTTTCTGAAAGATGTATGCGACAAACATGATCCGTCGTATTATCCTGAATTTAAACAATGGGCCGATAATTACTTTTTCATCAAACATCGAAATGAAACCCGAGGGATCGGAGGAATTTTCTTCGATCAGTTAAAAGCAAATGAAAAGTTTTCGATCGATCAGCGTTTTGAATTCGTAAAAGAGGTCGGATCGGCATTTGCTCCAATTTATACGGAGCTGATCAAACGGAATAAGAATCTCCCTTTTACAGATGAACATAAACAATGGCAATTCCTGCGCCGGGGCCGCTATGTCGAATTCAATCTCGTTTATGACCGAGGCACAAAATTCGGTCTCGAAACCGACGGACGTACCGAATCCATTCTTATGAGTCTGCCTGCACAAGCAAATTGGGAATACAACTTTGTCCCAACTCCCGGAAGCGCTGAAGAAGCGACATTGAAGCTCTTGCGGAAGGGTGTTGATTGGTAGATCGGGTTGCGGGTTGCGGGTTGCGGGTTGCGAGTTGCGAGTTACGAGTTACGGGTTGCGAGTTACGGGTTGCGGGTTAGGGTTGCGGGTTAGGTGCGGGGTGGTTGCGGGTTGCGGGTTGCGAGTTGCGGGTTGCGGGTTGCGGGTTGCGAGTTACGAGTTACGGGTTACGAGTTGCGAAACAGCCCCTAACTAACAGTCAACTTACTACTTACTACTTACTACTTACTACTTACTACTTACTACTTACTACTTACTACTTACTACTTACTACTTACTACTTACTACTTACTACTTACCACTTACTACCCAAACTTTGCCAATTTGAAAATAATTTCGATATTCGCCTCATCAAAACCGGTCTATAACCATGTCACACGAACATCATTCAGGTCAACCTCAACAAAATCAGGGATTTTGGTATACTTATTTTGGCAAAGGCGGCGCTGCCGTTGTAGCTTTCCTATGGATACTATTGACGATCAGCTGGATTTTCAGCGTCGTTAAATGGGGATAATAACCTATAATAACTTCAAAAAAAAGTGCAGGTCTTTCGGCCCGCACTTTTTTTTTGCGTTGGTTTTTATTTCGATAGCTTTTTGATCTTTTCTACATATTTAGTGTCTTCGGCATAATAGGTTCCGAGAAACAATAAATAGCGTTCAGTCAACTTGAAGCTCTGATCTTGCCAGTGCTTGTAGTCTTTTACGCAGTCTTGCCAGTTGGCATATACAGCATAGTGATTCTTGTTATGGTATTTCATCAATTCTTCCTGAGTTCCTTTGATAATCTGATTCGTCTCAGGTAAATAAATACCAATCGCCGTCGTTTTACGCTTGAATGGGAAACGCATTCCAAGCAGGTTATTCGTATGCTTAGCCAGATAAGAATTCAGGTGAGCCGATTCAATCATGATCTGAGCAAAAACCTGATCCGGGCAAAGTATGCTGTTCGAGTCAAGCTCACTGCGTAAGGTTGCTTCGGTCAACGGGCGATTCTGCTTGAAGATATTCGAATCGACATTACTCAGGCCACCGGCATTATTGTATGAGTAATCGTTGAACGTTAAAATGAAGAAGAATACGAAGAAGAAGAATGCGAAAGTATTGTTCCAGATTCCCGAACGGTGGACAATCTGAGTTGGGCGCATGAAATTATCACAGTCCTCGTTCATGCACAACGCATAATCCTCTTCCTGGCGGATCGACTTTGAATGACAACAACTTGTTTTCATGTCTTTGAGTTTTAGTTAAGTGCGTCTGGTTTTTCAAGGCTGCGTCTTGATTACAACAACAAAAATACCCCATCGGCAGGGCTTCCTAAACCTTATTTGGCCAAACGGCCTGATCGGTTTGGTGAAAGCAGGCATGGGTTTGGCGAATATCTCAAATGCCGATTTTGAGCTAAAATCGCAATATTTTGACTTAAAGGAGCCCTTTCAGTGTGATTTTATGGGTATTTGGGAACGAATTCACGCCGGGTTTGGCTAATTGAGACCGAACAGGGTCGGCGGGAAGTTTAAGGGAAAGCTCAATATTGAAGAAATGGTAAAAACAGATTTATTACCGGTACCGGCGGAAGCAGTAAGCTCGGCGTACAGAAAATTTTTCAGCCGAAATGGAGTGGATTTAGATCAGCTCAATACAAGGTGAGATCGCAAGCTCATCAGGAATAGCTATCGGTAAGGGTTATTTAACGATAACGCCTTTATAAGACCAGAATACCGAAATATCAATAAAATAAAGATATTCTTGTCTTATAATTAATATTATGTTAAGTAGTATTAAAGTTAGCCCGGACCTATCCGTTTAGATTACGGCTTCCATTTTTCACAGAATACTCTTTTGAGATCGTACCTATCGCATGAACTGTTCAGAAAAAAATGGAGTTCATTTTTCATGCTGCCCTACTTTCTGTAATGGCAAAAAAAAAATCCCGACTCTATTCTGTCGGGATCTTAAGTATCTTATATGAAAGCTTAGTTCTTCTCTAACTCAGCCTTTACCTGGTCATACTTCTGTGTCTCATTTGTACGTACGTACAATTGCTTTAATGACTGTAATGTCGATTTATATGTGACCACGTCCTCAGCGTCCTTTTTAGGGTTATTTGACATAGCTTTCTCCAAAAATGGCTCTGCTTCCTTGAATTTTGCGTCAAATTTGACTTTTGCCTTCGCATATTCGTCGTTTGACTTCAAATCATTGGCTTTATTGGCCATTTCTGCGCCCTGATTAAAGATAAGTACGCCCAGATTGTAATTGAGGATGTAATTCTCAGGAGCTACTTTGAGACCGTCGCGGTACGCTGCTTCTGATTTAGTCATGTATTCTGCATATTGTGCAGGCTTTAATGCTGCCTTTGCAGCTGCATCTTCCGGATTAGCCAGATTGTCGTATGTGCTTCCCAATGCCAGATAAAGGTCCGGATTAGTAGGGTCTTTCTTTACGGCTGCATCTAAGATGCCTGCTACTTCAGACGGACGGTTCGCTGCTAATAGGATATTGATTTCGGTAATGATTAGATTTAAGCTCTCCGGGAATTCCTGACGAGCTGCACGCACAATCAATAACGCACTGTCGGTCTTGTTTTCAGTCTTTAAGATGTGCGCATACTCCGAATAAATACCTTCATTTTTGTAATGCATGTCGACAAGCTTTTGTAAGAGCTCTTTTGACTTGGCATTGTTATGTAGCTTACTTGCAGCAATTGAGCAATTCACAATTGCACCTGTATCTGACGGTTGGATTTTGATAGATGCATCAAATCGATCCATTGCATTCTGGTAGTTTCCTGCCTTTAATTCGGCTACACCGTCGTTATAAATGTCGGCCGAAAGTCTTGGAATCCATAATGAGTTAATCTCATCAGCCCACTCATTTTTAGGATCCAGCTGAAGGGCTTTCTGGTAAGATTCGTAGGCAATCATCAGGCAGTTATTGCACAAGCTTTTGTATTTCTCGCTTTTGAATAACGACTGATAAATCTGCCCCCGGTAGTACCAGGCCTTAGGCATTCCGGATGTTGCTTCATTGGCAACAGCTTCATCGATGGCTTCCTTAGCCTTGTCATATTGCTGGTATGGCTCCTTGTAAAAGTTGTAGGCTGTTTGAACCTTTGATTTCTGTGCGTACGACCAACTTACAGATATACAGCTAATTAACAGCAGTAAGCTAATTTTCTTCATTTGTCTTAGTTTGCTAAATATTATGTTAAATACAGTGAATTACTCAATTGGTTTTGCATCGCCTTCTGCCGGACCTTCAGCAGCCGGTGTATTGTCATCCGGACCTTCGGTACCTAATTCTGCGGAGGCTTTCTTTTCTTCTTCGTCGACCTCAACTTTTGCTACAGAAGCGATTTCATCATCATCGTCCAAACGAATTAGTCGAACTCCCTGAGTAGCTCTTCCCATCAATCTGAGCTCGTCAACATTCATCCGAATAGTAATACCGGATTTGTTGATAATCATCAGATCGTCGTCATTTTCTACCACCTTGATCGCAATCAAATTGCCGGTCTTCTCCGTCATGTTGATTGTCTTCACTCCTTTTCCGCCACGATTCGTTTTACGGTATTCCTCAACTTCGGAACGTTTGCCATATCCCTTTTCAGAAACTACCAGCAAGGATTCCTTCGTCGCGTCCGTTACACAAACCATTCCAATTACTGCATCATCGTCGCCATCAAGTGTTACACCTTTTACGCCGGTCGAATTTCTTCCCATCGGACGAACGGTTTCTTCGTTGAATCGAACCAGCTTGCCCTTGCTTGTTGCAAGCATGATCTCATTCGTTCCGTTTGTTAAACGTGCCTCTAATAAGCTGTCGTTTTCTTCGATATTGATCGCATTGATACCGGTTAATCGTGGACGAGAATATGCTTCGAGTGATGTTTTCTTAATTGTACCGTTCTTAGTACACATCACGATGAAGTTGTTATTGATATATTCTTCGTTCTCCAGATCTTTAACGTTGATAAAGGCTTTTACTTTATCATCCGGCGACAAGCTGATCAGATTCTGAATCGCCCGACCTTTAGAAGTCTTATTGCCTTCCGGAATACCATATACTTTCAGCCAGTAACAGCGGCCTTTTTCGGTGAAGAACAACATATAGTTGTGTGTGGAGGCTACATAAATGTGTTCCACAAAGTCTTCATCGCGAGTCGAACTTCCCTTGGCACCGCGACCACCGCGGCCTTGAGTACGATACTCTGTAAGTGCAGTACGCTTGATATAACCTAAGTGAGAGATGGTAATCACTACGTCTTCGTCGGCAATCATATCTTCCATAGAGATATCATCGCTTACATAAACGATTTCCGTACGACGTGTATCACCGTATTTTTCTTTGATCTCGCTGAGCTCGTCTTTGATGATCTCCATGCGGAGGTCTTCGCTGGCAAGCACGCTGCGATAGTATTCGATCAATTTCATCAACTCATTGTATTCGTCACGAATCTTGTCACGCTCGAGTCCTGTGAGTCGTTGTAAACGCATTTCCAGAATTGCCTTCGACTGAATTTCCGAGAGAGCAAATTTCTCCATCAATCCATCCTGTGCAATCTGCGGAGTTTGGGAAGCACGAATCAAGGCGATAACTTCATCGAGGTGATCTAGTGCAATCAATAAACCTTCTAGAATGTGTGCGCGTTTTTCTGCTTCTGAAAGCTCGTATTTCGTACGACGAATAACCACTTCATGACGGTGATTAACGAAGTGTACGATAAGATCTTTCAGATTCAACGTCATCGGTCGACCATGTACCAGAGCAACGTTGTTGACGCTGAAAGATGACTGAAGAGATGTGTATTTGTAAAGATTATTCAGAACGACATTCGACACAGCATCACGACGTAATTCGTAAACAATACGAACACCTTCGCGATCCGATTCATCACGGATATCCGAAATACCTTCGATCTTTTTCTCATTGATCAGATCAGCTGTACGCTTGATCATCTCTGCCTTATTGACCTGGAACGGAACTTCTGTCACTACAATTCTCTCACGTCCACTTGATGTCGTTTCAATCGTAGCTCTTGCTCTGAGAACAATACGGCCACGACCTGTATGGTATGCTTCTTTAACGCCTGAATAGCCATAGATAATACCTGAAGTAGGGAAATCAGGAGCTTTGATGTGCTTCATAAGCTCATCAATCGTAATGTCTTTATTGTCGATATATGCTACCGTTCCGTCGATAACTTCAGTAAGATTATGCGGAGCCATATTCGTTGCCATACCAACGGCGATACCTGATGCACCATTGATGAGCAAATTCGGAATCTTAGCTGGTAAAACTGTTGGCTCTTGTAAACTATCGTCGAAGTTCAGTGAGAAATCAACCGTATCCTTATCGATATCGGCGAGCATCTCTTCTGCAATTTTGCGGAGGCGTGCTTCTGTATAACGCATCGCTGCCGGGCTATCGCCGTCCATCGATCCGAAGTTTCCTTGTCCGTCGATCAACGGATAACGAAGACTCCAGTCCTGCGCCATACGTACCATGGCATCATAAACAGAACCGTCGCCATGCGGGTGATACTTACCCAAAACCTCACCGACGATACGGGCTGATTTTTTATAGGGACGATTACTATAGACTCCCAAATCTAACATTCCATAAAGTACCCGGCGATGTACAGGTTTTAAACCGTCGCGTACATCGGGTAATGCGCGGGAAACAATTACCGACATTGAGTAATCAATGTAGGCAGTCTTCATTTCCTCTTCGATGTTAATAGGAATTATTTTCTCTCCTTCTACCATAATTGTTTATTCTGATTATTGTTGATGCGATTTAATTCAGGCTATTGTGGCCATCAGATTGATTAACTTTTGAAAGACAAATTTCAGTCGGCTTTCTTTGACGTAAAGCTGACAAATTTATTCGTCCGGAATACACTAAAACCCGCATCCGGCCGTCTTTTAAAAGAGGCCCGAATTTACAAAAAATCCCCGAAAACCATGCTTTTCTAACCAACAGATTTTTGTTGAAAAGTATGCCTGTCCAAGTGGCAGTCCGGCCCCAATTGCACGTTAATTGCACGGCAAACAAACTAATCGCTAAATTTGTTGATATCTTACAGTTCATCAACAAAACCTTAGGCGGAAGTCATCGTTACACCATAACCCACTAATATATCAATTTATGGAAGCAAAATTCTCTCCCCGTGTGAAAGACGTGATCACCTTCAGTCGTGAAGAAGCTCTACGTCTTGGCCATGATTACATCGGAACGGAGCACCTCCTACTCGGTCTTATCCGTGAAGGTGAAGGTATGGCAATAAAGATTCTGAAATCACTCGGGATCAACCTGGCTGAACTGCGTAAATCAGTCGAAAATTCTGTTAAAGGCAGTTCGACCACGATCAATAATCTCAGCAATATTCCTCTGACCAAGCAAGCTGAAAAAGCTCTTAAAATCACTTACCTCGAGGCGAAAGTTTTCAAGAGTGATGTGATTGGTACAGAACATCTCCTCCTTTCTATTCTGAAGGACGAAGACAATATTGCCACTCAGATTCTGAATCAATACGGAATCAATTATGAAATCGTGAAAGAAGAGCTGGATGTTATCAAATCTAACTTCCGTTCAGAATCGCCTTCTAATCCGGGCGAAGACGATCCGTATGCAAAAGATGATGAAGGTGGTAGCGGAATGGCTTCTAAGAAAGGTACTGATTCGAAATCTAAAACTCCGGTTTTGGATAATTTCGGTCGTGATCTTACAAAAGCCGCTGAGGATGGTCGCCTCGACCCTATCGTTGGCCGTGAAAAGGAAATTGAGCGTGTTTCTCAAATCCTTTCTCGTCGTAAAAAGAACAATCCGATTCTTATCGGTGAACCTGGTGTTGGTAAATCTGCCATCGCCGAAGGTTTAGCGCTGCGAATCGTTCAACGTAAAGTATCTCGTGTACTTTTCAATAAACGTATCGTTACTCTTGATCTTGCTTCTCTCGTTGCCGGTACTAAATACCGTGGTCAATTCGAAGAGCGAATGAAAGCTGTAATGAATGAATTGGAAAAATCTCCGGATGTAATCCTCTTCATCGACGAAATCCATACAATCATTGGTGCCGGTGGTGCTTCCGGTTCTTTAGATGCATCTAACATGTTCAAACCTGCGCTGGCCCGCGGTGAGATTCAATGTATCGGTGCTACTACTTTGGATGAATATCGTCAGTATATCGAGAAAGATGGCGCTTTAGATCGTCGTTTCCAACGTGTATTGGTAGAGCCTGCCTCTGTTGATGAGTCAATGGAGATTCTTGAAAACATTAAAGAGCGTTACGAAGAGCATCACAATGTAAATTACACACCTGAAGCAATTAAGGCATGTGTTACACTGACGGCTCGTTATATCACTGATCGTTTCCTTCCGGATAAAGCTATTGATGCTTTGGATGAAGCCGGCTCGCGTGTTCACATCACAAATATTCACGTTCCTAAAAATATCCTCGAACTTGAAGGGAAAGTTGCAGATATTAAGAACGAGAAAAATCGTGTTGTTCGCAGCCAGAAATATGAAGAAGCAGCTAAACTCCGTGATACTGAAAAGCAATTGCTCGAGCAATTAGAGAATGCAAAACGTATCTGGGAAGAAGAAACTAAGACGCATCGCTATACTGTAAATGCTACGGACGTTGCTGAAGTTGTGGCAATGATGACCGGTATCCCTGTTACTCGTGTTGCTCAGACTGAAAGTCACCGCTTGGTGAAAATGGCTGATGAACTCAGAGGAAAAGTAATCGGACAGGATAACGCAATTTCAAAGGTTGTAAAAGCAATTCAACGTAAATCGCGCGGATTGAAAGATCCGAATAAACCGATCGGAACATTCATCTTCTTAGGCCCTACCGGTGTCGGTAAGACTGAATTAGCGAAGGTGATTGCAAAATACCTGTTCGACTCTGAAGAATCGCTCATTCGTATTGATATGAGTGAATACATGGAGAAATTTGCCATCAGTCGTTTGATTGGTGCGCCTCCGGGATATGTTGGTTACGAAGAAGGTGGTCAGTTGACTGAAAAAGTTCGCCGTAAACCTTATGCCGTAGTTCTCCTCGATGAAATCGAGAAAGCTCACCCGGATGTATTTAATCTCCTCCTCCAGGTTTTGGATGAAGGTATGCTGACAGACAGCTTAGGTCGTAAAGTAGACTTCAAGAATACAATTATGATCATGACGTCGAACATCGGTTCTCGTCAATTGAAAGACTTCGGACAAGGTGTTGGTTTCGCTACTAATGCTAAGACCAGCGGCGCTGATGACCACTCTCGCGGTGTTATCGAAAACGCTTTGAAGAAAGCCTTCGCTCCTGAATTCCTCAACCGTATCGACGATGTGGTTATGTTCAACTCTCTCGAGAAAGAACACATTCACAAAATCATCGATGTGGAATTGGTTCACCTCTTCAAGAGAATCACTGAGCTTGGTTATAAAATCCAACTTTCTGATGACGCGAAAGATTATATCGCCGATCATGGCTTCGATAGTAACTACGGTGCGCGTCCATTGAAACGTGCGATTCAGAAATACCTCGAAGATCCACTGGCTGAAGAGATCATTAAAGCCGAAATGACAGAAGGAGATATTATCGACGTCACTTTCGATAAAGAGACAAGCTCGCTTAAGATCAATGTCATTAAAGCGAATGCTCCGACTCCTCCACCGCCGGCTAAATCAGGTGGTACACGTAAAAAGAAAGAAGAATAAGCTTCAAATAAAAAGCCCCACATTGTGGGGCTTTTTTTATGACTGATAATTATTGTGATCGATAATTATGATTGGAATTTATTCATGACCTCGAAGCTTACGCCTGTCGTCGAATATCCGCCATCGTGGAAGAGGTTCTGCATAGTCACCATTCTGGTCAGGTCGGAGAATAAAGTCACGCAGTAATCAGCGCAAGCGTCGGCACTGGCATTTCCTAATGGAGAAAGCGCATCAGCGAAATTATAGAAGTCTTCGAAGCCTTTAATACCGCTTCCTGCAGTCGTTTTAGTTGGCGATTGAGAAATAGTGTTTACACGAACTTTCTTTGCTTTACCATAGTGATAGCCGAAACTACGGGCAATTGACTCAAGCATGGCTTTGATATCGGCCATATCCGTATAGAACGGATACGTACGTTGTGCGGCGATATAAGACAAGGCAACCACGCTACCCCATTCGTTAATCGCGTCCATTTTCATGGCAACGCTTAACATCTTATGCAAAGAGAAAATGCAGATACATCTACTCCTTTAGAGAAGTACTCGTAATTGCTTTCTGTATAAGGAACATTTTTACGGATGTTGACAGACATTCCGATTGAGTGCAATACAAAATCGAGTTTGCCACCCATGTGATCCATTGATTTCTGATAGAGATTGGTAATGTCTTCAACAGAAGTTGCATCGGCAGGAATAATCTCTGCTCCTGTTTCTTCGGCAAGTTTTTTTATCTCGCCCATTCGCATAGCAATTGGAGCGTTTGTCAGGACGATCTGTGCACCTTCCTGGTGACAACGCTGAGCAACTTTCCATGCAATTGAGTTAGAATCAAGAGCTCCGCTGATGATTCCACGTTTACCTTTCAAGAGTTGATTCGACATACGATTTATAAATTTCCGACAAATATACTTTTTCAGAAGAATTCCTCAATGTATTACTAAAAACTTACCCCCAATCATCTGACCCTTATGGCTTTTGATGGAATAATAGTAGATGCCGGGGACCCAATCTGCAACCGAAAGGCTGATTTCTGTGCGGTTT